>JAWVDF010000001.1:0-18002 GCA_033857635.1 Blastocatellia bacterium
CGGTCGATCCGCAACTGAGTGAATATCCGGCGGCGTCTATTCTTAAAGCAGTGTCCCAGAAAGATAAGAACGAGATCGACGATAAGACTTTGATCCTGGCCGACATCTCAGAGAAAGCCCTCGTCCAACTCAAAGACGCTGTGCGCAAGATTCTCCGGGACAAAATGGATGCGCAAAAAGCGGACGCGTTGGCCGAGACCCTGGCGACCGGCACCTGGACGCACGACTACCCGCTCACTTATGAAGAGTTGATTGAATTGGGGCTGCCGGTTTCAACCGACATGCCGGCGGAGGTCTACGAATTTATGGAATTGTTCCCGCAACCGAAACAGAAGATTCCTTCGGTGCAGTATATTCCGGTGCCGGCGCGACAACCTTCCGATCGAGGGCAATGATGGTGTGAAGTCAGTACCACCTGCGTCAGCGGGTGGGTTCAGTGGTCAACTCGCGGGTTGAGTGTTTGATCCACCCGCTGACACAGGTGGTACTGACCTCATGCTCCGGAGATCGACAAACCAAAAGGTTGGTCGGCAATTGGAAACCAGGATGCCGTTCAAACGAATCCTATGCGGAGTTGATTTTTCCCGCGACGCGCTGCGCGCGTTCCGTACCGCCGTAGCGCTGGCGCGACAATCAAAAGCTGCGCTGCACCTTCTTCATGTGATCGAAGCGCAGCCAGTTGTCCCTGGTTGGCTCCCGGCGAATGGCCTGAGCGAGGTGACGCTCATGATCGAAGAGAAAGCAACGGCAGCAATGCAGTCGCTCATGAAGTCTTCATCGCGCGAACTCAAGGGTCTGAAAGTCACTATTGAAATAAACGATGGCCGAGCGTTTGTTGAGATTCTAAACCGCGCCGGCGAATGGAAGGCTGACTTGATTGTCGTCGGCGCAAGAGGAGCTTCGTCAGTTGAAGAGATCGTGGCCGGCAGCACGGCTGAAAATTTGACGCGACGAGCTCCCTGTTCAGTGCTCATCGTGAGGTAGATGCCTTCAGCCCGGCCCTCTGAAATCCATTCGGGGTTTGAAATGTGAGATCTGAGATTTGAGACTTGAAAACTCAAACTCACTCATTCCGAAACAGCGGTCACACAAGGCGGCGCAGTGGATAGATAATCAAAAGCCTAACCCGCCCAACCAACAATCGGACCCGGTCGTCGCAGCATTAGCGGATACTTCGCCGGCGAATTTATTGCCGCCCTTTGAAACCAGAGAGAACCGATCAAATCTGTCAATTGAGCGAAATCAAGCGGCTTAATGAGGCAATAATCGCATCCGGCAGCGATCATTTCCTTCTCAAACTGCGGCGCCGCATTCCCGGTAAGGGCAATGATCGGAATATGATCAAGGGATGAGTTACTTCGGATCCGAAGCGTAGCTGAAAGTCCGTCGAGCACCGGCAGTCTCGCGTCCATCAGGACGATGTCGGGGCGGGCCGTTTCCGCAAGTTCGACCGCGGTCGCTCCGTTGTCCGCTTCCAACACCCGGCAGCCGCCCATTTCCAAATACACTTTTAGCATGGCGCGGGTATCTTCGTGGTCCTCCACAACGAGGACGACCGGCCCCTCGTTAAGTTCGCTCCAATCCATTCGCAGGTTGGTTTTGCGAGGGGCTGATCCGTCATGTTCGAGCTCGAAAGGCATTGGGGAAGAGTCCACTTTCAAGTTCCTTTGGTTGGAGTAGCCCGAACTCTGAACAGCGCGTATTGGACTATGGACTAATCGTAATATGGTTCTCGACCTTAGTGACACCCGGCGCCGACCACGCAGCCCTCTCCGCTTCTTCTCTCTCGGCCCATGCTCGCACACTACCGTAAAGCTTGACCGTGCTGCCATCGGTCTCAACCGTGATACGTCGTGCATCAAGCTCTGCGCTGCGCCTCAAAGCATCTTCGATCTTGCTCTTGATATCGGTCGGTGAGACAGCGGGCTTAACCTCGATCTTGTTGCTTACACCAATGACGCCGCGGATTTTCTTGACCGCTGCTTCGGCTAAGACCTTCTGATACTGCCAATCCACCCGGCCCTCGATCGTTACCCATCCGCTTCGCACTGTCGCCTTGATATTCTCCGCGGGTATGCCGATATGACTCTCGAGTTCATGCACAATATCTCTGGCGATTTCCGGATCAGTTCGCGTTGTTAGCAACTTCACTTCCAGATCATTGGCTACTGCCTTCACGCCAGAGACTCTCTTCGCGGCCTTCTCCGCAGCGTCCTTCTCCCAGTAACTGGGAACGAATCCGGTCAGGCTTGCGACTCCGTCCTTTACTGCTATGCCGATGTCGGTCGAAGTTATCTTCGGATCCCACTTGAGCTCCATCAGAAGAGAGTCGCGAATCTCGTCATCGCTCCATGCTGGCGCCCTTGCAGCTGTAGCTTCTGTTGACATAAGTCTTCTTTCCTTTCTGGATTATCTTTCCGCCACAGCCGAAACCACACTGCTCATTCAACTGGATTATGCGGCGACTGGGCTTGGGGGATCTGCGAGGACAAACATTCGCAACTCATGTGCCGTTTTCTGAGTTGCAAGGCGGCGCGGCTACTTATTCACGGGGACAGGCGTCTGATCCTCGCTTTTACAACGGAAGCTGTCAGCCTGCGCGCAAGCTGTGCTTGCTTTACCTCAGATCAGGCCACTACTTCATCCTACGGAGGTGGCTGAATTCACCCTCGGTGGGCTGGGTTAAAACTCCCAACATTTTTTTGGGCACTTCGTGATAGATCTTAAGGACGCCTCCTTTCGCGGCGGGCCGCAGTCCGAATGAACATGGGTTGCTGGATTTCTGCCCTGTCTAAAGGAAGAGGAATGCAGGCTTCGCTTCACGGGAATGCAACTTGCTCAAGAGCAGGTTTAGAGTCCCGATCTTAGTTGGGCTTTTCCTTCCCAAAAACCAATCTAAGGTTGGTACTCTCGATATGGCGAACCGATGACTGACAATTATCAAATCCTACCGCGCATTGAGTTTCACGACGTCTCGCTCGCGTTTGATGATCAGGTAGTACTGGACAATGTGAGTTTTACAGTCGCCCCTGGCGAGATGAAACTCATGCTCGGCGAGTCCGGCGGCGGGAAGTCAATGATTCTCAAACTCGTGCTCGGCCTCGAAAAGCCCGACAGCGGCGAAATCTTTGTCGACGGCGAAGAGGTTACCAGGCTTCCCGAACCGGAGTTGAATCGCATACGCGAAAAGACGGGCATCGTTTTCCAGGAGGGCGCGCTGTTTGATTCGCTCACCGTGTTCGAGAACGTCGCCTATCGTTTGCAAGAACGCGGTGAAGACGACGAGACGATCGAGCGCAAGGTGGAAGAGATTCTGACATTTGTCGGATTGAAAGGCGCCGAAGACAAATTACCTTCCGAGCTTTCCGGAGGTATGAAGCGTCGAGTGGCAATCGCGCGGGCAGTCGTCGACGAACCGGAGATCGTCCTGTTTGATGAACCGACGACGGGACTCGATCCGCCGACGGCGGGAACGATTTGTGAACTGGCACTGAAACTCCGCGATGTGCGCGGGGTCAGTTCCATCTGGGTCACGCACCGAATCGAGGACGTGCGTTTTCTCTCATCAAAGTACATCGCTGCCGCCTGGTCCGATCAGACAAAAGGTGACCAGATCAAAGCTGCTCAAATAACAATAGAAGACGAAGGCGATAAACTGCGTTTGGTGAATACGAAGGTTGTGATGCTGCACCACGGCAGGATTATCTTCGAAGGTCCCGATGAAACATTCTGGGAGTCAAAAGATCCGTTCATTCGCGATTTCCTGGAATTCGAAACAGCTCTGAGGTAATTCGCGGCGTCGTACCTCAACCCGCGGTCGCCATTCGAAAAGATTGAAAGTCATTTCAGCTGTGAAGTCGAAGGTTTCGAATTCACAGTAATCGACGGAGCGACCGGTCAAGCAAAAGAAGCATAAACCAAGCGGCAAGGAGACGAAGTGCTGTCATCACGTGTGCGCTTCGCTGAAATGATTCGAGAGACTTGTTCGATCGACTCATCGTTGTTAACTGGTTTGACCCTGTACCCCAGCGCACCAGCAGTGAACCTAACCTTCACTTCTGTAGGGGAGTGTTCCGCAATGTGGGCGTCAACATCTGAAAGAGGAGTCCTTGCCAGGACTACTCTCTGGCCGCTGGTGAAGATCACGAATAGGCGTCTCAATCGTGGATGAGATTGTCGTAAGCATCGCTGTGTTCATTAACAACCACGCACACCGATCACATGAAGTTCGGCGTGTGCAGTTGCGAGATCGTATCAGCCCGCGCGGGCGTAAAACCGGCGTGTTCCAGTCTTCTGACACGGTTCTGATGCATGTTTTCTAGTAGCTCACGGAAGCGTTCATGACCTCGCGCGACAGCGTAAGGCTCCGTGCTGCCGGCGGCAAGAATCGTCAAAGAATCCTGAACCGGAGCAGGCACGCCGGCAATGTCATGAAGCGTCGCCGAGCGTCGCCGTACGGCAGCTTCCAACCGAGTATAGAGGGTCGGATCGTTCGCCAGACCGTAACGTACATGGGCCAAACCGAAATGAACGTGTCTTGATTCGTCGCCCTTCGCTCGGCGCGTCAACTCTGCTGTCGGTTCGTCCGGCGCATAACGTTCGATAAAGCCGAGGAGATCCAGGAACGTTCCCTCACCAAGCACTGAGAGCAGGAAGGTCGCCTCGGTGAAATCGTCTGTTTGAAGCAGAGCCAAAAGCGATCTTGAAGTAGCGACCGAGCAGATGCCAAGTCCCCGTCCGCACATCCGCGCCCGTTTGAGAAAGACGTCAATGTGCCGCGCCTCATCAGCGAGTTGCGAGGCCAGAAACATCGTCACCTCGGCAAAGGCAGGATGAATTCGAGCCATGAAACGCGATGGCACATAAAGCGCCGACAACTCGTTCTCAGCCAGAAAGGTCATGATCTGAACTAGCGCGTTTTCAAGTGCATCGGGTAGCGGCTTTACTTTGGCCCAGGGAATATCCATCGTGGCATCCCATTGCGAACTCACAGCCTGATCGTAAAGCTTGGCAACCTCGGGGGGCGCGACGTGCTCGCGCTCGTTGAGCGTAAAGGGATATCCCGGACCACCAGGTTCGACTCCGGCGCCGCGCGGCGCAAAACCTGTAAAGGGATCGGCGGTAAATGGCAGCGGAGACAGTTCGAGCATATCAGACGCAGTCAACCTATCTTCGCGCGGCGTTAACCCGCCTCTGTTGCTTGTAGATTGAATAGGGATTGAAAACTTACCGCGGGCGATCAAGTGACGGTCGATACCTTCTGATAGTCGTTCAACTCCAAGATACTCATGACGCTCCGAACGGCACCATGACGGCAAGTCTTCGCGCACACTTCGGGATCGCGAAAGAACTGCCAGCATGCTGTTTGGTTCCAGCACATTGAGTGCCGGACGCACCAGCGCAAGCAAGCCTCCTCCTATCGATAGCTCGCCGCCGTCAACTGCAATCGCCGCTACTTCAGTGATCATTGCTTTCCTTGTTGCTTCAACGCTTCCTCCAGGCTGCGATATCCTTCTTCACGTGCGGGCAACCATTCGCGCAGACCTTCCAACTCCAGCAGCCGGCGATGATCCGGATTGTCCCAGCGCATAGCAAACAGGGCGCGGCTAAACGCTTCGACTTTGTCAGGCGCCAACGATGGATGCCCGTCGAACATGCAGTGGTCAAAGCCGGGAGTGGTCCATAGCACTTCGATGTCGCCGGCGTTGACGTGTCCGGCCGCTTGTTCATTTACCCAGATGAGATCGCCGACAGTCCCCGCATCCGCACGGCCGTCGTGCAATGCTTTCAGTACGTCGATCTCGCTGGTGCCCGTATCGCCGTGTTTGCCTGGGTCTGTGTCGAAGGGAAGGAGCTTTACGCTCTCGAGGTCCACGCCTTCCTTGGTCAGAAAATAGAGTGGCAGGATGCGTGCTTGGGTTGAATCAGAACTTCCAACAGCGAGCGTCTTTCCTTCGAGATCCTTCAACGACTTAATGCCGCGGTCGCTCCGCACCACGACCTTTGCGCAAAAATCGCGATCGCTATCGCGCATCCCAAGCGAAAGGGATGCGTTACCAGTGCGTTGCTTGACGCGCACGTGAGCCAGCGGAGTGTTCCAGGCGATATCGATGTGACCTTTGAGTAATTCCTCAACTTGTCGCTCATAGTTCGAGAACAGAGCAAAGTCTAATGGCACGCCCTGGCCCTGGAAATGATTGCGGATGCCTTCCCAGATTGTCACTACCTTCGGGTCATAAGCGACCGCGCCGAGAAGTATGCTCTTACTGTCAGTCATCGATTTTCCTCTTGTCCTCCTAGGCTCTTGGTCTATCGCAATCTGCGCGGAATTCTCTCGCACGAAAAGACAAAATGTTATTCGTCGGACTCCGAATCAAAACAGCGGCAAGCCGGTCAAGGCCTTCCCGATAAAATCGTTCAGGTGATCCACCGTCGGAGCCATCACCCAACCGGCTCGCGCGTCGCGGAAGAGGCGTTCGATTGCCAGGTGTCGCGAGAAGGCCGCGCCGCCACAGGTTTTCATCGCGAGATCGGTCACGTCGACTGCCGCTTGCAGAGCTGCCAGCCTGCTTTGCAAAACGAACAGCGGAGTTACTTCACTTGGATTTTCAATTTGATCCAGCGTTTGGCCCAACAAGCTGCTCGATTGTTCGGTGCGCACGCTCATCTCAGCCAGGCGCGCTCTCAGGTTGGGAAGGTCCCGCAACTTCGAGCCGTCCTGTTCAAATCCAGCTGAGGTTAGATGCTCGATGGTGCGTTGCACGGCCACCCGACAGATTCCGTTCGCCATGGCTGCCGTGCCGATCGCAAACCAGGGCAGGACCACTTCGAGAATGACTTTGGGTCCTTCGCCAGGCGCTGAAATAAGATCACTTTGGCTCACAGAGAGCTTTTCCAGCGATACAGGCGCTGAATCATTGCCGCGCAGGCCAAGCCCGTTGAATGATGAAGTGACCCGCACGCCCTCCGCGTTGCTGCGAATGAAATATATCGTGGATTCCAGAGGTGAAGTCGCGCCCGGTTTCTGCGCCGTCGAAACGTAAGAGTCAGCGTGCCCCGCTGCTGTTACCCACGATTTTGAAGCGGAGGTCAAATAATTCCCGTTGTTTTTTTCCAGCTTTGAGATCGGAGCCCAGAACTGCGAGCGCGACCCAGTCTCGGAAAACGCCAGGGTCGTCAAGTGTCTTCCCGCGGCGATCTCGCCAAGTATCGAATCCCGACTTGCCAGGATTGAAGAGGTGGCGATCGCCTGGGTTGCTGCCACGTGCATCACATAGATCATCGCAGTGGATCCGCACGCGCCAGCAAGCTCCTCAACGACGCCCGCAAAAGCGCGCATCCCTTCCCCTTTGCCGCCAACACTCTTTGGCAGGCACAGACCATTAAGACCTGCGTCGGCGAGCGCCCTAATACTTTCGCTTGGAAACCGGGCCTGCAAATCGACGTCGGCAGCGTTCGGCGATGCGATCTCCGCAACGATTCTCGACGCCGTAGCAACCTGCTCCTGCGCAGTTCCGGACAAACCGTAAACTTGAACCATCAATACTTCTCCTCTGAATATCGATTGCGAGCTTTCATCTTCCGCGCGAAAACGTGAAGAATACACGACCATCGCCCTTCCCGCACTCCATCGAAAGTATGAGAGGGAGACCCCACCAGGGGCTAATGACAGATATTCCGGGAGGTGATATTTTGCGGGCGTCAATCACCGGCATTTTCCCAGTTCGAGTTCAGGGATTCAGAGGTCTTTGCTTCCTTCCTTTTAAGCTTAAGCAGACCTGAGCCGCTGATTCACAGGATTTGAGTCGAAACCGGGCTCCCAAATTTAGCGACAGAGGGCGGCTTCGCAAACATGTGAAAGTCCGAAGGGCATGCCTGGTCCGAACCCTAATGAATTCGAGCTCGCGGACAATTAAGACACTCCACCGACGTTTTCATTATTTTATTATTTGTTAGCCAGGAGTCGAAAGGAATCAAGGTAATGAGCAAAGCTGCATTCGCGCAATATTGGCTACGAGCAGCGAAGGCAGCTCTATTATCTTTTATCTTCGTGCTCGTCCTAACGACGAGCAGTCACGCGCAGCAAGCCGCCACCGCGTCATTGACCGGTAGAGTCTTTGATCCGAATGGAGCCGTGGTTCCCGGAGCGCAAGTCACGGCCACCCAGACGACCACGAATCTCAAGCGCGAGACCACAACTAACAATGAGGGTCTATATGTTTTAGCCGGCTTACCTCCAGGTGAGTACGAACTGAGAATTCAAGCGAATGGCTTTTCTACCAAGACTTCATCGTCCGCGATCTCACTTCAGGTGGGACAATCGAAGACCGTTGACGGAACACTCGAAGTTGGAAGCCTGTCAGGAAGTGTAGATCTAGTGGGAGAGATCCCCTTGATCGATGCGAACCCGTCAGCAGTTGACGGGGTGATTAGCAAACGCGAGGTCGAAAGCTTGCCGCTAAATGGGCGCAACTTCCTCGAGCTGGCCCTGCTAATACCGGGTAATTCGCCGGCGCCAAATTTTGATCCGACTAAGACAAATACGGTGGTGATTTCCTCGGCGGGTCAACTCGGACGCGGCGGCAATGTGACTATCGACGGCGCCGACGATAACGACGATGTCGTCGGTGGCGCGGTGCAGAATATTTCCCAGGAGGCGGTGCAGGAGTTTCAAATCGCGACGAATCGTTTCTCAGCTCAGTTGGGACGTTCCGGCTCTTCGGTCGTGAATATAGTGACGAAATCGGGAACTAACGAATTTCATGGTTCAGGTTCATTCTACTTCCGCAATAAGTCTTTGCAGGGACTGCCGGCCACTTTCGACCGCACCCTGGGCCAGACGCCGCCGTTTGACCGCGAACAATATGCCTTCGCCGTTGGCGGCCCGATCAAGCGAGACAAAGCCTGGGTCTTTGGCTCGTTTGAATACCGAAATCAGAACGGCGCGGTGCTCGTGGGCACGCGAGACCTTGCAACGCGCTCGATTAAGCGAGGCTTTGCCACGGCCCCCTTGCATGACACGTTCACCACGGACCGCTTCGACTGGCAACCTGCAAACAAGGACCACATTTACGGTCGCTATTCCCTGGAACGCGAAGATGACACAGCGCCGAGTTCACTGATTCGAGCGATCGGCTCGGCCTCTGAACGGCAGGCGAGCAGAAATACCACCCACTCGTTCCTTATCAATTACACTCGCGTGCTAAACCCGCGCGCAGTGAATAATTTCAATTTCAGTTTCAGCCATTTCACAAACGACATTGAGCCGGTCACTGCCGGCCCGCAGTTAACGTTCCCCAGCATCCAGGATGGGGCGTCGTTCCGCGTGCCTCAGGGCACCAGGCAACGCCGCATCCAGTTTAGCGATACTCTTTCACTCATTCGGGGAAATCACACACTGAACTTCGGGGGTGAGATGCAACGCGTCAGAGGCGACTTTGATCTGCGCGTGTTCCAGCAAGGGCGGATCGAGTTCATTGAGGACTTTCCGGATTTCGATCGCAATGGCGACGGCAAGGTTGATGATAACGATCTCCTTTTCGCCGTCACGCTCCGCAGCGACCATCCCACTCTGCCCCTCCTGATCCCCGATGCCAGCAACACTTATCTCGCAGGCTTCGTTCAGGACGATTGGCACGTGCGGCCCCAACTCACCTTGAATTTGGGGTTGCGATACGAACTCGATACCGACGTCAAGAATATCAGCCGCACGGGCCAGCTCAATCCACTGGTCCTTCCGTTTCTTCACGGCAAGCGAGGCAAAGACAAGAACAACTTCGGCCCCCGGGTTGGCCTTAACTACTCGACCAAAGACGGTCGCATGAGTATTCATGGCGGGTACGGAATCTACTATGACCGGATTACTTTGGAGATTCAGTCGCTGGAGCGCGGTCTGGACGGGCGCGCCCTCCCTATTGATGTGCGGGCCGGCAATATCTTCTTTATTCCGCCACAATTTCTATTCGATCCGGTCAATGGAAAATTCCCGCCGGGGGCTCCGACACTGGCGAATCCGTTCAGCGGATTCCTTCTTCCGGGGGCAGGCGCGGGCGGCATCAACATCATAGACAACCGAATGCAAAATCCGATGGTCCAGCAGATGAACGTTGGGATTCAACGCCAGTTCGGCCGTGATTTTGTTTTGCGCGCTGACTATCTGCACAACTATGGCACCCACTTCATTATTGGCCGCACGATTGGCCAGGTTTTCAATCCCGTAGTTGGTGGCCCAGACCTGGTGAAGAATATCGAGTCAAGTGTGAAAACCAAGTACGATGGATTGTTGGTGAGCTTCGAGAAGCGACTTTCCCATCGATCGCAGTTCCGCGCGTCCTACACACTCTCCAAGGCGTTCAATTACGCGAATGACGATCAGATTCCCTTTTCCAACGGCCCAATCGATTCCAACAATCTGCAACTGGAATACGGCCCAACGCCAAACGATCAGCGCCATCGGTTTACATTCGCAGGCGTGTTTGATCTGCCTTACGGGGTTCGACTCGCACCAATCGTGACAGTCGCGTCGGGAGTGCCGATGGACATCATGGTTCCCGACGGCAGCCAGCGGATTCCGCAATTGCAACGCAACGCTGGCGGGCGGCTCTTTCACAACGCCGGCGAACTCAATACTTTCATCAAACAAATAAACTTGGCAGGAGGTTTCGGTGGACAGCCTTTGCCACTGGTATCAGACAGTGCGCGTTTCAGCGATACCTTCAATTCTTTCGATTTGCGTCTTTCCAAGGCGTTCAAGATTGGTGAACGAGTGAGAATCGAGCCGATAGCCGAGGTCTTTAATCTCTTCAACGTCACGAATGTTCTGGGAGTGTCGAACGTGAACTACTCCGGATTCAGTAACGTCCTGGTACGCGATAGCAACGACCCGACCAATGCCGGCTTTCTCAAGTCTTCCGGCTTCGGGCGACCCGTGACCACGGCGGGCGGCGTGTTCGGTTCCGGCGGCCCGCGAGCGTTTCAGTTCGCGGCGCGCATCACGTTTTAAGTCCCAGGCAAACACTCGTTTTGTTTGCCGACTTGCGATGCTCAATTCAAGAGCGGCGACGAACTAAGGTTCTCCGCAAGCAGATTCAATGGCCAGCCAGGTAATTCTCAAAAGACAGATTGGGCTGCGCACAGCGACGGCTCTAATCGTCGGCGAAGTGATCGCTGTCGGGATCTTCCTCACTCCTGCCGGTATGGCAAAGTCTCTGGGCTCGCCCGTGTTGTTGCTGGTCGTCTGGTTGACGATGGGAGGTATGGCGTTATGTGGGGCGCTCTGTTATGGCGAGTTGGCCGCGAGATTTCCAGAGGCCGGCGGCGGCTATGTTTATCTTCGCGAAGCCTATGGTCGGCCAATAGCCTTCCTCTATGGATGGATGGCGCTGCTGGTCATGGACCCTGGTCTGACGGCCGCGCTCGCTATGGGTATGGCCGGGTATGTCGGCTACATTTTTAAACTGTCAGGTACGGCGCTCAAGGCCGTCGCGATTGGGTCGATTGTTTTCGTCGCGCTGGTTAACATTCGCGGTGTCAGACTCGGAGGCGGGCTAATACGCTGGCTGACGATTCTCAAGCTCGGGCTGCTGGGTCTGGTGATCGTCTGGGGATTTGGGTCGCGGGCCGGACATTGGTCCAACTTCACTCCGTTGGTGGCCCAACGTCCGGGATCCGAGGCCTTGCTGGGGGCGTTGGCAGGCGCCCTCGTGGGGGCGTTCTTCTCATTTGGTGGGTGGTGGGATCTAAGCAAAGTTGCGGGTGAAGTGCGTGATCCTGAAAAGGCATTACCGCGAGCGCTTGTCTTTGGGGTGACGATTCTCACGGTTGTTTACATCCTTACCAGCGCGGTTTTCATTTATCTGGTGCCGTTGGAGCAGGTGACCTCAGCCGAGACCTTCGCCGCACAGGCAGGGGAGGTTTTATTTGGTCGTATGGGCGGACAGGTACTGTCCGGCATAGTGATCGTGGCGGTTCTGGGAAGTCTGGCCGCAGTGGTCATGTCGGCGCCGCGGGTTTACTTCGCGATGGCCCGCGACGGACTTTTCATTCCCGCGGCTGCGTCGATTCATCCGCGATTTCAAACACCAGCGCGCGCCATCGCAATTCAAGCGGTGCTCTCTTCAATCCTGGTATTAGTGGGCACCTTCAATACCATCATCTCGTATTTCGTTTTTGTCGTTGTGATCTTTCTCGGACTCACCGTAGCGGCGCTGTTTGTGCTGCGCCGCAAAGCGAACGCCGGCATCTCGTATCGCACGCCCGGCTACCCCTTAACGCCGATCATCTTCCTGCTCTTGATCGCATTGTTGCTTTTTTTATTGGGAGGACATAATCCTAAGCAGGCAGGCTTGGGCGTCGGAATAGTTGCCCTCGGCTTACCCGTTTACTACCTGTTCTTTCGTGGCCCGCGAGGATTGTAATGCAGTGTAACGTCACCGCAAGCTGACAGTTTGCGTTATAGCGAGGGAGGAATGAATGCGTTATGACGTGGATCAAGACTGTGCCGGTTGCCGAGGACGAGAGAGTTCGAAAGGCTTCTGAAAGCCTGCGGGACCTTTATCCCGTCGAGTACGCCACTCCGGTCCATCCGACCCTCGACGGTGAGACTGCCGGAATCGTAGCCTCGCATAGTCTGATTCCCGATGCGCTCTATCATGCCTTCGCCACTTTCGGCGTTCTGATGTCGGCGGACTTAGCGAGATCCCTGGTCGGGAACTTCTCCGGTCTCTGCCGCTTTCTGAAAAACTCGAGATTAGATAGTTTGCCCATTCGAGGACGGTCTCATCAGTCAAGAGTTAGAACGACACGGAACCGCACTTTTCCACTGTGCATTTGTTCGTAAGCCTCGGCTACTCGATCGAGCGGGTATTTCTCGATCATCGGATGCACGCCACTCAAAGCGCTGAACTCAAGCGTGTCCTGCGAGTCCTTTGCGGTGCCGGAATACCAACCGGCCACAGAGCTGCGTTTCGTAATGAGCGAGAAGACGTTGATTGAGAGCGGCTCCGACGGCGCCGCGGGAACCAGCAGTTTCCCACTCGGCGCCAACCCGTCCACCAGTCCGGAGATGGCCTGAGCATTTGGCGCAGTCGCGAGGATCAGACTCGCGCCTCCGAATTTCTGCAACTCTGCCGCGACGTCCTGCGCCGTCGCATCGATGTAATGATGCGCGCCGAGTTGTCTCGCCAGCTCTTCTTTGTCGTTGCCGCGATTGATTGCGACCGTCTCGAATCCCATCCGGCGCGCGTACTGGACACCGAGGTGTCCGAGTCCGCCAATACCGTGCACTGCGACCACCTCTCCGGCGCGCGCGCCTGAGTTTCGCAGCGCGTTGAAGACGGTTACGCCCGCACACATGAATGGCCCGGCTTCTTCCGCAGGCAATTCTGGTGGGATCGCGGCCAGTGTTTCTGCGCGGGCAATGAAATATTCAGCGTAGCCGCCATCGAAGTCGATTCCGGTCACTTTGCGATTGACGCACATGGCGAAGTCACCGCGCCGGCATTGCTCGCACACGAAGCAATGGCCGCCATGCCAACCGACGCCGACTCGCTGACCAACCGCCCATGACGTGACACTGGCACCCACGGCATCGACGCGCCCGGCGATCTCATGACCCGGGACACGCGGATACTGAAGGGCGGGCCAGACGCCGTCCTTGACCAGCGCGTCACTGTGGCAAATGCCGCATGCCTCGACCTTCACGCGCACCTGGCCGGGACCCGGTTCGGGAATTTCGCGTTCGACGAGTTCCCAATCGCCACCTGCTTTGCTTATCTGCGCTGCCTTCATTTTCGTGCTCATTGTTGCTCCTTATTACTTACAGACTTATGTGCCATTTCCGCGAGTAGCTCTTGAATCAATCGTTCGGCCTCGTCATAGCCTCCTTCACCCACGTGCATCCATCGAATTCGTCCTTGCTTGTCCAACAGAAAGACGGTTGGCCAGGCTTCGACCTTATAAGCGTGCCATGTTTCGTAGTCGTTATCCGTAACTACCGGGTAACGAATCCCCAGCGAAGATATTTCACGGCGAAGGTGTTCGACGTTTCTTTCTTCATCGAACTCAGGTGAGTGCACCCCAATGACGGTAAGGCCTTTCTCGCGGTAACGATCAGCCCAGCTCTTGACGAAGGGCAATGTGTTACGACAGTTAATGCAGCCAAAGGTCCAGAACTCGATTAGCACAACGCGCCCGCGCAACTCATTGAGTTTGAGCGGTTCTGAGTTTATCCAATCACCAGTGGCCAACTCCGGAGCATTAGCAGACTCGGAACCTTTGTATTCAGCTGAGCTGCCAAACGAACTACGTATTAGCTTCGTCAAACCCGTGGCGTAGCTCAACGCCGCTACAATAACTATGCCCGCAACAATGCCGATTAACAAATTCCGTCGTCTATCCACTGGATCGTGTCCTCAACCGCGTGCGTTGCGACCGGATAGTAGCTCCCGTTCGCTTAAGAGCCCGGATGTGGTCCGCGCGTTGTCTATCCCGATTAGTAACGATCGACATCTACAATTGCTTTCGCAAAAGACTGCGGTGCTTCTTTGTGGATCTCCCTCCGAACGCTTCGCGCTCTGAGGGGCGGGCTTTGCATCGGTGCGTGTTACTTGGGCTCGGCCGACGCCAACGCCGGCAACAATTACCACGGTGAATAGCGATAGAGCAATCCGTTTCATAGGTATCCCCCTTCCAGTGTGGGTCATTCAACCAATTGTTGGGCAATCCGATTCTACGAGATAGCGAAATGCCCGTTTCCCTACTTGGGTGAAGTTACGAACTAGCGAAGGGATTTGAACGCCGCGCGCATTTCACCGACGAATAGCTCTGGTTGTTCCCACGCCGCGAAGTGGGTGCCTTTTCCAGGACTAATACTTGCGATTGTTTCATGCGCGAGGCACAGGCTTCCGCTGCAAGTGCAATTCCGCCTGGGCCAGCACCAATTATGATCAAGTCATACACAGCGAACACCGTTGGGGATTCATAATCTTCAGTTTCGTACAAACGTCCGGTTTCCCGCGCAGGGAATCAACTTCTTATGGCAAGCACTGAACTCCAGAGCGCACCCCGATTGATCCAATCAGGGTACAGCTTCAACATTTCGTCATATAGTTCTCGCGCGGTCGTCGTCTGCATGGCAAGGCGCTCGAAATCGCGGATATATTTCCGCGTCTCTCCAATGATCCGAGGGCTATCTTCGTTCCCGACGCGTTTGTGTCCGGCGATTACTGCGCGTGGCTTCAGCGACTCCATTTTATCGAGGGCAGCAATCCACTCTTGGCGCTTCTGATGATCTGGCGACTCCGACAGATGCAGATGATCGGCGTTGTAGGCGGCATCACCCGCAACGATCAAACCGATCGACGGAACGTGAAGGCAGGTTGTACTAACAGAGTCGGTGAATCCGAGTGGCACACTGACTAAATCATGTCCTTCCAGGTTAATGACGTTTCCGGGCAGTTGGCCTTCCGAGCGATCCCGTTAAAAGAGTCTCCGCCCTTTCGGTCAGATCTGAGCTCTGCCGCCGTCAACGAACAGTTCGATACCCGTGACGAAACTGGACTCATCCGATGCCAGAAACAAGGCAACTGCAGATTGGAAGGGCCCGTGTACGTGTCCAGCCCGATGAACTGGACCGTATCCACACTCGTTTGGAAACGGCTATCGCTGAAGCAGACGCCGTAGCGTACTAAAGAGCCGCCGCATAGCCATTGGCACCACGGGGACGACGGATAACTTGCCGTAGCTACTCATTGATGAGGTATTATGTGGACTCTGCCGCAAAAATCATAAGGTGGGTAAGAACGAAATTTTGAGGTCCGGGCCTCCAAGATGAGAAGACGGGAGCTATCGACACTCAATCCAAGTTCCACACGACGAGAACAGCCGTGACAACCATTACCACTCCGTTCGGATTCGACTCGACCGCCACACAGGTAATTGCCGGGATCGACTTGAGCGGCAAGCGCGCGATCGTGACCGGCGCCTCCTCGGGCATCGGTGTCGAAACGGCACGTGCCCTGGCCGGTGCGGGCGCCGACGTCACGCTCGCGGTGCGCGATACCGATGCCGGCGATCGGACGGCCGCCGACATCACCGCCACTACCGGCAATACCGGCATCCACGTAGGCCGACTCAACCTCGCCGACCAAGCCTCCGTCGCCACGTTCGTTGCCAACTGGAGCGGGCCGCTGCACCTGCTAGTCAATAACGCCGGCGTGATGGCGCTGCCCGACCTCCAGCGGACCCCCGAGGGCTGGGAAATGCAGTTCGCGACCAACCACCTCGGCCACTTCGCGCTCGCGCTCGGCCTGCACGACGCACTCGCCGCCGCCGGTAACGCGCGGATCGTGTCGCTTAGCTCCGTCGGGCACCGGCGCTCACCGGTGATCTTCGACGACATCAACTTTACCTCCCGCCCCTACGATATGGGGCTAGCCTACGGACAGTCCAAGACGGCCATCGTCCTATTCGCCGTCGAGGCAACACGCCGCTGGAGTATCGACGGCATCACCGCCAACGCGGTTCACCCGGGAACGATCGCGGCCACCAACCTATCGCGAGACCTGGACCCTGACGTCCTGGCGGCCCTCGGCGCCTCAGCCCCGTACGCTGAAACATTTGCCAGATCAAAAGTGAGATACAAGACGATCGAGCAAGGTGCGGCGACAAGCGTCTTCGTCGCCACCTCACGCCAGCTCGACGGCATCAGCGGCCGCTACTTCGAGGACTGCAATGAAGCGCAAGTCCTCGACCCTGACGCTCCGAACACGAGCATCTCCGGCGTCGCCGCTTATGCGCTCGACCCCGACAACGCCGATCGCCTTTGGGACGTTTCGTTGCGCATGCTACAGATTGGGTGAGGGAGCTGCGGGAAGAACTGATGTTATTTGGCATCGACTGTCGTGATCATTGAAGCGGGCCCCGTGAACATGGCGATGTACGATAAGGGCGAAAAAGAAGATCTGAGTGAGCGGGAGGCGGTGCAGAACTTCCAGAAGTTCATCGTCAACGAAGCCCGTACTAATGGTCTACCCCCTGAGCGTCTGGGCGAAGCCGTCCACGTGGCACTCAGCAAGGCGAAACCGAAAGCACGCTACGCGGTCGTTCCGCAACGTTTCAAGAACTGAACTCTGCCCAGACTTCTTCCTACGAGGATGCTCGACGCCTATCTCGCAAAGGAAATGGGACTCACAAAGCCGTAGCCAACTTCATGAAAAACGAAACCATCACCAATATTGCAAACCTTGCCTTAACCCTGTCGTTCATAGTAGCGCTGATATTTGGCATTGCGCAGGTTAAAGCTGCAAAACGCGACCGCCGTGAACGCCTCACCCTGGAGATGCTGCGGCAGTTTCAAACACGCGATTTTGTTGAACTTTTACTCTATATCGACTCAAATAACATGCCATCCAACTGGGAAGAATTTCAGAAACTTCCTGCCAAAGAGCGGCTCAATCTCGTCCAGTTTGGCCAGCAAATGGAGTCACTGGGGATGCTTGTTGCCGATGGGCTCATCAATATGGACGCTGTTGATAAAACGCTGGGTTCGTTCGTTACAACCGCCTGGGAGAAAAGTAAAGGCATGTTCTTGGATATACGCGAACAGCGGTCCGATCCTTTCGCAGGCGAGTATTACCAATGGCTGGCAGAAGGAATTGATGAACGGATGAAGAAGAACCCGCGCAAGCCTTTTTATTTGAAGGGGTAAAGGGTTGACCCATTTAACAAAACTTTCTGTTGATTATGTTGATTAGCACGTTACCTTTGTAGAAATTAAAATTTAAAGATATTGCATGGCCACGACAAGAGCCGCCGCCAAAGCAGCAACAGAATGGATCAACTTCTTATGGCACGCACTGAACTCCAGAGGGCACCTCGATTGATCCAATCAGGATAGAGCTTGAGCATTTCATCATATAGTTCCCGCGCGGTCGAGGTCAGCATGGCAAGGCGCTCGAAGTCTCGGATATATTTCCGGGTTTCTCCAATGATCCGAGGGCTAT
>JAWVDF010000002.1:0-11840 GCA_033857635.1 Blastocatellia bacterium
GATCGGGCCTGAAACGGAAGGTTACCGTCGAGTCCGTTGGATTATTTCGTCTTGTCTTCGAGGCGGCTGATAATTGGGGAATCTCTCAGTGGTACGACCTGGTCAACGATGGGTCGGCGAAGACTAATCTCACCGGACCTGGATATGGCGTGAACCCTGACGTCTCCACTGCGGAACCGGGACTGTTTCAGGAGGTCTTCTACGGGACGACTCCGGATGATCCCAAGTTATATACACGGGCGGCCGGTTATTACTTTCCAAACAGCCCCCGAACTTTCACTATCCTGGAAAATTCTCCTGCACGGGTAGTCGTGCAAGCCATATCAAGCCCGATCACTAGTGCGGTGGGCGTGCTCAGCAACGTGACCGGCGATGTAACCTACTACATCTACCCGAACGGGAAAATCTATGTCCACAGCGTCCTGCGGGTCGCGAACGCGCAAACCGCGAAGGAGTGGCGTTGCGCGATGCTCGGCTTAAGTGACCCCACGAGCGGGCAGCCTTATACCGCTCCCGATTCGACAGGTTGGATCCGCGCCAGCGCCACCCGAAATCCCTATGATTATGCAGGCGCGAAGGAGAGCTATCTCTTCGCTTATTGGCGAGCGAGCGCCACCCGCGGGCCCTACGCGAACTATACCAAAGCCAGCATTCTCTTAATTCCCAAGCCCGGCAATCCCAGACAGGGTACACAGGGCAGGCACAACTGGGCGGGCTGGAAGCGCTGGTACTATGGAAACGTGCCGCTCAACCTGGCTGCGGGAGAGAGTGTGGCTCAGGATTACATGATACAACTTGGTACTCAAGGGAGTTCTGTCCTTCCAAATATCTATAGCAGCACGGTGGCGGATCCCATTGCGCAGTCGTACTTCGCCAACCCAACGCCGCCTTCGCCAAGTGTTCACCGACACTGAATCTTAGAACCGATCGGGTCAGGCCTTCGGTTCTGCGATTTGCGCGCGCATGTCGTCCCCGCAGGGGACGGATTTAATAGCCGGTGGCAACGCCACCGGGAACCGTTCCAATAAAATCATCGACCCTGTAAGGGTCGGATTGATGTTCGACCCCTTCAGGGTCGGGATTTGTTTTGCCGTTCGATCCGTGGGCGTTGCCCACGGCTATTGAATTCAACCGCTTCGCGGTTGGGGATCCGATCTTTTGCCGTTTCGATCCGTGGGCGTTGCCCACGGCTACTGAATTTCACGCCTGCGGCGTGAATGCCCGGTCGCTACCGCTCCCGGTTCTGACCTCGTTGCCCACGGCTATTGGCTCCGCTCTTATCGAAACAAGAGGCAAGACGCGCTCAGGCGGCTGCGGCGGCCGCTTCTTTCCATCTCTCTTCATTCACACCGATAAGCAACCTCACGATCATCGCGACGGAACTCAAGAGGCCGAAGATTGCGGTGTAGGCGAATATGCCGCGGCCGAAGGGTGGATAAATAAATGTCAGCCCGCACAGACCTGAAATCATCCCCAGCACGCCCAGCCAGCGCGGCAGAAACGTTGAGCGGAAAATATAGATTGGGGAAAAGAAAACGACTGGGGTCAGGCCTGCGATTTGCGATTCTTCGATGGCCTTACGGAAGTTAATTGGCTGCTGATCGAGAATCGCAAATCGCAAAGCCTGACCCCAATCTTGAAATAGTGGGCAAATCGATTGTCGGCACCCATCTTTCTCCGCTATTATCTGGAGCATGCCGGAGAGTTCCATCCAATCACCACCGGGTTTCAACGAGCTACCGAAGGCTGAACAAGTGCGTTACCTCCAGGCGCTCTGGGATCAGATCTCGTCAAATCCCGAAGAGGTTCCTGTTCCCGAGAGTCATCTGCAATTGGCTGAGGAGCGTTTGCGCCGCTATCGTGAGGATCCTTCGACTGCAAAACCCGCGTTCGATGTAGTCGACCGTCTCGCTTCACGCTGAAGGCGTGACAGAAAGTAGCCAGGGGTAAGTCCCGACGCATCGGGACGCCACCCCTGGATCAAGTTAGTTATTATTCCCCAAGCCCGCTTTAGCGGGCGACAGTAGGAAGCCGATTCGTTCGGGCAATACGATGATTTGAACTTCGCGCTGCCTATCATCGAATTCTTGATCATCCTCGGATATCAAGATCTCCGTTTCGGAATTCGCCGCATATTAACTCAAAGATTTCCCTATCCCGTCTGCTTTGCCCCAAAAGTCATTTGCCCAGGAAATCAAGAGCGAACTGTTGGACGGTACAGAACCGCGAGCGGTAGCGAGCGGGATCAAGATGCTACTTTTCAAGCAGGAATTCATTGGTCGGCGAACGGTGCTTCCTTATCCCGCTCGCTACCGCTCGCGGTTCGGTACCCTCGTTGATTGTTGATCGTCTTTTAGGGCAAAGCTTATCCGTCTATTTCTCGGTCGAAGGAGCCTTCATTCAGCATTTGCCACATCACACTCTATAGCGGCGTATTATGATACAGGTTTGACAGATCGAATCGGAGTCACGTCTGCGATTTTGCAATTCCGCCGCCACCAAAATAAGCGGCTAATGATTGAGACTCGCAAAATCGCAAGCCTGACCCCGATTTTATTTCCAGAGGGGAGTGAAGCCGTGGCGGTCTTATTTCAAGCGACGATGATCTTGAGACAGAGGCGAGTGCGGATAGTTGGCATTCTGCTCGTAGCGGCGTTAGCAGCATCGCCGTTGCTCGGCCAGTCGTCCCAGGTCGATCCCTGGCTCGACTTTACCTCGTACGATTCCACCATGGTCTGGTACCTGCGCCAAGGCGCAAACGTCAATGAGGCCAAGCGGCTACTTGCGCAAAACTCCGCCCAACCTGAGACCTTCCGCCGGCTCGTCGGTGCTGGTCGGCTCGACGATGCGTTGCTCTTATTGAAACGAACTTTCGAAACAGCCGACGCGGAACAAACGATTGCAGCAATGCGTGCCCTTAGCGAAACGATGTTCCAGTTTCAGCAGGATCAAACGCGCTCGTACACTGAGACAATTCGCCAACTGATTGTTCCTGCGCGCGCTCTGCTCGCCAATCTGCCGCGCGAAGACGCCGCCCGCCT
Organism: Blastocatellia bacterium; assembly: GCA_033857635.1. GTDB lineage: Bacteria > Acidobacteriota > Blastocatellia > Pyrinomonadales > Pyrinomonadaceae > UBA11740. The sequence continues at coordinate 3,042 of JAWVDF010000002.1, forward strand.
GGCGCGGCAGCTGCTCGCGATCGACGCCTCACTCGAGCGGCGTCAAACACCGAGCTGGGCCGAGAGGCTGACCAAGTTCGTCCGTGATTACGACGGCACTGAGGCCGCGCTGCTCACCCAAGTCGACTTGCTCATGTCGGACCCCAGGCAGATGCTGAGACGGATCGCCGATCTCGATCAATTCGCCAGCGACCATCCCGGCACCAATGCAGGCGCGAAGGCGCTTTTCCAGGAGGGCTGGGATCTCCATGTCAACGTAGCGGTCACCGGAATCGAACGACGTGGCTCTGATCCCACAGAGCGGCTCCTGCGCGTTGCTGCTATCGTCAAGGAGCTGGAGAGCGGCAAGTTCCCGCGCGGTGAATGGGTGGAAAAGGCGCCATCACTAATGATCGGTTTCTTCGTGTCCGACACGCCGCCGCCAGCTTATTCATCTGCGAATCTCGATCGGGCGATCGACGCGTACGCCGACTTCGTGCGAACCCACCTGCGGATGCCAAACGAATTGGTTTCGCTTGATAACGGCTTAGGCTACGTCATTGGCTCAAAGATGGGCAATCTGTTCCAGTTGAAGGGCGACCGCCTTGGCGGCATCGAGCGGACGCTCGACGATCTTGAAAAGGCGGCGCCAAATCCGGGTGCGGTGCAGTTGTTTCGCGCGCAGTATTACGCGCGTCAGTCATCAGCGGGGGCTGAGGCAGATCGTGCGGCGATGGCCACAAAAGCTCGGGCGGCATTGGCTGCGCTGGCCGCGGCTAAACGCGGTACCGCGTCTCGTCTGGCGCTCGCCTACGCGGCGGCATTTGACTACTACCAGCACGACTACGCGCGTGCTCTGCCCGAGTATCAGCAGTTTGTCGCGGAGTATCCGTCGAGTTCATACGCGCCGATTGCGGCACTGCGCATCGGTGAGTGTTATGAGCAGACGAACGATTGGCCGAAAGCCGCCGCGGCCTATGCTCGTGCAGCGGCCAATTATCCGAATGAACCATACGCCCGGGTCCTCGGCGACGCGTTTGCTTCGCGCGCCCTTGATGCGCTCGAGCGATTCGAGGATTCCCTTGCGGCGGCGACGCGTGCTTTGAATAACTGGGACGCAGACTACGGCTTCGAGTATTCGATCCGCTCTTCACAGGCGACGCTGCCGGGTGCGACAACCGGGCCGGTTGCCGATCGGCTACGCGTCACCCGTGACGCTCTCGCGGTACGTGTCAGCGCACTCGAGAGCGACCTTCGTCATCCCGGAGGCCGGCTGCTGGCGCGCGCGCGGTGGCAACTTGAACAGAACCAGTTCGATGAAGCGAGGAAGACGCTGACGACGTTCCTGCAGCAACAACCAAAGTCGCCGGCCCTGGCGGAAGCACAAACGCTTCGGCATCGGGCCCAACTCGAATCAGCCCTCGATCTGGCCGCAGTCGAGGGCGCGCACTATGACCGGACGAAGGCTTTCGCTGCGCTGGACTCGATCACCAAAGAACCATTTGATTCCTTCGTCGCGACTGCGGCGCTGGCAGAGGCCGCGCTGTTGGTGACGGAAGGCCATTCTGATGATGCCGAAAAGCTAATGGCGAAAACGCTGGACTCGTGGGTCGCGAGTCAGCGCGAGTTCACGGCGCGCCCACCAACGACGGGGTTAGACACCGACATAGCTGAAATTCGGCAGGTGGTACTTCGGCCGCTTGGCGACCTGCCGGTCTACAGTGGCAAGGGGTGGAATGCCTTCAGGTTTCCCGACGTGCTACCTCGCTTCATCGTCGTTCGCTCAGATCTGGCAGTGAAGACGCCGGATGGCCAGGTTGGCCGCCACAGGGTGTATCAGAGATTTCCCGATTTCGATCAAGTGTTGATGCTCACTTCCGAGGAGCTATCGCTTGTGGCGCGGCTGGTGCACACGATCGGGGGAACGAAGAGTCGCGCACCGCGGCAGGTCATGGAAACGCCAAATCAACCGGTCGGCGATTCGATGCAAATCCTTTCGATGTTTGGACGGTTCTTCCCGGCGATACCTGGGCACTGGGGCGGCTGGGAACTCGAGACGTTTCCGCAAGTGACACAAATCGAGTTCGTCAACGCCGAACGGACTAAGGCCAACGCTAACGTGACAATCGGCTATTCGGGGGCAACGGTGGTGCTCGAAAAGATCGATGGTAAGTGGCGCGCGGTTCGGCTGACGAATGAATGGATAACCTGAGAACGCTGGCCTCTTCCTACTTTGGCGACTTACCGTCACCAACTTTCCGAGGCGGAACGAAATCGGCGTCAGGCCTGCGATTTTTGGGATTCGGATTTGACAGCAGGTTAATGTGCCAGCAAACGATCGAGAATCGCACGAATCGAAGGCCTGACCCCATGGTCGAGTTAATGACGAGGAAAAAGCCCTTCTTGCCTTAGCCAAAAAAGTTCGTGGAGGAATGGAAAGAGGCAGAAAGGCTTGGAAAGAAGTTGAAACGGTGGAAAGAGTAATACGTGAGATTGATCAGCATTAGACTTGGTCAGGCTTGCGATTTGCGATTCTTTGTCACTCGCCACTGTTAAATTGTGGATTGATCTCTTAGCCGGCGCTTGAGAATCGCAAAATCGCAAGACTGACCCCGGTTTTGGTTCCTAGACTCACACAGGGAGATGACGCATTGAAGTCAAAGAAGATATTGCTAATTGACGATGAGCGTTTTCACCTCGCTCCCTTAATTGCGATGCTCAGAGATGAAGGGTTCGAGGTTTTGACAGCCGGGACTCTCAATGATGGAAAGAAGTTAGTTGATGTCAATTCTGATGCTGATGCCGTCATCGTAGATATTATGATGCCGGTTGGTGATCATGGTGATGCGGAGACTGATTTTGAAACTAGAATGGGCTTTAGGTCTGGACTGGTCCTCGCACGGTGGGTGAAAGCACATTACCCCTTAATCCCAATCATTGGAATGTCCCTGTCCAATGATGAAGAAATAGTAAATTGGTTTGCGAAGAATGGAGCTGGGTATCTTGATAAGACGGATCTGCTTTCATTCGATGTCATTGCGGAGATAACTCGGATAATCAACGAGGAGGATCGAAGGAAACACCTGAAAATCTTCATTGTTCACGGCAGGGATAACGCAGCGAAGTACGAGCTGAAAAACTATTTACAAAATACGTTAAAGTTAGCGGAGCCAACTATCCTCCATGAGCAACCGTCACTCGGCCGTACCGTGATTGAGAAGTTTGAAGAAGAGGTTCGGCATGTCGATGTGGTTTTTGTTCTGCTTACACCCGACGATGAGCCCTCCGATTCATCAGATTCTAATGAACTGAGACGCCGAGCTAGACAAAATGTCGTTTTTGAAATGGGGTACTTCTACGGGAAGTTGCAACGAAAAGGCGGAAAGGTAATCTTACTTTACAAGGGCAACCTAGAATTGCCTTCTGATATTGCAGGTGTCATATACATCGATATTTCAAGCGGCATCGAAGCCGCGGGCGAAGAAATACGCCGCGAATTATCATCCGTGATATGAAAAGGGTCACCCAGCCCTTTTTCGAAAGCACAACCAGAAATCGGAACTCAAAGGGTTAGCGATTAGAAGTCAGCACGCCGGCCACCGCTTTCACTACTCGCTCAACGTCCCGATCGGACGTTGCTGATACTGACGCGCATGGCGCGGAAAACAAACCAAGGGGTCAGGCTTGCGATTTTGCGATTCAATCAGATGAGAGAGCGACCGGCTCGACTTACTTGAGAATCGCAAAATCGAAGGCCTGACCCCATTAGCCGCTCGGCCCGGCCAGACCCTGCGTCTAGAAAACAAATTTCGCTACGAAGCAATGTTTGCCTGGTGGACATTGTGAATACGAGCCACGTTCGTTTGAGGACGTCCCGCCATTGTCGAGGAAAGAGCGCTTGTCCGCGGCCTTGGGTGACTCGGATTGGAAAGCATCAATCGACAGCCCTGATCGACGGCCGAGGAAATGAGCCTCTTCTTCTTGAGATTTATCTAGAGAACGTCGTGCGTTACCACCCATCGTAAACGCATCGGCCTCACCTACGGAATACAGTTCGTCCGCAGACTTACCAACGTATTCGTATTTACCTCTTAACTCTATTTCGAAGTCGGGGGTTGCGCCTTGTCTGCGCGCCGTGTCACCACTACTCGAGTCGAGGACTAAATTCAGACTATGAGTCAGTGGTCGTGCGTTCTTATCGAGCAAATCTGGAGCAACGACGGCATTGGTTTTGGCGCTGAAGGGAATGGTCCGGTCTTGATTGATCGGTAGGATATTCTTGAGCTCGAGCGTCGGCTTTCGCTTTACAAGTCTATACAAATCAGATTCGTCTTTGAAGTCTACTGTCTTGGAGTCAGTCGCCGGTTTGGTGATTGAAGGATCAACTTTGATTATTGAGTCTTCAAGATTTGACGCTTCTTCCACAGCGATTGCAGTCAGTCTCCTGCGCGAGGTCTCAATCACCTCGAGGTTGCCTGTGCTTAGACCCACATTCATTCGGTCCATCTCTTTGTTGAATTGCTCTTGGCGGTCCTGATTACCAGCCAAAAACAGCTCGAAACCTCGAATTGCTGTCGCGACCAATGGGGTCTTACCTTTTTGTAACAGTATCCGCTGGGCATTAAGAGCTTCCCTACGGTCTTTCTCGATGAACTCTTTCGCGGCTGCGACATTGTTGTCGATTTGAAGCCTATTGATTGTCGGAGCGGGAGTTTTATGACTGAATTTATCGAGATTTGCTACAGCCACTCCCAAGAGTGTGATTCCAGATACGAGAATCGTACCCATTACTTGGGATCTCGTTACATGAATCGCGGTTGACGACGAAATTTTTGCAACTTGAATGTTGTCTGGCGAGAGGTTCGCTTTGACCGGTGACACCTTCGAAGCCATAAACTTGCCCTCCAATCGAATTTCTTGGCTATTGTGCAAATTTTATTCCTTCATATGGTTTGAATCCTTTGCGCCACTTCTTGCGATCTTCAAGTGCAACGAAGAAACTTGTACCGGACTTCTATCCAAGATTTCGGATTCTTGTTCTGGCTTTTGGAGGTGCGCGGCCAATCGCGGGCTTCTTTCCGAGCGGGTCGTTTAGCGATGGACCTCAGCATTGCTCCTATGGCCAGAACCACGCTTGGTGTCAGGCCTGCGATCCTGCGCTGCGTCGCGCCCAAGAAGAAACTGAACACAGAACCAAGCAGCTCGGCTCGCTTTCTATTAATCAGCAATTCAACGCTTCATCGTTTCAGCAAAAGCAGAGTGATGAGAGTATTGAGTGATAAGTAATCAGAACGCAGCAGGCAAGACCCGCTCAGGTGGCTGCGGCGGTGCTTTCTTTCCATCTCTCTTCATTCACGCCGATAAGCAGCCTCACGATCATCGCGACGGAACTCAAGAGGCCGAAGATTGCGGTGTAGACGAATATGCCGCGGCCGAAGGGCGGATAAATAAATGTCAGCCAGCATAGACCTGAAATCATCCCCAGCATGCCCAGCCAGCGCGGCAGAAACGTTGAGCGGAAAATCAAATAGCCATTCAGCAATACTGAAAAGCCGAAGAAGGCCATGGCCAGAGCTGTGCCCTGATTATTCACCTTGAAAAGAATCAGCGAGATGGACTGCAATTGTTGCGTGGTGAAGCCAGGAAATACTGCCGCGCTATTTCCCAGCACGAACAGCGGTGCGATGAAGAAGACGCGGGCGAAAGTTTTGATGATACCGCCGCTCAGGTCGAGAAACGCCGCCGTCAAGGCGATGCTTCGGTTCACCGGCCGCAGCAGAATGTACCAGAGCGCGGTGGTGGCGATATTGCTGGCCATCTCGATGATAAAGACGGTGAAGCCCAACTCATACAGGCCTCTGTGCGTCAGGAAGTTGGTCGCGGTGGCGGCTGCATCGTTGGAGACATACAGTCTGTCGCTGATAAAACCCTGGGCGAATACTCCGGTAATGATGGTCAGCAGAAAAAGAAGGGCGATTACGCGGCCAATCAGGCGCGGGGAAGTTCTGGAAATCATATCCTCAGATTACGCGCATTACACACAAATGTTTCGGGGAAGGCAGAAGGCCGGAGCGAGTGGGCGGTGAGCTTCATCGCGACGGCATGCGACAGAGACCCAAGACTGGGGTCAGACCTGCGATTCTTGCAATTCGGAATTACGAGATCGCTCTGATCCGAAATCGTTGGAGGGCATAAGCAGAATCGCAAAATCGCAGGCCTGACCCTTACCCGATTCATTCTGAAGCAAGATAGATATGCGCGCTACTGAGATGGTAAACTAATCTCCTCAGTTATCACGTTTTGGGTAAGAGTAGAGGTGGTTCATGGCAACACTAGAGCAAATAATCGAAGAGGCCAGGAGACTCCCGGTTGAAGAACAGCGCCGGTTACGCGCCGCCCTCGAATCACTTGACTCGAACGGCGAAGTGGAGCCTGCCAACCAAGAGCCATCGCCCCAGAAACTAGAATCCCTGCGCGTCAACAATGGTGACGATGAAATTCGGCAACTGCGTATGCAGTGGTTGAAATCGCATCGCGAAGAGCACGGCGGTCAATACGTCGCACTAGACGGTGATAAACTTCTCGCCGTTGGTTCAAACTACCGTATCGCAAGAGAGAAAGCGCTCGCGGCCGGCAAGCCGAAAGCATTCGTAACTTACTTGTCCAAGCCCGACGAGGTCGCGGAGATGGGAGGTTGGGCGTGAGCCATCAACTTTCCTTTACGAAGTTGATTGAATACGACCCCGGTCAACCGAGCATCACCATTCCCATTACTCTCAGCGTCAGCCAGATACGAGTCAACTGCGACGCAAAAGTAGACACTGGCTCTTCCAATTGCATCTTCGCCCGCGGCGTCGGGGAAGAATTGGGACTCGATATCGAGAGCGGTCTGCGTCTGCTCGTAGGTACGGTAACCGGCAACTTCGTGGCTTATCTGCACGAAGTAAATCTATCGCTCGCCTCTTTTGAGTTTAGCGGCTTGGTCGGCTTCGCTGAAGATCAGGGATTTCGGCGCAATGTATTAGGCCGCCGTGGCTTTATTGAGCAAATGAATCTTGGTCTGGTCGATTACGAAGGCAAGCTGTATTTGAGTCGTTACGACGAATAACGAGTGTCGGCTGGAAGTGTTGGCCCTCACCGACTCTCACGACTGCTGCTTAGTCCCTCCGCAGAGGTAATGATCAAGATTAATCGGGCCGTCGGTGGGTACGGAATCCCAGATGTCTGCGCGCAAACCAGCGTTGACCTCTTCAACAATCTCCCAACAGCTGTGGCAATTGAATCGTGACCATATAGGTCGACGACTTGGATTGACTGCAGCGCTGTTGTTGTTGCTCTCAATAAGCATCTTCGTGATTGCGGAAATCTACAGAGCGCATTTCGTTGGCAAACTCATTCGCCGATACTACCAAGCGGTCCAAAAGGCGCGCGACGCATCACCATCGTTGGAAGCGATCAACTTTGCGCTCACTGAGTTTGACCAGTGGCAGAGAAATGAGTCTGCTAAGTCTGCTTCTTGGTGGATATTCGTTTTCTGGGCGACGACGGTGAGTGGCGTCGCGGCCGCAATCCTCTTACTAGTGTCGTTTGTGAATGCTTTGTTCCTGTGATGAGGGGCGGTTCGTTTAGACAGTCAGGTCGTTCTCAGATTTTATCTCCACGGCATTTTGTAAGATCCGCTGAAACACCGCGGCGGTTGTGGCGATGATGGCAGAGACCAAAATAATGAAGGCACCCATCATGGCTCCACCGGCAATATCATCCTTACCACGCATATAGATGAATAAATAGGCCTCCGCCCCGACAATAAAGATCGCCGTTGTTAATGCGCAGTACTTGATGATCCGCAAAGCTCGCACAGAACTCTGAGAAAATACTTCGTTTCGTCGGACATACCCTAATATCTTGAATGCCTGGTAAAGACCGACAAAAAATGGGACGAAGGCCAGGTATATATACGCCAGGAATGGATCCTTGAAGTAGATCTCAAATTGCGTGGCGTTCACGTTCCTGCCCTCGACTTGGGGTTCCGAAAGCAGCAAGGCAAGAACGCCTATGCCGATAAGCACAGTTACTACCTGAAGGAAGATCGTCGGGCCTCGTTTCATAGTTGATCCTTATGGCTCATTTACTTGCGCGAATTCAACTTGGAAGTGCAACAGATCGTTGTTGCCCTTCGCCCCATTAGGGGCGAGATGTTTATAGAACGCGCGACCTCCTAAAGATTTCTCCTCGCTCCAGCGGAGCGAAACATAAGACGGTCTCGCGTATCATTTGTCGGAAACATTGCGCTCCGCTGGAGCGCGAGTATCGGGTTCATAGCATTATCTATAAACATCTCGCTCCGCTGGAGCGAAAACGAATTCCACTGTTGCACTTGCAAGTTGAATTCACCGCGACTCTATTTCACGGGTTTATCGTTTGCCAATAAATAATTATCGTTGTTTCAGAAGAGTTCCTCGGCCAACGCAACGATGATGCCCGCGGGGCCTCGCATGTAGCAGAGTCTGTACTTGTCCTCGTACTGGGCCACCTCGCCGATGAGTTCGGCGCCTTTGGCGCGCAGGCGCGCGACAGTGTCGTTGACGCTTTGGACGGTAAACATGACGCTCCGGAGGCCCAGCGTGTTCGGCGGTGCAATCGCCGGTACGATCTCGACCAGTTTTGGATTGCGAAACTTCGTCAGCTCAAGCCGCCCGTGGCCGTCCGGGGTCCGCATCATAACGATGTCGACCTTGACGCCTTCGAGCCCGTTGACGCGGTCCACCCACGCGCCCTCGATCGGCGCCTCGCCTTCCTTCGTCATGCCGAGCGCCGTGA
>JAWVDF010000003.1:0-3765 GCA_033857635.1 Blastocatellia bacterium
TCGTCACCAGTAAAATTGTGGGGGCTGGGGTGGTCCCGGCCCGCGTGTGGAACCGTCGGGGCGGGCGGGGACCAGCCCTGCCCCTACATTTTTACCTTGGAGCATCAAGGTCTTTCCAGGCAAACGCGCGTCCCGATTCCTGAGTCGCTCTGCACGACGCGCGTGATGTTGCCTGGCTTGCGCATGTTGAAAACGATGATCGGCAGATTGTTGTCCATGCACAAAGAAATGGCTGAGGCATCCATCACCTTTAACTGCTTCTCGAGAACTTCCTGATAGGTAATGCAGTCGAATCTGGTTGCCGTCGGATCCTTCATCGGATCGGCTGAGTACACGCCGTCGACCTTGGTCGCTTTGAGAATCACTTCAGCTTTGATCTCGAGCGCGCGCAAGGCCGCGGCTGAGTCGGTCGAGAAGAACGGATTCCCGGTGCCCGCCGCGAAGATCACTATGCGTTTCTTTTCCAGGTGACGAATAGCGCGGCGGCGGATGAAGGGTTCGGCAAGTTGCGGGATGTGGATCGCGGAAAGGACGCGTGTCTGAATCCCGGTTCGTTCCAGAGCATCCTGGAGCACGACCGCATTCATCAGGGTGGCCAGCATGCCGATGTAGTCCGCGGAGGAGCGGTCCATGTTGCCGGCGCTTTTCGAAAGACCTCGGAAAATGTTGCCGCCACCGACAACCACCGCAACCTGGATGCCCAGATCGTGGACCTGCTTAATTTCTTCGGCGACGGCGCGGGCGATGTCTACATCGATGCCGAAGGTTTGCTCGCCCATCAGGGCTTCGCCGGAAATCTTGAGGAGAACGCGGCGGTAGGCTGGTTGGTTCTGAAGTTCGGTGCTCATTCCTAAAGAGTGGTCGGACTTTGCGAGCTTTGCGCCCTTGCGTGATTATCCCACGCCAAGGCGCTAAGATCATTAACTTCCAGCGAGCTTCGCGACTTCATCAATGAAGTCGTCTTCGCGCTTCGCCAATCCTTCGCCCATCTTGTAACGAGCGAACCTGCGGATGGTAATTTTCTCTCCGGTCTTGGCAACTCGCTCGGTAACCAGTTCGCCGACGGTCGTGGCCGGATCTTTGATAAACGGCTGGTCCAGCAGGACGAACTCTTCGTAGAACTTGTTCAAGCGGCCTTCGACGATCTTGTCGATTACCTGGTCGGGCTTGCTCGCGTTCTTGGGATCGTTCTTGGCCTGGGCGCGAGCGATTTCCCGCTCCTTGTCCAGCGTCTCCGCGGTTACTTCTTCGCGCGACACGTGACGCGGTTCAGCGGCGGCGATATGCATCGCGATGTCTTTGACCAATTGCTGAAAGTCTTCGCTGCGCGCGACAAAGTCAGTTTCGCAATTCACTTCGACCAGGACACCGACTTTGCCGCCCATGTGAATGTACGATCCAACTGCGCCCTCAGCGGCCACGCGGCCCTCTTTCTTTTTGGCCGAAGCCAGACCGCGCTCGCGCAGGATTTCAATCGCGCGCGCTTCATCTCCGACGGCTTCGGTAAGGGCTTTCTTGCACTCCATCATTCCGGCCCCGGTTTTTTCGCGCAGCGCCTTAATCCCGGCTGCGTTTATTTCTGCCATGATTGCTTACTCTCCCTGATTAGTGGCACAGACTTTAGTCTGTGGTTTTCTCTCTGTTGAAGACACAGACTAAAGTCTGTGCCACTCACTTCATGAAAATGCGCAGCCCGGCGGGGGTCCCGCTTTTGAGGCTGCGCTCGCCGATGAATTGATATTGCCCGAATTCTACCTTACGGCGGCGACCTCCGCAGTCTCGGGTTCTGATTGGTTCTGTTGCACGGGCTCACCCGCCGGCGCGCTGACTGGTTCGGCGTTGAGCGCTGGGGCAGCAGACTCCGCCGCCGTTGTTTCGATGCTCTCGGTTGCGACCGGCTCGGCTCCGACCGTACCGGTCGCGGCGATTTCGGGTGCGCTCACAGCCGGGGCCTCGGGTTTTTCTTCCGTGGCTTGCTCATCACCCGTCGCGCCGCCTTCGGTCAACATTTGCTGACCTTCGAGCACGGCGTCGGCGATGCGCGCCGCGAACAGTCGCACCGCGCGCAGTGCGTCGTCATTACCCGGAATTACATAGTCGATCCCTTCGGGAGAACAATTCGTATCGACAACGGCGATCACCGGGATGCCGAGCTTGTTCGCTTCGGCAACTGCGATCTCTTCCTTGCGGACGTCGATGACAAAGACCAGGTCGGGCAGCCGAGTCATTGACTTAATGCCGGAGAGAACCTTTTCCAGGCTCTGTCGCTCACGGTCCAGTTTGATTCGCTCTTTCTTGGTCAGCTTCTCATAGCGGCCGTCGGTCTGCATTACATCCAGATCCTTTAGCCGCTTGATCGACTTCTGCACTGTCTGAAAATTCGTCAGCAGGCCGCCCAGCCAGCGCTGGTTGACGTAATACTGACCCGACCGTTCCGCTTCTTCGCGCACGGCATCCTGTGCCTGACGCTTGGTGCCCACGAAGAGCACGGTCTTGCCGCGATCCTCAGCCACCATGTTGGACACGGCCTGAAGAGCCTCGCGAAACATCTTCTGAGTTTTTTGTAGATCGATAATGTAAATGCCGTTGCGCTCTCCGAAAATGTATTCCTTCATTTTCGGATTCCAACGACGCACCTGATGGCCGAAGTGAACACCGGCCTCCAGCAATTCTTTCATCGTAACCGTAACCAAAAAGCTTTCTCCTTTATGTCAATTGGTTTGTGTACTCGCCGCGACTAGTGCCTTCGCTTTGAAAGCAACCAATTAGAATCGCGGTAATGGATTCAAATACATTTCCGATTTTCAATTGCCGATTGCCGATTGAAATCCGGAAGCGGCATAACTGATTCGCAAGACGCCAATCAAAAATCGGCAATTGGCAATCGCCAATGTTCCTATCTCTTCGAGAACTGGAAGCGTTTGCGTGCGCCCTTTTGTCCGTACTTCTTGCGTTCCTTAATGCGCGGATCGCGAGTCACCAGACCGGCCTGCTTCAAAGCCGGTCGCAGATCGGCGTTGTACAACATCAGCGCTCGCGTGATGCCGTGGCGAATCGCACCGGCCTGGCCCGAGGGCCCGCCGCCGGCCACGTTGACCAGGACGTCAAACTTGTTGCCCGTCTCAGTCAGATTAAACGGCTGGCGAATAATCATGCGGTGCGTCTCGTTGGGGAAGTAGGCCTCGAAGGCTTTCCGGTTAATTAGGAAATTGCCCGCGCCTGGTCGCAAATAAACTCGAGCAGTCGAAGTCTTTCGCCGCCCGGTTCCGTAGTATTGAATTTCTGCCACGTCTTAATCCTTCTGTTTCGGTTTTCTACTTTTGATTTTTGCGTGAAGGGAGTTCGAGGAGTTTTGGTAGCTGCGCCGAATGAGGATGCTCGGCGTCAGCATAGACTTTCAACTTCTTAGCCATTGCCTTCCCCAGTTTAGTCTTGGGCAGCATGCCTTTCACGGCAAACTCAATCACGCGCTCCGGGTGCTTGGTAAACATTTCAGTCGCGGTCGTCTGGCGCAAGCCGCCGGGATAGAGGGTGTGCCGGCTATAGATCTTGGCCGTCCCTTTGGTGCCGGTGAAGGTCGCCTTACGAGCGTTGACTACGATTACATGGTCGCCCATGTCGAGAAACGGCGTCCACTTCGGATTTCGTTTGCCCGTTAGCATGGCAGCGACTTCGGAAGCCAGGTGTCCGACCGTTTTGCCGGCGGCATCCACGACGAACCAATTCCGCTCCTGGGCCAGGCTCTGGCCGCTGGGAAAGTATGTT
>JAWVDF010000004.1:0-149664 GCA_033857635.1 Blastocatellia bacterium
ACGGCCACCGGAAGCGGCGGCCGTCGAGGAATCCTAACTTGCGTTTTGGTCGGGGCGAGAGGATTCGAACCTCCGACCTCTCGGTCCCAAACCGAGCGCACTACCAGGCTGTGCTACGCCCCGTACTCACCTACAAGTTTACAATCGGCTTCGATAGCAGACCGGTCATTCTAGTCACCGCAAGAAGGTATGGTCAAGGTTAGCAGGAATTCACGTGCGTCCGACAACGCGCGCGCGCGATGACTGATTTGATTCTTGGTCGCCGATTCCAGTTCACCGAAGCTCTTATCGTACCCGTTCGGAATGAACACCGGATCGTAACCAAAGCCGCGCGATCCGCTGGGCATAAAGTCAATACGTCCTTCGCAGACTCCGAGCGACACATTGAGTACGTGTCCTTTGCCACTGGCGATCGCTATGGCTGAAACAAAACTCGCCGAGCGTTTTCCCGCTGGAGTATTCGATAGTTCCTCGATCAGTCTGTTCGTACGATCAGCATCAGTCGCGTCTTCGCCGGCGTATCGGGCGGAAAATATTCCGGGAGCTCCCCCGAGCGCGTCGACTTCCAAACCCGAATCATCCGCCAACGTCAGCAGGCCGGTTTGAAGGGCATAGCCAACTGCCTTAAGCGTAGCATTTTCGGTGAAGCTCTCGCCGGTCTCGGGAACGGCCTCGATATTGGGAAAGTCAGCAAGGCTGAAAAGATCTAGTGGCAAGTCAGCCAGCAACTCTCTCAGCTCTTTGAGTTTTCCCTCGTTTTGAGTTGCCAACAGAATGGTAGTCACTTAGCGGTCTCCGGAGTCAGCGTGACAAGGAGCGATCCAACCAGGCCGAAGGAAGACCTCGAAGTCCACTCCAGCCCCGTATCCTTCAGCATAACCACGCTGACAGCATAAGGTAGGGATCGCGAGGCTTCATCGATCGCAGTCGCGTTGGTAGAAAACGCAGACCTTTCCTGCTGAGAGAAAATCTCGACGAAGGAAATTGCCGCATGCTGATCTTTAACAAAAGTAACGACGCTGAGTGGAAGCGTAGCGTCTACGAGACGTTGAGATTTCCGAAACGCATCCGTTGAAGTTACCGACTGAGCTTTCGCCTGAAGACAGCGACGAACTGCTTCCGCTGGACCGATAAGAAACTGATTGTCGGCGAAGCTGGCTGACCAGTTGTCAGTGCTGGAAAGCATCAGTTCAAAGTCACCGACACTCTCTGATTTCGGCTTGGGACCTAACCGTTTCTCAACCAACTTCAGCAGACCCGGGCGGTCAAAGGAATCTGTCACAAGAACCGCGGGAGAATTCTCTTCCAACCGAATCGTCTGGATTCTAGTGCCGACGGAATGAACAAAGGCCTCGGCATCCTCAATTCCGTAAGGCTTGAGAATTCCGCGCAGAACGGGCCGCGCCGCAATTGCTCCGATGAGATCAGAGTGCGATGCGATGACTGAATTCAGGTCGCGCCAAAGGCCTTCGACGTCGCGAAAGTGATAAAGCGAAATGGAATGTGCGTCGGGGGGCGCGAAAGGCAGATTGCTCAGAACCAGCTTATCTTCCGGAACGAAAGTATTGCGAAGCTTATCGGCAACTCCCTGAGAAAGCGTAATTGAGCTGCGATCCTCAGCCATGCCATCGACAAATCTGGAGGTCCAGCCTAAGCCCTCGATAAGACCTCCCACAGTGTCCGAGAAAATCTGCGAAGCTGTCAGATCGTTTGACGAGGATGCGCCACGCAGTGCGAAGGCTTGCAGCAGTGCCTTGACCCCAGCCCTGGATACAAAGCCAAACACATTCGCGTTCGGCGCGTCGAGTCTCTTACGCAAATCATCGAGCTGCTTCTCACCCGAAAGTGCAGCGAGCTGTCCCCGTCGTGCTTCAAGGCAATGCAGCACCGACGGCTCATCATTGCCGATGATCGCGGCGGTGTCAGCAAACGCCGCGACGATGTGCCGGGTTCCATCAGCAGACGACCACTCACTCAGGTCAACGCCGGCAAGCTGCTTGCGCGACATCACCGGCTGTCCGTAAACGCGCGTTGCCAGATCCTGGATGTGCCGCTCGATTGTCGGCCGCATTCGGCTCTGTGTGGTGTGAGTTTCTATAATCAGCGTCGCCAGCGGCTTGATGGTTAGAGTTGAACCAGCCTGGTTAGCTTGGGCGCCCGTAAATACAATCGCAACCTGTGACCGAGCCATGAGGATACTTTCCGACGAACCAATGCCGGTCCACCGAGCCAGCCGAATCAACCACCGATTTGGTAGGAGGTTTGCCCGCGCGCCGACAGGAGCCGCCAAGGTCTTCCAGGCTTGGGTGGCTTCAAATCCCTGCGCCGCTGCGGGAAGATCATTGGCCTCAACAAACGCCAGACAATCCGCCGGCGCATAGGTTGCCAGGTCTGTGGGCGTCGTGCGGTTCCAGAAAAGCCACGCCACCGCGAACGCGGCAACGAGCAACAGCGCAAGAAGTATTTTAGCGCGAAGGGTTCTAATCAACGTTCGCATCCTAAACTGTGCCGCGCCCTCTGGCAACTGCGACGGGTACGCGCCGGCGCCTTTGTACCCCACCGAGTCACAAGGTTGCGAATCCCTCGAATAAGGCCCCTTCAGTTAGCCCCGCCATGGGACCAGAAACCCAGGTCGTATCCAAATAGGGCATCAAAAGTCCCTGGTATTAAGCCAGCGGGGCATCGTTAAACCCTGCAAAATCCTGTTGACAATTTTTACCTCGGTGGTGTAGCTTTGAATCCGGCGATAGAGCCACCGCTCTTTCCTGTGTGGTCTCGGGTTCTTTTCTAGCCTCTATCGCTCTGCTAGCGGCGGTCAACCCGCCACAGCGCCCCGCCCTTCGCGACTAAGCGAAGTCTTCAAAAACTTACTGTGAAAAAACCAATGAAGAACTCAAGCTATTCCAGCACAATCAGATTAGTGCGCGCCCGGCTGTCCCGCGCCCGTCGTGCCCGCGCCCGTGTGCGGCGTCAACGCCTGCAGATGTCCAAGATTGCGAGGAGCCATTGATGATGTGGAAACGTGGTAACAAAAGCATGGTCGGCGTCGATATCGGATCGAGTTCCGTTAAGGCGGTCGAACTGCAGGGCAAGAATGGCGACTTTCAACTGGTCAGCCTGGGCTATGAAGGCCTGCCGGCAGATTCGGTTGTCGACGGACAGATAATGGAGTTGAACTCAGTATCCAATGCCATTTCGAATATCTTCAACGAGCACAAAATTAAAACGACGAAGGTCGCCGCCGGAGTTAACGGACACTCGGTCATCGTCAAGAATATCGTGCTGCCGCAAATGACCGAAGACGAATTGCAGGAGTCGTTCGCCTGGCACGCTGAAGAACATATTCCTTTCGATATCTCTGACGTGAACCTCGACTATCACGTCACCGGCAGCACGCCCGACGCCATTCATGTATTGCTCGCGGCCTGCAAGCGCGACAAGATTGCAAATCTCAAGCAGACGATTCAACTGGCCGGCAAGCAGCCCGTCGTAATCGACGTTGATGCTTTCGCGCTCCAGAATTGTTACGAGCTCAACTACGAACCCCAACCTGGACAGGTCGTGGCCTTGCTCAATATCGGCGCTTCGACCACCAACATAAATATTCTGAATGGCGAACGTTCGGTCTTCACTCGCGATGCCAGCTTCGGCGGCAATCAATACACCTCGCTGCTGCAGAAGGAACTCGGGCTGAATTTCGATCAGGCCGATCAGGTAAAGCGCGGAATGCCTTTACCCGAAGGCATCGAGCCGAGAGAGATCGCTCCAATCCTCGACACAGTCTCTGACATTCTCGCCCTCGAGATTCAGAAGACGATGGACTTTTATCGCGCGACGGTTGAAGACGGCGAGTCCGCGGTACAGAAAATTCTGATTTCCGGCGGCGGTTCGAAGCTCAACGGGCTCGTGGACTTCCTCGCCAGGCAATTCGAAATTCCAGTTGAAGTCTTCAATCCGTTTCGCAAGATTCGCATCGATTCGCGCGGGTTCGACCCGGAATACATGCGCGAAGTCGTGCCGGAAATGGCCATCGCGGTCGGACTGGCGCTGAGAGGAGTTGACGCCCGGTGATCAAAATAAATCTTTTAGAATCGGTTACAGACCGCCCCGCTGGTGTCGCGTTTGTTGAGGACAAAGTCTCAAGCACGCGGACCCAAACGTTTCTGCTGGCATTGACGGTAATGGCTCTGCTCGTCCTCGGCGTGGGTTATGACTATGTCAGCGCGAACGCCCAGCACGAAACTGCCACTAAGGAACTCGAGAAGCAGAAGCGCATTAACGAGCAGATGAATGTCGTTAAGCGTGAGCAGGCGGATTTGGAAAAGAAGATTGCGGACATCAACTTTCGCATCGACGCTATCCAGAAACTTCGGTCTTCGCAGCAAGGCCCCAGTGCGGTGCTGGCGGAAATCAAGACCCGCTTCGACAGCGTTCCCGGTCTTTACCTGGTAAGCGTTGAGCAGAAGGACGCCGAAATTGTTATCAAGGGTCAATCGCCCAATGAAGCGTCCGTCACTCGCTTTGGCCAGAGCATGGAATTCTCTTCGGGAATGTTTACCAATCTGAACATTGAGACGCAGAGAGAAACACCGCAAGTCGTCGTCAAGGCTCCCACTGGTCCGGGCCCCGCGGTGCAAGTCGATCAAAATGCGCCGCTGCCTGAAGTCGTAAGCTTCACAATCAAGTGCAGCTATGCCCGCCCCACTGCGCAGCCGAGCGCGCAGACGAATCCGGTTCCAACGAATAGCGTTGCCAAGAAATAACAGTCGCAGTAACCCTCCTTCAAAGAGCGACAGGAAAAAATCATGAGCATTGGAAACATTAACAACCTTCCCTGGTACCTGCGGCTGGGCCTATTCACGGTGATCGCACTGGTTGTCTATGGCGGCTTTTGGTATTTCGTTACCAGCGGCACGCGCAAAGAAACCAAGGGCTTGCAGGAACAGATCAGCGTGTTGCAGAAGGCGAACGCCGAAGCCCAGATTGCTTCGCAGCGACTCAACGAATTTCGGACAGCTTATAAGAACAAGCAGGAAGAACTGGAAGAGCTCCGTGCTTTGCTGCCAGAGCAGCGCGAACTAACCAAGGTCCTGGAAGGTATTCAGGACCGAGCCCGGCAAACGGGGCTGTCGCTGCGCAAGTTCACGCCGAAGGATGATGTGCAACAGGACTTTTATAGCGGCAAGCGGATTGACGTCTCGGTCCAGAGTACTTTCGCCGGCCTGCGCGCCTTCTTTGATCAGATGGCCCACTATCAGCGGATCGTTTCGATCACGAACTTTGAACTCAAGCAGATGGACAAGCAGGCGTCCAGCAAAACCGTCGAAGCTCGATTTGATCTGACGGCCTACTACGTCTCGAGCGAAAAGCTGCAGAAGCAAAACGCGGCTAACGGAGCACCGGCAGCGCAGAACAACGCCGCGGCCCAAGCGGCGCAGCAAGCCGCGATAAAGCGTAACTAGATTAACTGACCAGGAAAGAAGACGATGAATTATAAAAACGCAATACGTAACGTAACCAGCGCGGCAGTGATATTTGGCGCGGTTGGTCTGACGACCATGACCGCGATGGCCCAGGACAAGACTCCGGCCAAAAAGCCTGTGGTTACTGAGAGAACATCGGGACGCGATCCTTTCAAGAGATACGCGCCGGTAGTCAAGATGGGCAAGGCAGTTCCGATGCGATTGGAAGCACCGACGATTCAAATGCGCATCGAGCGCTATCGGGCACAGAAGATGGCTGCCGCTAATGCTCACGTCGCGCCGCCAAAACCGACTTCGGTTCTACTGCTGAATGAGATGCAGGTCATCGGCATCTTTCGCACGCCGCGCGGTTTTGCGGCGATGATCGAAGCGACGCCGATCAAACTCTCCTACGTTATCTATCCGGGCGAAAACTTTTTTGACGGCCAACTCGTGGCCATCGAGGAAACTCGCCTGGTATTCCGCCGTGACACAGTCTGGACCGACGGCCGTCGTGAAAAGTCCGTCGAGACAAAGGCGTTGCGTACGCCGAATCCTGCTGAAGGGATGACCGCTACCAAAGCGGCCCCCGCCAATACTCCGGCCACCGAGTCTGAAAAGCTCCCCGTGCCGCCGGCCAAGCAATAGCGAAAAACGATTCTCGGCCCGATCATCATGCGAACTTGTTCGTATGGGTAAGGCCTCCTGCGGTGAACGATGGCCAATGCAAGACGCGCGGCTTTCTTCACTTTGACAATCCGACTGAACAGCCGCGTTGTGCGGCGTGCGCTTTGAATGTTCGTTCTTCAGGCATTTCGAGCGAGTGCGTGGCGGAGGTTCAGTCAATCCCCTGAGGAGGGAATAATGCCTAAGCAGTCCCCTAAGAATGTCGCCATCAGAACATGCGCCCTCGCGTGTGTTGCCGGCTTGTCAATTAACTCGTTCGCCATGGCCAGCGGCGCAGTCGGCCGCCGGGCGCCTGTGTCCTACAGGACTTCCACCCGGGAATCGTTGCCGGCACAGGGCCCAGCTCCTTCACCGACTCCGGTCAGGCCGGGAATGTCACCGGCGAAGGACAACATGGCGGCCCAGTCCGATCAGGGGCGTCGTTACGGTCAGTCCGGATTCGTAGGCGAGCCAATCAATCTCAACGTCGTTAACGCCGACGTGCGCGACATCCTGAATTACATTACGGAACAGTACGGCATTAATTTTGTCATCGACAGTTCAGTTGGCGCGGTCCCGGTGACGGTCAATGTGCAGGACGTGCCATGGAACCTGGCGCTGGACATGATTCTGCGATCCAATCGTTTGGGCGTGCAGGTCAACGGCAACATCCTTCGCATTGCCACCGTTGATTCCCTGGCCAAGGAAGCAGAAACCGAAAGAGTCATTAACGACGCCAGGCTCGAGAACACTCAGCTGGTAACCGAGTTCATTCGTTTGAACTATGCCCGCGCCACCGGCGTGCTTTCGCAAGCCGGCGGATCGTCTGGCAACTTTGCAGGCGGCGTAACCTCGAATAGTCCTAGTTCCGGCGGCGGCGGCTCGTCGTCCGCAACCAGTGGCGGGACCGACCAGGGAATTCTTCCAGTCATTCAGCGTCGGCTGTCGCGGCGTGGCAGCGTCGAAACAGATGGACGCAGCAACACGCTGATCATCACCGACGTCAAAGAAAACATTGACGCCATTCGTCAATTAGTGACGCTGCTGGATCAACCCGAGCCGCAGGTAGAAATCGAAACGCGAATCGTTATTGCCAATCGCAGCTTCAGCCGCGACCTCGGCGTTCAGCTCAACGCGCTGGCCATTAACACCAGCACCGGCGGCACTGCCGGCTTTGGGACTGCTCCAGGCAGCCCCCTGTCGGGAGGAGGTGCCGGCGGAAATACGATCGGTTTAAGACCGGCCGGCATTCCGCAGGGAATCCTGAATCCTTCGGGTGCACTCGGCGCCAATCTTCCTAACACGGTCATAGGTCTGACGACCGGCATGATTGGCACGGCGCAGATTAGTGCGCTGATCACGGCGGCCGAAAGCCGCGGCACCGCGAGAACAGTCGCTACCCCGCGCGTGACCGCTTTGAATAACCGCAAGGCCGAAATTTCCAGCGGCCAGCAAATCCCGGTGACCACGCCGCAGACCGGCGCTGGTGGATCCGGCGGCGTGCTGGTGTTCACTACAACTTTCGTGTCCGTACCTTTGCGGCTCGAAGTAACTCCGCAGATTACCGACGCGGGTACGGTCGTGCTGCATGTCATCGCTGAAAACAACAGCGTCAATACTGCCATTGCGATCAACGGAACGCCCGGCATCGACACTCAGAGAATGGAAACTGAAGTGCTGGTTCCGAACGGGGGTACCACGGTCGTGGGTGGAGTGCTTGGCGATCAGGAATCTGAGACCCAGAATCGCACGCCTGGCGTCGCCAGCCTGCCGATCATCGGAAACCTCTTTAAGCGCAAGGGAGTCTCGCGTCAGTCGAGCGAGATTCTCTTCTTCATTACCCCCCGTATCTATCGACCGGACTATAACGGTCAGCCGACTTCACCGATTGTTGGCAACGGCCAGGGGAACCGCTCGACGACGATTGCTCAGCCAGTACCAATGGGTAACCCGCAGAGCAACACACCGACACCGACGCAGTTGCAGCAACAGCAGCAACAGCAGAGTCAACCACAGTCGAACCCGCAGGTTCCGCCGGTCGTTCCGGGAGCCAGCACTCGACCCCCGGGCAGCCGGCCCTAGTCTGTTTAGAGCGCGGACTTGTTCGCGCGGGTGGCACAAGTGCCACATCTAACACAGCTTGCAGACAGAGGCACAGACTTTCGTCTGTGTTCACTCTGTGTCACGATAAGCACCACAGCCTGAAGTCTGTGCCACTGTTATGTTCAAAGAAGCACTGCAAACCATCGTCGAGAAAACCGACGGCAGCCTCGGCGCCCTGATCATGGGCGCCGATGGCTTGTCCGTCGAAAAGTTTTTTACTGATGCCGGCGCCGAAGCCAACCTGGACGTGGCGGCGGCTGAGTTCACTTCACTCGTGCGGAACGCCAGCCGTTCCGGCAGTGACCTGGACTTAGGACGCCTGCGCGAGTTAGTAGTCGCCCTTGAGAGCGTTACCGTGGTGATGCGTCTCTTCAACAAAGACTACTTCGCGGTATTGGCATTGAAGCCCGACGGCAACCTCGGCCGCGGCCGATACGAATTGAGAAAAGCAGAGCTCTTGCTGGCGAAAGAGTTTGCCGTCTGAACAGCTGGGATAGACTCTTCTCTCTCCTTTGAATGAGCGCAGGTGAGAGGCCTTATCGGCGTCAGCTTTGCACCTCCACCACGGCGCACCCGCGCTTCGCTTCACTTGATCAAAAGGAACGATTCCTAATGATACGAACTCCCGCATTCCGCAGTCTCCTTGCCCTTGCGGCATTGTTTTGTTTGCCCTTGATTGCCGCCGCCACTACGCTGCAGGCGAAGGTCGTCGCGGTCGAATCAGGCAACACCCTGGTCGTCAGCAGCATCAATCGGCCCTTGAGAATCAAGCTCAAGGCAGTGGCGCCCCCTGAAAGCGGCCAACCGTTCAACGACAAGGCCCGGGAACATTTAAGAGCTCTGATACTCGACAAAATAGTGTCGATCGACTACACGCATTTGGCTGATGGCTATCTATCGGCGAAGGTGATCAGTGACGGCATTGATATTGGTTCGATGATGCTGTGCGATGGCTTTGCCTGGTACGACCGCGCCGCCGATCATGCGCTGCGCGACAGCGATCGCGAGCTCTACGCGCAGTGCGAACAGACCGCGCGCGGCGAGAAGCGGGGTCTTTGGGAAGATCCGGCGCCGGTTGCTCCCTGGGAGTTTCGCGAGATTCAGCTTGCCAGGCTCAATGGCGTTTCTTCTGAAACATCTTTCCGTCAATCACAGGCTCGCAAACAAAGGGCGAGCCCGAGTTTGTCGAACGACGATTTGTTAGGCGCGATGGCCGGGCCTGGCTCCTCTGCCGGACAGCTGAGCTTCAGACGCATTTCTGCGGCAGGCATTGCCGGTCACTGGACCAGGTATGAATCGGTCTCCGAACACTTCTCAGTGAGCTTTCCAAGTGATGGTGTTGAAGCCACCTACTCAGTGCCCGACGCGTCCGGCAACCCGCTGCCAGTTCACTACCTCGCCGCCGGTAACGAGCAAGCCAAGTATCTTCTGTTATCGTCGCAAGCCCCGACTGGCAAATACACGGATGCGTCGGCAAATGATGAGACGGCCAGAGGATTCGTGGCCGGACTCAATCATGGTTTCGAGCGAAACGGGTTAAGCGTCACCATAACGATCAAGCCGCTGCGCGATCTCAAACTCGACGGGTACACTGGCAGGCAATACAGTTTGCATAGCGAAGCCCTTTCGGGAGTAGTGCGCGCCTACTCGAAGCAGGTAGGAGGGCAGCGCGTCTTTTACATGCTCTGCGTACTAACTCGTCCCGGAAGCGGATTTGTCGACGATCAATTTCTAAACTCATTCAGGATTAGCGGCCGCTAGCTACGCCTTCAGGCTCGCCTTTCGTGATCGGGGCTCTGCCGCCGTCCAGTGCGGTTAGCCTCCGGCTTACCGTCGCCCTCACTTATAGATCTGCGGCTACCCCGCCGAAGTCCGAGTGCACAGCCTCGACCTTATCCAAGAGACTTGCCCGGAAAGAGCCTTTCCGCTATGTGCTGCCCTTCCGAGACAACTCTGTGGCTGCCCGTAATACCCCTCTGACCGCCCACTTCATAATCCACCTCTTGGAATCGCGATTGGATTATGGGTTCATTTGCGCTCCGGCTTGGCTCGCATTATGTCGCCCGACTTCGCGGGATAACCGTGACGATTGGGCTTGTCGTACCCACAGGTGGCGCTGTGGGCTACTGGAATGGCGTCGGCTTCGCCAACTCTCATCCGGTCCCCGCCGGCATCTTCACGCTGGGCATGCCTCGCAAAATAATTCTTTGGCGGCGCGCGACGCGTTTTGGATTCACCTGTGGGTTGAAGACTGTGCGCGGGTTGGGAATCATGGCCGAAAGGAAGGCAGCTTCGCGCGCATTCAGGTTCGCGGCCGGTTTGTGAAAGTAAGTCTGCGAAGCGGCTTCCGCGCCGTAAATTCCGTCACCCCATTCGATCACGTTGAGATAGAGTTCCAGAATGCGTGGTTTCGAAAGATTGCGTTCCATGAAGTAAGTAATGACGGCTTCCTGGCCCTTGCGAAAGAACGAGCGGTCGCTCGAAAGATAAAGGTTCTTGGCTAGCTGCTGAGAGATGGTCGAGCCGCCGCGCTTGAAGTCAGGCATGTTCGGCAGCCACGAATCGTTTTCGCCTTCCTGCTTCGCTTCCTTCTCGGCTTCCTTCTGCGCGTGATCATACGCCGCCTGAATCGCTTCATAGTCAAAGCCGTGATGCGTGGCGAAGTTTGTGTCTTCGCCGGCCAGGACGGCCCTCTGCAGCTGCGGAGAAATTTTGTTGAGCGGCATCCAGACCTGTACGCGCCGCGCTTCTTTGCCGGCGGCCCGGGCTTCGCGGTTGCGTACTTCGATCATTGAAGTCGTGGCCGGATTCTGATTGCGCAGAGCTGAGGCGCGCGGAAGCATCGCAGCTTCAAAGCCAAGTCCGCCCAGCATGATGCCGCTGATTGCATAGATTGTGTATCTGAGCGTCCGCCACATGAGATTAAAGATGTTAGAGGGAAACGATACGAAGCGCAAAGGCTGAGTGGCGGCTCTGCCGCAGCAAGGTGCGGTAAGCTTTCGGCTTACCGGACTGCACTTCTTTAATCCTGAGGCTGCGCCTCACGAGGTGAGGCGCAGCCTCACAAAGGAGGAATCAAGCGACGGTAAGCCGGAGGCTTACCGCACTGGCCGGCGGCGAAGCCGCGACCTTCGGCTATCCGAGAATCGGGCATTCTGCTTTTCCTACAACTGAAATATCGGCCCTTTTCGTCATTTTCATTAATCACTGGTAGCGCTGGAAGCCGTTCTATTCGACCGGACCGGCATCAGAAGGAGATTGAAGCACGTATGACTCGACTCGCCCCGTTCGTATTCCTATCAATTCTGATCTCGCTGGCTTGGGCGAGCGCTCTCTGCGCGCAGACTACCGACCCCTCGCGCAGGCCTCCGGTGTTGCGCTCAGGCGGCACTTACTCCGGCAATCAAAATCAAACCGATCAGGCCACGAGCAACAACGGCTCAAGTGAGATTGATGAAGGCAGTGTCGTTCGCGTCAGCACCAGTCTGATCACAGTTCCCGCCGTAGTGATGGACCGCAACGGTCGATACATTCCCAACCTCAAGAAAGAAGACTTCAAGATTTACGAAGACGGAGTCGAACAGAGCCTGGCGTATTTCGCTTCGGTCGAAAGACCCTTCACTGTCGCTTTGATGTTGGATGTTAGCGGTTCGACCCAGTCGCAGCTTTCACAAATCCGCGAAGCGGCTAATACCTTCGTCAGCCGTCTGCGAGCCAACGATCGAATGATGGCCATCACCTTCGACGGACAAATTCATGTCCTGACGGAAGCGGAAAACGTGAGCGCGATTCGTCAATCAAAGCTTCACATTCCGGCGGTTACCGACGGCACGGTGCTTTACGATGCAGTGAATTTCGCGTTGAAGCGCATGGCCGGAATCCAGGGACGCAAGGCTATCGTATTGATGACTGACGGCGTCGATCAAAACAGTGCGGTAACGCTCAAGAGTACTCTCAATGATGTAGCCGAGCAGGACGTTCTGATTTACACGGTGCAGTACAATACTCTGCCGCAACTGCCTCAGCGTCTCAGCCAGATCAAGAACGAAAAGGCGCGACGAAAAATTCAGGAAAGATTGATGAAGGGCTATGCGACCAGCGAGCCTTACCTGCGCACACTGGCGGAGAAGACCGGCGGCCGTTTCTATCGCGCAGACGATCTCAGCGACGTTGGTCCGGCGTTCGCAGCGATAACCGCCGAGCTCGGTGTGCAATACAGCCTGGGCTATTATCCCAAACAGAACTCCGGCGCGGGCTCAGAGCGGGGAATCAAAGTTCGCGTGCGCTATCCGGACATGGTCGTTCGTGCTCGCGATAGTTATACGACTACCCCGGCAGTCGCGCGCGATAACGGTTCAAGCAAACCACCAGCGCTAAGACCGTAGGGAAGAGCGGAACTTGAAGGCTGGGAGCGCGGACGTCCCGTCCGCAAGTCGCCATGAATTGCCTCGTTCTCTCAACCTCTACCAAAGGTTTTCGCGCTAGCGCGCTCAATGCGGACGGGACGTCCGCGCTCCCAGCAACAACTTGTCCCAGCATTCGAGACCCGGGTCTTCACGAAGTAAGCTGAGCGCGGTTTTCTCGGATCAAAACACGAAAAGCACGAGCGGCTTTTCTACCGCCCTCCGCGAGTCCCATGACGATGAACTCGCCCAGCACGCTGGAATGCAGGAACGGAAAGGCCCGGCTAGTCGGAACCTCAGCGTACGAGTCGCCGGTAAGCACATAGAATCGAACTTCTCTCTTGAACACCCGCCAAATCTCAGGAACACCAAGCGCGGCGAAAATCACGAACTTGTTTAGCGACGTCCTGGCTCGATCTACTTCAACGACAACGTCCGGAGGAGGATCGCGCCGCGGATTGAATTCCTCTTCCATGCGAAGTGCCGCCGCGAAGTGCTCGACATAGAAACAGTCATCGGGCTCGAAGCCTTTTGCCTTTACCTTTGATCGGAAAGTGGTTGAACCTAGTGACTCGAGGTCCATTTCAAGTTCATCACTCAAAGCGGCGATTAAGCGGTTAAGAATATTCTTCGCTCTTTCATGGGCGGGGGAGATCGGGGCCATGATTTCCAGTCTTCCTTCATCATAGAAGATGCGCACCGAATAGCCGGGTCCAAGCTCAGCCAGAAGATCTTCATAATCTTGCCAGGTCACGCCATCAAAGGTTTGGGTCGCACTGTTGGGAAGATCCGCAATGGCTTCGAGGTAGTGATTGGCAGCTATCGGCATAGCGAGTTCCTCAGACTTATTTCAACGCGTTGCGTGATGAAAATGTTATCACGCTAATCAAGGCCATCGTGAGATAGTCTCTTTTTGGCGGAGTGATTAAGGTTCGATGTTTTGGTGCCAGTTTTTGCATGGTGGTGCGCCCAAAGGTGCGACAGGCTGGCCAGCCCGTCGTACTGCGTGCCAGCCCGCAGCTAACGCCGGCGCTGGCGCGGGTCCAGATACTCCCGCAGTCCATCGCCAAGAAAATTGAAGGCCAGTACCGTGAGCGCTATGGCGATTCCGGGAAAGATGAGCGCGTGCGGCGCTGCCTGCAAGGTCGAGAGATCACGGGCCTCTTCAATCATCACGCCCCATGAAGGCGCCGGCGGTGGTACGCCGAGACCGAGGAAAGAGAGCGATGCTTCCGCCAAAACCGCGCCGGCCATGCCCAGACTCGCTTGCACGATCAGAGGTTGAATCGCGTTTGGCAGAATGTGCGTGAACAGGATGCGAAAATCGCCGGCGCCAAGCGCGCGCGCCGCCTGCACAAAATCATATTCGCGAACTTTCAAGACCTGCGCGCGAATCAGCCGCGCGTATCCCACCCATCCGATGATGCAGAGCGCGAAGATCAGTTTGTTCAAACCCGCACCGAGAAAAGCTACCAGGGCAATCGCCAGCAGCAGTCCCGGAAAAGCCAGGAACACGTTGAAGACGTAGCCGGACAGTATTCGATCCACCCAGCCGCTGTAGTACCCTGCGACCGCGCCGATGGAGGTGCCCACAATAGCTGAGACTGTCACGACTACTATGCCGACCTCAAGCGAAATGCGAGCGCCGAATACGACACGCGAAAAAATATCGCGCCCGGTTGAATCCGTTCCGAACCAATGCGCCGCTGAGGGCCCCATGTAACGCATGGCGAGATTCGTAGCGCCCACGTCCTGAGTCGCAATCCAGGGCGCGAAGATCGCCACCAGGACAAAGACGGCAACGATAGCGATTCCGATGATGGCTAGACGACTCATCTGCGATTTCCAATTGCCGATTTCCGATTGCCGATTGTCATTCTGTCTCCTCAACCGTTGCGATGGGCCACGCCGAGCTCCTTCAAACAACCAAAATCGGCAATCGGCAATTGGCAATCGACAATCAAGAGACTCTTATCCTCGGATCCAGCCAACGATAAGCCATATCCGTTAAGGTGTTCGCGATTATGTAAGTCGTGCTAATCGCGAGCACGCAACCCTGGACCACGCTATAGTCACGTTTGCCGATTCCATCTTCGACCAACAACAAGCCCAAGCCGGGCCAGCCGAAGATCTTCTCGGTAATAATTGCTCCCGCCAGCAGTACTCCCAACTGCAGGCCGAGTACTGTGACGACCGGAATCAAACCATTCTTCAGCACATGCTTGTAAACTACCGTTCGTTCGCTCAGTCCTTTCGCGCGCGCCGTGCGTACATAGCCTTCATTTAATTCTTCGATCACAGAGGAGCGCACCATGCGCGTGAGGATTGCGGAAAGCGCTGCGCCAAGCGTGAAAGCCGGCAGGATTATGTCGTTCCAGTCGAAACGTCCCGAAGGCGACAGCCAACCAAGCTTCACGGCAAACAGAAACACCAGCATTGGCCCTATCACGAAGCTGGGCAGACTGATTCCTATCAAAGCGATCACGGAAAGAGAGTTGTCGATCCAGGTGCCGCGATTCTTACCGGCCACCACACCCAGCGGGACGGCTATGGCCACGGCAATCAGCATCGCGACGATTGCCAGTTCGATCGTCGCGGGATATCGCTCGATGATTAGATCAATGACGGGCCGATCGGTGCGGAAGGAACTTCCCAGGTCGCCGTGCAGAATCCCAACCCAGTAATCTTTATAGCGGTTATCGTAACCGTACCAGCGAAAATGTCTCTGGCCGTTTGCGTCCTGGGGGAATCCGAAAAAGAAAGGCGGACGATCGAGTCCATGTCTGGCTCTGAACTGGGCCAACTGCTCCGCAGTTGCTTGATCGCCGAGTACTGCCGCCGCCGGATCGCCGGGCACCAACTCAATTAGGATGGTTACCAGCGACACCACAGTCCACACCACCAGAATCAGAAAACCGGCGCGGCGCAGAAATCCAAGCAGGTTACGTTTCATCTCGGGAATTTTGAGTGCAAACATTTAGGTCGCGAAATTACTGAGCGAAGCAAGCTAAAGCGTGAACTCTGAACTGAATTTGCCAGCGCGGATAATATCAGATTGGCAGGAAGCACGCCTATCAGATCATCTTGCGGGTAGTGTCTTTGGTTTTCGAAGGACGATCCACGAAATCACACGAAACTACAGAACCAATTTCCGCTTCGTGTATTTTCGTGAATCGTCTTACCAGGACGGCATCAAGCTCCAAAAAAAGCGGGTGGGCGCAAGGAAATGATTTCACGTAAGATGCGCGGGGATCTCCGCAAAAACGTAGCCGCGCGGCGACTCGCTGTTCCGATTGAGCGTGGCCCCGACAACCGCGCCTTCATCAGTTAAGCGAGTCCCGCGGACTACGCTGTTTGGTCGCTACCCGAAGGCGGACCAATCTGTGCGACAAACTTTAGTTTGTCGATTTTGAGCGCACGCGACAACCTGAAGTTTGTCGTACGTTACGCTCGCCGGCCGGTATGCAGTGCCGCTATACCGCCGGTTAAATTTTCAAATTCCACATCGGCAAAACCGGCCGCCGTCATCATCGCCGAGAGCGTCTCTTGATCCGGAAAACGTGCCACCGAATCTGGAAGATACTCATAGGCACTTCGCGAGCCACTGATGATCCCGCCGATTCGCGGCAACAACCGCGTGCAATATACCGCGCCGAGTGAACGAAAGCCGGGCACGACTGGCTTGGAAAATTCCAGAATCGCAGCGCGACCCTTCGGCTGCAAAACTCTTCGCAGTTCGCTCAGGCCCTGCTCGACACTCGAGAGATTGCGCAGACCGAAAGCGATGGTGACCGCATCAAAGACTGCATCGTCGAAAGGAAGCTGCAGAGCGTCTCCCTCGACAAATGCGATTCGCGGTTCCTTTCGCGCCGCGCGTTCAAGCATCGGCCGGCAAAAATCTACGCCGGTAACTCGGACGCCGATGTTTTCAAATAACGCTATACTCAAGTCGCCAGTACCGCATGCAACGTCCAGCACCTGTGCATTGGTCGAGAGCAGCGGCCGTAGCTTCTCAACGACATTTCGTCGCCACCTCTTATCGATGTTTCCCGATAACAGGTGGTTCAGCAGATCGTATCGCGGCGAAATCTTCGCGAACATGTCGCGCACCCGCCGAGCGTGGGCTTCCGCTGAACTTTTTTCGCCGTGATCAGTTAAGCCCATAGAGGTAGGGGAATGGTTGCAAGCCGCTTGCGAAAGGTTTGTGAATCTGTCAGGGCTTCTTTGCCGGGGTGGAAGGTTTGGTCGTTGTCTTTAGTTCGGGCTTCGCACCGCGTACTTCGATGTTGACGCCCAAACCGGATTTAAGTTGGTCGACGTCCCCCAAGGCGATCGTTGCGACTGCAACGTTCTTGAAAAGTCTCTCCGTGACGCGCTGGATGTCGGCCAGGGTGAAACTTCTGATTTGCGTGGACACGGGTGGCAGCTTGTATATTTCATTACTCAGCCAGTTGTCCGCAGTAGCTCCTACCAGATTCTCCTGAGATTCCTGACGGGATAAATCCGCCAGCCTTTCCGCGCGCGCGCGTTCGAACTCCGCCGCCGTTGGCCCCGCTTTCGCCAGCGAAGCGAGCACTTCCCGTGCGCCCGAAATGGCTTTTGCAGCCGATGCTGTCGGAACCGGAGCGCCGAGTACAAACAAGCCAGGCAAATCGTGGGCTTCATGCCGCGCGAAAGCTTTCGCTAGATCGCTCGAAGTTGATCGCAGGCGATCGCGGACGATCAAAGCGAGCAGCGAAGCTGCCTCGGCCTCGCGATCTGATCGGGATAATCCGCGCACGGCCAAACGGATCTCGGCGTTAGCCGCACCGGATTGATCTATCACAAGAATTCGCGGGTCCGGAGGGTTGGGTTGGCGGAAGGTAGCCGGAACTATGCGATCGCCTCTCTGCCAGGGTCCGAGTAGTTGACGCAGTGCCCGCATGACCCGAAGTTTATCGACGCCGCCAATGACAACTATCGTGGAGGCATTCGCATTCAGAAAGCGCTCGCGTGCCAGCATGAGATCGGGTCGATCGATTTTCGAGACGCTTTCCACCGTGCCTGAAGAAGGGTGTCCGTACGGATAGGCTCCAAACAGGCGGACGGCGATTTCGCGATCGGCGATTTCTGCGGGAGAAGTTTCGCGTTCGGAAAGCAGCTTCAGTTTGGCTTCGCGAATCTTCGCCACATTTTCGCGAGTGATTTGCGGAGTCACAATCGCGCCCCGCAAGAAATCCACGATGCGTTCCAACTCGTCCGCTCTACCCGAAATCGTCACATCAATCGCGTCGTGATTAGTTGAAACGTCGAGCCGCCCGCCCAGTTGTTCAGACACGTACTCGCGCGTCACTGGATCGGGGAAGAGAACGTCGCCGAGCAGGGCCATCGTGCCCCCTCTGCCGGCGAGGTCGAAGGCGGCGCCGCTCTCGATCCGCAGTTTGAGAAGTACGTTTGGATCGCCCGGCCGCGCTGAAAACAGGATCATCAGGCCGTTGAGAAGGTGTTCTCGGACCGGCTCAGATGGTGTTTGCGCCCTGGTCCCGGTGGGAATGAGCGCAAGCAACAACAAGCAAATCAAGCAGTAATAATAAGGCTGGCGGGTAATTCGATTAGTCATGTAGACGTGTTTCGGGTCGATTGGACTTTCGGTATCGCAACCTTTTGCGGCAAATAAAAGACGTGCCTATTTTGAAGTCCCGGTTCGGATGCGGCGAAAAAGAGTTTAGATGTCGGGCAGAAACCCGTCAACCTGAAGCGCACTAAAGGCATCAAAGCCCCGTGCCGGAGCGAATCGACCTGGCTGCTTCAGAGTCCTCAAACGGGACACACCGATAGTATAATCGGCCCGTGCAGAAGAGAATTGGCCGAAGCGAGATCATTTCTTGTAACTTTTTGACTATTAGCAGTAATTAACAGTGGGAAGCCGAGTTCCTACAGGATCGAGCGCTTTGATTGGCAGAACAGGCAACAGACGAACGGCTGCTCGAACAGGCGGCGGACGGGAATACGGAAGCCTTTAAGATCCTGTACGAGCGTTACCGCGGTCCAATCTTCCGATTCGCGTACAGGTTGTTGGGCTCGGTCGAGGCGGCGGAAGACGTGGCCCACGATTGCTTTCTTAGTTTGATAAAAGAGCCCGGCCGGTTTGATGCGACCAGAGCCTCGCTGCGAACTTATCTTTATGCCGCAGCGCGAAACCAGGCGACTAAGCGATACCAAAGTCTGGGCCGTGAGACCGGAATCGAAGAGCTGCCGCACGAACTCTCCGGTTCGGATCGTCCGGGACCGATGGCCCTGGTGCTCAATGAGGAACTGGGCGCTGAAATCGAGCGGGCGATGGCGAGTTTGCCAGCCGCGCAGCGTGAGGCGCTGGTGCTTTTTGAATATGAAGATCTGTCACTGGCAGAGATTGCGGCGATTGTCGGAGCCGATTCCAATACGGTGAAGGTGCGGGTATTTCGGGCCCGCGAAAAGCTCCGCGCGAGACTCGATCGATATTTCCGAATCGGCGATGAAACTGTTACAGTTAAGCGGGCGTAAGTGAAGCAGTTAACGCGCCTGCATGCGACTTAAAGATTTTTGAGATGAGTGATTTTGATTCCAAGTTCATGCAGGACGACGAACTGCGTAGTTTGCTTCGACAGTGGAGCGTTCCGGATGCTCCCGGGTCTTTGGACGAGCGCGTCGCTGCTGCTTATCAGCAGGCCATCAGCAGCCCGACTCTGCTATCGAATTCAGCACTTAATTCCCAGAGGGGTAGCGAGGTAGTAACAATGAAATTTTGTGATACGTGCCAGGAACAATTCGCGGACAGATTCAGTTTCTGCCCAGTTGACGGAACGCCGTTGAGCGCGGTACCCGAGACCACGGCCAACGCCCCCAGTATCGAAACTTCGCGCCCGGCGGCTGAGACCGCGACCTTTCAGCGCCCGGCGGCTGTACCTTTCGAAGCTTCAACTCCAAAGACAACGCCTGTCGAAGCGTCGATCCCCAGATCAGCTCCAGCGGCATCAGTTCCAGTCGCTACGGCCAGCTCAGGTTTGCTCGGTGAGTACCACCTCACGATTCTGGAGGACCAGGGCCTTCTCTCCCGGCTTGCCGGTGAGATAGGCGGAGTCGCGCATAACTATCAACTTACCTGGCCTGAGTTCAAACGCGATCCCTTCGGCTTCGTCAAGCGTTCGTTTCAGGGATATGGCCAGATGGCCACTCGCTTTTTTGCTCGACGGGATGCGGTTGTCGGCATCCTGATCTCGCTGTTGGCCATGGGTGGCGTGGTGGTGGCGATTTTCTTCATTGATCGGACGCAGACCACAGCGGCGGGCCCTTCGCGCAAGACCATGATTGCGGTGGCTATGATCGGGTTTATCGGACTGATTGGTATCTTCTCAACCTGGTTGAGTCGTGACGGTGCGGCAGTGATGGGCGCCAAGCCGTCGGATTCGCGCAACGCGCTCTCCGGCATCATCGCGGCCTTCGCAATTCTGTTTTTAGTGGTCGGTGGCATATTCCTGTGGGGCAGGCGTCAGGAAGCCAAGGCGGCCGAACTTGCGCAGAATGAAGATATGGAACTGACCCAGATGATTACCGACATTCCCAATGCGCAGCCGACGCCTGACGAAGGCACTGCGGGAATGGCCAAGGGTAATGGCGGTGGCAGCAAGCCCAAGCAGGAGAAAGCCGGTGGCGGCGGCGGCGGCGGTCGAGAAGAACAGACCCCCGCTTCGTTTGGCAAATTGCCGCAGGCTGATCTGCGGATTCCACAGGTCGTGGCTCCTGATCCGCATCCGCCCGTGATTAAGAATCCGGCTCTGCCGATGCCTGCAACGCTCGATGCTGACCCAGCTTTGTTCCCGCCTGATACGCGGCAACTTCAGTATGGTGATCCAAAATCGAAATCGACTACACCATCATCCGGATCCGGTACCGGCAACGGCATCGGGCAGGGGAATGGCGGTGGCGTTGGTCCCGGCAACGGCGGCGGATATGGTCCGGGTAACGGCGGCAATACCGGTGGCGGCGAGCGTCGCGAAGGCGGCGGTGGTCCCGGCGGCGGTGGCGGCGGCACGGACTACAACCGAATTTTTAATGGCCGGGAAGTTACTTCCAAAGCCCGCGTGCTGGATAAGCCTGAGCCGACCTACACAGAGAGTGCGCGCAAGAATCAGATCACCGGAACAGTAGTCCTGCGAGCAGTCTTCTCGGCCGGCGGTTCAGTTACGAACATTCACGCGGTCTCCGGCTTGCCGGATGGATTGACTGAGCGGGCGATCGCCGCGGCCAAGAACATCAGGTTCGTTCCCGCGACCAAGGACGGTCATCCAGTTTCAATGTGGATGGAGCTGCAGTACAACTTCAATCTGTACTAAATTCCTAATTCAGTTCAACACGATGAGAGGCGAGCCCGTGCTCGCCTCTTTTTGTAGCTCAACCAATGTAGCGCAAATTGTTAATTTGCGAGGATGTTGGAAAAATCTAAGAACGCAAATTAGCAATTTGCGCTACACTCCCTCCGCCACTCGCCTAATCCGCTTGACGCCTTCCTTCAGACGATCCAACGAAGTCGCATAAGAGATGCGGATGAAACCTTCAGCTCCAAACCCCGCGCCATCAGTCACCACGGTTTGTTCCTTCTCGAGCAACTGGTTGGCAAACTCGCCTGACGTATGCAACCTACCCTTGAAGCATCCCCGCACATCGGGAAAAGCGTAAAAGGCGCCTTCGGGTTGCGGGCAACGCAGGCCCGGGATGTCGTTAAGCGCGCCCAGCAACCATTCGCGCCGGCGCGTGTATTCGGCAAGCATATTGGCCACTGAATCCTGTGGACCGTTCAAAGCCTCGGTCGCTGCCGCCTGCGAGATCGACGTGGCATTGCTGGTCGAATGCCCCTGCAGTTTCGACATCGCCCGCGTCCATTCCGCGTTTGCCAGGGAATAGCCGACGCGCCAGCCGGTCATGGCGTACGTTTTCGAAAACGATCCTGCGATGCACAGCCGGCGACGCAACTCAGGCCGCAGGGACGCGGCACTGAAGATCGTGGCCGGCGGATACACAAACCGCAAGTAACATTCATCTGAGATCACGTATAGGTCATGCTCAACCGCGAGCTCCATGATTTGTTTGAACTCGGTCGGAGGAATCACGCGGCCTGAAGGATTGCTGGGCGAGTTGAGAATGACCAGCTTTGTCTTTGGCGAGATCGCTCTGCGAATCATGTCGGCGCTCAACACAAAATCGTTGTCTTCGGTCTCGATGAAAACTGACTTGCCGCGCGCGAAGGTGACTATCTCCGGGAACGTTACCCAATAAGGTTTGGGGAGCAGGACTTCGTCCCCCGGATTGATCAGGGAAACGACCGCGTTAAAAATCGCCTGCTTGCCGCCGGCAGTAGCCATTACTTCATTGCGCTCGTAGATCGCGCCAAACTCTTTTTGATAAAAGTCGATGATGGCCTGTTGTAATTCGCGCACCCCCGGCGTGGGCGTGTACTTGGTCTTGCCCGCGAGCATAGCTGCCGAGGCGGCGTCCTTGATGTTCTGCGGTGTGTCGAAATCCGGTTCGCCGGCGCCTAGATCGACTACGTCTACTCCGGCCGCGCGCATCGCATCGGCTGCCTGCATGGCCGCCATGGTCGCAGATGCTTTCATCTCGGCGACGTTTTCAGAAACTGGGAACGAAGCTGTTGGCTTGGTCATCATTTGGAACTCTTCTCCCTCATTCGGTCCTCAACCAGTGGCGGCACCAGGTCCTTAATCGGCGCGCCCAAATGAAATACTTCCTTCACCAGCCGCGAACTAACGTACGAATATTCTTCGGCGGGCATCATGAAAACTGTTTCCAGGCGGGGCTGTAGACGGCGGTTCATCAGGGCCATCTGCAGTTCGTATTCATAGTCTGAGATAGCGCGGATACCGCGCACGATGGCGTTGGCGTTTCTTTCGGCGGCGTACTCGACCATTAATCCGGCAAAGCTTTCCACCGTCACACGACAGTCACTGCGATCTATATCCTGCAAAACCACGCTCAAGATTTCACATCTTTCCTCGACTGAGAAGAAGGCTGTTTTCTCAGGATTGATTAGCACTGCGACAATAATTTCGTCGAAGAGTTTGCAGCCTCGCTGGATAATATCGAGGTGGCCGTTGGTAACCGGATCGAATGAACCTGGATAGATGGCGCGACGCATGAAGACTGATGGTAAATGGTTATTGGCAAATGGTAAATAGGAAAGAGTCCGCGGTGGTTTCCAAAGTTGTGTTGCCGCGTGACATTCTCTCTCTCATTAGCACCTCGCGTCCTTCAGGGTAACAAGGGCACTTGAAATTTTCAGCAGCCGCTTCAACGGCCTTAAGGAAACCCCTGGCTGTTATTCGTTTGGCGTTTGCCACCTCGTTTGAGCAAGGGTGCTAATGCGGCTGGGGCCCCTCCTCTGATCGTGCCTGACGCACGCGGAACTGCACCCGCTCATCGACATCCGGGCATCTGCTTGAATTCTTCCTGGTCCAAAAAACCCTATTGATTAGTGAGCTGAAATGAAGTATTAAGGCACATCGCTCGAGTCGTTCTGTTCGAGCGGGGGCCTCTTCATCAGAAAGTTAACCTTGTTTTATCGGTTGCGGATCCAAAGAGCCGCCCGGCGGTTTCTTAGTTGATCCCGGTGCGGTCGCAAACAGAGTTCTCACGAGTACAGGAGAAATCGCAATGCCTAAGAAAAAGAAAGCGGTCACTCGCAGACGTTTCCTCGAGCAAGTTGGTTTGGCCGGAGGATCGGCGGCGCTGTACGAGACAATGACCGCCCTGGGGCTGATTCACGTTCCCGAAGCGTGGGCTGGTCCACCGGAACTGCCGCAGGGTTCGGGAAGAGGCAAATCAGTCCTCATCCTCGGCGCGGGCATTGCCGGGCTGACCGCTGCTTATGAATTGACCCGCGCAAACTACGACTGCAAGATTATTGAATTGACTGAACGGGCCGGTGGACGGAACCATTCGGCGCGGCGCGGTACTGTAATCAAAGAAGTGAACCAGGACGGGGTCGAGACCGAACAGGTTTGCAACTTCGATGAGGGGCTCTATCTAAATCTGGGTCCGGGGCGTCTTCCTTATCATCACCGCCGAGCGCTTCATTACTGTCGAGAATTAGATGTAAAGCTTGAAGTCTATGTAATGGAGACGATGGCCAATTTGTTCCAGAGCGATAAAGCTTTCGGCGGCAAGCCGCAGATCAAGCGGCGCATCGCTAACGACGTGCAGGGCTACATCGCCGAAATGTTGGCGAAGGCCGTGAACCAGAATGCTCTGAACGCCGAACTCGACGCGACCGACCGCGATAACCTTCTTTGTCTTCTAAAAACTTTCGGCGACCTCGGCCAGAACGACATATGCACCACCTGCGGCCAGAATCAGTGCAACAAATGCAATTTAAGTTGTGATGCTTGCATCAGCTGCAGTAAGCAGTGCACGACGTGCTTCAAATATTCCGGATCGACTCGCGATGGTTGCGAGATAACTGTGCAACAGCCCTGCGAACCTGGACCGACTCTCAACTTCAAAGACCTTCTTAGTTCGGAATTCTGGCGCTTCCGCTTTTATCAATCGTTTGAATACGAATGGCAGCCGACACTTTTTCAACCTGTGGGCGGCATGGACAAGATCGTTGACGGCTTTATCGGCAGGATCGGCTCGCTCATTCAGTACGACACGAAAGTACTGGACATTGCGATCAGTAACACCGGCGTCAGCGTTGTTGTCGAAAAGGGAGGAACGCGGACCACCATTAAGGCCGACTACTGCATCAGCAATATTCCCTTGCCCCTGCTCAAGAATATCTCGAACAATTTCGATCCCGTTTTCGATGCGGCCGTTAAGCTGTGTAAGTATGATCCAACCTGCAAGCTCGGTTGGCAGGCCAACAACCGCTTCTGGGAATCGGACAAGAACCAAATCTATGGTGGTATCAGTTATACCGACGATCCGATCACGCAGATGTGGTATCCGTCGTATGACTACTTCACCAACAACGGGACGCTCACCGGCGTCTATAACTATGATGACGATGCCAAAGCCTTCGGCAAGATGAGCCTGGAGCAGCGCATCAGGACGGCGCGGCAAGGCGGTATGAAGTTGCATCCGGAGTTTGCCGACACGCGGATGGTCCCCTCTGACAAGGCGATCTCTATAGCCTGGCAAAATATTCCGAGTGAAGGCGGCGGCTGGGCCAACTGGGATCCGACCAACAAGGATCATGCGAAGGCCTACTCGCGTCTGTTGGCTCCGGATCGTCGTTTCTTTGTCACAGGGGATCAGGTCTCGCAACTGCCCGGTTGGCAGGAGGGAGCGATGATGTCTGCGCAACACGTCGTCGAACAGATAGGCGGCCGGCGACTGCTTACTGTACCGAGTATTAAGCGCGCGCCAAATACGCGACGTCTGAACCAGGGTCGGGGTTAAGGTACACGTCGATGCCGTTTCCTGCGATCGAGGAATGCATTCAGCAGTCGGATTCCTCGACCCAGCCCGCCTCGAGTCTTTCAAGTTGCCTTTGAGGTGGTTCAATCATGCTCGATCAAGATAAGGCCGAAACAGACTCCGCCAGCAACCAATGGGATTTGATTCTGAGCAGAGTGGGGTCATCGTCAGTTAGCGTGGGCGTTGCCGCCTTCGGCAGGGGCGCGTAGAATCTGAGCGAGGGGAACCAAAGATGTCGACAATATTTTCACCAATCGATTTGCACATGCCGCCGAATTTTATCGTTGACGTTCACTCTGTCCTGACAGGCGAAGATTTCGATCAGTTGGTTCGCGACAACCCTGAGCTGCGAATGGAACTGACCGCCACCGTAGAACTTATTCTTATGCCTCCTACGGGGGCAAGAACCGGCTTGCTCAACGCTGAACTAAACCTGCAGTTTGGGACTTGGGCGAAGACGAATCGCGGCGGCGTGGTTTTCGACTCTTCGACGCTTTTCATGCTACCCAATGGCGCCAGGCGCTCGCCCGACCTTTCCTGGGTCAAGCGCGAACGGTGGGATGCCCTCACGGACGAAGAACAGGAAAGTTTTGCGCCGCTGTGCCCTGACTTCGTTATTGAGTTGCGTTCACGTTCGGATAATTTGCCGCCGTTGGAAGACAAGATGGTCGAGTACATCGCGAACGGCGCGATGATGGCCTGGCTGATTGACCCGCTAAGAAAACGGGTTTACATCTATCGACCAAATCGAACGGCTGAAATCCTCGAAGACCCGGAGAGTGTCTCAGGTGATCCGGAACTGCCGGCATTCAAGCTGGACATGCGGGAGTTATGGTAGTCATTCTGTGAATTACAGTGCTGTTGACAGGGTTTGCATACGATGTTTCAATAGGCTTTGCAGAAACGTGGTGAGTTAAGGCGACTTGCGGCCACGAAAAACAATCCGCTAAACAGCTCGGCGAGTCTTTCAACCGCTATCCGGAAACAGGTTCAAGAAAGGTCCCGCGTTGTTAACAGCGCGGGGCTTTTATTATAGGTACGACAAACTTCAGTTTGTCGATTCTGGTCGCGTAGCAAACGACAAACTAAAGTTTGTCGAACATTAAGAACATGGCTGGGTTCCTCGAAACATTAAAAGAACGCATCGTCGTCTTTGACGGCGCGATGGGCACCAATCTGCAGGTCCAGAATCTGTCACTGGATGACTTTGGCGGTCTCCGCTTCGAAGGCTGCAACGAAAATCTGCTGATAACCCGTCCCGACGCCGTCGAGAATGTTCACACCGCATTTCTTGATGTGGGTTGCGACGTGATCGAAACTAACTCGTTCAATGGGACCACTGTCGACTTTGCCGAGTACGACATGGCCGACCAGACCTATGACATGAACGTCAGGGCGGCGACGTTGGCAAAACGCATTGCGTCTGACTACTCGACCAAAGTTAGGCCACGCTGGGTCGCGGGTTCGATGGGTCCCGGGCGGAAACTGCCGACCCTCGGCCATATCAGCTTTCTTGATTTGCAAGCTGCCTATGCTGAACAGGTGCGCGGGCTCCTGGATGGCGGAGTTGATTTGCTGATTGTCGAAACGTGCCAGGATCTGCTGCAGACCAAGGCCGCGCTCTCGGCAATCTTCGCCAACTTCAAGGCGAATCGCCGGCGCGTTCCAGTGATTGCGCAGGTGACTATCGAAGTGTTTGGCACGATGCTCAACGGCACCGAGATTGGCGCCGCGCTGACCGCTCTCGCGCCTTTTCCGATTGACGTCATCGGCATGAACTGCGGGACTGGCCCGCGCCACATGACCGAAAGCATTCGATACCTTTGTGAAAACGCGCCGCTGCCGGTTTCAGTCCTGCCCAACGCGGGCCTGCCTTCAGTGGTCGAAGGCCAGATGCACTATGACGAAACGCCGGAAACATTTACTTCGCAAATCGTCCATTTCGCCAATGACTTTGGCGTGAATATTGTGGGCGGCTGTTGCGGCACAACCCCGGCGCACTTGAAGCTCGTCGTCGAAGCGATGCAGCGGGTCACGCCCAAATCGCGCGACGCCAAGCTGATCCCAGCCGCGGCATCGATCTATTTCCAACAGCCATACGTGCAGGACGCTTCGTTCTTGATCGTCGGCGAGCGCGTCAACGCCAGCGGCTCAAAGAAAATGCGCGATCTGCTCAACGCCGAAGACTGGGACGGCCTGGTCTCTCTCGCCAAAGAACAGGAGCGCGAGGGCGCACACATTCTTGACGTCAACGTCGACTTTGTCGGACGGAATGGCGAGGCTGACATGCACGAGCTGTCTTCGCGTCTGGTCACCAGCATCAAGTTGCCGCTGATGTTCGACTCCACCGAGTGGGAGAAGATGGAAGCCGGGCTGCAACACGCCGGCGGCAAGAGCATTCTCAATTCGACGAACTATGAAGACGGCGAGCCGCGCTTTGCGAAGGTAATCGATCTGGCCAAGCGTTACGGCGCCAGTGTCGTCATCGGCACCATTGACGAAGAGGGAATGGCGCGCACAGCGGAAGGCAAATTCAAAATCGCGAAGCGCGCTTACGAACAGGCTACCGGCGAGTTGGATCTCCCGGCCTCCGACATCTTCTTCGATCCGCTGGCGCTGCCAATCTCGACCGGCATCGAAGAGGACAGGCGTAACGCGCTCGAAACAATCGAAGGGATCAAACGCATCAAGGCAGAGTTGCCCGGTTGCTTTACGATTCTGGGCGTGTCGAACATTTCGTTTGGCCTGAACCCCGCCTCGCGCGTGGTGCTTAACTCGGTTTTTCTTCATGACGCCGTGGAGGCAGGTTTGGACGCGGCCATCGTCAACGCGAGCAAGATCGAACCCTTGAATCGGATCGGCGAACAGGAATTGAAGGTCGCCCGCGACTTGATCTACGACCGGCGAGAGTTCGACGGTGATGTCTGTACCTACGATCCTCTGACGCAATTCACCACGCTGTTCGAGAACGTCAAAACCAAGAGCGCCAAGAAAGCTTCGAAGGGCGAAACCGTCGAAGAGCGGCTGAAGAACCACATCATTGACGGCGAGAAGATCGGGCTGGAGGCTGAGTTGAAGACCGCGCTCGAAACCTATCCCGCGCTCGATATCATCAACAACATTCTGCTGGAAGGCATGAAGGTCGTGGGCGATCTATTTGGCAGCGGCCAGATGCAGCTGCCGTTTGTGCTGCAGTCCGCCGAAGCGATGAAGGCCGCCGTGCGCTTCCTCGAACCGTACATGGAAAAGAAAGGCGGGGCGACCGCCAAAGGAACGATGGTCCTGGCGACGGTCAAAGGTGACGTGCACGACATCGGCAAAAACCTCGTCGATATCATTCTGACGAACAACGGTTACAAGGTCATCAATCTCGGTATCAAGCAGACGATTGACACTATCCTGAACTCTTACGAAGAGCACAAAGCCGACGCCATCGGCATGAGCGGCCTCTTGGTAAAGTCCACGCTGATCATGAAGGACAATCTGGAAGTCATGAACGAGCGCGGCATTGGCGCTCCAGTCGTGCTGGGCGGAGCCGCGTTGACGCGGAAGTATGTTGAAGCCGACCTGAAGTCACTTTATAAAGGTACGCTGTTCTACGCTCGCGACGCATTCGCCGGTCTGCACACGATGGACAAATTGATGTCCGGAGTGGCACCGACTTCAGTCGGTGATGGCGATCAGGAACACAGACTGAAGTCCGTGCCACCGGACGCTGAAGATCTAATTGGTGAAGAGGCGAAGCACGGGCTGCCGAAACCATCGAGGACTCGCGGCCTGCATGCCGGCGCGGGCGACACAACGCACACCGTACGTTCCGACGTTCGCCCGGATGTCCCGATTCCGCAGCCGCCGTTTTGGGGCTCGCGGGTGGTCCACGACATTCCCATCGAAAACGTTTTTGCTTACGTCAATGAAACTGCGCTCTTCAAGGGTCAATGGCAATTCAAGCAGGGACGGACATCGGCCGAAGAATACCAAACATTGGTCGCTGAAAAAGTTCGGCCCGTGTACGAGGAGCTGAAGCAACGTTGCGAACGTGAAGGCTTGCTCGTGCCGCGCGTGGTCTACGGCTACTTTCCGGCCCAGTCATCGGGTAACGATCTAATCGTTTATGACCCCGACACCAGGACTGAACGCGCGCGGTTTACGTTTCCGCGGCAACCGGCCGGCAAGCGGCTCTGTCTCGCCGACTATTTCGCGTCCGTCGATTCAGGTCACATGGATGTCGTCGCGTTTGATCTGGTAACGGTCGGGCGGCGGGCCAGCGAATAT
The DNA here is from genome assembly GCA_033857635.1 of Blastocatellia bacterium. Lineage (GTDB taxonomy): Bacteria > Acidobacteriota > Blastocatellia > Pyrinomonadales > Pyrinomonadaceae > UBA11740. The sequence goes on from JAWVDF010000004.1 coordinate 29,357, forward strand.
TCGCAGGAGCTTTTCAAACAGGACAACTACGCGGACTATCTCTATTTTCACGGGCTCAGTGTTGAGAGCGCTGAAGCGCTGGCCGAATACTGGCACAAGCACATTCGGCAGGAATTGGGCATCGACGGAGAGGACGCCAAGGACCTTAACAAGCTGTTTCGTCAGGGCTATCAGGGTTCGCGATTCAGCTTTGGCTATCCCGCTTGCCCTAACCTGGAAGACCAGACCAAACTGTTCGAGCTGATCGATCCGTCGCGAATTGACGTCGAGTTGAGCGAAGAATTTCAGCTCGAGCCGGAACAGTCGACTTCGGCGATTATCATCCATCATCCGGAAGCTGGATATTTTTCGATTGAGTGATCCGGCAGGCGTGTTTGTAGGGGCAGGGCTTGTCCCTGCCCGTCAGTCACAGTTAGTTGGAAGCAATGCCTGATGACGTCGTAACAGCACCGAAGGTCATGCGGGCAGGGACAAGCCCTGCCCTTACAGAACCTCTGCCGGCCGCCGAAGAACTCGCCGTCCTTTCCCCCTTTGAACGCTTCGCCTTTCGCGTCACACATCGCATGAACCAGGGTGGTTGGAAGCGCTTCTGGACCTGGTGTCAGAGTATCTTTGGCGCCGGCTGGATTTATGTCTCAACCTACAATTTGATGCGCGTCTACGGGCTGGAGAATATTGAGGAGGTCGATCATGATCGGCCGATCATTTTGGTTGCCAACCATCGATCGTTCTTTGACTTCTTCACCGTCTCGAGCGTTTTGTTTTTTCGCACTCGCTTCCGCAAGCAACTTTTCTTTCCCGTGCGCGGGCGGTTCTTTTATCAATCACTGGCCGGCATGTTCGTCAACCTGGTGATGGGTTGGTGGTCAATGTACCCGCCGTTCTTTAGCGGGGGAGATAAGCCTCTGCCTGAAAAGCGTGAGTTCGATAAGTATTCGTTTCGCCGCCTGTCGCAGCTTTGCAGCGAGGGCGCCGGGAACCTGATCGGCTTTCATCCCGAAGGCACGCGCAACAAGAACAGCGATCCGTATTCTTTTTTGCGACCGCAGCCCGGCCTCGGCAAATTGATTAAGTCGGCGAACCCACAAGTGGTCCCCATTTTCATTGCCGGCCTTGGTAACAAATTGGCGAAGCAGGTTTTAGGAAACTGGTTCGGCGGCGAGCCGATCCGAATTCACTTTGGGAAGCAGCTCGACTTGTCCGAGTACCTGGCGAAGAAAGATCATGTGCGTACTTATAAGGAGATTGGCGATTTTGTGATGAGCAAGATCGCCGAACTGGGTGAGCAGGATCGCGCGTTGAATCTCAACCGCGAGTGAAGGCCCACACGAGGGCGAACGCCGACAACATCAACAGCAACCAGTAGGCTGAGTCTGGTAACCGATCAAGTCCTGTCTGGACCAAATCAGCCGGAGTATTGTGACCATGGCCGGCAGCATTTCTGACCTGCCACTTCAGAGTCTGGCGTTGACGCCACTGGTAAATCACAAGCGACCAAAAGAGAGCAGCCGGGAAAAAATCCAGAGTGTTAAGCGCTGCCCCGGTCGCTAATAGACGCAGCGGTGCAAGCAGGCTCATTCCGGCCAGGACAAATGCAGCTCGATGCGCCATTGGAACGTTAGATTTAAACAGCATAGGGAGTTTTCCTACGGATCGTTATTCTGCTAGTGTTGGGATGCTACTCCTGATTTTGAGGTAACACAACGAACGTGTTACCGGAGAGTGCTACTTTGATTAACGGTGTTCAGAGTACCGACTTCAGTCGAGCTTTATCGTACGGAAGAACCCAACTGAAGTTGGTACTCTAAACGCCTGTAGCGCAAGTTGGTACCTTGCGTCCGCGCACGGATCTTTGGTCCAGCGGAAAAACGACCGCCGCCTTTTATGATCAGGCCCGCTTTCAGCCCATGACCTTACCCCTCGTAATCGTTAATCCCACCTCCGCCGACGGCGCAACGCGCGAGTTGTGGCCAAGGTTCGCCAGCGATCTGCGCACTCACTTTGGCCCGTTCACCGTCGTGTTCACCGAAGAGGTGGGTCACGGACGTGTGCTCGCGGCTGAAGCCGCCGAACAGGGAACTAAGTTAATCATCGCTTGCGGTGGTGACGGTACGATCTCGGAAGTCGCGAACGGCATCCTCGAATCAAACAAGGAAACTGAGCTGGCGATTTTGCCGGGTGGCACCGGCAGTGATTTCCGTCGCTCGCTGCATATGCCGACCAATCCCGCTGCGGCTGCGCGGGCTTTGCGCGACGGCCGCACGCGCGTGATAGACGTGGCCCGGGTCACGTTCGTAAACGACAGCGGAGAGCGCGAGGCCCGCTACTTCGTCAACGTGGCCAGCTTTGGCATGAGTACGGCAGTGCTCAGCCGGACCGCGAGCGGTGAATCGAGAAAATGGATTCCCGCATTTGCACCGCGCAAGCTCGGCAGCAAGCTCTCATATGGTCTGGCCACGGTGCAGACGACGCTCGCAGCTTCACCGATTGAAGTTCATATTCAGTTGGACGAGGAACCAGAGCGGCGCCTTCGCGTGGCCGAGTTCTGCGTGGCCAACGCGCGTTACTACGGCGGCGCGATGAAGATAGCGCCGCACGCCAAAATGGACGATGGCCTTTTGGATGTGGTCAGCATTGGCGACGCCAGCGCCTTTCGGATTCTCAGCAATGCTCCCAGGCTTTATTTCGGGGCGCACCTGCGCATGGACGAAGTAAACCATGCGCTGGCAAAACAGATCGTGGCTCGGCCGGTTAAGAAGGATGAGCAAGTAGCAATCGAGCTTGATGGCGAAGTCGTCGGCCGCTTGCCGGCGACCTTTCAAGTAATTAAGTCAGCGCTGCGGGTGCGGTGTCCGAGATGAATCTACCTGTGCGACAAACTTCAGTTTGTCGTTCGCTGGTCGAGGCGCTTGTCGGTAAGTAGGACAAACTAAAGTTTGTCCTACATTGGCAGCCCTTTTCGCGACTCTTTCCGTCATGCGCAAGCAGACTTCCAAGAGGTGATCAGTGGTAAAGCAGAAACCTAAGAACGCGCGGAGCTGGTTACGCTTCGAGCGGCGAAATGAAAAGCTTGCGCCCCGATCAGTCTTCATCAAACGTCTGCTCGTAGCGGAGCTATTTGCTCTCGGCTTGATCGCGATTGCGCTGATGATTGGGATTACCGGGTATCACTTCATTGCCGGCTTCGATTGGATTGATTCGCTGCTGGAAGCGTCGATGATCCTCGGCGGCATGGGGCCAATCAAGGAATTGCCGAACGATACCGCGAAAGTCTTCGCGTCCATCTACGCGCTCTTCAGTGGTTTGGTTTTTATCGGCCTGATGGGAATAGTGCTGGGGCCGGTCGTGCATCGCATCATGCACAAGTTTCACGTCGACGAGAAGGACGTGTAGCGCAAGTTGTTAACTTGCACAGTTGCTCAAGTCGGAAAGAAATCTCCAGACTCAGACTAAGTAGTTTGGCAGCTTAACTCTTCTTCGCGCCTTTCGTGTGGCCAAGCAGACAGGAAGGCGCAAAGCCGGATTCAAATGATCTCACTGTAGGAGGTACCTCATGTCAGAAGAAAACAAAGCCCTGGTTCGCCGATGGTTCGAAGAGGTCTGGAACAAAGGCCGCGCCGATGCGATTCCTGAACTCTTAGCAGAAGACGGGATCGCCCACGGGTTGTCGGAAGATGCCTCGCAGCCTTTGCGTGGCCCGGCGGGTTTCCTGCCCTTCCATACTCAGTTCCGCGAAGCCTTTCCGGATATCCAGGTCGTCGTCGAAGATCAGATTGCCGAAGGCGACATGGTAGCCACGCGCTGCAGCGTGCGCGGTAAACACGCCGGCGACAGTTTGGGCTTCGCCGCGACTCAAGCCCCCGTCGAATTCACCGGAGTCTCAATCACCCGAATCAAAGACGGCAAGATTATCGAAGCCTGGAACAACTTTGATTTTATGAAGATGTACCGGCAACTGGGCGCGATCTGAAAAGCACAGAGCCTTGCTCAAGACAAAGAGTGTCGGGGAAAGACCCCTGACAACTATCTCTCAGGCAAAGACTATCAGAGCTTATCCTGCTTTTGAGAGATCCAATTTGCCAAATAAGACGATCCACGAAACGAGAGTGTCCTTCGTTTCCCGTTTCGTGTGATTTCGTGGATCGTTCTGGTGTAAGAAATAAAGGTGATTATCTACTTGACGCGGTAGACTGCCGGGCCGATAATGCAGCCAACCGTCATGCGAATCTTGCGCTCCCTCGAATCTGGCAAAACACAAGACGTGCCTATCTGTCCGCGATCCAATTCGGGGAAGGGTGTGACGCTCCCTCGCCGAAGAGAATGGCCGCCAATTATTCCGTGGGCTGCTATGGCATTCTTTGAATCCATCTTCATCGTCGTTCCGTTCGGAATTATCGGTTATACGGATCTCGACAGCCACGATGTCTTCATAGCTCGAACCTTTTTCGTGTTGGCATGTGTAATCGTTGCAGTTCAAGCCGTGCTCTTAGCGGCAAGGAGACGTGGAAAGATGCCTTTCGTTGTAGTGTTTCTGGCGTGTGGCGTAATAGGCATGATTGGGTTGGCCGCTGTCAACCATGTCGGCAGAAAGGGCGAAGCTAAATCGCACCAGGGATCTCCAATAGCTGTTCAAGAAATGCCGATCTATGAACCTTTTCGCTCTATTCGAGAATCCCACCCAAAGCTCGGGGCGGCACTCCAAAAAGAAGACCTAGTTGAAAATAAGGCCACCAACAAACCTTGGTTTTATCTGGCACGTTACGATTGTGCGTACATCATTTGGGATACGAGTTTCTTTCAACTAGCCATAAATGACTGCGAGGATCATAAGGCAAACACTTGGAAGCGAGCGTTTGATTTTCAAAAGCAAGGCAAGAATTACGAGATAGGCAAACAGTACTCGGACGAGAACTGGTTAAGAAAGCACTTCAAGACCCCTTCAGATTCATTTCCGCCTTTCGGCGGTGTGGCGCAAGGCTTTGATTGGAGTCCGAAGCAATGGACGTGGATCGGCAACCAAATATGGCAAACCAATCTTTGTGGAGTAGTTAAGCAAGAGTTTGAGGGTGGACGGATATATGCGGCTGTTCCTATTCACGGCGAGGGCAATCCCAACCTAAAGGCTCTTATTCTTATGTATGACAACAAAGATCAAAACGAAGGTGTCTGGGACTATCAAGAAGTGTTTGGAATAACCGCTCCGCGTTTGCACGATCCGTATAAAGCCGCGAAAAACTGTTGGGAGTATTAAGCAGCCTTCCCTTTCGTTAGTTCTTTGTATTCGAGATTCGGCGAAGCAAGAAGCCTTAGCAACGTATCGCGAAACAAGTAAGGGTTGTGACGGTTATTGAATCGAAACTCAAACTCGTCAAGGTAACGATCAAGATGTTTCAGGGAAAGTTGATGATAAGAGCCAACGATAGAACGCTTGAACAAAGACCACGCGTTCTCAAGCGTATTCGTGTGAGCAAGGCCGCGAACGTATTCACCTTTGGAATGGTCAACCGTAACGTGAATCGTATCGTCATCATCAAGTCCCTTGTAGAAGCGATGTCCATCCGTCGCGATGACTTTGGTTTCCTCCGCGAGTTTGGCTTTCAGAAAGGTTCGCAGTTCGTCTTTGCTGAAAGAGTCCAAGCCGCCAGATTGCATTCTGACTTTGCCGTTGCGTTCAATCGCGCCAAAGACAACCTTCTTGCCCGTTATCGCGCCGTATTGATTCCTGCGTCGGTCTTTGTCTTTTTCGTGCATCCATTTACTGCGTCCGCCGATGTAGGCTTCATCGCACTCAACAAAGCCGCTGTCCAAGCCAAGCAGGGTCGTGTCGGCATCCTTGACCGCTTCGCGAATGCGATGGCACAGATACCACGCGGTTTTATACGCTACGCCCAACACGCGCTTGAGTTGCAGAGCGGACATACCCTTTTTGGATTCACTGATAAGATAGATCGCGATGAACCATTTTCGGAGCGGCAAGTGAGAGTCATGGAAAATTGTGCCAGCGGTAACAGAGAAATGATAACCGCACGGCGTACACTCAAACTGATTGCGCTTGTAGTTGCGCGAAATCTTCTCAGAGCCGCATCTAACGCAACGAACGCCTTCAGGCCAGCGCAGTTTCTCAAGGGCCATGCGGCATTTTTCGTCCGTATCAAACTTGACGATCAATTTCATCAAGTCCATGTCTGACTTGTGCGCGGGTGCTTTTTTGGCAGAGTAATTTGAATGCTTCATGGTGATTAGCCTATGCAGGAAAACGAAGATAAAGAGACAGGCAAACATCCGATTGAGATGACATCGGACGAGCTACTTGATTTCGTGGTTGCGCCGGAAATAGCGGAGAAACTGAGAGAACGAGTCCGCGACGAACCGCCGGACGATTGCGACTCTCAGACTGATTAAACTGTTTGTTTTGACTTGCCACGTAAAGATAGTAACCTTAAAGGCTACCCCGTGTCAAGTAGATAATCACCGAAATAAACGGCACGAAACTTAGGCCGCTACGGCGGAGGTCGGTCGAATGAACCTTCTCAAACAACGTTCCAGCCTCCGCATTATCTCCCACTCCGCCACTTCACTGCTCTGCGTTTTGCTGGCGTCCGTAGTGGCTCAGAAGGGGTCGTCGAACGGATTGTTGAAAGAGAAACCGTCAGTTGTTCTGCAAGCCTCGAAGACCTTGATCATGTTCCCATGTCCCCCGAGTGGTCGTAGTATCTCTGGCTCTTGCCCAACCACCACTGACCTTCAGGTTCCTCTGACTTCTACAGCAAGGGGTTTCAACAAAGAACTGGTTTATGCCTATACAGTCAGTGGCGGGCGAGTAGTCGGAGAAGGTAGTAAGGTGACTTGGGACTTAAACGAGGTCTGGCCGGGAACCTACACTGCCACAGTCGAAGTTCACGACAATAAGAAGCACGCCCTCTCTTCTGTGATGGTAAAGATGGAGAACTGCTCGGATTGTGTCATCGACGACTTCCCGTGCCCGGTGCTTGTCATTGCCTGTTATGACCAGGTAAAGGCAGGGACGCTTGCAGTATGCACCGTGAGGATGAGCCCCGCCTCAAATCTGGTTACGTACGAATGGTCGGTGACTACCTCGAGTGGAGAAGACCTTTCCCAAAGAATTAGTAAACGGAGCGGATCGATTTCAATTCCCACGAACGGTCTGGTCGGCCAGACTGTGTACGTAAGAGTCGAAGTCAAAGGACTGGATCCATCTTGTGGGCAGACTGTGTCAAGCTCCACAGTAGTGAAGCCTTAATCAAGGCGGACCCCGGTACAGAATCTCCGGCTATCCAGCGAGTTTAATCCCGCGATGCAATAGGTGAATCCGGGCTGGCGCATGGATAGCGGCAAGTAGAGCCAGCCGGAAGCCGGCCTACGGCGGAGGCGCGAAACCCGTCAGAGGATTCCCATAGAAAGCATCCGTCTTCCAGGCGTTCTTGTCCCATGGCCCGTCTGCATCGCCCATCACTTGCACCGGTACAATCACACGATCGTTGCCCAAATGGTTCGACTTGGCGATCCCGTTGTCGACAAGTTTTCCTTCCGCGTCGACGGCGAATTTGATCGAGCGCACGAGGTGACCTTTGTAGAGAATCTTGATTTCATAGTCACCCGCGTTTTCATTCAGCATGTAGAGCGGCCCGAACATGCTTTCGATCTTCTCACCTGTTTTGTTCCAGGCGTGGATACTTGCGAAGCTACATTTCCAACGCGTCCAAACGAATTGGCCCTGGGGCGAAGTGATATGCGTTGGGTTGTCCTCGACCTCGGTCGTGCCACAACTCGCCTTACCTACCTCTTCGCCTTCATACATCATCTTGCCGACTTCCTTGCCGTTATGAAAGAGATGAGGCTCATAGGGAGCGTTGTATTCCGTGCGCGCCCAGAACGCGAAGCTGAGCGACGGATAATTCCAACCTCGAACGTCGTCGCGGTCATAAAACAGATAACCAATGGGCAGGTTCCAGTCCTGGTCCACGTAGTAGACAAAATGGTTGACGTAGTCCGGTCCCGTCTCGTTGGAATGCACCTTGGCAACTTTCATCTTCCCGGTAAAGAGCGTCGCGTCGCCGCCGCCCATCAACTCGTTACGCACCTTGATCGCAAAGCTGACCGGACCGGTGTAGGTGATTCCTTTATCTTCCCCCAGGGCATTACGTCCGCCGCACTCGTCGAGCTGCCACCAACGGCCTTTCTCGGTCTCCTCCGTTTTGCAATCGAACTTCCACGCGGTGCCGCCGGGCACAGTGAACTCCGCATAGATCTGGCTGCCGCTGGCAATCGGCCCATTCACGCGCAACTTCAATTGGGGCACCCAACTAAAGATCTTGAAATCTCCTTTGTAAGAACTGAGCGTGAAAGCCGTAACCTGGACTGAGTCTTTGGCGATAGTCGGCTGATCCTGTGCTGTGGAGTTCGTTGCTGAAAGCAGCATTACGATCAAAGCAGGGGTCAGTATCCCGGCTCGTCGGGATAGCCACCGAGTTGCTGAAGCGGAAAGAAGTTTCTTCATCAAGGGCACCTCCTGATTGGTTTCGATTTCCGTCGGGGCTTGGCGCCAAGCAGTTTACACCCGGGCATCATGTTAGTTAAGGATTTTTCGGAAATCGAGAAAGGGTGGAGCGCACGCGATTCCTGACGTGTCGTGACAGCAGTAGCCGGGGGAATCGCGCGGCGCGCCACCTACGGGGTAGTTGAGATTGAGAGTCAGGTGAGGTCATCGGATCAGCTGCCGTCCGCACCGTGACTGCGATTGATCCGGCTGCCCCTTAACTGGGAGGCAAGGGAGCAGTAGAAACACGACGGCGCAGATGATGTTTATAGCTAATAAGTACTCTCTTTACTCCAAAGTTTCTAAGGAGCGCGACGCTTTTTGCCCGGCCCAGCAAAGATTCCGATGCCGAGTTTCGCTCCCGACGGGGCGAGATACTAGCGCGTGCGCTGCTAGCTATAAACATCTCGCCCCCCTGGAGCGCAAACAAATTCAACCGAGTACTTCAGCCAAATCTTTTCATGAATCGGGCTTCGATTTGGTATATTGTCGTCATGAAGAGCGAGGATTTTCAGGGCGTGATTCACTCTGACCCGAAGATCATGGGCAGCACACCTGTGTTCGTTGGCACACGCGTCCCACTCCAGAATTTGATTGACTACCTCGAAGGCGGCGAATCAGTGGACGAGTTCCTCGACGCGTTTCCAACTGTGAAGCGCGACCAGGTCATTGCCGTCATTGAAGCGGGCAAGCTGAAGATGCTTGAAACTGTCTAAGCTACTCCCATAAATGCGTATCTTGATTGACGAGTGTCTGGATTGGCGGCTCTGCCGATCTCTTAACGATCATGCCTGCACGTCAGTACAAAAGATGGGATGGAGCGGGTTGACAAATGGGGCCTTACTGGAAAAAGCGGAGATGGAATTCGACCTGTTTCTAACGGGAGACCGGAATCTGACATTTCAGCAAGATACCTCCAGCTTCAAGATCGCAATTGTCGTACTTCACGCGGAAAGCATCCAGTTGCGTCATACACTGCCGCTAATGCCGAAAATCCTTGCAGTGCTGCCAACGATAAAGGCTGGGCATGTAGTCAACATTTCAGGGTAAGTCGGTCACCATTTCCCGCCCAGAAAATTCTCTTTCACATAACGCACTGTGTCATTCAGCGTGTCGCCGGGATCACGCGGCGTGAAGCCCAGTTCGCGGCGGGCTTTGTTGTGGTTGAAGTACCAGAAGTACTCGGCCATCTCAACCGTGTCGGCTTCGATGGGAGAGGTGAAGTTCCATTGCCGGAACAAGGAGTCGATCACGTGTGCGCCGGCGATTGCGAATTTTGAAGGCAACGCCAGACGCGGTGAAGCGACTTTGGTCAAGCGCTCGAGCCGGTCGAACAGTTTCACGAAGGTCCAGTTCACTGCGCCCAGCAGATATCGTTCACCGTGCCGGCCCTTCTTCATCGCCGCTCGGAAGCCTTCGGCCGCGTCGCGCACGTCGACAAAGTTCAGGCCGCCGTTTGGCACTGCGCTAATCTTGCGCGCCATGAAATCCAAAACGACTTTGGTTGAGCTAAGACGATCGTCGCCGGGACCCAGCAGCAAACTCGGATTCATGATCACCACCCGCCGGTCCTTACCGTTGAAACGTTCCAACGCGGCCATCTCCTGATAAGCCTTGCTGGCGTAATAAGGCCAGCGCGCAATGATGTCCAGGGGCGGCGAATATTTCTCGTCGGGCAAGACGTCGCCTTTCTCAGTAACGGCGATGGTGCCGCTGCTCGAAGCGAGCACGATGGTTTGCACGCCGGCCTTCGTGGCAGCATCGCACAGCAGGCGGGTGCCATCGACGTGCAGCTTATACATCTCACGCTGCTCGTCTTTTTCGCGCGAGACTTTGCCGGCGAGGTGATAGATCTCATTGACGCTCTCGCAAGCGCGGGCTACGTCATCGGCGTTGGTGACGGAACCTTCTACGGTATCGACGCCCAGGCCGGTAAGCCACTCGGGAATCGAGGTGGCCATCACGCGAATGTCCTTGGCGCCGGATTCAACCAGTTGACGCACCAGGTGCGAGCCGAGGAAACCCGTGCCGCCGGTGATCAGGGTTGTGGGCGGGACTTTCTTGACGATGGCGGCGTGCTTTTTCGTGCTCTTCTTGGGCACGATTTGCGCGGTGCGTTTTTTTGGCGGAGTCTTTGGCATTTGAGTTGTTGAACCACAGAGGACACAGAGAAGAAATAAAAAGATACTTAGGAAGCTATCGAGCGAATTGATCCCACCCGCTCACGCAGGTGGTACTGACCTCATTTGGCCATTATTCTCTGTGTCCTCTGTGGTAAATATCCTTACGCTTCCGCTGTCGCAAAGTCTTCATCGCTTGCTTCAATTCTCGAGCGTCCGCTGCGTCGTTCGGCTTTCCATTGCTCATGCAGGGCTTTCTCGTCGAACTCAATATTAGTCCGATCGCGCAAGTTAACGATGTCGTGGCGGACGCGGGCCGCGATTAGTCTGTAAGCTTCGGCGCGAGGCAGTCCCTTCGTCGTCTCTTCCAGTTCTTCGGCAGAGAGGAAGCGGCCAATCCGCGCACCGACATCGCGACTCTTCAGAAGTGTCGATCCTTTGGGGAAGGCTGCGTAAGTTCCTTGCAGGTAAATCGGCAGGATCCCGACGCGCGACGCCAGCGCCAGGTAACCAATCACCGGCTTGAAATCAGCCATGCTTCCGCTCGTCGAACGAGTGCCCTCCGGAAAGATCAGAGCGTTGTACCCGCGATCCAAAAACGAGCGAGCGTGCCGCAAGGACTGCCGCAAGGATCCACTGCGCTCCATGGGCACGAGGTTGGTAAAGTTCTCCATGTAGGCGCGCTTGTATTTCGTGTCAAAGAAATAGTCGGCCGCAGCCAGAGCCACAAGGTCCTGGCCGGCATCGTCCAGGGCCATCTTTACCAGACCCATGTCGAGATGCGAACTGTGATTGGCGGCGACGATAAAATTCGTGTGATAAGGGATGTTGGTGCGGCCTTCATACTTCGTTCGCAGCAAACGCTCGTACAAAGCGCGCTGCATAAAATCGACGCCCTGGTTGCCAATCGCGCGCAGAAACTCAGGAATGTGAATCTCTTGCTCCTTTTCAGGGTCCAGGCGTAATCGCGATGCCTCGCGCCGGGTGGACTGGGTTCCCTGGCGATTGACTACGCGCAAGAGCTCGCGCACGTCCTGTACTTCGTTCAGTCTCTCCGGCGCGGTCAAAGCGCCGCCGGCGTTTTCGATCGCTGTGGCGAGCTCGACAAACATCAAGCTGTCGAAACCCAGATCGGCAAGACGTGAGTTAATCGAAACTTCATCCAAAGATCGATTCGATACCGAGGCCACGATGTCGATTAACCAGGCCGCATCGCCGGTCAACTCTTCCGGGCCTGTCTCTGTCACAGTTCGCGTTCCTTCCTGAATCTTCTGCATCAGTTCCAGCACGTCACGCCGTTTGACTTTGCGCGTCGCGGTGCGCGGCAACTCGTCTTCGGTGAACTGCAGCAGCTTAACGCGCTTGTAGTAAGGCAGCGTGGCCGACACTTCACGGAAATGCTCTTCAATCTTTTGCCGTACTTCGGCGCGCGACAGCGCGATGTCGAATTCTTCGTCGGGGACCACGATGCAGGCGACTTTCTCGCCGATGCCGTCGGGCAGGCCAATCACGCTCAACTCCTTAATATAAGGAGAGTCCTGATAAACCTCTTCCACTTCGTCCGGATAAACGTTCTTGCCGTTGGTATCGACGATGATGTCTTTCGACCGTCCCACCAAATACAGATTGCCTTCGTCGTCGATGCGGCCCAGGTCTCCAGTGTAAAGCCAGCGATCCACCAAAGCTTCTTTGGTCGCTTCTTCGTTCCCAAAATAGCCGACCATCACGTTCGGCCCGCGAGCAATGACTTCGCCGACGCCCGATGTATCAGGCTCGCTGATCCTGATCTCAACGCCGGGCAGAGACTTACCGACAGTGCCCGCCAACATGCGATTCTCCGGCCGTGTCACCGTTAGCACGGGCGATGCCTCAGTTAAACCATAGCCTTCGAGGATCGTAAACCCCAATCCCTGAAAATCGCGCTGCACCTTGTCATTGAGCGCCGATCCACCGCTAATGAAATAACGAATGCGGCCGCCCATGCCTTCGTGAATCGGATAAAAAAGTAACTGGCCAAAGTTCAGAGGCGTCTTGTCGCGCAGCCACGCGTTGAATCTCATCAGCAGATCGGCGGTCTCGCCGACCATCCTGCCGCGATCGTGCAGGCGGGTCTTGATGCGCCGGTGCAGCAACTCCCAAAGCGCGGGCACGCCTACCATGCCGGTTACGTGTCCGTTCTTGATCGCCTTCGCCAGATGTTCGCTGGTTAGCTCAGGCAGGTAAGTGATCTGCGCGCCGCGGCTCAGCGGTGTCAAAAAGCCGGTGGAGAATTCGAATGTGTGGTGCAGAGGGAGCACCGATAAAACGCCGTCGCTCGTGTCCATATCAAACACCGACGACAGCATCGAGACCATGCTGGTAAGGTTGCGATGCGAAAGCATCACGCCTTTGGGGCGGCCGGTGGTGCCCGAAGTAAAGATGAGCGAAGCAACCGATTGCGCCGTGACGCGTTGCGGCAAAAGCGCGACGCGTTGGTCTTCGGTCTGCTGGTCCGGCATTTCGAAAACTTCTTCGAATGTCCACAGCTTGACGTGACCGAGTCCGGCCGTATTTAGCTTTGCGGTCAGGTTGGATCGTTCGTCTTTCAGTCTCGCGCTAATGACGATGCCGGATGCTTCACCAGCACGCGCAAAGTTAACCACTTCATCGGTTGTGCTTTCAGGATCGACGGGAATGCAGGTCGCGCCCGCCCGCAGAACACCAAAATAGGTCATGCCCCACTCAGGCGCGTTGTGACTAAACAACATCACTCGATCGCCGGATTTGATTGTATGGTTCGCAAAGAAGCCGGCGGCGCGTGTCGCCAGTTCGCGCAGGTCCGCGTAGGTGTATTGCTCTTTTCGTCTATCGCGTTCGATACGCATCGCGACCCGCGTCGCGTGACGCTTGGTCGTGGTCTCGAACATCTCAAGCAGATCGCGATAGGTGTAAATGCGCTTCGGTTGCGTGCGCATGTCTTCTTCGAGTGTCGGCAGCACCCACTTCTTCAAGCCGGGCATGTGAACATTCAGCCAGTAGTCGTACCAGTCGAAGCACTCCGGATTCCAGGTCAGCAGTTGCTGCTCGTCTTCCCGGATACGCGACCAAAGCGCGCGGATATTGTCTGAGCGAAAGACGTAAGGGTTCTCGACGGTGAAGGGAAGAAACATTTCGAAAGCTTCTTTAGCTTCGCGCGTCTGCTCTTCGACGCGGTCCACCGTCTGCTTCATGCGATTGATGACGCCTTCATAACGGCCACCACCCCAGCGCGGGCGGGCGCGATCGAGCAGCGCAGATGCTTTCCTGGCCGTCTTGTTCATCATTGGAATCGAGGCGGCTTCGAACCGTTCCGGCGACACGGCCCAGGGTTCAATGCGAGCGCTGATCTCTTTGAACAACTTCAGGCCGTCTTCCTTCTGTTGTTCTTGCACTCGCCGGTACATGCCGACCAGGCCGATGATGCGTTCCATGTTGTTGGGGTTCGAGTCGCCGGTGGCGGCCTGGTGCACGAGGCGCGGCTCTTCGACGCACGCCTGCGCCGCGACTGCCAGCATGACCGCGGCAACTTGATCGACCGGAGTGATGTCGAGGATTAACTTCTTGTTGGCCGGAATCTGGCGCTGGCCTTTTAGGGCCATGAAGATGATAGGTGCGGTGGTTGTAAACCCTTCGTTCCAGCCTGGAAAGGGATAGCTCATCGCAGATTCGACGATGCTGGGACGAACAATGCTGCGCACCATTCCGGTTTCGGCGGCGACGAGTTGTTCACCGAGGGCCTTTGCATAGGTGTAAATATTGGGCCAACCCCAGAACGCCGCCCGCTCGATGCCGAGTTCGGTCAGTCGGTTACGGGTCCAGACTTTTCGTTCGCGCGCCACTGCCAGGCCAAGCGCGTCCGGATCGTCTCCGTCACGCATTTCCTCGTTAAGACGTTTGCGCGCCTGTTCGCGGAATTGGGCCACCCGCATAGCGTCCTTGGCCTCTTCACGCGCGCGCTCAGACATTTTCGCGCAGTCCCTGATCTCCTGCTCAACCGAAAACTCCACGCCCTTTAGTTCGCCGCGGCGCGGGAAGTATCCAATCACTTCGTCGTTTTCCCAGATCGCGCCCGATCGATTTCCGGCGACGAAGCAGGTCGAGATGTGGACCAGGCGCGGCTGCTTCATGCGCTTAGTAAAAGCGATTACGTTTTGGGTACCGACGACATTGGTGCGCAGCCCGCTTTCCAAAGTCGGATTGAAGGTTACGTTGCCGGCTGAGTTGATTACGATGTCGAGATCGTCGGCAATGCGTTGGGCCTCTTCCTCGCTGAACCCCAAATTGGTTTCGGCAATGTCGCCGCCGACGATTGCGACTTTGTCCCGAATGAAACCATCCATTGCGCTGCCGTACCGGTCGCGCAGAGGATCGAACGGCGGAGACGTAATCACGTTATTCCAAAAACGCGTTTCGGATTCTTCCTGCGAGCGGGCGCGCACCGTAACGTAGACTCTCCCGACATTAGGAAAGCGATGCAGCAGCATGCTGAGGGTGACTTTGCCGAGAAAACCCGTGCCGCCGATCAGGAAAATGCGGCGGTCTTTATAAATTTCGGTTGGTGAAAGCTTCATATCTTCGTATTGCTCTCATCGCTCGGGGAAAAGAGCCTAATTCAATTCCGGGTGATTAGTTTCAAGATCGCTCGGATGAGCGACCGCATCAGCTCCTGCGTTCCTACGCATAAAGCGGTTGTAGAAATTAGACTCAAGAGATTGCGAGTTTTGGCCCTCCAAGACCGACGGATACGTTGCACGAATTTCCATTTGTTGATTTCCATGAAAGTATTTTCTAACCTCCAACGAAACAATAGCGCGGAGTCGAGAAAATAAACTTTCCCTAATCAAAGATTTTTTCTAGTCGCAGGTTAAGATTAACCTGCGCCCCGTTTGTTTTGGATACTAACCTCTTCCAAGTTGTCTCATTACAAGAGACGAAGGAGAATCTCTTCGACCACGGGGTCTCCCTGGTCGAGAATCCGGTCTCTTTTCTAGGCCGATCAAACACAGTATCCTTTCAACCTCCTTCTTAACGCTCGGAACGGTAACGTTTGCTGTATTCGCTATCGCACTCAATGTTTCTTTCCTCACTTGGAACCTGACGGTCCATTCCAAATGTTTTAGGATACTTTCGAGGTTTCGGATCTTTTCCCATCCGTTCTGCCGATAGTGACCTTCCACCGCGTCGCAGTACTTGTGGGCCTCGGTACGGACGTTAGCTAGAAGTTGCCGTAGGATTTTTGGGTTCTCCAGGATGCGAATCGCAGGTGCATCCACCTTGGTTGTCTTTATGACACGTCCGATGTAAGCCTCGCGCTCCTCGTATTCGGGATCCCATTCTTGAAGACCGGGAGGCTCCTGGATGTTTTTCAGATAGGGAGACCGATCAGAAATGCCGAATGTTGAGAAACCGATTTGTTTATAGTTCTCTGTGCTTCTTTCCCATTCGTCAAGGGTATAAAACGCGGCCTTGAGACACCAACTCTTACCAACGCTCGCATTTAGATTGTACCGAGCCGCCCACCTATCCAGGGCGCCGCGCAATTCAACCACTTGAGGGCAGGGAGGATAATGTTCATATTTAGATTCAAACATGAAATCGATTTCGTCGACGATTCCCGCAGAACGAAGATCCTCCCAAGTTTTCCGAGTACCAGCTTGGCAGGTCGCATGAAGGAACTCTTCTCGGAGGATCGAGGAATTCTCGTCCGTTGGATAGTAGTCACACGTGCATCTGGTTGTTTGAATCGAGCGCCAGAATGTACCTATATTCCGATGAACTCTCCGCGTAAGGATGTCTTTCGTGGTAAGTTCCAATTGGCCAATCCCACTTTCATGAAAGCGCTCTAGTGGTTCACCAGCCAAGTCGTCTACTGCTTGGGGAACCAGGTCCTCAATGAGTTCAAGAAAGTGCACTCGCGCACCCCACGCTGTTGTTCTTCCTTCAGGATGTTCGTATTCGCAATTTACAAGTCTCATATCTCGAACTGTGCTCCAAGACGTTAACCGCCGGCGCGGAGTTCACCGGCGGTCTTGCCGCCAAGGTGCCTAAGTAAATCAGCCGCAGTGTTTTTTCGGTTGAGGGCCACATCGAGCGCAGTGCCCTGCTGGCTTATCACATTGATGTCGGCGCCGCGCAGAAGGAGTTCCTTGATGACCTCGACGTGTCCGTTGTACGCAGCCTCGATCAGTGCGCTGCTACCTCCGACTTCGCGAGCGTTGACGTCCGCGCCCTGATCGAGCAGGTAGCGAACCCCTTTCAAATTCCCCTCGCTCGCGGCCAGGAAAAGGGGATTACCCAAATTTGTGCGAGCGTTAACCTTTGCTCCGGCGAAATGAAGCCAACGCATGCGGCCGAGATTGCCGTCCATCGTCGCGCGAGTAAACGAGCGCTGCCGCTGTTCCCTGGTGCGCGGCAGGCAGTTCATGATCGCGACGGAAAAAATGGCCGTCGCCGAGAAGGCAATCGCGCCCCAGAGGACCTTTTTGGTGATAAAGCTTTTCATGACTCAGTGGCACAGACTTCAGTCTGTGATAAACCCATCGAAAGAAGAATCACAGACTAAAGTCTGTGCCACTTCTTATTCCATATCCGCGATGCCAATCATCGGTTGGTGCAGCATCGTGATCTCCGCTGAACTGCCCATGTATGTTCTGGCCATCGCGATGGCTTCAGTCAGATTGTCCGCGCGCTCCCACCCAAGCATGGCCGGGACGTGAGCATTCTCGGCGCCGGCGGCGATTACTTTGCCGACATGTTGGCGGCCGTTCTCGCCCCAGTACCACATGAAGAAAGGATGCGCGCCGTGATAAGCGTTGCCGCGGCGATACATCTCGACATAGCTGGGATTATTCGCGAACTCGCGCTCGTACTTTTCGCGCAGATAGAACGCGTCACGCGATTCCGGCAACAGACGATTGAAAAACTCTATATAACTTGGATGGTGGTTGTGATCGAACTGGTCGTAACAAGGGTGATGAATGATCAGCACGCCACCCTTTTTCAACAAAGGCTTATTGCGATAGAAGTTGAAGTGATAACCCAGGCCCATGACCTGCACCAGCAGCGGATTCAGAATCGAATAAACGTTGTAGGGCGAAATATCGGGGATGCCGGTGATCAGAATGTCGCACTGGCCGCGCACGGGAATGGCGTACTGCTGAAATCCCTTCTCGAGGATCTTTTCATGCACCGGCTCTGTCTTACCCGCGTAGCAGGCGGTCATCTCGTACTGCGCAGGCCGGGAGTGCAACAGCTTGCGTCGCGCGGTGCGCGGCAGCTTGCCCATCGTGTAACGCATGGCTTCAAACTTCATCCGATCGAAAGCGCTGAAGTCGTCTTCGTTCTTGAGCAGAAAATCCATGTCGCCTTTGTACATGCGATTGTTGATGGAGGTCTCGATATGAAAGACATTCAAATGCTCGTCGACGATCTTCCCGAGACGTCCGCATTTGTTGCTCAACTCTGAACGCGCGGGGTCCATGTAGCTGTCGGAATCGCGAATGGTCTGCGGCTCGTGATGCGCGCGCAGCGATTCATAGTCACACAGACCCACGGCGACTGACTTGTGCCCGCCGTCCATGGGCACAAAATTTATGTTGGCATAGATGAGCAGATCGCTTTCGGCCGCGCGGCGGTTGATCGTCAAAGGCTCTTTGTGGCGCGTTTCGCCCAGCTTGATCAGGCCTTCTTTCCACTCAGCGTCATGGTTGTAATAGCGGTCGGGATAAAACTCATCGAAAATCTTCTGCCCGACCATCCGCTTCATTTCCCACGCAGTCATTTTGCGGTGCAGGGAATTGGCGATGATGATGTGCACGTCGTCGACGCCGTGCCCGGCCAGCATGTCCAGGACTATTTCGAGCATCGTCTGGCGAATGTCCGGCGTGGCCATCGGCGGCAGAGGAAGACTGATGTCGTCAACCGCGATGGTAACTTTCATCCCTGGCTCGAGCTGCGCAAAAAGCGGATCGCACCCGAGCGGATGGTTCAGCGCATAGCGGATCGCAGCCTCGCGATTAGGCAACCCCTTCATAGGCGGATTGGAATAAATCACACGCGTGCCCACCGGTAAA
Organism: Blastocatellia bacterium; assembly: GCA_033857635.1. GTDB lineage: Bacteria > Acidobacteriota > Blastocatellia > Pyrinomonadales > Pyrinomonadaceae > UBA11740. Next base: position 48,124 of record JAWVDF010000004.1, read on the forward strand.
TCTTCGAGAATGAAATCCTCGCCGGAAGGCATGATGCGCGGGGCGCTGTCGCTGTCGATGTAGATGATCGATTCGTGTGTTTTTCTTCTTAGTTGCAATGACATAGTTTTATGTGGCACAGACTTTAGTCTGTGATCCCGGCAAAGAATCACAGACTGAAGTCTGTGCTACTTCAGATTCAAAATGGGCCAATCGTGATGCAGCGCAGTTTGGCGTAAACGAAAATCCGGATTCACCACCGCCGGGTGACCGACGATCGAAAGCATTGGTAGATCGCTCATGCTGTCCGAATAGGCGAAAGACTCATTGAGATTGATGCCTTCCCGTTCGGCAAAGATTCGGATCCATGAAGCCTTGGTTGCGGCTGCCAGCACCGGCGGCAACAAACGTCCGGTGGCTACGCCATTAACAAACTCCAGCCGGTTGGCGACATAGTCTGTGATTCCCAAATACTCCATCAACGGCTTTACCGAAACATCGAGGGCGCCAGTGACCACGACCTGACGCAGCCCGATGCTCCGCGACTTCTCGATCAATTCAAAGGTGCCGGGGAAGACGGCCGGCTTCAGGACCTTCTCAAACAACTCGCCGGCAAAGAATCGCATCCGATCCTCTGTCTCGCCCTTGTAGCGCTTGAAGAAGAGATCGTTGAAAACTTTTCGGCTATACTGATCGCTGACGGCAAACAGAGGCACGCTCAATAATGTGGCAGCGCTCTTGGTAAAACTGCGCACCAGATTAGGCTGGTTGCGGGCATAGAAACCCAGCGTGTGAACCAGGTTGGTACTGACCAAAGTTCCTTCGAGATCGTAGAATGCTGCCCCTGCCACCAGGCCCCTCCGAGTTTGGATTGCTGTTCGAGCGCGCCAATATAACCTATTCTGGCGACGAAGGGAAAGGCAAGCGACTGCTGTATGAAGCGACTATACAATAATGCCTCTAAAGAGCGGCTTTTCGTTAAGAGTGGCGCAAAACCCTATGTTTTGCTCCTGGTGCTGATGATAGCGGGGGCCGGAATATCATGCCGGAGAGGAGCCCCGATCGCGGATGAGCGAGGAGCGGAGCGCCCTGCGGTCGATGCGATCACCGAGGCCGACCAGTTCTATGCAGGCAGGGCCGACCTGGTGAAAGTCAGGCAAGGACTGGTGGTGTTGCGGCAGGCCCAGGCATCTGATCAAGGGAACTACGATCTAGCTTGGCGGCTGGGGAAGTTCAACTATTATCTCGGAGCTCACAGTCCGGATTCGGCTGAGCGAGGCAAGGCTTTTCATGACGGCATCGAGGCGGGAAAGCTTGCGGTGAACTTGCAGGACGGAAAACCCGACGGCCACTTTTGGCTGGGCGCGAACTATGGTGGCAGTGCTGAGGACAGCTTGCTGGCTGGACTGTCAGAGATCGACGACATCAAACACGAAATGGAAACTGTCATAAAGCTGGATGAAGGATATCAATCAGGCAGCGCGTACATGGTTTTGGGGCAGGTATATTTGCAAGCTCCGGGAATGCTGGGAGGTGACACGCAAAAGGCGATTCAGTATTTAGAAAGAGGTTTGCGATTCGGTCCGGACAATTCATTACTGCGTGCGCACCTAGCAGAGGCTTACGTCGAAGCTCACCGAAATGCAGACGCGCGCAAACAGATTGATGCTTTGCTGGCCATGAAACCCGCGGCGGGCTACGAACCGGAACATGAAGCGGCTTTGGTGCTGGCGCGGAAGCTTCAGGAGAAGATCAAGTGAGATGGTGGCACAGACTTCAGTCTGTGATTATTGGGGCTGCAATACTGACTGAAGGAACAAGTATCGCGAAGCGGTTGCGCCCTCCAGCCCAGGTTTGCCGTCGCGGCTAACCTGGGTATCGAGTTCCAAATCCTCCGCAACCCCGATGGGGTTGCATCATCTTTATCCGCCGAGGCTCCCTCTGCCTATGCGGTGCTCCTTGCTTCCGCGGCCGAGAGCTATCATTTAAGCCCCTCCTCTAAAACTTTGCAGGCCGCGTAGGACGATTCATACAAGTCATCTATCACCGCACATCCTACCCAAGTCGGGCTTATTTGCATGTTACCCAGTCGAATAGTTTCTGGCAGCGGACTGTTGTCACTGTATTCGTCAACCATTCCTCCCTCGAATCTGGTTGGATTGAGCGTGTCGTGAAGTACAATCAGCCATCGCTGTAGCGGATCATGAATCGCTGTGCGCAATCGGAGTCGCTGCATTACTTCACCGGCCCGGTGGGCTATTCTTTCGAAATGTTTCCAAGTTGATATGGCACTCCCTACCGGTCCATCTCGGATGGTGACCCAATGCTTACACGTCCTGTTAGCATAAAAACGATGGTGTTCGGTGTCGTACCATGACGACAACCAGAACTCTGGACTGAAATGCACGCCAGGGAACAGCGAACAATTCTCGCCACCCTTCAGAGATGCATTTTCCGAGACGCCGGGCCCCGCGACTTTTCTATATTTCCTTTAGTCGGGTCGCTGGAACCCTCGAGCCAATCTACCTTCACATGAATGAGTGCCACGTAATCAACTGGTCGAGTCTGGAACTCATCCCGCAGAAACGAAAGCGAATCGGCTTCTGCGGCTGAACTGTCTACGCCCACTCCACCTTCGCGCAACATTGCGCGATTGACTGGGTGCCGACACGCTTCGAGGAGTTTCGGATACTCTTGCTCACGACCTTCCGGAAGCCATTTGATGTATTGGAATTGCGACAGTGAACCCCTGATGGGGGCGTCGTCGATCCTCAGAGGAATGAAACGACGCTCTTTGTTCAGGACGTCGCGGAATCGGAACGTTTGACTCTCCATCTGGGCCCAGTCTGAGCCGAATGCGTTCGCTGACATGCAGAGCACGAGGACGCGGGAGTGCTCCAGGCCTTCCTCGATCTTGTGGGGAATGTTGTCGCCGACTTTGATGGACCAGTCATCGAACCAGACTTTGAGGCCGTCGTTTTTCAGGCGTTCAGCGATGGGGCGCACGACTTCTTTGTCTTTCGAGCTGTGGCTAAGGAAGACGTCGTAGGACAAATTGTCTGCCATGCTTCACCTTGAATGGTGGATTGCGCATCATGCGCTTAATTGGGGCCGAACGCTCGTGGCACTACCGTCACGCTGCTTTGCGTGAAAAATGTCTGACCTCAGGCCCTCATCCCCAGCCCTTCTCCCAGAGGGAGAAGGGAGTCAGAACCTAAGGCTTACTGCCAAGTTTCTTTAACTCTTCGAGGGTACGTTTGTGATCATCGAGTTTTCTGCCGGCCTCGCCCAGCTTACCTTGAGCAGTTAGTCGCTGATACTCGTCAAACTCCTGAACGGCCCGGAGAATCAGTTGCTGGACGTTGGGCGCGCCGGTGGCTGGCGTCGTCGGCGAAGGTTGTGGAGTTGCGCCGGGTTTTGGCTTTGCCGGTTCGACCTTCTGCTCACCCTTTTGGTCGGGCTTCTGATCGGGCGTGGCCTGCGCGACTTCACCAAAAAGATTCTTGAGGGCTTCTTCGAAACTGGCGCCGTAGGCGAGACGCTCTTGCGTTGCCAGCACCACCAATCTCAGTTCAGGCATGGGGCTGCTTTCGGCCCTGAGATAAATTGGTTCGACATAGAGCAGCGAGCGGCCGATCGGGATGACCAGCAGATGGCCGCGCACAACCCTTGAGCCCTGCTGGTTCCAGAGGCTGAACTGTCCTGAAAGTTGCGCGTTCTGATCGATGCGCGCTTCGATTTGCAGCGGTCCGTCAATCAGACGCGACTTGGGAAAGTCATAGACCAGAAGCTTGCCATAGTTGTCGCCGTCACTGCGGCCCGCCATCCAGCCAATCATGTTGTTGCGACTGGCGGGCGTGAACGGAAGAATCAAAGCGAACTCGCTCTTCTTCTGCTCGCCGGGCAATTGCATGAGTACGTAATAAGGATCGAGCGGCTGGACTTGCTTCTTGTCCTGATCATCCAGGACCACCTGTTGGGCAACGCTCCAGACGTCCTCTCGCTGAAAGAAGACCTTGGTGTTCTGTGTGTGGTAGAGGCTGAAAACCTCGCCCTGCGCGCGCACCAGCGTCTCGGGATAGCGAACGTGAGCGCGCAGATCCGCCGGCATTTGGCTGGCATCCTGAAACAGGCTGGGGAAGGTCGCGCGATATGCAGCAATCAGTGGATCCTGCTGATCGAAGACGTAGAAATGGATACTGCCGTTATAGGCGTCGATGACGACCTTGATGCTGTTGCGGATGTAATTGACGTCGTTGTTGTCGACCTTATGATGGCGCGAATAAGGGTAGTTGGACGATTCGGTAAAGGCGTCCATCATCCAGTAAAGCCCGCCGTCGTTGCCGACTACGATATAGGGATCGCGATCGTAGATCAGAAACGGTGCTATGCCATCGACGATCTCCCGGATGTTTCGGTGGATCATGACGCGGCTCTCAGACGTGACATCGTCTGAGAAGGGCAGCTTGCTCAAGTCGCCCAGGGCCCACGCAAGCAGAAGCCGGCGAACGCCGCTCCCTACTCTAATTCCGCCTGAGCCTTCATAGCTGGTGTAGGTGTTCGATTCGCCCTGGGGAAAGTCAAACTCTTTCTGTTTGGTTTTGACGTAGACGTCGGTGTTGGTTTCCTGACCAAAATAAATCTGCGGTCGCGTGATTTTGACTTCGGGGCCGGTCGATTCGATCGGCATGTTTGAAAGTATGAAACGCGGCATGCCTTCAGGAGTGAACCCGTTCGCCGTGTTCATAGTCACGCCGTACCCGTGCGTGTAAATCAGTCTTTGATTGATCCAATTGCGCGAGGCTTCGGGCAGCTTGGAATCATTTAGTTCGCGCGCAGCGATCATCACCTGCCGCGGCTGGCCGCCAATCTGATAACGATCGACGTCGACATCGGGAAAGTCATAGTAGGTTCGAATTGCCTGGATTTGCTTGAGCGTGTCCTGTAGAGCTCGCCAGTCCCAGAGGCGTATATTGTCGAGCGTGGCGCGGTTGTTCTGAATATCGAACGCTTCAATCGAAGTGTCTGCCTCGAAATTCCTCTGCTCGATGCGATCGATGCCGAACGCGCGCCGGGTGGCCGTGATGTTGTGTTCAATATAAGGCGTCTCGCGGCCCAACTCGTTTGGCTTCACGATAAAGTTGGTTACATAGGCGGGGACCAGGATGACTCCGATCAAGTAGACGGCCACCGGAATCGCGACGGCGGCAATCAGTATCCGCACTTTGCGCAGAGCGAACGCGTTCACCAGCGAAATTACCGCAGCCAGTACCAGGGCGATTGCGACCCAACGCAATCCGGGCAAGAGGTAGTTCGCTTCGACATAGGTCACGCCGGAAAACGTTTGATGGTCGTCCCAGAGATACGGATATCTGGCGAGCAGACAACGCCAGGCGAGAATCACCAGCCAGACAGCCAGCGCGCACGAGACTGTGGCCAGGCTGGTCTTGCGGGCTTTACCCATATCGCCCTTGGTTGACAGGCCCTGCTGAGTGACGGCCAGCAGGGCGTAGACAATGGCGCCCACCAGAATAATAATCGAAAGATAAAGCAGCCAGTCGCTGAAGACTTCGTACACCGGCAACTTGAACAGATAGAAACCCAGAGGCTTATTAAAAATGGGATCGGCGGTGTCGCCGGGCGCGCCATGGAAATAGAGGGCGACGCTGCGCCACGAATCCCGCATCCCGAGGCCAAAAATCAATCCGGCCAGCACGGCGACGAGCCAGGCCACCGGCCTCAGCAGGCGCGAGGGCGAGAAGTTGACCGGTTGTTGGTTGATGACAATTGTGCGGCGGTCGAAAGCGATGGAAGCAAAGGCGCGCTCAATTATCCAAAAGCCCGAGCGCAGGATTAGCACGGTGAGTACGAAGAAGATCGCAAAGAGGGCGATCTTCAGCTTGAACATGTACCAGTAGACGGCGGAGTAACCCAGCGAATCAAACCAGAGTGCTGAGATATAGATCGATAACCCGCGTGAGGCGGCAAAGAGAAAGAGGACGATCGCCGCGAGCAGCCACCATCCCCAACGACGCCGTCGCGGTTTGGTGTGACCGACATCGATGATCTCTCCGTCAAGGTCGTCCGAAATTGGTTGGCTCATGCGCGGGTAGCATACGCCGAAAGCGCTGGGCTTCAAAGAGGGTGTTCCCCTTTTGCCCTCTCGTTCGGAGAAAGATTGTCTTTTTCTTTCCCCTCTCCCGCTGGGAGTCAGGAAGAAAGAAATGTCTTGCATTCAGTACTGCTGATTTGAAGAATAAGCCTTTATCCCGCTCGCCGCCGGTCGCGGTTCTGTACCGTGCTACCGTTCGCGCTGACTTCCTGGGGGTGACTTGTGTGCAGCCGAGAAAACGCACGCGCACATAAGACAGTAGCTTTGTTTGTTCGCCATGTATCCGCGCGGAAACGAACGATCCACGAAATCACACGAAACCTCGCGAAAAGAAATTCTGCTTCGTGTGATTTCGTGGATCGTTTGCCTTGGCAGCCGTTGTAAAATCTAAACATCGCGGGACGTCACCTACTTAAGAAAACTTTACGGAGTAAACATGAAGAGAAGAAATTCGCATAGCGTTGCTTTGGCCTTGACGCTGGCCATCCTGTTTTCGAGTTTTGCTTTTTCACTGGTCCAGGCAGGTGTAGTTAAGGAGCCGGCGGCGCCGGCGGCGATCCGCGTTACGCCACCGGCGCCGGTTTTTGATGAGAGGAAACGGCGCGATGAACTTGCAATGCGGCGCAAACACGTTGCCGAAACGATCGGACCAAGAGCTGTCCTGATAATGTTCAGCGCCGAGCCGCGCCTTTACGCGAACGACGTCGATTACGAGTACCGCCAGGAAAACAATATGTATTATCTGACGAACCTCGCGCAGCAGCGCGCCACGCTGGTGCTTCTGCCGGGCAATCCTCAAACGCCCGAAGTTCTATTTCTGCCGCGGCGCAATCCCGCGGCCGAAACCTGGACCGGTCACATGTACAGCGCGCAGGAAGCGGCCCAACGTTCCGGCATCAAAGAGATTTGGGAAGCCAGAGAGTTCGCGCCATTCGTTAAAGCGCTCAACGCGCACGAGGCGTACCGACCAAAGCCTGAGAACGTTCTGCTTTCCTCAGCGACAGAGTCCACTTCGAATGGCTTCGCATCTTTGTTTAGCGCGGCGGCGGCTAAAGAAGCTGCGCTATACCTGCTCGCCGTTCCGTTTCCGGTTGAGGGTGAGAGTCGTGAGTATCGCCAGGAACAAAAATTCGCCGCGGCGTGGATGAAAGAGCCGGGTGGCTTCACGGTTCAAAGCGCCTCGCCGATCTTTACCCAGCTGCGTTTGCGAAAGTCGCCGATGGAACTCGACTTAATGCAGCACGCGATCGATATCAGTATCGAAGCCCACCAGCGCGCACAGGCTTTCGCGTCTCAGGCCAAATGGGAATACGAAGTGGACGCACAGGTGGCTTACACTTTCAAACTACGCAATGCGGACAACTGGGGCTATCCCGACATCGTCGGGTGCGGGCCGAACGCAACGACTCTGCATTACCAGGAATCGCAGGGAGCGGTGAAGAGGGGCCAACTCATCTTGATGGACGTCGGCGCCGAGTACCAACATTATTCGGCCGACGTGACGCGCACGTTTCCGGTAAACGGAAAGTTTAGTAAAGGGCAGGCTGCGGTTTACCAGATTGTTTACGATGCCCAGGAAGCCGCGGCCAGGGCTGCGAAGCCGGGCGCGACTTTGCAGGATGCGCACCGGGCGTCTTTGGAAGTAATCAAGGACGGTCTGTTACGGCTGGGCTTGATCACCGATCGCAATTCCGAGCAGTACCGGATTTGGTTCATGCACGGCAACGGTCACTGGCTCGGGATGAACGTGCACGACGTAGGCGGCGGCGCGAAATTCGAACCCGGGATGACCTTTACCAACGAGCCGGGCATCTACGTGCGCCTGGATGCGCTCGACAATCTGCCGAAGACCGCTGAGAACGCAAAACTGATTGCCGCCATCAGGCCGGCGTTTGAGAAATACAAAGGCATCGGCGTTCGTATCGAAGACGACATGGTGATTACCCCTGGCGGCGTCAGGTGGATGACAGCGGCGCTGCCGCGCAGCATTGCGGATGTGGAAGCGTTTATCGCCAGGGCCCGCGCTAGGTTAAGGAGGTAGTAAGCACGATGGCGAGGTCAGTACCGGGAACGGTATCGGAGCGCGGACATCCTGTCCGCCAGCGGGCGAGCACGCTCAGACTCACGCAGAGAATTCCTTTGGAAGATTTTTCGCGCTACGCGCTCAGGCGGACAGGATGTCCGCGCTCCGCTACCGCTTGCGGTACTGACTTCATTACACACGAATTCCCTATGGTATGATGCGGCCCGGAGATTACAAATGGAAATCACGATGCACATTATTTACGAAAAGGCTGATGGCCTAATCCAGGCATCAGTCGCCGAGCTACCCGGAGCAATCTCACTCGGTGCAACCGTCGAGGAGGCTCGTCAGAATTTGGACGAAGCAGTTGAAATGGTGCTGGAAGGAAACCGCTTGCTGGCTGAAGAAGTCACCCGGGAAAAAATATCCAGCGAAGAAATTGCTTTTCGTGCCAAATGAAGAGAATCGATCTGGTTCGGCATCTGGAAGAGTTCGGCTGTGAATTCGTGCGCGAAGGGAAACAACACACCCTTTACATCAACCGGCTAACCAGAAAATCCGCCGCAGTTCCGCGACATCGAGACATTCCCACCGGAACCGTAAGAAGCATTTGCCGATCGCTTGATATCCGTTTTCCCTCTGATAAAAAAGTCTAGCAACATTACGGAATGCCTTCTCGAAGGTCCACCTTCTTGACAATCATTTGCGGGACAATCCAAATGGAACACAACATTTGTCAGATCGTGCTGAGACGGTGGCTCGGCGCTTCGTTCTTAGCTGTGACTTGTTCGTTGAGCGCGATCGCTCAATCGTCTCAACCGCCCGCCGACAACACCTACATTGAAGGCGCAGTCCTTTGGCAACAGTTGTCCGGCGAACGACGTGCACTCTCTTACCAGGCGTTCACCCTCGCACGGATGCTTTTGGACCGCGATCTAAAAATGAATCGCCGCGACCGAAAGCCGCGCGCGGTCATCGTTGATTGTGACGAGACGATTCTGGATAACAGCCGGTTCGAGGGCATGCTGCTCAAAAAACGCGTGAACTATAACCAGAAGGATTGGACCGATTGGATCAATCGGGTGGAGGCCGAAGCCGTTCCGGGCGCGGTTGAGTTCCTGCGTTACGCGTCAGCGCATGGCGTGCGGGTCTTCTATATCACGAACCGCGACGAGGCCCAGAAGGCAGGCACGGCCGCGAACCTGAAGAAGCTCGGCTTCCCGAATGTCAACGACCAAACCTTGCTGGTGCAAACTGATCCTAAGAATTCCAGTAAAGAGGCACGCCGGCGAGATGTCGGCGCAAGGTATCGAATCGTTTTGCTGATGGGCGACGACCTCAACGACTTTGCCGAGGTCTTTGAAAATAGTAAGACGGTCGACACCAGAGTTGCCGCCGCGGATCGGTACAAAGCTGAATTCGGCAAACGCTTCATCGTGTTGCCTAATCCGATGTACGGCAACTGGGAGAGCGCGATCTATGGCTACAATTTCAAACTGACGGAAGCCCAGAAAGCAGAGAAGCGAAAGAGCCTGCTAAAGGACTACTAAATTCTTTCGCGTAATTCCTTGCCGCCTTACTGGGAACGAAAGTAGCTGCCGAGAGCTCACTCAAGTTGCCGTTATCAATACTAGCGACCGGATGTGCTTTGGTCCTTAACTCGTTAACAGTGGGTGCAGATGGATTCCTTGCATTCGGCGGTAAAAGGGTTCACTTCAACTTGTTGAGCCCCCAATTTTTTAGTTGACAGGATTTCAACGTGGGTGTACAAGATGGCGGACTTACGGTAATCCGTTGCGTCGGGCGCGTTAGGGTTGGTCCCAGAACCAGAAGGTCGCGTTTATGCAACTACCCTCTGCACATTTCAAATCTGCTCGCGCCCAAGTGGCGATAATCAACTTATCGCTTGACCCGGTGCGGTATCTCCGCTCCCTTAGTAAAACAGGAGAATTCCATGATGAAACAGCTCACAAGAGTTTTCCTTAATCTATTCGGGATGGCGCTTATTCTCGTCTCGACTTTTCCGGCGACTAGCAGTGCGGGTAACAAGGATGAGAGTAAGGATGTTTTAGTCCTTGAGGTTTCCATGACTGGCTTGAAGCCGTTTAAGCTTCCAGTCATCGCCCAGAAGAAATCAGGCATCCTCCCCTTAGTGGGGGCGAAAGTGTCGGCGGTCAAAGTGTCCCCCTGGTTGGAAGGGAACTCCGTCAAGCTTGACGTCCTGGCCGTGCTGGATCCCTTGCCCGCGGAGCGTTCATGCGAGGGCGTGAAGGCGCTCAAGACCGAGCTTGTCGCCTCTTATACCCTCGGGGCTGGACATAGTATTCAGGTCTCGGCTCTCGGGAAATTCGGAGTGGCCCCTTTCAGCCTGAAGGTGATGAAGGTGACGCTTTCACCCGATGACTGCCCACCAACTTGCTGTTGCTGCGGTCCCACCATGTGCTGCCCCCGTAAGGGCTGTTTGACTTGCGGTGATTGTGGATTCTGTTGCAATTGGTGAGGCTGTCCTCACGTCGAGGTAAGAATAACGACGTGAGGATTGGCACCTCTCGGTGGGCGACACGAGTACTTCCGAAAGTGACTACTCCTCTTGCCCACGCGCTGGAGAATCGAAAGGTCACACGATGCTGCTATTGAGAAAAGTCCTGCTTGCCGTCGTGGCATTGGCTGTTCTTCCCGTTGCCTCTCCGGGTACCGCGCACGGTTTCCCAAACAACCGATTTCGGATCAAGATTAGCGTGCCTGATTCCGACAGACCGGACTTTCTGGTTCCGGTAAAGGAGGAGGGCGAGCCGATGTTTGCGGTGATTCCCGCGCTGCCCGACAGACAGGCGAAAGCGCCGGAAGAGAGTCCTTCCTATATCAAGGTCGTCCCTCAAATGGAGGGTGATTCGATACGGGTCAAAATCTCGGTCTTGTATGGCAAGCCCGATCAGAAATTATCCCCTACCGAACAACTTAAGAGCCTCAGAGAGAAATCACTAATCGACTTTCTGCTCGCTGAGGGACAGAAGATCGCGGTCTCAGAGTTGAAAAACCTGGGATTGAAGGCGATCGAGATTGAAGTTGTCTCAAGCCAATAGTTTCATGCTCAGGATCTTTTGACTGAGTCTCCGTGAACGACATTAATTTGAGAAGGTCAGTATCGAATGAAAACTCTTCGCTGCCTGATTCTGATTTGTTGCTCGCTGGTATTCACCAGCAATAGCGACGCCCAACAACCTCGATCCGGCGATCGGGAAACGCCGGGCCCAGCCAGGACTCTAAATAAGGCGTCGACAGAAGCCGTACCTTCAGCAGCAGAGAAAAATCTGAACCTTATCCGCGAAGCGGCCGAAAGCATGATTCGCCAAGCTGCCGAAGATGCCACGAGACTCGACGATCATCGCAGCGCCGTGCGAATTCAGGGTGCGGCTGCTAATGCTCTCTGGGAGATTGACCGGGAATACGCGCGCAAAATCTTCCAGCGGGCTTTTGAGTGTGCGCTCAACCACTATCGCGAAACCAGGGACAGTGATCGTGTGCAAGTAACGCGCGATCTCTCAATTAGCCGTCCCGACTTCCGTTTGGAGATCATCGGTTTGGTCTCACGCCGCGATGCCACTCTCGCTCGTCAGTTCATGGAAAAGTATGTCGAAGAGAAGCAGCGGGAACTGGAAGAGCGACGTGGGCTACCGACCGGCCCCTTCGATTCAGCTTTTGGCAAAGTGGATGCTGCAGCCAACGACTTGCTAAGAATCGCGGCGTTGCTGCTTGACACTGATGAGAAGGCAGCATTTGGGTTAGCCCAACGTGCGTTTGTTACCGGAATTCCCCAAGCCGCGGGGTACTTTTTCACGCAACTGGCAGCGCATAACCGAGGGGCCGCGGATCAAATGTACCGCATGGCACTCGAGCGGTTGAGTCAGGACAACGCTCCAGTGCCGGGCCAATTGCTCCTGCTCTCGGCTTACCCGTTTGGTGACAACCAGGTTTGGATAGCGGGTGGTGATAGCGTTAGTTCGTACAGGTTTGAAGTTCCGAAGGACTTCACCATCAATCAGGAACTCGCGCACCGGTTCATTGAGGTGTCGTTTGCGGTTATCGCCAGTGCCGCCGAATCGGACGCCTCACAGTTACCCGAGGGTTCAACTCGCCAGGGATGCGCTTTCTTCGCCGCGCGCCTGCTCGAGCCGAAAGTCGCCCAATTCCAACCTGCGCTCTTGCCTCAATGGCATGCGGTCACCAACAGGCTGTCGATTTCAGTCGGTAATAAGTCGCGTGATGTTGATCAGGCACTTGACGAAGTGACCAAGGCCCAGAACACCGAGCCGACGACGGACGCGAGCGAACGAATTCAACAGTTGCTGGATCGGGCGGACAGAACACCGAACCTTGAATTGCGCGATGATCTTTATCGCGAGGCAGCGTTTGCGGCGGATAAGCTGGGTGATCGGCCCTGGGCGCTGAAAATCGCTGACCAGGTTTACGATTTGGATTACCGTCGGTTCGTGTACTCGACCTTGAACTTTAATGCCGCGGTTCGCGCGCTCAAAATAAAGCACTTTGATGAGGCCCATCAATTGGCTCGGCAGGTTGATACAATCGACCAACAAACTTATCTGTTTCTTGAATTGGTTCGTGCCGTCCGCAAAGACAAAGATCGCGCGAACACTTTCCTTGACGAAGCTGCGCAGCGAGCCGAGGCTGCGCCCAAAAATGACGCCAGGCTTCGCGCGCTTCTAGGGATCGCTTATCTTTACGCCGGCTTCGATTCGGACCGCAGCTTCGACATTGCCGCCGAGGCGCTCAGAACAGCCAACAAAGTGCCTGCGTACGACTCCGATCAATCCCGCCTCGTGCGCAACCTGGAGACACGAGGCGGACGCGGTTCCAGTGTTGAGGTTAAGACTGTTGAGGGCTTCGACCTGGCAATGACGTTGGCAGTTCTGGCCGGCATAGACTTCAACCGCACGCTCGCGCTGACACAGACTCTGGAAAGCAAACCGCTCAAGCTCGCGACGATTGTAGCCATTGGGGCCTCGGTCATCGAGAAAAAACAGATGGCGAAAGCACCGTAGGATCTGCCCAAGAAAGAAACCTAAGCTTTCTGTCGAAACCCGACCATTGGATCATCGTGTTCTCTTCTTGCAAAGCTGGATTACTTCTCTTTCTTCCTGGATGAAGTGATCAACTCTTCTTTGATCTCGCCTTCCAATTTTTCGCTCTTAATGTCCAGCCGCAGACGGTTGTAGATACTAATGTACTGGTTTGCGATCCACACCAGAGCGAACAACGCCAGCAAATAACCTCGCCAGTCATCGAACAACAGCTTGAAGCGTGTGATTAGAAGGAAGACCGCGGTCACGTAGTGGCTGAAACAGTATTCGCAAGTGAACAGATAAAAGAATTTTCGTTCGTACCAGCGCCGGCAGCTTTCGCTGCGCTGGACGCAGTAATCACGCGGTTCGCGAAAGACTTCTTCGTGCGTCACGGTCCAGCTGACGCAAGCTATCGGAATAGCCAGGATGAACAGTTCGATCAGCTGCACGCGGAGTGTGGGCATTTGGATTAATCCCGGCATTGCACAGGGGCTTGGAGTTGTTGTGGGGGGACCGGTTCAGGGGGCGTTCGTATCCAAGTCTACACTAACTTCTGCTTCGAGGGCGGCGAAGAACCTTGAGGCCATCATCTTTGCCGCCGCCTCGATCATTCGCTGGCCCACTGCGGCAATCGTGCCGCCAATTTGTAACTCGCCTGCGTATGTGATTAGGGTGGCGCCGCCGGTCCCTTCCAAATCGAAATCGGCCGAGCCCTTCGCGAATCCAACCCCGCCCTTGCCTTCGACCACAATGCGGTAATGGTCAGGTGGGCGCATGTCTTCAAGGCGCACTTCGCCTTTGAAGCTCCCTTTGATGGACCCGACGCCAGCCTTCAGAGTCGCAGCGTAAGTATTCTCAGCAGTTTTTTCCAGAGACTCGCAGCCCGGAATGCAACGTTGCAGAATTGCCGGATCGGTCAAGGCAGAATAAACGCGTTCCCGCGGCGCGTGTAATTTCTGAGTGCCTTCGATCTTCATAAACCAGTTTAGAAGCGGGCTGCTGCCCGCCTGCAACCCTTGCCTTAGTTTAGAAGCCGGACTTGTCCGGCTGATCAAACTCATGGCGGACAAGTCCGCCGTCTAAACGTTCAATCAGGATGCGAACGAGATGAGCGGGCAGTAGCCCGCCTCTAAACGGTTATCCAACGCGTGATGACGCCAAAGTTATGGCGCGTCGTGTAAAGACTTGAGCCAGATGTCGCCGGTAAACCTCTGAAGCGAACAAGTCACCATTTATGTCAACACCATCGGCGGCATGCGAGGCTGCGTTCGCTGTCGATTGTTCGCTAAACACGCTGCCGGCGAGGGCCGACTCAACGGCAGTGGCACGGTAGGCTTTGGCCGATACCCCGGTGATGCCGATGCTCGCCGTCTGACATGCGCCCTTTTCATTGAGCGTGAGATTGGCGGCCACGCCAACTACCGCAAAGCCCGAGGCCGGATGATGCATCTTGACATAGGCTTGTCCGGTACGACGGGTTGATTTGTTTATGCGAATCTCGCGCAGGATCTCGCCCGGCTCGAGCGCGGTCGTCATCAGGTCCATGAAAAAATCATCTACACTAATTGTCCGATCGCCGCTCTTGCCGGCCACCACGAGTTCGGCGTTCAGAGCAATCACCGCCGCCGGCCAGTCGCCGGCCGGATCAGAATGAGCCAGGCTGCCGCCAATCGTGCCTTTGTTTCTTACCTGAACGTCGCCGATGTGTCCGGCGCATTCCGGCAGCAGCGGACAGATTTGCTTGAGCAACTCAGACGATTCAATTTGATAGTGGGAAGTCATGGCGCCGATGAGTACTTGATCACCCTCCTCGCGAACGTATGAGAGATCCTTGATGCGGCCAATGTCGATGAGCAGCGAGGGCATTGCCAGGCGCAACTTCATCGCCGGGATCAGGCTGTGCCCGCCGGCGAGAATCTTGGCGTCTTCGTTTTGCGAAAGCAGCGTGAGCGCTTCGTCGAGTGTCTGTGCGCGAACGTAATCAAATTGTGTTGAGATCATGGTTTGTCTCCGAACTTGTAGGGGCAGGGCTTGTCCCTGCCCGCTATCGCAAGTAATCAAGTCGCTCCGTGTACGGCCAATCCTCTGGATTCTTCACCAAACCTCGGCGTACAGGATTCATTCGGATGTATTCCAGCGTTTCTTCAAAGTCCTGATGATTGCGAATAATGTGATCGAAAAACTGTCGCTGCCAGAGTTTGCCATCATACCAACTCCAGTACTTCCGAGTTGAGAGACTCTTAAACGCGCCGTATACAGCTCCAAGCGTTCGGCCCGACTCGCCGGGTCCGATTAACCCGTGGAAATGGTCGGGCATAAGACAATAAATATATACGTTGAAGCGAAAATCATTTCTTAGCTTTCGTAAGGACGCGATGGTTGCGATTGCGACGCGCTCATCAATGAACCTGGCCTGCCTGTCTTCAGCGACAATCGTTACAAAATAGACCCGCGGCCAAGAGTAATCGAACCCTTTGAACCTAACGCTGTCTCTACGGGTATAGATCTTGTCGAAGGAGTCCTTCATGCCTCTTGTGCGGGCAGGGACAAGCCCTGCCCCTACAGTCAACCGTTAATCAGTCTCCAAACGTTCTCCGGTCGCACCGGCATATCCAGGTGCTTCACTCCGTACGGAGACAGCGCATCGACGATCGCATTGACGATCGCCGGCGTGGCGCCGATGGTTCCGGCTTCGCCTACGCCCTTAACCCCCAGAGGGTTGACCGGCGAAGGCGTTTCGGTTCGATCGAGTTCAAACCATGGCAGCTGTGATGCCCTTGGTATCGCATAGTCCATCAGCTCGCCGGTGACCAATTGCCCTTGTTCGTCGTACACGACTTCTTCATACAACGCCTGGCCGATGGATTGCACAATGCCGCCATGGAGTTGTCCGTCGACCAGCAGGGGATTAATCACTTTGCCGCAATCATCAACGGCGACGTAGCGCAGAAACTTCGTCTCGCCGGTTTCTTTGTCGATCTCGACCATGCAAATGTGCGTGCCGAATGGAAAGGTGAAATTCTTTGGCTCGAAAAAGTAGGTCGCGGACAGGCCGGGCTCGGTGTCAGGCGGAAGTTCTTTGGCGATGTGGGCGATCAGAGCAATTTCCTGAATTGTCAGTGTCTTTCTGCCTTCCGTATCTGGTTCAGGTAGAGCCCCGGCGGGTGCTTCACCTACGGGCACATCGGGCTCGGAAGTCCCAGTGTCCGAAGCCGGCGCACCGGCCGGCAACGAATATCTTCCACTCTCAAACGCCAAACTTGATGCCTCGCCCTGCAAAATATGAGCGGCGATTTTGGCAGCTTTCTCTTTTAACTTTTGGATGGCGATCAGCACCGCGGTCCCGCCGACCGCAGTGGCGCGGCTGCCGAAGGTGCCGATGCCGTATTGCACGATCGCTGTGTCGCCGTGAATGACCGTGACGTCATGGAGATCAACTCCCAGTTCATCCGCCGCAATTTGCGCGAACGAAGTTTCCTGACCCTGTCCATGCGGCGACGCGCCGGTCATCACCGTTACCTTGCCGGTCGGCTCTATACGCACGGTGGCGCTCTCCCAACCGCCGGCGGGCATCGCCTGCGAGGGACCCAGCGCGCAAATCTCGACATAACTGGACATGCCGATCCCGATTATCTTGCCTTCAGCGCGCGCGTTCGTTTGCTCTTCGCGCAGCTTGGCATAGCCGGAAAGATCCAGGGCCTTGTTGAGTGCGGTTTCATAATCGCCGCTGTCGTAATCAAGCCCGGTCGCGGTGTGAAAAGGAAACTCATCTTTGGAAGGAAAGTTTTTTCTTCTCACTTCAACCGGATCCATTTTCAATTCAGCGGCGACGATGTCCATAGCCCGTTCGACGACGTAAGTCGCTTCCGGCCGGCCTGCGCCGCGATAAGCGTCGGTGGACATCTTGTTGGTGAAGACGCCCGTGACGTTCATCTGAATTGCCGGAATCCGGTAAGAGCCTGAAAGCATCAGGCCGGTCAACGTCGGAATGGCCGGGGTGAGCAGTTGATGATAGGCGCCAAGATCGGCAAACACGTTGTAGCGAAGACCTGTCAGCGTACCATCGTTTTTGCAACCGACTTCGATCGTGCCTGTCTGGGCACGGCCGTGAATTGTCGCCTGCATATTTTCACGGCGGGACTCGATCCACTTCACGGGTTTGCCCAGTTGGATCGAGATCCAACTCAGCAAAGCTTCTTCCGCATAAACATTCAGCTTCGAACCGAAGCCGCCGCCAACCTCGGGCGTGATCACGCGCAGCTTGTGTTCTCCCAGTCCAATCATCAGCGCGACCTGCGTGCGCATGAGGTGTGGGATCTGCGTCGACGACCAAAGGGTTAATTCTTCTTCGCCGGGAAAATAACGCGCCAGCACACCGCGACCTTCCATCGCGATCGGCGCCAGTCGCTGGTGAACCATGCGTTGCTTGATGACGTGATCGGCGGACTTCATTGCCGCCTCGATATCGCCTTCGCCCGAGGTGAGGGTGTAGGCGATGTTGTTGCCGAACTGCTCATGGATTACCTGGCCGCCTTTCGCGGACGTCTCGACGTCGACTACCGCAGGTAGCTCTTCATAATCAACTGAGATCAGATCGACCGCGTCACGAGCGAGATATTTATCCGTGGCCACGACGGCGGCGATCGGGTGGCCGACAAACAGCGCCTTGCCCTGCGCCAGCACGCGATAGTCCGGCACCTTTAAATCGGGAAGCGCTGCGGCGCACGGCACTGGGCCAACCTTAGTGGCGATGTCTTTGCCGGTATAGACGGCGACGACGCCCGGGGCCTTCACCGCTTCGGTCACATCGATGCCGGTGATGTTTGCGTGCGCGTAGATCGAGCGCACGAACGCGACGTGCAGCGTGTCGGGCAGTCGTATGTCGTCCACGTAATGTGCGAGGCCTTTGATCAGTCGCGGGTCTTCGGTGCGCTTAATTCTTTGTCCGACGTATTTGCTCATCGTTGCCTCCGTTTAGAGTTCACGCTTTAGCGTGGCTTTTCTTGCAGCCTAAAGGCTGAACTCTGAACTTCATGCCCTCGTCTTCTTCGCTGCGTACTCCACTGCTTCGACAATGTGTTGATAGCCAGTGCAGCGGCACAGGTTTCCTTCCAACCCGTGCCGAATTTCTTCGCGTGACGGATTGGGATTTCGATCGATCAGTTGCGTCGCCGCGATAATCATTCCCGGCGTGCAGTAGCCGCATTGCAAGCCGTGCTTCTCCCAGAACCCTTCCTGCACCGGATGCAGGTTGCCGTTGCTCGCCAGCCCTTCGATGGTCGTGATGTTTGTACCGTCGGCCTGGACGGCAAACATCGTGCAGGACTTAACGGCCTGCCCGTCCGCGATGATGGTGCAAGCGCCGCAGATCGAAGTTTCACAGCCGACGTGCGTGCCCGTCAGTCCCAGCAAATCGCGCAGGTAATGTACGAGCAGCAAGCGCGGCTCGACCTCGTCCTGATGATCGACACCGTTGACGTTAATGCTGATAGCCTTTTTCATGAGCTACCTCTCCTGAATTAGAAAACGTTTGTTAGAAGATTACTTTGTGCGAGGTTTTCTATGCCAGTTCAGAGTGAAAGTCAACTTTGAAGCGCACTAAACGGAGCGCGGACATCCTGTCCGCCAGCGGGCAGAGCCCGCTCAAACTTTGCTGTAGGGATTCGGTTGGATGGTTCGCGCTACGCGCTCAGGCGGACAGGATGTCCGCGTTCCGCGGCGACCCCCGTTGCTAGACAGTCGCTTTGTGAATCTGTCGCTTCAAACGATGGATGCGACGGCGCACGGCTTTCAGCTGCTTGTGATCGTGCGCGGTGATGGCGCTGGTGCGGCGGTCCTTGAGTTCCTTGATGCGCGATTTGATCGAAGCCTTATCGATGCCTATGACTTCGTGATGTGCGTGCAGCTCGATGCCCAGGGCTTTGCAGATGGCAACGATCAAATGTTCCTTGTTTAGCTGGGTGTAGCCTTGCACGGCTTCGTGCTCGATGTCTTTGGCGATGTCGCGCAACTCGGCCAGAGTCTTATGTTTTAGTTCGGTATGTGTATAAGCCATTACGGTTCCTGCTCCTCACTAACAATTTCGGTGATCTAACGGTATTTGTGACATCATGTCGAACCATCGATGCCGAGTCAAACTCCTGGACAGTAGTGGCCGTGAGTTTGAGCGAACAGTGCCGAGACACCATTGAGTCAGATCGGGAGCGACCGGCTCTCCCTGGCGTTTTCAAGGCGCGTTACACAACGACCCGGTCGCTACCGCTCCCGGTACTGACCTCAAAGCCGCAAGGAACTGTCTTCAAACGATCCGCCCAAAAAAGGGAAGTCCAAAACTAATTCACAGAGAGGCCAGCAGAGTAGTCAACACATCGGGCTCGACCGGCTTCACCAGGTGATGATCGAATCCAGCCTTCTTTGACTTCTGACGGTCGACGGCCTCGCCCCAACCGGTCACTGCGACCAGTACCGCCTTGGCGCCCCAGGGCCGTTTGCGAAATTTTCTTGCCGCCTCATAACCGTTAAGCGTCGGCAGTCCAATATCCAACAACACGACCTGCGGCTCAAATTCATTCGCCACCGCCACGGCCGCCAAGCCATCGTTGACGATGCGCACGTCGTTGCCCAGCAGTTTCATCAACATTCCCAAGCTGTCGGCTGAGTCTTGATTGTCGTCTACGACGAGTATCCTAATCGGTTTTCTCCGTGCATTCCGGGATTTCAGTTTTGCCTTTGCCGGACGATTTGGCGGCGGCGCGGTCGTCGGCGCTAACGGGACCCGCATAATAAATTCACTGCCTTTGCCTGGCCCGTCACTGTGGGCAGTGATTGTGCCGTCGTGCATTTCCACCAGCCGCTTAACCAGTGTCAGACCTATCCCTAGCCCGCTTCGAGATTCATTCGCCCGACCTGCCTGCGTGAACATCTCAAAAATCCGCGGTAGCGCTTCCGCGGAAATGCCCACGCCCGTGTCGCGGATCTTGATCACCGCCTCGCCTCTATTACGTCCCGATTCAAGCCAAATGCGTCCGCCGCGTTCCGTATACTTGGCGGCATTGTTGAGCAGGTTCGAAACGACCTGGGCCAGCCGCACCAGATCGCCATCGATATGGATTGGCGTAGCCGGCGCTTTCACGATTAGTTTATGTCCGCGCTGTTCGATCAGCGGCCGGCTGGTTTCCACGGCGGCGGCGACCGCCTGGCTCAACTCGATCGGCGCACGGCGCAATTCCAGCTTGTTGCTGGTGATCCGCGCGATGTCCAACAAGTCGTCGATCAATCGAGTCATCTGCTTCGTTTGCCGTTCGATGACATCGAGTGCCGACCGTGATTCCGGCGCCGGCTCTGACTTAAGCTGCAGAATCTTCACGGCCGCGCGAATTGGCGCCAGTGGATTTCGCAGTTCGTGAGCTAGCGTCGCCAGGAACTCGTTCTTGGCCCGGTCGGCTTCTTTTAGGGATTCTTCCGCTCGCTTGCGGTCACTGATGTCCACCAGCACATTGACCGCCCCGATAAGGCGGCCCTTGTCGTTATGGATAGGATTGGCATGGGCCAGCGCCGTCAGCCGGTGACCGTCGGGCCGCTCAATCATGATCTCGTGGCCGTTATACTCGCGGAGATTTTTCAGCGCCAGGGCCATCCAACATTCATCGTGCATTATCGGAGACCCATCAATGGCGTACAGCTTGAATGATCCACAGAAACGGTCGATGGGATCATTCAGCTTCGGAGACCGGCCCCAGAGCTGCACCGCGTGTTGATTGAAATAGGTAATCAGCCCATCGGGATCGCAGGTGTAGGCGCCGGCCGGCAGCCGTTCGAGGAAAGCCCTGAAGGGTAGTTCATTAGTGAACACCAGTGGGCCCGACGGCAGTCCTTTGGGTAATCTGGCCGTGATCTGTTCCAACATAGCAATCTACCTTTCGTTGCGAGCTTTAAAAGGGATCAGCTTCGAACTTTTGGGGGAGGCTTATTTTACTCAAGCAAATCGAATAATCACAAGTCCAAAATGAAGGAAAAACCAGCCCGGAGAGTACCCCCGAGAGCTGAGTTAGTCCTTGCCACTTTGCCCCAAAATAGGGCATAGTACTGCCTTAGTCGTTCCTTCTCTCGCGCATCAACGGTGATGCGCCCCGCGCCTACGGATTGGCGGCGGCGTTACGGATAGTTCGAGAGCAGGCTGTTTTTCAACCGGAGAAGAGAAGCCGCTCATTTTGATGAGCATCCGAAACGCAAGCCTTCGCTGCAGCCGTTACTACGAAGCCACCTTCGATTCGAAGCTTCCTTAGCCCAGCTTTAAAGGAGAGTTCAACTTCATGTCAATGAAACTTTACGTCGGCAATTTGTCGTTCCAGACTTCCAGCGAAGATCTGCAGCAACTTTTCGCCCAGGCCGGCACAGTGGAATCAGCCAGCGTGGTCGAAGATCGCGAGACAGGTCGCTCGCGCGGGTTTGGTTTTGTAGAAATGGCAACTAAGGAAGAAGGCGAAGCAGCCATCCAGCAATTCAACGGCAAGGAATTCAACGGCCGTAACCTGAATGTCAACGAAGCTCGACCCCGAGAAGACCGCGGCGGACGCGGCGGCGGCGGCGGTGGTGGTGGACGCGGCGGCTATGGCGGTGGTGGAAACCGCGGCGGCGGCGGCGGTGGCGGCGGACGCGGAGGCGGCTACGGTGGCGGCGGTGGCGGCGGCGGTCGCAACGATCGCGCTCCGCGCTGGTAATCACAGACTGTCCATCTTCGGGAGTGCAGCAGGTGTTGCTGCACTCCAACCAACTTCAATCAAGTCTATTTTAAGGAGGAGCGCGACGTGCCTTGATACTCCGGCACACCGCGTCTGTTTCTCATGCCCGTAAAAGAGCCAAAGGCGGAAAAGCCGACCTACGCTGTTGGCGATCGTGTCGATAAGTTTTGCGCCAAGTGCCAGGAGGATCGTGGTCACATCGTCGCCACTATTACCAAGCGCGGGCAGATCTCTCGAGTAAGCTGTCCAAAATGTGGCGCGCGCAGTTCGTTCAAACCGGCTGCCGGATCAAAGTCCGCCAGTGCCAGCGCGAAAGCCAGCGCCCCATACGATCGCACTCGGACCTATCGCACCGGACAACACTTGACCCATCCAACCTACGGCCCGGGTGAAGTTACCGCGGTCATCGAGCCGCAGAAAATTGATGTGTTATTTTCCGATCGAGTGCGCAGGTTGATTCATTCGCAAGCATCTGCTTGAACTTACTTGGTTGATCGCTAGTTATTTCGTGTGATTTCGTGGATCATTTTCCGGCAGAGATAAGATCGATCCACGAAACCACACGAACCGGCAATAAGGCAGCCGGTAGAAGGAAGCAAACACATCAGGCGCGTTTGGTTTCGAAGAAAGAAAGACCGTTGATGAATAAAGAGATTAAGGCCGGCCACCAGGGAGTCCGCTGGCCCACGACTATTTGGATGATCGTTTTTCACCTCGGCGCCGTTGCGGCGCTTTTTTATTTTAGTTGGCGCGCGCTGATTATCAGCGCCGTGCTGGCCTGGGTGGCCCAGAGTCTCGGCGTCGGCATGACTTATCATCGACTGCTGACTCACCGCAGTTACAAAGTCCCCAAGCCGGTGGAATATTTTCTGATAATCTGCGCCACGCTTTCCTTTGAAGGCGGACCGATCAACTGGGTGGCCACGCATCGTATTCATCATGCGCACAGTGACGAACCCGGCGGCGATCCGCACACACCGCACGATGGCCGTTGGTGGTCGCACATGGGTTGGATTCTGTCCGGCACGGCCCAACAACACAGCCGCGAAGTGTTGGAGCGTTACGCGCCTGACCTGACCCACGATCGGTTCATCGCCACGCTAAACCGTATCTACTTTGTGCCGATGATTATTCTGGCCATCGTTCTGGTGATGGCCGGAGGTTGGCCCTTAATGCTCTGGGGAATTTTCCTGCGAGTGACTGTTGGCCTGCATGCGACCTGGCTGGTTAATTCCGCGACGCACCTGTGGGGCCGACGCCGTTTTGAGACCAAGGATAATTCGCGCAACAGTTGGTGGGTGGCTTTGCTGACCTGGGGCGAAGGCTGGCACAACAATCATCACGCGCACCCAACCTCAGCCCGTCACGGGCTGGCCTGGTACGAAGTTGATTTCAACTGGTGGGGAATTCGCGTGCTGCAACTGCTGCGGCTGGCGAAAGGGATCAAACTCGTGCGGCTGAAAGCGCTGCCGGCTCCGACCGATTCGTGATGTTGTAGGACAAGCTTTAGCTTGTCCCTGAAGCATCGACGAACTGAAGTTTGTCGTACAGCTGAGCTAGGGATCGTTCTTCAAATGGATAGGAGTACCTGACTACGAATCAGGGGGTCGTGCGTTCGAGTCGTGCCAGGTGCACCACTTTTTAGGTTTAAGACCTAGGGATACCTTCAGTTTTATTGCTGGTCTTCATTGACTAGTTGATTGGAGAACAACGTGGAACTTTCTGTTGGCTTTGAATAGTTTCCCCTAGTTGGGATTTCACCTAAAACTGTGGACTCTGCCAGTTCTAAGTAGATGTTAGTAGAGGCGCTCGAATTTCTTGATTGAATCAGCTACGATAGAGGCATGGGACTCGATAGGACTGAGCATATCCGCAAGCCGTGCCCTTGTGGGCAGGGACAGCTCGAAGTTGATTGGTGCACTCCTGACCATCCATATGCCGACCCTACTAGCGGGAATTTTCAATTAGCAATTCGGTGTGCACGGTGTTCGCAGGAGTACGTATTCACGGACCAAGGGACACACGCAGTTCTTCTTCAAAAGACAGAAGTCGACGCACGAGACAGAGAAGAAAGCCAAATCAACAAGCGAGAAAAACAGTTAGCCGAGAGAAACCAGGTTCAAGAGTATCTAGCGCAATTCGTAGAACGACTCCAGTGGGTTCCGACAGCGGTTGGGAAACGCCAACTTTTGAAGGCTACAGGTTTTTACGTGCAATCGATTGGAACGTTCCGCAAGGACCTAGCCCAACGCGGTATAGGGGATATGGTACGGGGACAATTCAGCATTTCTCATGTCCCCAGAATGTTACTGGTTCTAGCAAGACAAGATAAGGAGTTGGTTGAGGAGATTAAGCAGATGGAACAGCGAAAGGAAGAACTAAATAGACCACTCACCCCAGTAGGAGAACCAATCGGCGAGCTAACCCGAGAGGCGGTTTATTCTGAATAGTCACGATTGTACTGCTCAAGGTACTCGTAGGAGGGGCTGATTGCGTCTTTGACGCGATTATTGAAAACCTCTAAGTCCTGCGCTTCTCCTAGAGGCTAGCTAACGAAGCCCGGTTCGGTCGCCTAGTCGAAAGAAAACACCAAACCAAATCAAGACGCCAACCTCACAATAATCCGCTTGCCCGCGTTTGTTGCTGCGTGTCCCAAACCAGCTCTACTGATTCCCACTCGTTCAACCAAAGCCCCAGCACCCGCACATTCGGCTGATAAGACAAGACGACTCGCACACCATCGAGAATGTGTTCGATGTGTTCTTCCCTGGACGCATGATTCGCCGCACAGTCGTGATGTCCAGTCACCGCAACCACGTTGGACGCGTGATGTTGAATTGAAAACGAAACCTTGCGGACGATTTCCTCAATCACGAGGGTTGGTCCGTCGCTGAGCATTAGGTCAGGTCCCGGTTCCGTGATCAGATCCACATAGTGGACGTTCGTGTTCAGCTTCACCCAATCAACTATGGGTTGCTGGACGCGCCCGTCAATACAGGTGACGGCGGTAGCGAATCTATGTCGTGGCGACGGCATCCGGGGGTTAGTCTAATCCAATTGTGTGCTTAAGCGCGGCATCGACAGCGGCCATCCCAGCCATGCGACCGAGGACAGAATTGATTTCAGTCTCCAGTACCGTCGCCAGATTGTCAGTCATCAAAACAGAATCCAGTCGTAACCCGGCGGCCTTACCTTCGACTGAATCGACGCGGATGAATAGACGGCTGGGATGTCCGCGACGTGCGAGGTTGCTGGAAATCATTGCGACGATTGTTTGGGAAAGTCCGGAGCCCAGATTGTCCCGCTGAAGAACAAGCGCCGGACGACGTTTGGCCGTACGCAAGTTAGAGTCTGGGAAGAGGACGAGAACGACGTCACCGCGGTGGGTCTTCATCGTAGATGTCAGCCTCGGGTCGATTCCAATCCTCAGCGAAGGTCTTCAGGCGCGCGCGCAGATCAGCGGCCTGATTTTCATCGATGCCAAGGGCTCCTAAATCGATTCCATTCGATTGAGGTAGCAGGCTCTTAAGATATTCGTCCACCGAAAGGCCCCGCGCCAGCGCTTCAGCGGCGATCGTCTCCGCAGTATCAGGCTTAATTTGGTCAATTATAGAACTCATCTCAATGGGATTCATGATAGCCCGCTGCTCGCGATAAGTGCAATGACTGTGAGGTCCGTGTCCGAAGGGCAGTCTCACTCATAACTCAACGCATCCACCGCATCCTGACGCGCGGCCCGCAGCGCGGGATAGAGCGCGCCGATGGAACCGCCTATCAAACCGACGACCAGCGAGATCGCGATCCACTTTGGCTCGACATCCACTACCAACATTGTCGAGCGCATCACGAAGAATCTAATCAGCAGGGTCAACAGCACTCCGATAAAGACGCCCAGGACTGAGACGAGGATCGCTTCCTGCTCGATCACCCAGGCGATCGAACGCTTTGACATGCCGAGCGATTTTAGAATGCCGATCTGTCGCGTGCGCTCAGTCACGGTCGTGTACATCGCGAGCAGAATCACCAGCATACTGATCGTCGTGGCCACACCGACAACGACTTTGAGAAAGATATTCAACGCCGGGACGCTGGACATGTAAAGTTCCGGCAGCTCTCGGGTCAGAACAATTTGATCGTCGGGGAACTGGGTCTTGATTCGGGCGGCCACCTGCTCCTGCTGCGCCGGGTCAGCACAAGCGATCAGAATAGTGTTACAGCGAGTCAGACTCCCAACTTGATCCTGCATAGTAGCCAGAGGAATCTTCATCCGGCCGCCGCCGGGAGGTTCGTACGTTCCGACAATTCGAAATGGCCGCTCATAGATTTCAATCGTGGAGCCAACCTCGACGTTACGCTCGCGCTGCCAGGCCGTATCGACGATGACTTCGTCGCCGCTCTGCAGGCGTCGTCCTTCCTTGATCGTAAGGCCATTCAACGCAGCGTATTGATCGTAGGGAATTCCTTCGATCAAACGCGAGCCAAAACCCGAGTCACTCCTATCCAGGTTCTGGCCGATGGGCACAGCCGCGCGCACACCTTCGACGCGCAAAAGTTCATTCGCGTGAGCCACCGGCATGGCGAACGGTTGGTTTCCGGCGAGCGCGATCATGCCTGCGGGGCGTACCATAATTTGAGCGCCGATGTTTGCCTCACGCTTACCCCGTTCACGCAAAAGGCCGTGGGTCAGACCAACGGTAAAGACAACCAGCAAAACACCGATAGCGATGCCGGCAACACTGACGGCAGTGCGCGCCGGACGATGCGCGAGATTTGAAAGCACTAGACTGTCCATAAGTTTTTGTAGTCGCGGACTGCGATCGAGAACGCGCCGCCAGGCGTTCGGCACGGCGCGCCAGGTGACGATGAAAACTCCGATTACGGTCCAGAAAATAATCGCGGCCTTGCGCACGATCGCCAGCGTGACGCCGGCCGCCGCCGCAAAGCCCAAACTCTTGAGAATGATCTCCGTGCCGCCTTCGTATACTCCGATCGTGGCCGGCACAAAACCAAAGGCGAAGTTGATTACCTTGGTGAGCGATTCGATGATGTAAGAGGCGCCCACGGTTGGCAGGAAGCCGAGCATCTTGAGCGTCACAAAAACTTCCAGAACGCTGGCCACGTGCGAGGCCAGGTCGAGTCCGACCATGGCGAAGAACGCGGCCCGCCGGCGTTTGTAAAAGCTGTAGACCGTTAATTCAATACGATAGATGTGATGCCTTCGCGTGCGCAGGAATTTTGGTTTGAAACCGCGCCGGCCAAGGCTGTCAATGATGTTGGTCAAAAGCGTAACCCGCCGTCGCGTGGCCATGGCCGCCGCGATTAGTCCGAGAAAAGCCACCGAGGCAATCAGGATCAGCATTTCGCGAGCGACCGTCGGCACCGGATAAGCGAACAACATCATGACTGCGCCGCCGAAGATCACCAGCACTACGGAAAGGTTGTACAGCAGGTTATCGACGACCAGGGCCGGCACGCCATGAACCAAAGGAACTCGCTTTCGCAAAAGGGCCACCTTGGTGGCTTCGCCCAGCAAGGGGCCGGCAAAGGTCAGGAAGCTCATCGACTCGCCGCCCAGTCGGGCCGCGAACGCCTGCAGGAAAGTAAACCGGCGATGCTCAGGCGGGACTGACACGCTCATCGCGATGGTGCGCAGCACATGGCGCAGCCCATTGATTGCGACGACGAAGAAAAAGCCAAAGCCGACGCGGCTTAGCGCCGAAAAGATTGGTTGGACGCCAACCTTGCGAATGACGAACACGAGCAGGGCAGCGCCGAGCACGAACGCCAGGGCCTGCAGCCAGGCGATCGAGCGTTTTGCGGTTGACGGTTTGGCGACCGACTGTGACTCGGTGGTTTCCATCAGCGCCTGATCATCGAGGGAAAAACGTTCCATTCAAAAACCTATCATTGCGCGGGTAGGCTTGAGCGAGCACCCGTAACTTCGGGAATTACCCGGCCGGGAAACTTTCTAAAGCCGCGACTGGCCAGCGACGCAGACGGCTGATTGTCGCTCTCAAGATTTCCGGTCAAAGATAAAATCGTGGGCACCAGACTCAAGCTATCGTACGGCTCAGTGATAGCCAAGCCCTTCGGAATACCGGTGCCCTCACCACCGGCGAACATCAGGACTGAATGCGTTGAAATGCGAAGGAACGAACCATGATTGCCGCCCGGATTGAACCCGCGAACGTCAAAATTCCAATGATTATTAGCCAAAATCAGCATATCGGTTTCGACCAGTTGCCTTTGCCGCCTGCGAAAACGATGAAGCAGCTTCTCGTCGTTTGTCAGCCCAGCTGCTTCTAGATCCGTGCTCGGGGCTGTGAACAGAGTGAATTGTTCATGCAATCCGATTATCCCGTTAGAGTATTGCGTCTTGTGCACCGCATGCAACCAAACAGCGTCCGTGTGCCAGTCGTTGAGCCAACTCACGCGATCAGCAAGAGGCACGTCAAGCCGCGGGTCTTCCAGTAAACGCAAGGGCAAGCCCTGCTGCCAGGGAGCCGGATCAAAATGCACTCGGCCGTCTTCATCCTGAATAAGATTGGCAACCGGCAGATAACGCAGTTGCAGACGGCCCTGTGCTTCGCCTCGTGCCAGGACGAGGGCCTGACGGTCCGGGCCGCCGTAGAGCCAAACAACGTCTTCATCCGGCTGTGATTCAGGACTGAGCGCAGGAGCGATAGCGGCGCGTGGAATTCGCGTCGCGATGAAATCGACCGGACGATTTCCAATACCCGGCTGAACGTTGTTGCGCGACTCCTGACGGTGGATCAGCGTCAGGTAATTGATTCGCGTGAAGCTGCGCTCGAGATCAAGCGAGCCGTCAGTTTTCAAAACCAAACCGTCACGGCCCAGGCCAACAATATAGTTTTCCAAATCGTAGACTGAATTTCGCCGGCCCATGGAATCTTCAGGAATGACTTCCCTGATCTTAAGTTTGAAGGGATCGAAATTCTCCGGCCGCAGGCTTAACAGGTTTCGCATCGTGGAGACATAAGCACTGTAGGCCTTCACCTGCGCCGCCCATTGCCTGGACAGCACACATACGCGTCGAGCATTGTCGTCGCGTCCCATCTCCTGATCCTCGACGGTGAACTTCTTTGGCTGCGTTGCGCACAATGCGCGCTGCTTTTCGCTGGCCGGACGCAAAGCGACTAACTCTTCATCCAGTTGATCCACTTCGCCCTGCCAAATCGGCTTGTAGCGCGCGATCGCGGCCAGAAAAGCATCCGTAGCCGCGCGGCCCAATGGTGGCGACAAATCCTTCCTTTGCAGTTGCTGCAGCAGAATGTGAAGTAGATTGAGGCGGCTGTTACGGAGATGTAATCCCGCGCGTTCGTTGCCGTCGAAATCCAGGAGTGCTGTCGGGTACTCAGCGCTTTGGTTCTTGAGATAGTACGACTGAGCTGTAGTCGTGGTGATGGGTGGGACGAAAGGATTGACGGCCTTCAGCGAGTAATCCATCAGCAGCCGGCGCTTGGTTATGACGTGATGACCGCCGCCCTCGTAGCTGCCCAACAATTTCACGAGATTGAATCCCTGGCTAATCACCTGTTCGTCGGTATTAAAGCCGTGATCGGAAACTACAATCAGTACCGTATCGGCGGCCAGGGGACTCTTTTGAATCCCGGTCCACACCCGGCCTATCAGACCGTCGATTTCGCGCAGCGCAACCAGATGCGATTCGCGATCGTTGTTATGGTGGGCGACGTGATCGAACGATGTTTCGTAGAGGTCCAGGTATTGAACCCGCTGGTCCTTTAGTTTCTCGATCAGTTCGCGCTCGAGTTGTGCGGGGATAACCCCGCGCATGTCAAAGCCGGTAATGAACTCACCGGCCAGAGTTATCGGATTCTTCAAAAACTTTGCCTGGCCCGCGCGCTGCAAACTCTTGATGCGAGCTCCACGTCCGTAAAGTTGCCCGCCGGGAAATCGCTGGTAATTATCATAGGCATCGACGAGCATGCGCACGCCCAGAGAGTCGAGCACCTCAGTTCCCGGCATATCAACGTTCGACCCGGTGGCTTGTTTGAAATAGAAAGGAATGAAATTCAGATAGTCATAGGTCTGCAGGATGTCGCGATCGAACTCGACGTTACCCTTGATGTGCAGGTGCTGTCCGGTGTCCAGGGTCGACCAGGACGGCGCCGACAGGCTCATTCCGCGAACGTAGAAATTGGTCAGACGGGTTCCGTTTTGGAAGAAGACACTGTCGAACCAGGGCAGCAGGCTCTTACCGGTTTGCGGATCGCTCTCGCGCGCAAAGCGTTCGACCATTTCATAAGGCAAGCCATCGATCTTTAGCATCACTACGCGCTTCGCTCGCGCTTGAGCTTGCGTAGCATAGGAACAGACCAAGGTCGCCAGCAGAATGGTTGTTAGTTGAAAAGCGCGCTTGATGTATTCGTGGGTGTTAGATTGAATCCTTTTGCGCGCACAAGCTTCCGCAAAGAGCTGGGTCACGGCGCACCCACCTGATTGAGAACGGCGCGGGCCTCGGCGGGCTTGATGCGACTGTCTTCGGCGACAGCTTTGCGCAGCCGCTCGGCGATGGCCGCACGCCATTCTGAGTTGGATTGCTGTTCGCGATAGAGGCGCAGCAGCGCTTTTTTGGCTGGCTTGGTATTGATTCTGTAGAGCACGTCGAGACAGAGGTTGCGCGCCTCAGCGTCGTCGGTGCTTTGAAAGATCACGGCCGCGGCGCGCACGGCCGATCCGTTTCCGCCTCCGCCGCTATCGGCCAGAAACTGAAGCGAGCGCTTTACTCTGCTCATGTCCCAGGCCACCTCGGTTTGCGGAGATGATTTGGCAACTTCACTCAAAAAGTTCTGGTGACGTTCCAGGCGTCGAGCAAGTTCCAACTGCGCAGCCAACTCGGGCGTGGAGTTTTCGCGATGAACATAGCGTCCGAACGAGACGACGTTGCCGAAGCTGATGAAGAAACGGGCGACCGATCCGTGCTTGAGCGAAACCATTTCCGCCCGGCGATCGCGTTCGATTTTGGCCGGCAGACCATTGGGCCGGCGCGCGAAATCAACCAGGGCGTCATACTGCTGGCGCGCGAGCGTAATCTCGCTCTGGTTATTGTTATTGAGCGGATTGACCGAGACCAATTCAAGGCGGCGCTCAATCTCGCGCTGGAGTTGCGGAGCAAGAGAGCTGTTGAAAGACAGCAGCAGTTTTAGTTCCGAGTAACTGTTCAAGCGTGTCGGCTGATTCAGATCCAGGCCGCGACGACCAGTGACAAAGTTGTACGCGGTACGTCCCAAAAAATATGGAATATTGCCAAAGCTCGAAAACGAGAAAACGTTCTTCGTTACATCCTCGAACAACCGCCGGGTCACTTCGCGCCCTTTTGGATTAAGGCTATTGCGAAAGTCGATCAACAGGGCCGGGACCTTGGGATGATCGAGTCCGTAAAGCGCCAATGGAATCATTTCCACTGAACGCGCGCCCGGATCGTCATTGGCAATTGCGCGATTGTCCTCGTCGAAGTAACGCCGCTGAGTATAGCCGCTCCAGTTACGCAGCCGAGGATCGTTCCAGGGGTTGGAAATATTCAAAAAGCGTTCGGTAAAGGGGCGGCCAGCCTGAGTCGACAGATCGGCCCGCGAGATCCACAGGAGGGCGTGAGTCGCCCGTCCGTCCGGCATCGTCAAAGGCTGGAAGTAGAGGCCTTCGGCTTCGGCTCGTTGGCGCAGCATCTCCCAGTTATGTCCGATCATGTCTACGGAATTCATCGAATGTTTTTCAACTGTCTCAGTAAACTTGTCCGGCCCGAAAAGGCCGCCGAACGTTTTGCCGGACAGAATCAGCCGGGCGCGCAGCTCGAGCATTTCTCCCGGAGTGAACGGTGGACGCTCCGGTAGCAGGGGAGTGGCGGTATCGTTCACGGCTCCGTCGCCATTCGTGGGCGCGTTCGCGTCGCCGCCCCGGCGCATGGCCAGCAGTTCGTTTTCATCCCGCACTCGCCGGCGCAGGTTTTCATAGTTGCCGAGAATCGAGAGCGCCTCGGTTACATGGGCCGAGCGATAGTCAGCAGCATTGCGACGATAACTGCGACTGGCTGTTTTCAAGGGGAGCCCATAGCTATCCAGAAAAACATTTTGCAGACCCATCCAGAAGATATCGTTCCACGTTTGACGTCCGACGTTGGCGAAATCAAGGATCGGCTGCGGTGGATTTTTAGACGCCTGGTACTTGTTTCCCAGATGCTGATAAAGAAAAGGAATGGCTGAAGCTATTCGCTTCATCATCGTCGGCTTGGTGTAGGTCAGCATCCAGACATAACGAAGCCGATCATTTTCGGGATCGTTGTCGTCCAGCGTATCACGCACCACACTAACCAGCGGGACTTCAGGCGCGGGCATTCCCTGACTGCGCATACCATCCATGCGGCCAAAGATGGTAAGCAATTCAGCGCCGCCAATCAGCGGCAGCCGTTCAACTCTGAATTGGTTTTGAGCAGGAGTGGCCGGCGCCTCAGCTGATTCATCCGGTCGTGCTTCTGTAGATAAATTGTTTCCGACGCGCTCGCCTGCAATCGGCCCGGCTATCAGCGCCGTGGGAGCGACCGCGGGCCGTTCGATGTCGGCGGTCCTGGCGTGAGAGGCAGGCTTTGCGCCAAGCTCAATTGGCGATTGTGCATAACTCCGGCTACAGGAGACAAAAATCGAGATGATGAGAAAGGCCAATCGGAGCGAAGCCCGCCTCCGGCTTGTCCGGCCGGAATTATGATTGGGGCGATGAAGTGTTCCGTGCATTCCTTGTGAAAAACGCTCCGAAAGGAGCGATGTTCCTGCGCTTTATGTAGTAGAACGCTACGTCTTTGCCATCACTCGGCTAGGCCAAACGAACCGGGCAATCACCGTACCAGCATGCCACCTCAGATGTCTGTACAATTCTGACGGTTGCAGATTCCTGCGCGCTAAATCTTATCTTGGGTTGGGCTGATTTGCCGCCGCAGTTTCCTTCTGATCTGTTCCAGTATCCGCTGGTCCCGTCCATCCTGATTTTTCGAGCAGAGTGATGGCGAAACGAATCGGAACGGCAAAGTTCGAAGCTGTGTTCTCTGTGAAAATAGCGAACGTGACTCCGATTACTCGCCCTGATGGCCCAAACAGCGGTGCTCCCGACCCACCTTCACCCGTTCGTGCGTCGTAAACAATTCTCCCCGGTTTTAGATCGGTAATGTTGCCCTGCGTGGTCAGGGGTTGAATGAGTTTCTTTTCCGCGAAGTAGCCAAGCTGGGCCTCGACTGAACCATATCGTTGTTGAATGCCGCGAGCTTCGTTCTCGTCCAACAACGCCAGCAGGCGATCCGTCCCCGAAGGATAACCCATGGTGACGACCAGCTTTCCAACCGCGACTGAGCCCGGATCCTTTTCCAGCGGCAGGACGGGAACCTTCGGTGGTAAATCCTTCGCCTCAATTAGGCAGACGGCCAGGTCTTCGGGACGCGATGCCTGCTTTACTTTCAGAGCGATGGGTTGGGTTTTACCTGGAAAAAAAGCTATGAATTTTCTTAGGCGTGGAACCCCTTTGACTGTGCTGTTCAAGCTCTGGGCGCGATCATCCGCTTCCCAGGGCTGCGTTACGTGACGGTTGGTCAGCACGAATCCATCGCCGACGTAAAAACCAGTTCCGGCGAAAGGAAACTCCGCAATCGGGCCCTGACCTTCCGGAGTCAACACCGGCTCTTCATTCGCGTTCTGCACTGTTGTGCCGGTTTCGTTGGTCTGCGTTTCAGGATAACGAAGCGGGCGCCCGGTGCCGGATTCGACGAAGTTAAACGACCCATAGATCAGGCAGACGCCGTCGCCGTAAGTCGCGCGCAGCATTTCACCCATCGCAATCGTATTCTGAATCCGAGTGGTTGAAGCCAGTAACTGGTTCAATTGAGCGTTGGCACGCTTTAGCTCTTCCTGTTGAGCTATGAGTTGAGACTGTTGGTCAGCAATGACGCGCCGGCCGCGCCGGGCTTCATTGAACTGGGCGAAGCCGATATAAAGCCCGCCGACAACCGCTAAAATAAGAATTGCGAAAGCGATGATCTTGGTGCTGGGATTAATCTCGCGAACAAGTTCGCGGGTGAACTCTCGCAGAAATATCTTGGCGTCGTCGCGTCGAGCCGTTGCCGAAGCTTCCATCGCTGCCTGTTCGATAAAAGGTGCGACGTGAGCGCCATCGCGTCGCCCGGGCACCAGCGCGGGGGTCGAGGCAATCGGAAAAAAATGAATCGACGGACCGCTGGGCCCGATCCAAATTTCGTCTCCGTCGTGAATGCCTTTCTCGGGTTTAATCGATCGGCCGTTGAGTTTTACTTCCAGGTTAGGATCGACGCTGGCGATACGGTAAATGCCGTTCTTGCGGGCCAATTCAATCACAGGTCCGGTGCTGGTCGCGCCTTGCGGCAGACGGATCTTCACGTCGCAGTCTTCGCAAGCGCCAATCCGAATCAGCTCGCGCATGACGACTTCCGTCGATCGATCGTTCAGCGACGAGACGTGAATTACCAGCCCGTTTACCTGTTGTTCTGACATCCTGAAGTTTGTGTGCCGCTAATATCAAATAAGGCGCCCGCATAAAGACCGCGTGGAGCTTGATGCGGTCGTTCAAGCGGTCGCCCGTTCGCGTCAATCTTACAATGGAATGGTTTGCACGCAAAGACTCGGCACAGTTCGGCTGGCGTCCTGGTTCGGTTTAGTATTTTTTCCACTCGGTCAAGAACGATCCACGAAATCACACGAAACGAAACGACTGCAAATCATTTCTGCTTCGTGTGATTTCCCGGATCGTTTTGACCTCTTGCAAAGACAACGCTTCAGTTTGGCCCGGGTTGATTCTGGACGCGGTCACTACCGAGGCCGTGTCAGAAGCCCGCGCGTAAGCAAGGGCTACGCTTGAAACGTGCGCCTATCGCATCAATGCAATCGTTGTGGCCAGTTTTTCTTCAATCAAGCATGGTCGCGAGTGTGGCCCTCCCTCACGGTCGGGCTTCTGACACAAACCTCTACCACTCCCGGTTCTGTAACGGAGTACGCCAAGAGGTTTCCATTGACCGGGAGCGGAGAACTATCACTGCTGATAATCTTTCTGACAAGGCTCGTGCTAGCATATCAACGCATGGCCAGACCTGAACTCATCGAAAATCCGGAAGAATTGTGCGCCCTGGCTCCAGTGACCTCCGCGCCTATTCGCCATCATGTTTTCGTCTGTTCAGGAAAGTCCTGCTCGGCAGTGGGCAGCGCCGAAGTGATCGAGGCTTTTGAAAGTCAACTGAAATCGCTCGGGATTCTGTTTGGCCGGGAAGCCAAGGGGAAGAATCCGCGGGGAAGCGTCATCCTCACCGAATGCGCTTCGGTCGGCTTCTGTGCCATCGGGGCCGCCGTGATGATCTATCCCGACGGTGTCTGGTACGCGCAGGTTCGAGTTTCAGATGTTCCCGAGATTATCGAAGAGCATCTACTTAAAGGTCGTAAGGTCGAGCGACTTGCGCTCCTGCAGGTTCCGTCGGAAGGTCAAACGGCGCCTTCGGAACGGAATGCCGATTGGGAGGTGTAAGTATCGCGACCTGCCAGGTCGCGCCCCCGCCCCGCTAGCAGCCGGCGCTACTTAATCGAAATAGTCAAAGCATATGTCGCGTTCCCGCGCGTACCGCCAACCACTATCACGTATTCGTTATCGGCGGGCAGTTCGCCTGACCAGTTCATCGCGTCGTCTCCATCGCCGGCGCCCGGCAAAGACTCCTGCTCTCCGGCAAAATAGATTTGAAAGACGGCATTCTTCTCGACCGAGGTAATCTTGACGGTCATCTTTTGCCCGGCCTTCGCGCCGACGTAGTAACGATCGCGGTCGCCTCGGACCACGGCTTCTCTGATCGTTATTGACGACCTACCTCTCCCGAACCGGACTTTTTTCTTTACGCCCTGGGCGGAGAGGGAGCTGACCGCGAAGGCGCAGATGAAGAAGACAGCGATCAAACGACGGGTTGTTCCGGCCAGGCTCAGTGTGTTGAGCATTCTAATCTCCTTGTTTCGAAATTCAGCGCGAGCCTTGCGGCGTTCACGGGTTTCTTACCAACCAGGATTGTTATTACCTGGCGAAGATATAGGGCGGTAGTTCTCGGATAGTTCCGGGCGAGAACACGAAGATGCCCATTTCGTACTTGATGCGGTGGATGCAGTCGGGTTGGACCACCACATTGATTGTAGCCATGCCGCAGGTGTCGATGAAAAGGTACTTAAAAAAGATCCGCACGTTGTGCATGCCTCCCTGGAGTTGAAACGAATGGGTTCCCCAAGGCCTCTGATGCGCGACCCCGTCGATGACGATTGTAGGCGTACAGAAATAAAGAAAAAATGAGAGCGGGAAGAAACTGGTTTCGACTTGTATTCCCGTCCACGGTTGTTGAGTAGCCATCAGGTTTCCTTTTCTAAAATTGCTTGTAAGGCAAAGCGATCCACGAAATCATACGAAGCCAACCAAAACTTGTTAGAGCAGTTTTCGTGTCATTTCGTGGATCGTTCCTGCCTCAAGCAGAAGCAGCACGAAGCCGGCAATGATTAGCACTCCCTCACCTACCTGATCTTTCCACGCCCCCAAAGCGCACGCCCGGCTTTTGCTCCCGTGTGTTCGCCATCCTTCAAAACCTGGATGCCGTTGACGAAGACGTGTTTCATGCCGACCGCGTACTGATGCGGTTTATCGTAGGTAGCCTTGTCGGCGATCGTGTTTGGATCGAACACAACCACGTCTGCGAAATAACCTTCCTTGATAAAGCCGCGATGGTCGAGGCCCAGGTTGGTAGCCGGCAAGCCGCTTAATTTCCGGACTGCCTCCTGCAGCGTGATCACTTTTTCTTCGCGCACGTATTTGCCGAGCACGCGGGCGAAGTTACCGTAGGCCCGCGGGTGGGTCGATGATTCCAGAAACATACCTTCGGCGGCCATCGAGGATGCGTCAGAGCCGAACGAAACCCAGGGCTCTCGCAACTCTTTCTTGATATTGTCTTCGCTCATCGTAAAGGTGACGACCTGAATGCGTGAGCGAGCTTCGAGCACCAGATCGAGCATCGTTTCGATTTCGTCTTTGCCACGCGCCGCAGCCACTTCAGTCAGCGTCTTTCCGATCAGCGGATTCAGCTTCGCCGGCCTTAATCCAACCAGAACCGTGCGCGCCATGGGCCCGCGTTGATGGAGTTCGTCGCTGATGTTTTTGCGCGCAGCCGGATCTTCCAGCCTTTTATACATGGCCTCATCGCCGCCACTATGCGCCCAAGCCGGGATTCTAGAATCGATAGAATTCGAACTGGCCGTATAGACGTACATGTCTGCCGTAATTTTCAAACCGCTGCCGCGGGCCGCGTTAACCATCGCGATGACGCGATTCATCTTGTTCCAATTTCTCTCGATTGAAGCCTTGAGGTGATAAATCTCGGCGGGAATGTTGGCCTCGCGACTGATGCGCAAAAGCTCTTCGACTGCCTCAGTCAGGGCGTCGCCTTCGTTGCGCATGTGCGAAATGTATTTGCCCTGATACTTCGCCGCTTCCTTGCACATCTCGATCAGTTCTTCAGTGGATGCGTAGGTATCCGGCGCATAGATGAGAGACGAGCCAATGCCCAGCGCGCCCGCTTCCATCTCGCGCCGTACGACTTCACGCATCTGCTGCAACTGATCCGGCGTGGCCTTTTTGTCTTCAAGCGCGATTACGTAAGTGCGCACAGTTCCGGCGCCGATGAAGGAAGCGACGTTGGGCGTCACGCCGCGCTTCTCCATGTAGGTTAGATACTCGGCCAGACTGTTCCAGGGAATGTCGAATTTGAAATCGCCCTGCCCAGTGAGCATCCGCTTCTTCATCTCAGCGTTGAGCGGCCCCATCGAAGTGCCTTCGCCGAAAACCTCCGTGGTAACACCCTGGCGAAGTTCACTCAGCGATCGGTAGTCCGCAATCAGAGAAGTAGACGCCCACGACAACATGTTGATAAAACCCGGCGCGACCGCCAGCCGGCGCGCGTCGATTAACGTGCGGGCAGTCGCGTTCTTTAGATCACCGATGGCTACGATGCGATCACCTTTGATAGCGATGTCGGCTTTGATCGGCGCTGCTCCGGTGCCGTCATAGATGGTGCCGTTTTTGATGAGGACATCGTAGGTTGAAGGCTTTGGCTGCGCCGAAACGGTGCAGGTCAAAAGAAGGAAAGTCAGCAGTACCGATGTGAATCTCATTCCCACTCCTCAGTGAGGCGCCACTTACCTAGTTCGCGCCGGGAACAAAGTAGCCCGTTAGGTCAATTAGCGACGTATCGCATAACCACTTCGGTATAAGGATCAACTGTCCACACCGAGTCCAGTAGTCATAACCACTTGCCATGATAAGCGACCTATCAACAAGTTTCTCAGGTGTTTCGTCGAGGAGAATAATATTATTACTTCGCTTCTGGTCGAGCCACGTGTCTAATTGGAAGTTGATGGCTATATCACCCCACCCATATCCTGACATTACTATTTGTTTGCACTGACGCAGCAACTGATGAAAGTGAAAATGCGTGTCGGCGTAAATTCCGCGCTGATATGCAACAGCTTTATTAATACCTGACAAGAATGACGGCCGCCGAAATATGGGTCGTAGTTGGTTCCCCTGGCCGTCCCTGATGTTTGTAATATCGGTTCCAAAAAAGATAGCTGGTCGTGATTTTCCATTCACCAGGAACGAGTACCAATTCACAGAACCGTGAAGCTTGAGGATTTTGACTCTGGCGCTACGCTTGTCAAAGATATTTTCATCATACCATCGTACGTCTCCGTCGCCTTTGCCAAACCCATCAATGAACTGCACCTTATTCTCAGTCAGGTACTGCTCAACGAGCGTGTCGTGGTTGAGCGTGACGATGTTCAATTGCTCTATATAGGGTGCGGTGGCTAATTTGAGGATTAGATCAAGTCCGGCGATACCTTCGGGGCGAAGCTCGTCGGCTACGACCGACTCGATAAAAGAACATGCCTGCTCGGCGAGGGATCCGAGGTCACTCAACCTTGCCATGAGACTGCGCCCCTCGAGCAGTCCCCGTGTCTTGTGCTCAATGCTCTCCATCAACGGAGTGACCATGGAATTATCAACTAGACCGATGTTCCAAAGCCTTATCTGTTCGCAAAGGTAAAAGAGGTCTTCATAGGTTGTTTTGTCACCGCGAAAGATGGCTCCAGAACTACGTTTATCTGCTGGCGTATAGCCGACAAGCTTCATATCTCGCTCGTCATGTCTCTTGAGTAACCGCAGAAGCCGTCGAATTCGTGGAGTTACATCCGACGCTCGCAGATTGTGGTCAGGATGGCGACCCGGGCTGAAGTGAACGTAGCTCTCCTGGTAGTAAGTGCTCCGCAGAATCGACGACGTTAACTCTGCTACAGTGGGCAAGCCCGATTTTAGAGAGACTCCGGAACCTAGAAAAAGAATCAGTCTCATATCGACCATGGACGCGATCGAGAATAATCCTGGCGTCCGCTCAGGGTTCTATCATTGTGCAAGTTCATCCAATCCATCGAGTAATTATCATGAGGATCAGTTTATGAGCCGAGCTAAGATGGGGACCAAACTAGCGGTACGCAGTCGCGGTTCACCCCCAATTTATTTGGGCGCGGGAGGAAAGCAAGCACTCTATTTTGTAGGATTGCGAATGTAATTCCCGCTTGTATTTATGTAACCTGAGTGATCGCCCAAGAACACTGCTGCCAAGCCGTCATTAAACCTCAAGGCTTGAGTGAACTGCGGAGTAATAACCATTTTCCCTGTTTTGTCTATATAGCCATACTTGTCACCCACCTGTACTGCCGCTAGCCCTTCGGAGAAAGGGTAAACCAATCCATCGAATTGCGGATTGATAATAAACCTCCCAGTGCGGTCGATGTAACCCCACTTTCCACCCACATTCACTGAAGCTAATCCCTCGGAGAAAACGTCAGCGCGATCAAACTGAGGGTCTATAACATATTTGCCGGTCTTATCTATGTAGCCCCACTTTCCACCCTGAGTGGGGATGTACACATTCACGGCAGCTAATCCTTCAGAGAAGCCATACGAACCGTCGAAGTTTGGGTTGATAGCATATTTGCCGGTCTTGTTAATATAGCCCCACTTCTTATTCACACTGACGGCAGCTAGTCCTTCCTTGAAAGGACGGGCCTCGTCGAACTGGGCGTCGATAACTAACTTGCCAGTCTTGTCTATGTAACCATCGTGGCCGGGATCCCCTGTAATGTGTACCTCAGCCAATCCTTCAGAGAACCACGCACCTGAATGATCGAATTGCGGATTGATAACCATTTTCCCAGTTTTGTCGACATAACCCCACTTCCAGTTTCCGAGCGGGCCAATACCTATTGCTGCTAGTCCTTCTGAAAAATAAAGCGCCATATCGAACTGCGGATTAATAACGATTTTGCCGTTGGTATCAATGAATCCTCTCTTATTCCCTATTATGATTTCAGCTAATCCTTCGTGGAAGTCGCCAACCCCATCGAACTGCGGACTGATAACGACTTTACCCGACTTATTCATGAAACCAGCCTTCCCGTTTTCTAAGATTGAGAAGAGACCACTGTTGTCCTCCTTTTCTTTGCTTTGGAAGGAACACGAAAGAAGGGTTAAACCTGCCAGAAGAGAAACAGAAGCAACGACGCAAAAATATCTCATAGTGAGTCCCCGTAACTGACTGTGAAGGATTTGAGATAACGCGTCGCGGATTCTATCCACCGTAGTTAGGAAAGGCAAGACCTCCGCGCGGACTCCAGCACGTCAAACAGGAGCTTCTTCGCTTCGTTGTTCATAGACGAGCTGCCGAGTGGCTTGCACTTCACGCCGGAGAAAAGGATTGCGGATTGATTGCTCGGTCAATAGATCGACGCGGCGACCAAAGAGTCGCTCGAGAGATTCAGCGAGACCGAGGTAGCGATCGGCGTAGGCCTTGGTTGGTTGACGGTTGGACAGTTCTACAAGGAAATCCAGGTCGCTGGTTTTGGCATCGAAGCGCGGGCCAGTGCCCGAACCAAAGAGATATAGCCGACGCACTTGAAATCGTCGGCATAACTCGGCTAAGGCCGGCTTGCTGTTTTCGACGAGAGAGTTCATGGCGGGCGTATTCTAACCCAAACCAGCCAAGATTTCTTAGGAATCCAATCAGTGAGTACCGTCTTAGGTTTGGCTTAGTGGTTTTTTCGTGGCGATAAGAATGATCCACGAAGTCACACGAAACGGCCGCGAACTTCTCTTTTCGTTCGTGTGGTTTCGTGGATCGCTCTTCCCTTGCATTGCGGGCGAGGGCGCCCGCGTTCCCATTGGAGGGGGTTCTTCCAGCTTAAGACTTAACCCTGCATTAACCGGCGCTCGCTGCTTGTTTTGGTTTCCAACGAAGGACGGGCTTCCGCGCCGCTGCGGCTTCATCCAACCGGCCGATACGGGTGGAGTGGGGCGCGTTCAAAACCAGCTCGGGATCTTCCACTGCTTCGCGGGCAATTGAGCGCATGGCTTCAATGAACTGATCCAGTTCCTGTCGCCCGACTGACTCAGTTGGCTCGATCAGCATGGCTCCTGAAACGATCAGAGGAAAATAGATCGTCATCGGATGGAAGCCATAGTCGATCAGGCGCTTAGCGATGTCGAGGGTGTGCACGCCTTTACGGGCCTGGCGTTTGTCGGTGAAAACTACTTCGTGCATCGGCGGCGAGTCGAAGGGCTTTTCATAATCTGAAATCAGGCCATGCGCGATGTAGCGGGCGTTGAGTACCGCCGCCTCGGTGGCTTCGCGCAAACCATCACGGCCGTGAGTGAGGATGTAAGACAAAGCGCGCAGCATCATTCCATAGTTTCCGAGGAAGGCTTTGACGCGGCCGATCGATTGCGGTTGATCGTAATCGAGTTTGAAGGTTGAGCCATCTGCGCCGTTGCTTTCGCTGCGGACCCTGACAACTTTTGGGATTGGCAGAAAAGGTTCGAGCTCTTTGGTGCAGCAGCAAGGGCCGGAGCCTGGGCCGCCACCTCCGTGCGGCGTGGAAAAAGTCTTATGCAGATTCAGATGGATGACATCGACGCCCATGTCGCCGGGGCGCGCGACGCCGACCAGCGCGTTCATGTTGGCGCCGTCCATGTAAACCAAACCGCCCGCGTCATGCACGATACGGCAAATCTGCTGGATGTTTCGTTCGAACAATCCGAGTGTGTTGGGGTTGGTCAACATCAAACCCGCCACCTCGCCGTGCGAGCAAAGTTCGCGCAAGTGATCCAGATCCGTCAGACCCTCCGGCGTTGAGCGAATCGTCTTGACCGTGAAACCAGACAGATGCGCTGAAGCTGGGTTCGTGCCGTGCGCGGAATCGGGGATCAACATCGTCCGGCGTTGCGCCGATTTCTCTTTGCCATCGCGCTGGTCAATGAAAGCGCGAATGATCATGATGCCGGTCATCTCTCCGTGCGCGCCGGCGGCCGGTTGCAGGGAAATGCCCGGCAGTCCGGTAATCTCGGCGAGGTGTTGCTGCAATTCGTAGATGACCTGCAACGCGCCCTGTGCTTCGCCCTCAGCAGCCAGCGGATGCAGATTGGCAAAGCCGGCGATGCGCGCGACCTTTTCGTTCAGGCGCGAGTTGTACTTCATAGTGCACGAGCCGAGCGGATACATGCCCAGATCGATCGAATAATTCCAGGTGGACATGCGAGTGAAGTGGCGCACGACGTCGACTTCGGTTACTTCGGGCATGCCTGCGAGATCATCTTCGCGCTGAAATTGAGCGGGGATGATTTCATCAAGCGGCGTTTCGTCAACATCGAGCGCCGGCAGCATGAAGCCCGCGCGGCCTGGTTGAGATCGTTCGAAGATCAGGGCTTCGTTATGACTGATGTGCGTGGTTACTTTGGTGATGTTTGATTCCTTTGAATAAATGTACGACAAACTTTAGTTTGTCGATCTAGTCAGTACGACCCGCGTAAGCTGCTGGGCTCAACACTCAGCTCCATCATTGAGTCTTTGATCCACCCGCTCACGCGGGTGGTACTGACCTCATGCTTCAGTCTCATTCGA
This sequence comes from Blastocatellia bacterium, assembly GCA_033857635.1. Taxonomy (GTDB): domain Bacteria; phylum Acidobacteriota; class Blastocatellia; order Pyrinomonadales; family Pyrinomonadaceae; genus UBA11740. The sequence continues at coordinate 91,133 of JAWVDF010000004.1, forward strand.
CAAACTGAAGTTTGTCGTACATAGGCGGGGCGTGGCCCGCCACTAAACAGTGTCGCGCAGTCCTTCAACCAGCGCGTCGATCTGCGCTCGCGTGTTCACCTCTGTGACGCAAACCAGGAAATCGTTGGGTCGGCTCGAATCGAAACGGGATAAGGCTATTCCGCCGTCGATTCCTTTTTCACGCGCCAGTTTGTCGAGCAGCGGCGAAGCCGGCGCCGGCGCGCGCACCACGAACTCGTTAAAGAACGGACCAGAGAAGGGAAGCGAGAAACCTTCGACCCTGGATATCTCTCGAGCGGCATAATGAGCCTTCTGCGCGCATTGGCGCGCGGCTTCCTGAACGCCGCGACGACCCATAGTCTCCAGATAGATCGTCGACGCCAGCGCAATCAGTCCTTCATTGGTGCAGATATTTGAGGTGGCCTTCTCGCGTCGAATATGTTGCTCGCGAGTTGCTAATGTCAGCACGAATCCGCGTCGCCCCTGTTTGTCGAAGGCTTCACCCACCAGGCGGCCAGGAATCTGCCGGGCATATTTCTCGCGGATAGCGAACAGGCCAACGTATGGTCCGCCGAAGGACAGCGGCACGCCGAAGGATTGTCCCTCGGCGACGACGATGTCCGCGCCGCAAGCTCCCGGCGAACGCAAAAGCCCGAACGACATTGCTTCAGTGACGGCAACGATCAGCAGAGCGCCGTGCGCGTGCGCCTTCTCGCCGAGCGCTTGCAAATCTTCTATACAACCAAAAAAGTTTGGCGACTGCACCACAACCGCCGCTGTTTGATCGTCGATTGCGCTCAGACTCTCGGGCAGGGTCGTTCCGGTTTCGGTGCAATAGAGCGATTGCTCCAGCTCGATCCCCGCATGCTGAACATAGGTGTGCGCCACTTCGAGGTATTGCGGATGCACCGCGGCGGATGCGATCACTTTCGAACGTTTGGTGACCCGCTCGGCCATCAGTACAGCTTCGGCCATCGCCGTCGATCCGTCATACATCGAGGCGTTGGCGATATCCATTCCAGTCAACTGACAGACCAAAGTCTGAAACTCGAAAATCGACTGCAGCGTGCCCTGGGAAATTTCAGGCTGGTAAGGCGTGTAGGCGGTGAAAAACTCCGAACGCGAAATCAGATGATCGACGATCGTCGGCACGTAGTGCGAATACGCGCCGCCGCCGAGGAAGCTCACGCGGCCCGCGGCCTGATTACGCGCGCCCATTTCGTCGAACGCTTTGAGCAGTTCGATCTCCGACATAGCGGCGGGGACGTTCAGCTGCCGGCGCAGGCGTAAGTCTTCGGGAATTGAATCGAAAAGATTTTCAATCGAAGCGGCGCCGAGTTGTTGCAGCATCTCGGCGCGTTCGTCGGGCGAGTTTGGAATGTAACGCACCGGCTATTCACTCTCTGCTTTCGTAAAGTCTTCGTACTCGGCGGCGTTCAAAAGACTGTCGACCTCGGAGGCTTGGTTCAATTTGATCTTAATCATCCAACCTTCGCCGTAGGGATCGTTGTTTACCTTCTCAGGCTCGTCGTTCAGCGAATCGTTGACCCCGGTAATCTTGCCGGACACCGGCGTGAAAATTTCCGAGACAGCCTTGACCGATTCAACCGAGCCGAATGATTCGTGGGCGGCAAACTCTTCGCCGGGCTTGGGCAGTTCGACATAGACCACGTCACCGAGTTGCTCTTGCGCGTGATCGGTGATGCCGACCACGGCTGTGTCGCCTTCGACCCGCACCCATTCGTGGTCTTTGCTGTAGTGAAGATTCTCTGGAACGTTGGCCATGATGCTCCTATAACGGTTTTGGATTTTCGAATACTGGTTTCAGATTTCGAACTTAGTTTATAACTCAACCATTCGGGCGCGTTCAAACTTCCCCTCTGCGCCTTCCGATCCTCTTTGCGCCTTTGCGTGAAATCTTTGACGCTACGTTTGGTTTCACGCAAAGGCGCAAAGCAAAACCAAAGGCGCAAAGAAATCAGGTCTTCGGTCGCTTATAAAACGGAAGGGGCACAATCTGCGCCCCCACCAAACGGCCGCGAACATCGATTTCAAGTGCGGCACCTTCGTTCGCGGCCTCGACTGGAACGAAGGCCATGCCGATGTTCTTCTTTAAGAAAGGAGCGGGACTGCCCGAGGTCACCTGGCCCACGCGCTGGCCGTCGATCAAAACCTCCTGACCGTCACGCGCAATGCCACGGTCGGTGACTTCAAAGCCCACCAACTTGCGCTTAATCCCTTCTTCCTTCTGCTTCGCCAATCTTTCGCGCCCGATAAAGTCGCCTTTGTTCAGCTTACAAATCCAGCCGAGATTCGCTTCGAGCAAAGTCGTCGTCTCGTCAATCTCGTGACCGTAGAGGCACATGCCCGCTTCCAACCTCAGAGTATTGCGGGCTGCCAGCCCGCAAGGCAGCACGCCGTCTTGGGCGCCAAAGTTTCCGGCTTGAAGCAGCTTGTTCCAGATTTGCTCGGCCTTGTCCGCGGCCGCGTAAACTTCAAAGCCGTCTTCGCCGGTGTAACCCGTGCGCGAGACGATTGCCTCGACACCGTCAACTTCGCCTTCGCGAAAGTGGTAATACCTAATCTCGTTGAGCGGCACGGCCGTTATTGTCTGAAGGATCGAAAGCGCCCGCGGACCCTGGATCGCGATCTGGCAGAAGTCGGCGCTGACGTTTTTCAGCTCAACATTTTCATTGCCGTGATGTGACTTGATCCAGTCCCAATCCTTCTCAGTCGTGCCGGCGTTCACTACCAGCAACAGATGATCTCCGGCGAAGCGATAAACGAGCAGGTCGTCGATGACGGTCCCTTCCGGCGTTGTCAGCGCTGAGTATTGAGCCTGGCCGTCGACCAGTTTAGTGACGTCGTTGGACGTGAGACGATTAACGAAGGGAATTGCGTCCGGGCCGCGCACGTCGATCTCGCCCATGTGCGAAACGTCGAACAGCCCCGCCTGGGTGCGGGTGCGCAGGTGTTCAGTCATAGTGCCGGCGGAATACTGGACCGGCATGTCCCAACCGCCAAATTCAACCATGCGCCCGCCCAAACGGCGGTGCGCGCTATTGAGCGGCGTGCGTTTCAGTTCTGGTGCGGGCGCGTTCAATGGCGTGCTCTGCTTTCCGGCAAAGAATTAAAACTCATCAAGTTTTTCGGCAGACTCGCAACCTAGCATGCTGGTTTGTTAAGCGTCAAGTTAGTGCATGGTGAGGAGGGCCCTGATTCACGGGTGTATAGAGTACCAACTTTAGTTGGGCTCTTTCATGTTAAGCAACAGCCCGACTGAAGTCGGTACTCTGAACACCTCTAATCATAAGTAGGGCCCACCACGATCAGGTGCGATGAGGTCAGTACCGAGAGCGCGAGAAACGGAGCGCGGACATCCTGTCCGCCTGAGCGCGCAGCGCGAACAACCTTCGAATAGTGGTTCTTGCTAAGAAGTGAGGTGCTGTGCCCGCTGGCGGACAGGATGTCCGCGCTCAGATCCTTCAAACTAGAACTGCGCCTGGTTTCAGTTCGGAAACTGAGACCAGACGCAGTCTGCTTGGTGAACTGATCAGCGGCAGCTAGAGAATCTGCTTGAAGCCGGTCGGTTCTATGTGTTGGAACAGAGGCGTGCCCGGCGGCAGTCTGTTCGGATCCGTAAACGTGATGTCAAAGGCCCAGTTGCGGATGGGCGCGCCGTAGATCGTGCTGTTGGCGTTGTATTGCCCCAGAGCCTGGACCGAGTGATACAGCGGAATCATCGAACCCACGAAGTTCCACCGCGCCGTCCAATTCTCGAGGAAGCGCGGGAAGTTATGCATGCCGCCGTTAAGTCGCGATTCGGATGCGCTGCTGTTCCCCGCATCCGGAGTGTTGGACAGCGCCGACAAGTTGTTGCCGGCGATGATCGCCGCCCGCACGGAGGTCTCTTGCGCCACCGAGGTGCCGTTGTCCGCGGGACGCTTGCTCAGATCGTCGGGATACATCGAAGTCTCGCTATCAAAGAAGGTCTTCGAGAGCGGGAAGAACGCATCGCACACGATCGAGGTCGGGACCTGATTGCCCAGATAGTAGTAGCCGGAAGTAGTGTCGTTGAGCGACGAGGTCCCAGTCGGCGGCGCCGCGTTAATGCCGGTCGTGTTGTAGTTGCCCCAGATGTAGACCATGTTCTCACTGGCGATAGTGATCCCCTTGGTTGTCGACAATTTGCCCGAGCCGCCGGTGACCTGGAGATTCTCGCCATTGAACAAGCGCACGGCGTTCCGGAACATCTTATGATTGATCCCGGTGCTGTCGAGATTTGTCCAACCGGAAACGGCCAGAGCCCGCTTGTTTATATCGGTGCCGTAGCCCGGCGAGGGCGCCGGCAAAGCCGCCGGATCGGGAAGCTCGTTGGTGTCTTTGACCAGACTGCCGGTGGCCTGCACGTCTTCACCCGCATCCAGCACATTGTTGGGTCCGTAGATATCTTCGTTATCCACCATGCCGTTGGTCGCGCTCAACGTGACGCCGGAACTAACGTAGCTATGTATTTCGTCGCCGCGGCGATCTGATACGTAGACGGTGTAGCCGTCGGGACTCGCGACGTTGGTGCTTACGGCCCCGGTTCCAGCCAGCAGATTATTGTCGTAGACACCGTCGAGCCAGCGTGCCAGGTTGCGCATGTTGATTTCGACGACGTTAGTTACTCCGCGTTCATAAACTGTGGCGGCGTTCAGCGAAGAATTAATCCGGCCTTCGCGTACGTTGTACATGTTGATTGGGACGATTGCGTTCCAATCGTTATTGTTGGTCCAGGCAGTCGTGCCCCAGTCCGTGAGCAATTGACAAAGCACCTGCTGGGGATTGTTGATGCAAGTCGAACCGATCTTGGTGCCGCCCGGTATGTCCGAACGCGCGGGCTGGACTCCGGACACCGTGTCGTCAACGATCTGCGTTAGGTAGCCATAGGTGCTGTTCTGTGCGGGAGTACCGATTGAGCCATTCGCTCCGACGCGTGTCTTGTTCAGAATGTCGGTTAGCGTGTTGCTGTAAACCGGATCACCATTGAGCGCTGGATTGGTCAAGCCACTCGCATCGCGACTGCCCTGCGTGAACGCCGCCCATAACGGCCGCTGCAGATGAATGATCGCGTTTGGTTCGCCTTCGGTCATACCCATACTCAGAATCTGCTGGGTAACATCGCGCACGACTCCGTTGCTATCGACGATCTGAATCAAAATATGCCCGGTGATTCCCGAGCCGGTCGCAATGGCGGTGCCGTTAGACGACTTCGGAATTGCAGTGAATGAATAGACGATACCTGTGTTGCTCGTATAGCTCGCGTTCCCAGCTCTCCCGTTCAGCGTAAAATTGTCAGCGTCCACTTTGGTGATCGTATAACCACCATTTGCGTTGGTATTGCCGCCCACTCCGGAAATGAAAACCTTATCGCCGGTCGAGTAACCATGCGCGGGGCAGCTGATCTTGATGGGGTTGGCGTTGGTGGCGCCTGTGATGTCGTTAATCCAGGGCCCCTTCTTGATGCCGCGAACTGTATCGGCCTGGATCGCCGTGCCATTCTGCTGCTGCATATTGAAAGAGGTCGAGGTTTCGTTATAGCTGGTGGCGACGCTCGTGTTGGTGTCATTTATGCGCCACAGTGCCCGGCCGCCGCCGTTCGCAGTGGGCGTGGAACTCGGCGTCGAGTTAGGCAGTGGAATCGGATCGAACGTGGATAGGTTAACACCCTGTCCGCTGGGAATTCCGGCGGCGTCTACGGCGGAAAGGTTCTCATCGTCAATTAGAATTCGAATCTGGCCTTTCGAAGAATAGCGTGACTCGCTGAGAATCTGGCTGTCGCTGGGCAGAATGCGCTTGATGAGTTCGCGCGTCATGTTGCCTTCAATCTGCATTGGCAGCAACAGCGGCACGCCGCCCGTGGTGCGGGTCAGCACCTGGCCGCCGAACTTGTTGGCCACGCCTGAAGAGGCGGCGGCTACGGAAGCGGAATCCCAGGTTGAGCTGGGACTTCCATCCGGCGAACCGGGGAAGTAACCGCGGTTCCCGCTGGTGGCGCTCGGAAAGTTGGGACCGTTAACTACGCTGCCGGCGGTCAACGGTACGTCGATCCCGCTTACCTTCACCGACATCGACTGCGCGTGCGTAGAACCGTTGCGCAGCTTATCAACTACCAGTTCGTTCGCAGTGGTTACCTTGGACAGAAAGGTCACGGTGCCGCTGACATACAGATTGCCGTTGGCGTGGACTCGCCCGTTAAAGGTGAAGGCTGGACCGGGGTGAACCTCGAGGTCTTCGTTACTGAACATGCCGAATTGGAAGATGGGCACGAGGTAGTTGTTGATCTTTCGCTGAAGTCGAACCTGAACTCCGGTCGCCGTCTGGGTCGCGGTCGTGTCCAACAGGTACGGTTTTACCGAAGCCACTAAACCTGCAAATGGGCCGTTGGGAATAGTCACCGTGCCCGTCGCGCCGTTGGGGTCGACAATTAAGGTCTGGCCCGGAGTTCCATCGGGTTTAGTAAAGGTAAAGCCTTCCGCGATAAGTTCAGTGGGATAGGCAGCAGCTACAGCATTGAAATCGGTTGTCGAAGGCCGTGAAGTCCGCGCGTACAACGCGCAGAAATCGCTGGTCATCTTTTCGATGCTTGCCGCCGCCGCATAAAAGGTCTGGGTGCGTTGCAAGTCACTGCCGGCGATCCGTGATTCGTGCGTCACGACGGCCAGCACCGTCATCGATATGGCCGAGAGCAGGGACATGACGATCAAAGCTGTGGCCAGCGCTGCGCCCCGTTCATTACCGGCAGCGCGCGGCGCGCTTACGCGGTTGTGCTGATTATGCTCGGCTGCGGCCGCATGGTTGGTTTTAGTGTTCTGACGCATAACGCTTTCCTTTTCCGATCGTTAATTGCTTGAATGACAGGCGCCGGGTTCCGCGGACTCAGAGAGCCTGTCGGAACTGCAGATTACGAACAGTCGTAGCCGTCGTGGATGAAATAACTTGCTTGCCGTTGTCGTTCGCGCTAACCGCATTTATGGCTTGCGCAGTTTCGATGGCGACGGTCGTTTCCACCTCGCGAACAGCCAGTTGCTGTTGCGAAGTTGAGAGCTGTCTTACCGGCTGGGGAACGAAGCCGTTCGGATCGCTAAGGTTGACCAGATAGCGGAACTGCAGGTTGGTGACGTGCTCGGCGATCGTACTGTCGACAAAGGTGGGCCCTTTAACGCCAAATATTCGCCGGACGAGCAGGTTTTTGTCGTTCACGAAGTACTGAATTATTTTGATCCTCATGATCGAAGCCGGCTTTGTGCCGTTGCTCGAGACGATGTAGATCGGTGAAAGCGCTCCCGTTTGATTCAGGCCCAGCGTATTGGAATTCGCCATTACGACCGTGTTGTTTGAAGTGTTAACTGTCGTGACCACGCCGAATGCCGCGCTGTTCTGCGAGACGATTGCATAGACTTCGTTTGCCTGAAACTTCCCTATGTCAGTAGACGTGAGCTGTAAGGTAGTATCGTTGGCCGCGATAACGATCTTGTTGGCCGGTAACGAAACCGAGCCGATGCCGTTATTGAAGTCCGTGTCCTGCGCCAACATCGTTATCCGATCATTGCCGGTTAGAAGAGTTGCCGCCGGGCTTGCCTGCGGAACCGCGATGCTTGGCGGGCTGTTGTCGTCCGAAGTGACCAGAGCGAGATTGACGTAATCGGACGTCGGGGGTTCGACTACGGGCGTTTGGGTCAGATAATTCTGGACGAAGGTTTTCGGGACCTGAATCGTGCCAATGCCTCTCAGCCCATCACCTGCGGTCGTCAGATCGCGATTGATCATTTCGTGCGCGGTGCGCAGACTCTGTTCTGCGTCGGTGGTGTGATATGTGGCGCTCGAGAACTTGAGGCTGCTGCCGATCAAGGCGAAGACCGCGCCGATAACGATCGTCATCACGCCCATTGAAATCAACAGTTCCATCATCGAGAAGCCGTCGTGACGATTGAGTTTAGAATTAGGACACATGTACTGCCTCCGGTTTCGGTTGAGCATTGCCGCCGCTTTCTTGGTTTCCTGCGGCTTCTAGCGAAAGTTGCTGCGCGTATCGTTGTTTAGGTAGCTGACCGCCGACAGGTCGCGCGTCTGGCCGCCCGCATCCGGATATTGCACCGTCACCTCAATTCGCTTCAGGTTGGTGCCCAACTGAGTAATAGTAATCTTGCGTTTATAGCCAACCATCTCCCAGCTGGGTTCGACTTTATCGTCATAGTCTCCATAGATATTGTTGGGTCCCGGGCTAATCAGATCATCGGTGGTGCCAAAGATGCCGTCCGGGCCAGGGTTGATGGAGAGCGGCATGAAGTCCACCGGAAATCCCGGAAATTTTTTGGGTGCGCCCGTGTCGTCGACCGCGCCCGTATTAGCAATTTGGCCAAAGGTCAACTGTTCCGTGTTTCTCAACGTCTCCATCTGTTCGAGCAGAGAAACGACCAACAGTTTGGTGTTGGTAAGATTGCGACCCTTGTTGCTGACAGTTACCGCATAGCCGATCGAGGCCGCCAGGCCCAGAAGGCCGACGGTCAGAATCAGCATGGCAACAACCATCTCCAGAATCGTAACTCCGGACTCTGAATGAATTTGTTTTCGCAACGGCCCACGCCGGGACTTGTTATTCAACATAAGCGTTTGCACTGGCTGTGTACCTCCAGATTTTTACTCTCCCGGCAGATCCCAGAATCGAGATTGCGAAAGCCGTTTGGTTCGGGATCTTGTTGTTGTAGAAGAAGAGGGCGCGATTGGTCGTGTTGCCGTTGACGTCGAGCACCGTGCCGTCTGGCTGAAAAGTTACGGTGAACTTATTGGAGACCAGCGCCGTCGGCGTGCTGGTGTCGGCGAGAGTCGGGGTAGAGATTCCAGTCGGAACGCCGAAGGTGATTTCCGAGGCCGGAAGACCTGCGCCGCCGCCCACCGGAACAGTTAAGGCGTTGACGCTGCCGGCCGTGTTGGGATAACCCGAAGCACCCACCAGGGCGGCCCCGGTTGCCTGGTGATCGACAATACTGATCTGCTTATTCGCATCGTCATATACGAAAGTAAACGCCTGCCGCTGGGACATGGCTTGTTGCCGGGCGTATCGCAGCTGACTGGCAATCTCGCGCGGCAACGAAGCCGACCGGATCATGCGTCGCGCTGAAATGACTTGCGGCACTGCGACGGCGGTCAGAATGCTTGCGATTGCGACAACGATAACGACCTCGATAATCGATCTGCCGCTGTTCGAACGCCAGCCTCGAGTTTTCTTCGTACCGACCTGAGCTTTCATTTTTATCACCTGTCAACCTCGAATCGACCGCGGGTTTTTTTTTAATCTTTCGCGGGCCATCGTGTGAGTGGCCCACCAGAGCCTGAGCAAGGACAGTGCCAACGGGCTTTGCTAACGAAAGCGTTGAGTTTATCCAACGAGGCCGGTTGGATTAGACAAGTCTTGTCACCTTGAGTGACAGGGGAGGGAAACGCGCTTCCCATAATCGGGAGAGATAATAGCGGGACAACGGCTCCGCGATTTGGAGCGCGGAGACTTGCCCGACAAATAGCTAGGCGCAGGTGCGAGCTTTTTGCTATAGTCAATTTAGCTCCCGAATGGTTTCGTGGGAGCATGCTCATTAAGACCGAGCTCAAATAAGCATTCGACTTTGGTCGACTGCTGACTCAGTAAGAGTGATCTCGGTTTCCTTTCCCAGGGACTAAACACGTCCTGCTCCTCAGTTCCACACGCAACGGTTTGTTTTGATGTGGGTGGTTTGCTCTACACACAAATGCGCGTGATAACACAGGCTAATCCGGAGTGACTAGGTTCAGATCGAGACGTTGAAACATGGCCAGACTAGATGACCTTCTCAGACAGATGAAGCAGCATGGTGCTTCTGATCTTCACGTGACCTCGGGCTCTGCTCCTTACATGCGGATCCACGGCGACATGGTGAAACTCAACTATCGCAACGTCTCGTCCGAGACGTGCCAGAGTCTTATTTTTGAAATCCTCACTGACAAGCAGAAAGAACTCTTCACTGAAAACTGGGACCTGGATTTAAGCTACCCGCTGGCTGGCGTGGGACGGTTCCGAGTCAACGTCTTTATGCAGCGAAACGGAATATCGTCTGTCTTCAGGCTGATTCCGGAAAACATCAAGACCATCGAGGAACTGGATCTACCCGAACAACTCGCGGGCTTGATCGATGCCTCAGAAGGATTGGTCCTGGTAACCGGACCTACTGGATCGGGCAAGAGCACAACCCTGGCATCGCTGATTCACACGATCAACTTGAAGCAGCAGGCGCACATTATCACTATCGAAGATCCGATCGAGTTCGTGCACGAGAATCGTCGTTGTCTGATTAGCCAGAGAGAACTTGCGAGTCATACAAAGTCCTTCGGCGCTGCCTTGCGCGCCGCTCTGAGGGAAGATCCGGACATCATCCTGGTGGGCGAGATGCGCGATCTGGAAACGATCTCGCTCGCGATTACGGCCGCTGAGACCGGCCATCTGGTGTTTGCCACACTGCACACCAACAGCGCCATCAAAACTATCGATCGCGTCATCGACGTCTTTCCCGAGGGTCAGCAGACCCAGATTCGCGTTATGTTGTCTGAGAGTTTAAGAGGAGTGGTGGCCCAGGCTCTACTTCCGCGACCCGATCACCAGGGACGCGTGCCCGTGGTGGAAGTCCTGGTCAACGTGCCGGCGGTCGCGAACCTGATTCGAGAAGGTAAGACACATCAAATCTCATCCGTTATGCAAACCGGACGCGCTCATGGAATGGTGACTTTCGAAGGCGCCATTCACGATCTGATTCAGAAGAACCTGATTTCGAAAGAAGACGGCATGAGCTTTCTGCGTCGTCGTAGCGCGGGCAAGCAGCTCAGCACTTCCGGGAGTCATGCTATTCGCCTGGCCAACAGTCCCGCCCTGGCTTAATCTAATCTTCCGGTCCCAGTTGAATTACCGCTCGTTGCCAGGCACTCCGAAAGGGAAAGCAGTAGATCAGAACTATTGCTGACACGCCGGCGGCCCGCAGCATACTGGTCCAGTCGCCGGTCAGGATCGTGATCACGAAACCCATCAGCGCGATCGCGCCGCCGAGACAGGCTATTTGAATTGTCGTTCCCTGCAGGGTCTTTAATAATCCGCTCAAGCCTCTTAGAGCCGCAATATCCTTTAAGCGCATCGTGGCGAATCTGGTTCGCCTGATCACGAACGCGCCCAGCCCGGACACCAGTACCGCGATCCATAAACCCATGATGGTTGAGGGAGAGCCCGGTCGAAAGATTCGGTCGGTCGCAAAATACGCTATGGCTACCAGGACGATGTTCAGCACAAGGAAACCGGCAACTACCAGGGCGGTAGTTCGATGCCTTCGCACCAATTCGCTTTGCAGGCTGGTGGAATTCGAGGTCATATCGGGGCGGCTCGATGTGGCACGCGCATCTTGCGCGTGTAACCACGGGCGGGACGCCCGTGCCACTATTCAAACTGAACCAGAACCGAACTATGGTCGTGGCGTTGGCGTCTGCGTGGCCCTTGGCCGAGTAGCTTCCGGCGAAGACGCCGGCGTCGGTCGACTCAACGGCTGTTGCGACGGCGCGCGTTGGATTACCGGTTGCAGCACCCCTTCGGGAATCTGGCCGTTATTAGCAATCGCCCGGTCAATCAAATCGTTGCCTTCGCCCTTCTTGGTAATCAGAATTCCATCTGAGCTGGTGGTGACGTTTGCGCTGCCGCTGATCTGCTGCATCATGTTCTGCATGAACGTGGGCTTCTCGCAGACAGGCAGGTCCTTCTTAATCGGATCAGGATCGGGAATCGCCGCGCCAATGACGTTGAGTTGATCCTTGGCCTTGTCGACGTATTCGCTGTTCGGATAGTCGCGCACCAACTGTTGATAATACTTGGCCGCTTCGTCGGGCTCTTCCTCTTCCAGATAAGTCATGGCCCGGCGAAACAAGACTTCATCCATCAAACAGAAGTTAGGGTACTTCTCGGTGATCTCTTTCAGCCGGTCCTGTCCACCTTTGAGCCCGCCCTTGTGATTACGATAGCGGGAGTCGAGGTAGAAGCGAGCGATTTGCAAGTTGTGCATAGCCAAGCTGTCCTGACTCTCCCGTAATCGCAGTTCAGCCTGGGGCCTGAGACTCGACTGCGGACACTGTTGCAGCATTACCTTCAAACGCTGTTCAGCTTTGCGCGCGTGCGTGATGTCGCGGTCCGACAAACCCATCTGCCGCATTTCGGTTTCTGCGACCTTGAGCATGGCGTCGCAAGTGAGCGCATCAGTGGGGAAGAATGTAAGCCAGTCCTGGTAAGCCTGGCCCGCCTGAATCAGCGCGCTGGTAGTGCCTTCGAGATAGAACGAGTCCGCGATCGCCAGTTTTGCCAGCGGCAGATAAGCCGAGTCGGGATAGGTCGTGATGATCGTCGTGAACAGCAGTCGTCCGGTTTCGTGATTGCCCTTGCGTACTTCGTGCGCGGCCTCGATGAAGAGGACGCGATCGCGGCCCGGGGCCACGGTGCCGGTCAACTCTGCATACTTGTCGTTGCTCTTGCCAGGCAACAAACCGAACATCCGGCGCTTGCCCTTTTGCGGTTTCGGATTATAGGTGGAAGAAGTTTCGGCGCCGGCGGTTCGGGCCGCGGCCGTGGATTGCAGGGCTGCCTCAACTCGTGTGTTCAGCTCGCTGACAGAAACTTCCAATCCGTCGAGCTTTGAGGTGTCGTATTTGTCGGCGCGCTCTTCTTTGGCGCGCAGGTCACTAACCTCACTCAGAATCGACCCTGCTTCCTTGCTCAGACCGCGCAACCGTTCACGAGGATCGTCGGGGTTCTTTTCCTTGCTCGCAGTATCTTTGGCGTTAATGGCGGCAATCGCGCTGTCGAGTGAACGGCGCATGCCCTCCAATTTCGAACGCATGATGTCCATGCGCTGCAGGTTGGACAGACCCGTTTGGCTCGTCTGATTATTGCTGCCCTGAGCGGATGTGACTCTGGCGGTCGATAAGGAGATCGCCACCACAGCCAGTGAAATTAAAAGCAGGGCGCCGCGGGGACTAACTCTTCGCACTAAGGGAAAAGACATGGAAAAAACCCTCCAAAAAACAATTCGTGGTCGGTCGGGGATTGTAAACTGATGAACGTCCAGTTGCCACTCGGGAAAGCGTCATCTCAGATAATGACCACTCTGGTACGGAACCGCTTGCGGTAGCAAGCGGGTAATCTCGTGAAAACGACTCGGTCGCTACCGCGACCGGTTCCGTATCTAACTCGTCTAGCCGACTTCCTGGGCAAGGCCACACCGGCTAGACCCACAAAACCGTCGCTTCGCGTAAGCCGCGCAGGGCTTTGGCCGGGTCGGGCGAGCCGAAGATGGCCGAGCCGGAAACAATTATCTCGGCCCCCGCACTGGTGACCTCGGCGATGTTGTCGCTGTCGATACCGCCGTCAATTTCAATGCGGGTCTTCAACCCGCGCTCGTCAATCATTTTTCGCAGACGCCTGACCTTATCCAGCGAGTTCGGAATAAACTCCTGCCCGCCAAATCCAGGATTGACAGACATGAGCAGGACGTAATCAGCAAACTTAACCGCCTCGTCCAGCGCCGAAAGCGGCGTCGCCGGATTGATCGCAATGCCCGCCAGCGCGCCGGCAGATCTTATTGCCGTCAGCGTCCGGTGCGCGTGCTGGTCGGCCTCGATATGAATTGAAACCATTTTCGCCCCGGCTTTCACGAACTGTTCGGCGTACTGTCCCGGCTCAACAATCATCAGATGCGCGTCAATGGGCAATTGGGTTGCACGGGAAAGAGCTTTTACGACCGGCAATCCCAAGGTGATATTCGGCACAAAACGTCCATCCATCACATCAACGTGCAGCAACGAAGCCCCGGCGCGTTCGACAGTCTTGACTTGCTCACCAAGACAAGTGAAATCAGCGGAGAGAATGGATGGAGCTATCTCAATCATTGCTTTATGAACGGTTAAGGCGTCGGAGCAGCTGCGGCCGGACGGCGATTGGCATTTGAATTAGTAGCGCCGCGGTTGGAGTTCGGTTTGGGCGTGCTATTCGAATTCAGGTTGCTGTGGATCGGCGTTCCGGCCGGCTTGGCATTTACATTAGTCGGGCGGTTAGCATTCGCGTTGTTGTTACGAGGCCGGTTCGCGTTCGCATTCAGATTGTCGTTGGTATTCTTGTTCGCCGGTTTCTTTTTCGGCTTGTTGTCGTTTGAATTGGCGTTCGCATTTCCGCTGTTGACGTTTTCAGGTTTCTTTTCAGCGTTGGAATTTACGTTTGTGTTGGTAGTCGTGGACGCCTCGCCTTCTTTTGTCGGGCGACTGATGTCGACGGCGACAGTCTGTCCAACTTTGACGATCTCCCCAGCGTGGGGGAGTTGAATCAGAACCGTGTCAGGTTTGGCGTCGCCGCTAGGTCGCGTGGCGCGCACGCGAAAATTCAAACCCGCTGAGCTAATCGTGTTTTCAGCTGAACTACGATCTTTGCCGACGATGTCGGGGACCTTTGTCTCAGAACTTCGCAGCGACAGATAGATCGCGCCCAGCAGTCCGAGAGTAAAAGCGATGGCAATTCCGACTACGATGAAGATTCGTTTTAGCGCAGTCAGCGATTGGCTTGTGAAAGACACGATGGATTCAGTCTCAGGTAGCGGCAAATCAAACCGGGCGAAAGTCAGGGCGAAGTCTAACACCCACGCGCAAACACCCGCAACCGGGGTGCGTGATAGGCGAGAGTGGGCGTATTCTCCTTTGCGCCTTTCGATCGTGCTTCGCGCCTTTGCGCGAAACTGTTCTTTCACGCAAAGGCGCAAAAGCACGCATAGAAGGCGCAAAGGAAGCGAGACCTAGGGGCAAGCTGGGTCATGCGCGACGTTGAAATGCAATCATGAAAAAGCCGTCCACATCATTACGGTGCGGCCAGGTGCGAATAGCGACCGCCGGGTTAGCTAAATCAGCCGGCTCGTTGGAAATGCTCAGATTTGGCAAACTAAGAGGTTCGAATGTCGCATGATCGTTTAGAAAAGCCTGGACCACGGCTTCGTTCTCTTCACTCTCGAGCGAGCAGGTCGAGTACACGAGTCGTCCTCCCGGCCTCACCATCTCAGCCGCGTGTTTCAGTATTTGGTTCTGCTTGATCGCCAGTTCCGTTATGTCGGAGTTGTTGAGTCGCCACCGAATCTCAGGGTTGCGCCGCAACGTGCCGGTCCCTGAACACGGCGCATCCACCAGAACCCGATCGAATGAAGCCTTAGCGAACGGCAAAACGCCGGTAGCGTCGGCCACCGCTGTTTGAATGGAATCATTGCCCTGGACCGCCGCTAATTCCCGCAGAGTGCGCAGGCGATGTTCGTAGAAATCGACACCGACGATTGTTGCGTGTGGCGCCAGGGCGCCGATGAGCGTGGTCTTACTACCCGGCGCGGCGCAAACGTCGAGGACTCGATCAGCCGTTTGGGCTTCAAGGAAGTGCGCGACTAGCTGGGATGCTTCGTCCTGCAAGTAGATCAGACCGGCATCGATAAATTTTCGCAGCAGCGCTGGTCTCTGCCCGGATACTCGCCAGGAGTTGGGCGCGATCCTGGAAGGCTGCACTTCGAATCCGGCCGCCGTCAGTTGATCGATAAGATGCCTCGCTTCGTTCGCGTCCCCGATCGTTTTGGAGGTCAACCGAAAAGCGACCGGGGCCGGTTCGTTGTTGGCGCGGGCTAAAGAGCCGGCTTCCTCAAGGCCCAACGCCGCGGCCCAACGCTCGAGCAGCCATAGCGGATGCGAAGTTTCAATTGCCAGCCGCTCGATAGGATCCGAAACACCGATGGTGGGATCGTAATCAGGTTCGCGAGTCGCGCCGCGCAGGACGGCGTTAGCGAAGCCCGCGGCAGATCGCAGTCCCGCTGCGCGCACGAGGTTTACAGATTCATTCACCGCTGCCGACGGTGGAACCCGAGAGAGGAAACGCAGTTGGTAAAGACCAATGCGCAACGCCAGCTTAACCGGCAAATCGATCTTGTCGAGTCGACGGTTCCCAAAATGCTCAATCACCCGATCCAGCCACAACTGTCTTCGCAGTACTCCCAGCACGAGTTCATGGCACAGACCGCGATCTTCGCTAGCTAGTCGTTCGTCTAACGTCGCTAGTAACAAAGACGCGTAAGCATTTTCTACCGAGACTCGTCGCAGAATTTCGAACGCGGCGCGGCGTGCTGGCGAAATTGGCATGATCGGATTGCGAGTTATCGGCCGGTTAAATCTCTTGCATCGGACAAGCCTGGACGGCGCATAGCTGCCAGCGTCCATCGCGCTCGGCGAACACCTTGATGACTTTATATTGGCCCGAGAGTTCGCGCCCGCGATAAAGCCAGGTCGCCGAATCACGAGCTGTCAGTACAGCCGTGCTCCCAAAAACCCTGACGCCGATTTGTTCGCGAGTAAGATGCTCGATCTTAAGATCGCCTGAGGTCACGTCGGCGATGAACTGCGCCTTGTCATCGCCTTCCAGTGGATAAGTGAAGAAGAAATCATCCGCCATGATCCGGTCGAGGGTCTCGCCGTCCCCGCGCATCATCGCTTTCACCCAATCGTCATTCAGTTGCCGCACCCTTTGTTCAACTGAGATTGCCTGAGGCTGGGCTTGATCCGGAATAGTCATTCTGCGCGGGTCCTTATTTGAGAGTGTCGAAAGGCTTCTACGCCAATCCACGGCCTGAGTCAAATGCTTTTCGGACGAGGATGAGGGCGTTCTCATTAAATACGCACCATTGTAGGCTTATCGGTTGCCTTCGGCGCACTACATTGGGATTTCACCGCCCATGTCGTCTAAGCCGACACTATTTGGAATAAAGAGGCCCATGGTTCGATCAAATTTTCCTAAAGGTGGGCGTGGCATGTCCATTGCCATACAGTCTCGCGGAGGTTACGCGACAATGAAACTTATTAATATAAAAAATCTTGGAGGGGCAATCCTGGGACTCGTAATGTTGCTTGGCGTGGGTGTGATGTCGAGCACGACGACCCAGGCACAGTATTATCCCAATCAGGATCAATATCGCAGGCAGCGTGAGATCCAGAGGCAGGCTGAGGTTCAGCGGCAGTACGAAATCCAGCGACAGGCTGAGATCGAACGGCAGCGTCAACAGCAAAATGGTCAGTGGGGCAACGACCAGTGGAACCGGAACAACCAGGGCTACAATCGCCAGGGCCAGGGCCGGCGCGGACGGAACTGGGACGGTTATGGAAACCAGGGCGGTTCGTATGAACTTCGACAGACGGCTTTGAACGCCGGCTACAACGAAGGCAACAAGGCGGGCCGAAACGATCGCCGTAGTGGACGCTACGACCCAACGCGCAGCAGCGCCTATCGCAACGCGATGAAGGATTACAATTCGCGGATGGGTGATCGGTACGCGTATCAGCAATATTTCCGGGCCGCGTTTGAGAATGGTTACTCGGATGGATACAACGGTTACTAAGGCGAAGCGAACTGGCTTTAGCCGGTGACACAAAGCGGGGGATAGAGACTTTGGTTTCTGCCCCCGCTTTTTTTGTATGGTGGATTCGGGTTTGAAGCGAACATAACGTTTTGAAATATCTGGTTGGCTCTTCTGTTTCGAAGATCCTTTGTTGGGAACGCGGAATCCGCGGGCCAATAGCAGTTTATTAACAGTACAGAAAAGATGAATGGGGATCGTTGCAGATATTCTTATGTCCAAGAGAATTCTAATTATCGAAGATGACGACGAGACGCGCGAACTGTTGCGCATGGCGCTGGAGAAGCGTGGCTATCAGGTGACCGTGGCCGAGGACGGAGTGCGTGGCTATGATACTGCGCTGTTCTTGAAACCGGATCTCATCGTTACCGACATTCAGATGCCCGGCGCCGATGGTGTTCATGTGATCCGTAGGGTGCGCGACACCGCGTCATTGGAGGACATCCCGATATTAGTGACGACCGCATTCGGTAATGGCACCGCGACTTTCTCGCTGCAACTGGGCGCCAATGCTTACGAGCCGAAGCCCATCAATCCCGGGAGCTTTCTGTCCACCATCCGGCGGCTGCTGAAGGATCGCGATTCGATCAAAGCTGCTTAGGCTACAATTCCTTTTTCGTGAGTCTACTCGGTGAACTCTTAGCAAGTGTAAGCCGGGCAGCCCGGCGATAGACTCTTAGAGTGGCTTCGTGGTTTTCCTCTCCGACAACAACAGTCCACGAATCACAGGAAGCGGCGCTAGACGAATTCCTTTCGTGTTTCGTGGATCGTTTTTGCCCCGGAACGGCAACCGCTCAAAAATAGGAAAGTACCTGTCCGGCTAATCCCTTCTTATCTTTCGCATTCCAAAAGCTCACCCCCAGATACGAGCCGATCGTTCTACTCCAATCTGCTCGCCAAAACCCAAGTCCGGGAATATCTTTATCAAAGGCGAGAGCAGTTAGTCATCAATCCCAGCGGGGCTTGACTGCTACGCTGCCAAAAAACCTGAAACCTTTGGTTGTTACGGCTCACTAACACATCGGAACATGATGAAACGGCTAGCCCATGAGTTAATCCTGAAAGGGCAGCCCGGAGCGTTCGCGGCATCTCTGATGAATAGTTCAGCAGACCTAGTTGCGCGTGCGTGCCGGGGCGACCAGGAAGCTTTTCGTCTGATCTTTGAAAGGTATTCGAGACCGGTCATCAGTTTCATTTACGACATGGTTTCGGATCGAGCGCTCGCTGACGAGTTAACGCAGGAGACTTTTGTGAGAGCTTTCCGCAGCCTGCACGCCCTGCAGCAGGAAGCCAGATTTTCGACCTGGCTGTTCGGTATCGCGAAGAACGTCGCGCGTGAATCGCTTCGGACACGAGCGAAGGACAGCCGTAACGTCGACCTGGAAGACAAGTCGGTGCTCGACTTGAGCGATCGTGGACCCGTGCCGGTCAGTCAGCTTCTTAATAAGGAGCTGAACGAGATGATCCAGCGTTCGCTGGCCTTACTCGATGACGACAAGCGGCTGGTTTTTACGCTGAAGGTTTTTCAGCAATGCACTTATGAAGAGATCGCGGACATCACCGGGTTCTCGATTCCTAAATTGAAAACGGACCTGCACCGGGCGCGATCGGAAATGCGGAAACGAATCAGTCCATATGTGAGGTTGGAGTCATGAAGTGTGATGACTGTCTGAGTCTGTTGGCCGAATACATCGACGGCGAAGCGATCGGCGCCGCTGCCGAGCGCATCAGCGCGCACCTGATTACGTGCGCCGGCTGTACCAGGGAATTCGAATTGTTGACGGCGGAGCAGGAACTCTTTGCACGTTACGATCGCGAACTCGAGATTGCGCCTTCGATGTGGCAGGCGATCGCGGCCCGAACAACGGCGGCGGGTCGTGAGGCTGATGCAAGTTCGCGAGCGGGCATGCTGGAATGGTTTACCGGCTTATTCGCCGCACCACGTTCCGGGTATGCCTTTGCCGGAGCTTTGGCAGTTTCAATCATCGCAGTCGCTTTTGGGCTCATGTATCTGAGAATCAATCAACAACCGACAAAAGAGACGGTCGCCAGAAACGGGGAACAGATCATGCCGCCTGTCGTCCCGCCACGAAGCGACACGACGACCGCCTCCACACCTGTCGCGCCTCCTTCGCAGGGTGAAGGAATTGCATCGATTCCTGAGGAGCGAATTGGAGCACAGCGAAATTCGCCGAAACACAGCGGCAACCCGCTCAAAAGAGACGACACCGGCGTGTTGTTCGCAGATGTTGCTTATTCCGATCTTGAAGAGCGAGACACTGTCGAACATGTCCGTCAAGCTGAGAACCTGCTGCGTTCGATACGAAACCTTCATTCGTCGGACGACGATAGTGCCGATGGCAGCGAAATCGATGTTTCTTTTGAGAAGGCGATGTCCCGCCGGTTGTTAAGCGAGAACGCAGTGCTGCTTCGGGATGCAGAGGTGGCAGGGAAGTTCCCAACGAAGGCTCTACTTAAAGATCTGGAACCGTTCCTGATGGAAATCGCTAATCTGCCGGACAAGACGAAGGCAAATCAATTGCGCGAGATCAAGGATCGCGCACAGAAGACCGAAATCGTGGCCGCCCTGATGAGCTACTAAAAACTGAAGAACTGTTGGTTCGAAAAACACGAGGCAAACTATGTTTGATATTGACGCTATGAAAAACGAAGGAAACAACTACAGGGCATTCGCCAGCAGAATTTTCTCGCTCGCGATTCTGGCCGCATTGATTGTCGCTGGCGGCCTGGTCCGCCAAAGCGCAGCTCAGGAACCCTCACCTCGCATCAAGATAGAGCCGGCGCCTGGAATTAAGATAGAGGTCGCGCCCCGCGCGAAGGTGTACCGTTCGTCCCTCGACAATGTAGACGAAGAGCTTTCGCTCCTGGACAAGATAGACTCGTCGTATCTCGACAACTTGGATCTTTCGTATCTCGATAAGATGGAACTCTTATTTATCGACAAGATGGATTTTTCGTTTCCAGACAAGATGTACTTTCCACAGGGTAAAGGCGTCGGCAGGGGCGTCGGCCTGAGTGTAGCCGGCTCGGGCAATCAAGCAGATGACGACCCGTGTGAATTCAAAATAGTCGTGTTGCAAGCACTGATTCAAAACGATCCGCCGCGCGGCATTGCTGTCGCCACCGACTGGCTCAAGCCGGGCTCGGCGCAGACTGTGCGCTGCAAACAGGCGGCCCTTTCGCTCCTGGCTCACCATGGCGGGAAGGCAGTGACTCCGGTAATTCTGGGCTTTGCGCGGAACGAGCCCGATCTAAAGCTGCGCACTAAAGCGATCTCGGTACTGGGCTCGACCAACGATGAGAGCGTAATCGATACCTTGCGTGACTTTGCCCTCACCTCGACGGAGAACGAAATTATCGAGGCGGCACTCTACGCACTCAGCCAACACAACAGTGACCGCGCGGTTACAGTGCTGGGCGAGATCGCCACCAGCAATCGCCCCGTGCCATTGCGGCGAGCAGCCATCTCGAATATCGCCGGCCGACCGGGTGAGCCTGCACTCGACACCCTGCTGAAGATCTATGACACCGATCAGAACGTTGAGATTCGCAAGTCGGTCATCAACGGTTTTTCGCGTCGCCGGAGTGAGCGCGCGGGCGCAAAGATGCTCGAGATTGCCCAAAGATCCGACAACGTCGAACTTCGCAAAGCCGCGATTAGCGGCATTGCACGCCGCAGTGGCGAACAGGCCATGGACATTCTTCTCGGTCTCTACGATTCTGAGAAGGACGAGGCCGTGAAGGATCAAATCATGAACTCGTTTGGTAATTTCAACGATCCGAGAGTCACGCGAAAATTAATCGAGATAGCCAAAAATCCCCAGACACCCATCACGCGCCGCAAGCGCGCCATCGGCTGGCTCAGCCGTAGCAAGGATCCCGCGGTCCTGCAGTTCCTGGAAGACTTACTGAAACAGTAGAAGTCCTTAGTTCGAGGTAAATCGTGAACCAACTAGTAAAGATAATCTTTGCTATCGCTATAGGTGTGTCGACCGGCGCGGGCGTCTCGGGACAAACGAAAAACTTTGTTCCCGTCGACGGGGCCAGCCTGAAAGCAAAGATTGACAACGCCGTGATCCAGGGCCGGGCCGGCGCACCCGTCGGCCGATTCTGGGTTGGCTATCAGTTTGAAGCGAGGCCGGGCGTGGCTATCGACTTTGAAGTTGTCGACGGCAACGGCGGCGTTTACTTCTCGATAGACGGGGCGTCGATGACTTTCGATTCGCGGTACGAAACGCGGGAGCTGGGATTGTTCCTGCTCTTTGATACGCAACGTGAAACGTTTACTCGCGCAGAGGTCTACAACCTGCGCCGCACGCACGAGTTCAGCGGCTATCCGGTTTACTGGGCGGGCCGGGCCGGCAACGAAGAGAGCCTGAATTATCTGAAGTCGTTCATCGATGCAGACGGGCCGGAACGAAGCCGCCTGGGGGATCGAGCGGTCTTTGCCATTGCTTTGCATGACGATGCTCGGGTCGCATCAATCCTGACCGAACTTATCCGGCGACCAATAGCTGAACCGATCCGTTCGCGGGCCATCTACTGGCTGGGCTATACGCCTGAAAGCCAGTCGAAAAATAACCTGCTCGCCGAAATCGTACGCAACAACCAGGAAGGCAGCGAGGCCCGCCAGCAGGCGATGTCAGCGCTTGGCATGAGTCGCGCGCCCGCGAGCTTGCCGCTGCTGGAGAACCTTTTCGAGACGATCACCGCGCGTGAATTGAGGCGGCGCGCGTTGAGCGGAATCGCCCGCAACGACAACCGTGACGGCGCGGCTGTTTATTTGATTCGCGTTGCTGAAGGCGAGAAAGAATTGGACTTGCGCAAGAGCGCTATCGTGAGTCTGGGCCGGATCGCCGGCGAGAAAAGTTTGGGTGCGCTGACAAATACCATCGACTCTGATCCTGAGACTGAAATTCAGAAGCAAGCGGTGATCGCGATTGGCCGTCGTCCCAAAGACGAGGCCATTCCGATTTTAATCCGCACCGCGCGCAGCCATCCGAAAATGCAGGTCCGCAAAACCGCGATTCACGTGCTGGGACAGACGGGCGATGAACGGGCAATCGCGTTTTTCAAGGAACTGCTCGGCAAGTGAGCCGTTAAATCTGAAGTGGCACAGACTTCAGTCTGTGATCATGCCGACGTCAATCACAGGCGGAAGTCTGTGTCACTCAAAAGCAATGTTTGTTATTCCAAACTTGCAGTACCGACAACAGGGGAGGTGACCGATGAGCAGTGCGGCGATTTGGACTGGAGAAGGACTTACTTCGGCTCTTTCATCGACGAAGGCGGGACAGGGTTCAAGTCTCCTGCGTGAGGCGACGCTCGACAATCGCCTCGATGCTTTGAGGGAGGTGGCGCTGAGCCTTCTTGATGCGGTGGACTCGCTGCGGAGTTCTCAATCTTCACGCGGCCACAGCCTGAAACTCCACGACGAAGTACAGCGATTTGAAACGGAACTGATTCGAACTGCCCTGGAGAAAAGTGGTGGGAACCAGGCCCGAGCTGCGCGTTTGCTCGGCGTCAAGCACACGACCCTGAATGCAAAGATAAAGCGCTACCGGATGGAATGTAACGGTCATGCGGAACGGGCCGGCGGGAATGATCATGAGATAGCTGCGTGAGCTTTTGGTAGCGGCGAACGGTTCGCAATCAAGCGGCGCAGCCGCGGATTAACTTCAGGTCTTAAGCTAAGTCGATAACGCTTGGTCGTTTCAAAACGTCTTATTTGCGGGGCGTTAAGGATGTGTCAGAAGCCCGACCGTGAGCGCGGGCCACACTCGCCAGTTACGTTGGATTCATGAAAACTGGTTGTGTTGATAGGATAAAAGGAATCATCGCAAACGTGGCCCTCCCTCACGGTCGGGCTTCTGATACAACGCCCGGGGCTTACTGGTTAACCAAAGCGGTCTGCATGAAAAAACTCGCGCCCGCTTGGATCTTAGCGAAGATTCTTTTTTGTGAGTAGTTCGCGCTTCGCGCTCAGGGGCGGACAGTGATGTCCGCGATCCGGCTGCCCTCTGTTTTGTTAGTGCATTTAAGGGCGAACCCGATCAGCCAACTAAATCTGAACATTCTCGCGCTCAGAAATCGCTAATCATGATGAACGGGCAAAGCTCAGTCAGAACAAATTCGTCCGGCGCCTCGCAAAAACTGGAACAAGCGGACAGGCAGCATCGTCTAAAGCGTGAGCATCAAAAAAAGTCGGAACGCAATCAGGGGCGCAATCGTCCAAAAAACTTTAACCGGTTCGTGACGCACTAGAACTCACCCAGTCACCGAGGGGACATCGACCATGAAGCAACTGCTCTGGCTGGTATGCGCGCTCGCTACTCTCAGCGCGTCAACCGCCTCGCAGTCGAATTCTCCCTCTCCAAGTCCCTCACCGAAATCAAAAACAAATACCACGGCCGCGAGTGTGAAGCGCGCCATCATTCCCCCAGAGAAGGCCAAGCCGATCGCGGTGCCGCGATTTGATAAGCCGCCCGTAATCGACGGCAAGTTGGACGATGAAGTTTGGAAGCAGGCAGTAGTGCTCAAGGATTTTCTGCAGGTTAGTCCCGGCGACAATATCGCTCCATCAAAGCCTACTGAGATGATGTTGGGCTATGACTCCCGGACCTTCTATATGGCGTTTCATTGTTATGACGAGCCCGACAAGGTCCGGGCCACGGTGGCCAACCGCGACGCAGTTTTCGGTGAAGACAACGTGCGCATCTTCCTCGACACCTTCAACGATCAGCGCCGCGCGTACGTGGTCGGCTTTAATCCGCTCGGAGTGCAACAGGACGGAATCATGACTGAGGGATCGGGAACGGACTTCAGCGTCGACATAGTGATGGAGTCGAAAGGAATGCTGACTTCAGACGGTTGGACTCTGGAAGTCGCGATCCCGTTTAAGTCGCTGCGGTATGAAGCGGGGAAGGGCAAGCTGTGGGGCATACATGCCTGGCGCAACATCGATCGCTTTAATGACGAGATCGATTCGTGGATGCCTTTGTCGCGCGACATAACTTCACAGTTGAGCCAGGAAGGACACCTGACCGGACTGGAAGGCATCTCGACTGAACGCACGCTCGAGATTATTCCCAGCCTCACGCTTTCAGAAACCGGCAAGCGAGTGAACGCGCTCTCGCTGGCGCAGCTTTCCGCTAATCCAACCTTGCTTGATCCTGGAAGAATTCTGAATCAACCAATCAAGGCTGATCTAGGTCTCACGGCAAAGTATGGATTGACGCCGACCGTTACTCTCGACCTGGCGATCAATCCTGACTTCGCGCAGGTCGAAGCAGACCAGACGGTGGTCACGGCGAATCAGCGTTTTCCAATCTTCTTTGAAGAGAAGCGGCCATTTTTTCTCGAAGGCATAGACATCTTCAAGACTCCAATCCAGGCCGTACATACTCGGGCTATCGTCGATCCGGACCTGGCGGTGAAGCTGTCGGGTAAGCGCGGCAAAAACACCTTCGGACTATTGCTCGCCAGCGACAACGCGCCCGGAAACTTCACCGAAGACGAGAGAAATAATCCAAACGCGCTGCCGGCCATTCAGAGGTTTCTGGACAAGAACGCTTATATCGGAATCCTGCGACTAAAGCGTGACATAGGCACAGGATCAAACATCGGCATCCTGCTGACCAGCTACAACTTTATCGAGAAGCACAACCAGCTTGGCGGAGTAGATGGGCGCTTCAAGATTAGCAAGCAAAAGACATTTAGTTTCCAGGTCCTCGGCGCCATTTCACGAAGGTGCTTTAACGAGCCGGCGCTGGATACGCACCGGCCGGGACCTGCGGATGGATGCTTCGCCGGATATTCGCCCACAACTGCGGATTCATTTCGTCCGGCCGCGACCCGAAACTACTATCGGACCGGCAAAGGTCTCGCGTACAGATACGAATATCAACGCGACGGGCGTCACTTTTACTATGGCATCAACGGCAACGGCCAGTCGCCCGACTACTTCGCGGACGTTGGATTCGTGCGACGCCGCAATACAAACTTTTATGGAGGCTATGTTGGTTACAGCTCTGAGCCGAAGCCCAAGGCCAGAATGATCTCGTGGAACCTCAACGCCAACGCCGGAGGAAATTTTAGCTGGCAGGGATTGAGCCAGAACTCCTACGAAGAAGTCAGCGTGTTGGGCAACTTTCAAAAAAGCATTTACCTGGGGATCGGTCACAGCGTTAGTTACGAGCGGCTGTTCGAAGAAGAGTTTGGTTTGAAGCGGACGGCCACGCATGGCGGAGCGTTTTTCGGGCGGCCGGAGCGATCGGCGTACCAGTTCAATCCTTACATCTATGGCGGGGGCAGACCGAGTAAGAAATACGCCTTCAATTTTTTTATCTCTGAAGGTCTCAACAACTTCGATTTCGATTTCGGCGCGGAACCGAAATATCCGCGCGTTAGTCCGGCGGCGCTGGCCAATCCTTCGGCTGCGTTGGATCCAGGACCGGGCACTGCTTTCAATCTCGAAATGAGCGGGGAATACAAGCCGCTGAATGAGTTGGCTATCTCGGTCAATTACTCCAGGAGTCAGTTGCGACGAAACGATACTCACCTCCAGGCGTTCGCGGACGATATTTATTCCGTGCGCGCCACGTATCAATTCACGCGCTTTGTTTTCCTGCGGGCGCGAGTCGACTATGACACGCTGTCTTCAAACGGCCGGGGACAATTTCTTTTTGGCTATACGCCCAATCCGGGAACTGCGTTCTATCTCGGCTACAACGACGACCTGACCCGCAACGGCTTCAGTCCTTTCACCGGCCAACTTGAACCGGGGTTCCGTCGCAATGGCCGCACCTTCTTCATCAAGATGTCCTACCTGATTCGCCGCAGCTTCGGGAAATAGAATTACCAACAAGAAGGGCGGCTATGCCGCAGCACATGGCGGAAAGCCTCTGGCTTTCCGACGCGGCAGGTAAGTTTTTGTGAGGCTCTGCCTCTAATGCTTCCTTCGCCGGATTCACTCTTGCTTCGAATTAGCCGAGACATAGCCTCGGCCTCAAATTAAGGACCCTTGCCGGAAAGGCACAGCCTTTCCGCACTGTGCTGCGGCATAGCCGCAAAGGCCAGCGTCTGGCCGATTACCCGCCTCGCGTCTGAGTTTGGCATCAGCTCACACCAGCGCCCCTCGCGCTGT
Source organism: Blastocatellia bacterium (assembly GCA_033857635.1). GTDB lineage: Bacteria > Acidobacteriota > Blastocatellia > Pyrinomonadales > Pyrinomonadaceae > UBA11740. The sequence continues at coordinate 117,815 of JAWVDF010000004.1, forward strand.
AACCGAACTCAGCCCCTCAACGTCTTACATGCTAAACTGCCTTGGCTTACCTGACTAAAACCACGAAAATGTTTTCGCACACGCTCAAAATCCGAATGGCGCGGCTTACCAACTTAGCGGTTCTTTCGCTATTGGTGCTGTGCGCGTTTGCCTCACTCGCCTGCAAGAGCGATTACCCTGCTTCCGGAAAAGCCAGTTCAGACGGCAAGGCCCAGCCGCGTCAGGTCCGCACTGTGAAAGTATCGGAAATGCCGATTGGTCAAACCGTGACCGTGAACGGAACTCTGGCGGCATACGATCGAACGACTGTCGGCATCAAGGCGCCCGGACGGCTGCAAACGATTTCGATCGACCTCGGCACGGTGGTTCACAAGGGGCAGGCGATTGCGCAGGTTGAGCAACAGGATTACAAACTGCGCGTGCAGCAAGCCGAAGCATCTTTGTCGCAGGCGCGCGCCCGCCTCGGGTTATCGCCCGACGGTTCCAGCGATCGGGTCGCGGCGGAAGAAACGGGCACAGTCAGACAGGCCCGGGCGGTGCTGGAAGACGCAAAAGCGAAACGTGATCGCGCGGGTAAGCTGATCCAGCAAGGAGTGATTCCGCGCGCCGAGTTCGAAACTGTGGACTCAGATTATAAAGTTGCCTTGAGCCGTTATCAGGATGCTCTGGAAGAAATTCGGAACCGGCAGGGGCTGCTGGCGCAGAGACGTTCTGAAGTAGCTTTGGCCAAACAACAACTCGCCGACACGATCGTGTACGCGCCCATGGAAGGCGTAGTGCAGGAAAAGAAAGCCAGCGTCGGAGAATATCTCGCCGCCGGCGCGCCCGTCGTCGACATCGTGAGGATCGATCCGTTGCGATTGCGCGTCGATGTCCCCGAGCGTGAAGCCCACAGCATTCGTAACGGTCAGAGCGTCCGGGTCACAGTTGAAGGCGACGCAGAATCTTACCTGGGTTTTGTTAAGCGTTTGAGTCCGACTATCAGCGAGCAGAACCGCGTCCTCGCGGTTGAAGCCGACGTGCGCAACAACGGCCGCTTGCGTCCAGGCGCGTTTGTTCGCGCCGAGATCGTCACGGATCAGACCAGCACTGCGGTCACCGTCCCGCTGGGCGCGATCGTGACCTTCGCCGGAATCGATAAAGTAATCCTGATTGAAAACGGCAAGGCCGTCGAGAAAGTAATCACGACCGGCCGCCGCGGCCCTGACTGGATCGAGATCAAAGCGGGCGTCAATGTTGGTCAAAGCGTGATTCTCGATCCGGGAAATTTGCAGGCCGGACAAAGTGTGACGACTGCAGAAGGACAGAATTAATATGTCACAACAATTGCCAGATGCAGCAGCCGAGTTGCTGAGGACGCCTCTGACGGTAGAACAGCGCCTGGAACTGATCGGCGAACTCTGGGACAGCATCCCGGATTCCTTAAATGAGTTGCCGGTTCCGGAATGGCACCAACAAGAGTTAGAACGTCGCTTAACTGCTGCTGATGCCGATCCCGAAGCAGCCATTCCCTGGGAAGAAGTTAAGAGGCGGCTTCGTGAAAAGTCATGACTTGGCTGCCGTATTCAGACCGGAAGCGCAGACCGATTTGCTTGAGACGCGTGATTGGTACGAGGAACAGCAACTCGGATTAGGACGAGCTTTCTCTGTCGCTGTGGAAGAAGCCGTAATTAGAATTGAATCGATGCCGCGAATGTATGAGTTGGTCTTCGGCGACATCCGCCGAGGAAAGCTTCGAACGTTCCCTTACCTGATTTATTATCGCCTGCAGCCGGATCGAATCGAAGTAATTGCGGTGCTACATGGAAGTCGCGATCCGAGACTCTGGCAGGAACGAGCAAACTAAATCTAAGAGGTGCAAAAGCTAGCCGAAATCTGTATCCGCCGCCCCGTCTTCGCCGCGATGATCGTCCTGTCGTTGGTTGTGGTCGGGTCGGCGAGTTATTTCAAGCTCGGCGTAGATCGCTTTCCTTCAGTCGACCTGCCCACCGTCAGCGTGCGCACAAACCTGCCCGGCGCTTCTCCCGAAGAGATGGAGACGCTCGTCTCGCAACGTATCGAAGAAGTCGTCAACACCGTCGACGGCATTGATAACCTGCGTTCAGTTTCCGGGCAGGGCACCTCGTTAGTCCTGGCGACTTTCAATCTTAATCGCGACATCGATACCGCGGCGCAGGACGTGCGCGACCGCGTCAGCACCGTCGTGCGCGATCTGCCGCCCGACGCCAAACCGCCGGTCGTGGCCAAATTCAATAATGACAGCACGCCGGTCCTGACGATCGCCCTCTCTGGTAATCGATCGCTTCGCGAACTGACGGAGTATGCCGACAAAGTAGTGCGCGTCCAACTGGAACGATCGGGCGGCGTTGGCGAGGTTAACATCTCCGGCGGACTCGATCGCGCGATCAATGTTTGGATCGATGCCGAGCGTCTGGCTGCTTACAAAATTTCGATCACCCAGGTGCGCGACGCTTTGCAGCGTCAGAATACCGATGTCCCCGGCGGCAACGTCGAGACCGGCAAACGCGAACTGGTTCTGCGAACGCTCGGGCGCTATACCGATCCGCGCGAGATGGAAGAGCTGGTGGTCACGAATATCAACGGCGCGCCAATAAAAATCCGTGACATTGGCACAGTCGAGGACGGCACGAAAGAGCAGCGCTCCGTGGCCCGTCTCAACGGCGTGCCGACCGTCACCCTCGAGATTCGGCGTCAATCCGGCGCGAATACGGTAGAGGTGATTCACAACGTCAAGAGCCAGTTGGCCCATGTGGCCGCGCAGTTACCGGCGGATGTGAAGATGGAAGTGATTCGCGACCAGGAGCGCTACATCGGCGCGGCCCTGCACGAAATTACGAGGCATCTGGTGTTAGGCAGCATCCTGGCCAGCCTGGTTGTGCTGCTGTTCATGCGTTCGTGGCGATCGACTTTGATTGCGGCGGTAGCGATACCGTGTTCGGTAATTTCAACCTTCGGCATGATGCGCCTGTTGGATTTCACTCTCAACGGCGTGACTATGCTGGCCCTGGTTTTGATGGTCGGCGTCGTGATCGATGACGCGATCGTAGTTCTGGAAAACATCTTCCGCTTTGTAGAAGAAAAACGCATCACGCCCATGCGCGCCGCAAAGGAAGCGACGGCCGATATCGGCCTGGCGGTAATGGCGACGACGTTCTCGCTAGTGGTTATTTTTCTGCCGGTGTCGTTCATGTCGTCGATCTCCGGACGCTTTCTTTATCAGTTCGGCATCACTGCTGCGGTGGCTGTGCTGGTGTCTCTGCTCGTATCGTTTACCTTGACGCCGATGATGAGCGCACGCTTGCTGCGCGCCAAAGACGCCGCCGCCGGCCACACATCAGAACATGGCCATCATCACGATACGCTCTCGGCGGCTTCCTCGCGTCGCGGTTTCTATTCGTTCATCGACCGTTTTTACACCTGGCTGCTGCGGCTCTCCATGCGACATCGATTGGTGGTCGCGGGGATTGCGATTGCGGTAGCTCTTTCGAGTATCCCGCTCTATCGCGTCGTCAAACAGGAATACATTCCCACCGATGTCGACGAAGCCGAGTTTGAGGTGAACGTGAATGCGCCCGAAGGAACCAACGTCGGCGCGATGAACGATGCGATGTTGGCGATTGAGAAAGATCTACTCTCAACTCCGGGCGTGCGCCTGGTCTTGTCTACGTCGGGAGGGTCCTTTTTAGGCGCGGTCAACCAGGGAGGAGCTTACGTCCGGATCGCGCCGCATGAAGAGCGGCTATTCTCTTTGACCAAGCTTTGGGACGCAATCAAAAGCGGGCATCCGCTGGCGGCGTGGCGCGGCAATTACACGCAGCGTGACGTGATGCAGGAGGTTCGGCGTCGCATGCAAAAGTACGCCCCGCTCCGTTTCGGCGTGCGCAACGCGCCGAGCTTTAATATTGGCGGCGGCAATACCGATATTGATTTTGTGTTTCGCGGGCCGGAGCTGCAACAGCTCGCCAAATACGCCGATGCCTTGCGAGAAAAGACCAAAGAGATTGGCGGCATCGTCGACGCAGACACCACCCTGAAACTCGATAAGCCTGAACTGCGCGTGCACATCAATCGCGAGCGCGCTGCCGATCTGGGAGTCGACACTTCGGACGTATCAACCGCTTTGCGTTTGATGGTTGGCGGCGACCAGCAGGTTTCGCGTTTCCGCGATCCCTCGGTGAATGAAGACTACGACGTTCAACTGCGACTGACCGAACAGGATCGGAAAGACACGGCGACCATCTCCCGTCTCTTTGTGCCTTCCTCGCGTGGCGGACTGGTGCGCCTGGACAGTCTGGTCGATATCAAGGAGGAATTCAGTCCTTCGCGCATCGATCGACTCGATCGACAAAGGCAGGCCTCTATGCGCGCCGGCGTGGCGCCGGGCTTTGCTTTAGCTGATCGGATTGAAGCTTTGCGGCAGACTGCCGCGGCGATGAATTTGCCGCCCGCGTACTCGACTACCATTGCCGGTCGGGGTAGGGAACTCGAGAAAACCTTTGTAGAGTTTCTCTGGGCGTTTCTGCTCTCGATCGTTTTCATGTACATGATTCTCGCGTCGCAGTTCGAAAGCACAATTCACCCGCTCACCATTCTGCTCAGTTTGCCGCTTTCGATTCCGTTTGCTTTGCTCTCGCTGTGGTTGTTGAACGATACGCTGAACCTCTATTCGGCGCTCGGCATCCTGGTGCTCTTTGGCGTGGTGAAGAAGAACGCCATCCTGCAAATCGATCACATGAATAGTCTGCGCGCGCTGGGGATGGATCGGGAAGAGGCGATCATTCAGGGCAATCGCGATCGTCTGCGGCCGATTCTAATGACGACCCTGGCCCTGATTGCCGGCATGGCGCCGCTCGCGCTGGGCACTGGTCCGGGAGCCGAAGAGCGACGTTCGATCGCTATCGTTGTGATCGGCGGACAATCCTTGTCGCTGCTGTTGACCCTGGTGGCGACACCGGTGGTGTACTCGCTGCTTGACGATATGAGTTCGACCTCGCAATGGCGACGCCTGGCGCGGGCGACGGGAAGATTTACCGCGCCGATTACGGGCGTCGCGCGAAGGATGGCGCCGACGCGGCGTGGATCAGAAGCGGTTGCAGACGGCGAACCCGGCGATGAACCATCCGTGTCTGTGCCACCAAAAGCGCCCGCATCCCCGTAGTCTCAATCACGGAGCGCGGACATCCTGTCCGCCAGCGGGCCGAAGCCCGCTCCGATCTTATCAACTAGTCCTCTTTGAATGAGTTCGCGCTGCGCGCTCAGGCGGACAGGATGTCCGCGCTCCGTTGGTTCACCTTACCCATTGCTTTAGAAACGCGTTAAGTTTCTCCAGGTCGTACGACTTGCCACTCTCAAGATCACCCGTGTTCTTGGCCAGCAGGAGCTTGCCGTCGGATTCCAGCACGAAGATGTAGGGGAAGCTTGGGATTTCGCCGTAACGAGCCAGGACTTCCTTATTCTCGTTCTCTTCGCTGAAATTAATCTTTACCGTGACAAAGTTCTTGTCTCGAAATTCAGACAGCTCACCGTGCGTTTCGAAAAAGCTGTCCAGCGTGTGACACCAGCTACACCACTGGCCCCCCACCTCAAGCAAGATGCGCTTGTGAGTTCGTTGGGCTTCCTTGACCGCGTCCTGAATGTCCGCAGCCGCGTCGCGCTTTGGATCGTACTTCGTCACGGGAACATACTTCGCGGATTGGGGGCTCGCATCAGACCGAACGGCCAGAAATAGAAAGGCAGATATGATCAGTAAGGCACACGAAGAATGTCTCGCTGCTCGTATTCTTTGCGTGGGTTGGATCTTCTTCACAGTCATGATTCAGACTCGATGTTTTCCAGCACGCGGGGCATTAGCCCGACCATGAGGGAGCCACCACCCCCCTGGGAGCGCGGACGGCCCGTCCGCCTTGAGCGCGAAGCGCGAACAACTTTGACAGCAGGTAAGCGCGGCGGGCGGACGGGCCGTCCGCGCTCCCAGGAACTGCTTCAGTTTTACTGCTAACCCGATCCACGAATCACACGAACCCGAAATCAATCGGCCTATTGAAATATCTTCTCGACCGGAACGATAGTCACATCAGCCGGTTTCACCACAATCGTATAGGCTTCGATGATCTTATCTTCGTCCGTAATGTCTTTCGGCTTCGGTGCGTTGTATGTAATCGGCGATGGCTTGTTGCTGAGGATTGCGTTCCGGAAGCCCTCTGCGTCTTTGGTCACCACCGCGATGCGCATCGCATCGGATTTCAGATAAAGCTTGATGGCGCGATTGACGTCGTCCAGCGTGAGCTTCGCCAGTTGTTCGCGCATGTAAGTCGGAAAGTCCGCGATGTTGTAATAGCGGCTGTCGAGCGCGTAACCGAGCTGCGCGTCCTGGGTCGCCGTCAGCACATTCACGTACTTCGACAAAAACTCACGAGTGGATTCGAAGGCTTCCTTTGACATGCCTTCGCGCACCAGCTTGTCGTATTCATACAGCGCAGCGCGCAAGACGAAGTGCCCATTCTGCGGTTCGACAGGACGAATCCAGATCTGAAAAATCTGCTGCTGACGGCCAAGATTCGGATCAGGTTGGAACTCAAACATGCCACGCGGAAAGTATTCGATGTAGGCATAGTCGCCATAGTTCATACCGCGGGCTTCGCGCAGTCTTTGATAAAGATAGCTGTTGCTCGATCGATGTTGGCCAAAATAAGAAGCCACGACGGCCAGCGCGGGCCAATCCTTGTGGGCTCGAGTCACCTGTATCGGGAAGCCGAGCGACACCGCCGTCGAGCGAGTTTCGCGCTGCACGATTTGGATCCTGGTTCCGGACGCCTGCGCCGGGAGGGAAAGCTTCAAGCCATTCGGGCTTCCCTTTGGCAGCTTGGCAAAGTCCGACTGCACCTGGGCGGGAAACTTTTCGGGATAACCGCCGGCCAGGCCTATAACCAGATTCGCCTGCGTGAAGTTTGTTTGATAAAAGTCGCGCACGTCCTTGATCGTCAGCTTCTCAAGCGCGCTGATCGCGCCCATATTCTGATGACCATAGCCGTGCGTGCTAGGATAAATCATCGTGTAGAGCATTTCTTTACCCAGCTCTTCATCGTTGCCGCCTCGCAGGGAAGTCTTCAAATAGTTGATCGCATCTTCTTTCAATCGCTGAAAATCCTCTTCGCGAAATCCGGGATCCAGAAGCATCTCGCGAATCAGCGAGTAGTACTTATTCAGGTTGTCGAGATGCGTATCGCCCGCAAAGACAGTCATCTCTTTATCAACCTGCCAGTGAAATGAAGTAGCCATCGGGTACATCGCATCGGTGATTTCGGAATACGTTTTGGCTCGTGACCCGCCTTCGGCCAACATCGCCGCGGTCAGCGATGCGAGGCCTTCCTTGCCTTTCGGATCGTAGGCCGAGCCGGTCATGAACAAAACGCGAAACGTCACCAGCGGCGAGCGGTTCGGCAAAAGCACTGTGTTGGTTTTATTCGTTTGAGCCATAACGTTCAGCATTGTCGAGCCCGCGATTGCCATCACAAGAATGAACACCATCGAGGTGAACAGGAACCCTTCAACGAGCCTGCGAGCGCGTGTCGGAAGCCCGACCGTGAGGGAGGGCCACCCTTGCGAGCACGCCTGGTTCAAGAAAACCGGCGAGGAGCCGTTTGTGTTAATGCCAAGAGGCGACTGCTTCGAGCGTCGCCCTTGCTTACGCGCGGGCTTCTGACACATCCTCTCGCGCCCGGCGCCACCCACTTTCTCAAACGGAAAGACCTCTTCGATTATTGTCTTCTTCATTTCGCCACCTCCTTCGTGCTGAGCGTGACGATGGTTCGGTGGCTTTCGACGAAATACTTCGCGGCCATCGCGCGCATGTCTTCCGGCGTGATGGTGTCATAGAGCGCAAACAACTTGTCGATCGTAAGCGGCGTGCGGCGCAGTCCGATATAGCCGGCCAACGCCCCCGCGATTGCTTCCGAGCTGTCCATTCCCAAAGCGAACCCGTAGCGCAGACGCGAACGCGTAGAGTCAAGCTTGTCTTTGGGCACCGGATCTTTGGCGAAGCGCCGAAACGTCTCAAGGATTTGCTGTCGCACGTAATCGGTGTCCTTGACGTCCTTTAGTTTCGCCGCCACGAGAAATAACTCCGGGTCGGCGCGGTCTTCAAAACTGAACGAGAGGGAATCGAGCTTCTGCTCTTTCAACACCAGCTTTTGATAAAGGTCTGAGTTCTCGCCGAACGCAATCGGCGCCAAAAGGTCCAACGCCGGCTTGTCTTTCGCGGAATCCGAATAAGCGGGACCGCGGAACGCGACATAGACCAGAGGCAGCGTGTCGGACGGCCAGTCGACGTGGCCCACGCGCGGCTCTGTCTGCTCAGGCTCGCGAGGAATGTCGGGCACGTAAGCACCGCGTTTCCAGTCGCCAAAATATTTCTTCACCATCGCGAGCGCGGCGTCGCGCTTCAGGTCGCCAACCAAAACGATGGTCGTGTACTCAGGCCGGTAGTAGCGGCCGTAGAACTGCAGACTGTAATCGTACTGGTTGGGCATGTCCTCGATGTCTTCGATAAAGCCCATCGTGGTGTGCGAATAGGTGTGGGTCTTGTACGCGGTGGCGCGCAGGACTTCGTAAGCCTTCTCTTCCGGGTCGGCGCTGTTCTTGTTGAACTCGCCCAGCACGGCCCGGGTCTCGGTCTTGTAACCGTCTTGTGGGTATTTCAGGCGCTGAAACCGATCGGCTTCCAACTCGAGGATTTTGTTTAGGTCGTCTTTGGAAAAGACTTCGTGATAGACGGTGCGGTCGTCAGTCGTGTAGGCGTTTGAATCAGCGCCGGCTTTCTTGAGGATCTCGTCGCGTTGCCGGCCGGTATAGTGCTCGCTGCCTCGAAACATCAGATGCTCAAAAAGGTGAGCGTAGCCGCTCTTGCCTTTCTCGGGTTCATTGCGCGAACCGGTCTGCACTACGATGTAAAGCGCGACCAGGTTCGGATAGTCGGTCGGCACCGTGACCAGCCGCAGACCGTTCGGCAGATCGTCGATGTTGTAATCGTAGGCAAAGGCCTTGCGCGATTTTTGCGCCAGGGCCAGGAAGGGAAGACACAAGATCAGCGAAGCGATGATCAGGAATTTCATAGCGACTAAGGTGACTCCTTGATGATTTTGGAGAGAAAGAAAGTATACACGAGGGTTGGCGGCGGATGCAGCTTGGCGAGTATCGGTTACCCCGAGACAGTGCTTTATCTCTTTTAAAAATCACTTCTCTATCTCAGGAGTCTATCGTAAGTCGCATGCGGCCCGATCCAGAACCACAGAACGCCCTCAGGCTTTTCCGTGCCTAGAGCGCGATAATGTCCGCCGATACGCACGGACCAAAGCTGCTTATTCTTGCCAACTTTTTTGAAGTGTAGGGAGGCGTGATAGGGGTCCGACTTAAGCAACTCAAAGTTCTTGTCCGCTAGCTTTTGTACTTCCCAAGGTAGCTGCCGGTAAAGCTGCCAGAACCGCGGCAGAGTTATGTGCCTCATAACGGTTGGCTTAACCCTGCTTCGTATTCTTCGTCGACTTCGGCGAGAACAGCGTCGAGACGCCCTGCTTCCAGGTCTTCTGCAATCTGTTGTTCCCACAACTTCGCTTGATAGTCGTCCAGCCACTTCATCAAATTGGCAAGATCGTCGCTGGTTAGCTCAGTGATGGCTGCTTGTATTTCCGTAACGCTCATAAGTCGGAGTTTAGGACGTGACTGGGAGCAGGTCAACACTCAATTGCCGCAGGGACTCACAGGCCCCGGCAGAATTTCGACTTTCTTTGGGCTGACTGTTGGCATCAGCAAGGGGGGATAGGCATCGGTCGGCATTATGTACAATTCGACTTTGGACTCATCGCGATAACCGCCGTCGGTGGCGGTAATACTTTCGGGGTCGAGCCGGAGCACGCTCACCAAATAATTCTTCGAACAGGCTGCTAGTGTTGCGGCTTCGGCTGTATGGGCCGAGCGGCCGGCATAGACAATAATCACGCCTCGATAATGGAGCGTCCGCTCATTCATATGTTTCAGTTGATCTGCAAAGGTGTCGAGCCGGGCCTGGGCATCCGCAAAAGGTATTTTGCCGTATGAATCGAACGGGACCTGTTCGAATTTGTTCTTTGCCCCGGCTGGGACCGGCGCTGCGTATTTGTATTCCCCACAGCGAAATTTTTTGTCGTCGGCTTCAGTTCCGAAATATGTCGTGGTCAGCACCGATCCTTCAATGCTGGAATAACGCACGCCTTCCTGAACATCGACATAGTCAACCAACTGCGGCGCATGCACCGCGTAAATCTGATCGTAGGTCTTTCCTGACATCAGTACGTCGTCCAGCAGTAATTCTTCTGCGGACGATACCGAAATGCTCGCTACTGTATTCGCAGGGACATTCCAACCGCCGGGCAGGCCCTCCTGGCAGCCCTGTGAAGTGTAGTTCAAAAGGACTCGTACGCCGTCAATGTCGTAACCGGATTCCTCAATGTTGGAGGGACCCAGTAATCTCTCGACGTCGGCGCGAGTAGAATGCAGCGGCACGATCCCCCTCCAAGCCTTGGCGTTGGCGGCGCGAGGGAAAAACATAACCATACAACCCAGAAGCACCAATGACACAGAAAGCTTCACACGCATAAATAATTTGATCGCACTCAGTTTTTGTTTGGGAGGTAGTTCGACAAAAGTTTGTGTCAGAAGCCCGACCGTAAGGGAGGGCCAGTCAGCGAAGGTGGCGCTTACTTACGTGCGGGCTTCTGACACTTTCCCGCAAGCTAGAGCTTAAACTTCAAACCCGGTCACTTCGTCTGAATCAGTTCTTCCGGCATTTCTTCCGGCAGCTTTAAGACCGTTTCCCAACCGGATCCGTCGCGCTGCATCCTCTCCGTAAGCTCATCGCGTAGTTTCGTCAAACTATCACTCAACGTGCGGGGATAGTTATGTAGATCGCCGAACCGTTTCGTCTGTTCAGCCACAAAGACCTTCTGCTTTTCAATCGAGGGAATTGCCGAATGCTGGCCGTTTTCCCAGAAGGGTTGCAGCAGGCGTTCAACGGTAACAGCGCCAGGTATTTCGACCTCTTCGTCTTGCCTGCCGGTGACGTCAGCGACGTAATTTCCCCGGGCATCAATACCGCGAAAGACTTGCAGGCAGCCGGGCAGCGTCGTCTTGTCCAGGGAATTCGAAGCCTTCAAGGTTGGGCGGTCATCGATCATGCAGGCTTTGAAAATCACGCCGGCGACGTTCTTTACTTCGCTCGAGAGTTTGGTGCCGATACCAAATCCGGCGGCTTCGGGGAATGACTTCACGATCCGTTTCACTTTTTCGACATCCAAATCGCCAGTCAAATTCGGCCGCAAACCCTTCAGTCCGTTCGCTTCGAAAAAGCTCAGGCACCACTTGCCCAACTCAGCCAGATCGCCTGAGTCCACCCGGAATCCTTTGAAGGCGTTGCGGCGGCCTTCGCTGGAAGTGGCGGCCATGGCCGCGTGCACCGCGCCCAGGTAGACGTCGATGGTATCGAGCAGGAGAGTGGTGCCGTTCGGGTTCGCATCGAGCCAGCGTTCGAAAGCGACCTGCTCAAAATGTTTTGGTTGTCCCGTGCGCGGTTCAATTTCCGGCTCGTACAGATATTCGAGATAAGCCTGCTGCCAGTAATGCGCTTCGGTGCCGACGGCGGGAATGTCCAGCCGGTGCGCGGCTTCCATGTTCGACGTGTCGTTAAAGCCGCCGATGAATGCATAGGTGGCAATATCGACTGCACGCTCGATGTCGCCGTTGCGTCGCAGCGAAAAATCCGACAGCCAGCGATCGCCGGCAGCCATGCGAAACTGCATCGCGACGCTGGCCGTGGTCATTGGCAGATCGAAGGCATGTTCGAACTTGATCTCCTGCGCCTGGGTAAGGCCGAACTTTCCGGTGATGTCGGCGACGGGCTGCTGCGGAAACATGATCGTTCCGGGACGCACGGTGCGAATGCTGCCGGCAAACTGGATGTCTTCAATTGCCTTGGCAAATCTCTGCAGCCCGCCGCGATCCTGTTCAAGAAAACGCAGTCGTGGCCGATCAATCTGGCTGTCCACCAGCATGCGAATCAAACGCTCATGACCCAACACCGGCGCGAAAGGAAGCTTTCGCTGGGTCACATAAAACGTGGCGATCATTTCGCTAAGCGGCTTGCCGTGCACACGCGTGACGTCCTTGTACGACGCGTCACCCATTGCGGCGTGGTAGCGATCAATATTGAGCGTGCCCATTGAGGCAGCATGATACTCCTCGCAGACCTGAGCCCAAAGTTCAGGCGTCGCTTTCGCAGGTGAGAGGTTTGAGAGTATGCTTAGGCGACCCCCAGTCCAACTCTTCCCAGTTTATCTTCGCGCGAGGCCTGCGGCACGGGCGCGAAGGTGCGAATCAATGCCTGTGGAGGGAGCAAGAAAATGAGAACCAATCAGATGATTAGAGGCTTAGTGCTAACGTTCACGGTAGGTGCGGTAATGTTGTTGGGTGCGAGCGTCACGTCAGAAGCGGGCAATCGATGCACGGATCACTGCGCTGACATTTTTAAAGTGAAAAGGGACGCGTGCAGAATAATCCCGTTCAAGACCGAGAGAAAGATTTGCGAACGCAGAGCGAAGGAAGCGAAGGACGACTGCAAACGAAGATGCCGGTAATGGGAGCGCAGGCATCTTGCCTGCGTCTTAAGTGTGGGATGCGAGCAGGATGCTCGCGACGCTGACAAGGATGTCGGCGCTCAAGCTGCTGCCGATTCGTTCTCGACGATCTTGGCGCCGGCGTTACGCATCTCTGCGATGGCCTGGGCGCCGTCGGTTGGCTTGACGTTGACCGCGCGCATGGCGTTGGCCAGCGCCTTTACTTCGAAGCCTTCGCGCCGGGCATCCAGGACCGTATGCTTCACGCAATAGTCGGTCGCGAGTCCGCCAACCCAAACTTCTTCAATTCGCTGGTCGCGCAAAACCTGGGCGAGGCCTGTGCCGTCGAATGCCGAATATCCATCGGCCTCCTCATCGATTCCCTTTGAGATGACAGCAATGCGCGGATCGTCGGACAGGTCAGCATGGAACTCAGCACCGGGCGTGTTCTGAACACAATGGACCGGCCAGATGCCCCCATACGCCGTAAAGTGTTTTGCCTTGGCAGGATGCCAGTCGCGGGTTTTGAAAACCGGCTCGCCGCGATCCAAAAATTCTTTAGTCAATTGATTTAGCGGCGCGACGACTTCGTCTCCATTCGCGACCGCGAGCGACCCTCCCGGGCAGAAGTCGTTCTGTACGTCTACGACAATCAACGCCTTTCGTTTCTCGGTCATACTTCCAGCTTTCCGCGCGAAGGCGCGCTTACATTAGAGTAAACGCGTGGGCCCTCAGCCGCAAATTGCCTCACGCTTTCACCGCCGGGAGCGCAGACATCCTGTCTGCCGATCTTAGCAATGCGCTTTGTTAGACTGCACGAGATTGTGATGCGGCTTTTGCAGACAGGATGTCTGCGCTCCCGGCGGTGGCGCCTCGGTCATACACTCTGAACTATGCGAAACCGCGCGCTGCTGTACGGCCAATCCTCGGGGCTCATGCACAGCCGAGATTTGACCGGGTTATTCTCAATGTATCGTACGACGCTAACGAAATGCTCCGGGTCGCGAATGTAGCGATCAAAGGATTCCTGTTGCCAAAACTTTCCGCTAAGGCCAAGCAGCTTGTTGGCTTCATTCGCCGTGTATGACTTAAGCGATTGCAAAATGCGCGAGAGGTCGTGTCCCGGCTGCGGGGTCAAGAGAGCGTGTACGTGATTGGGCATTACCACCCACGCCGAAAGCCGGTATCGTTCGCGATCGAAAAAGAGTAAAGAACGTTGCACGAGTTCAGCAATGCCTGCTTGCTTGAGATGACACTGTCCGTACCCTTGATCAAGATATAGTTCAATCCGCCGTCGTAGTGCTGCCTCAAAATTCGCGCCTGCCTCTTCCTGGAGTTCTGTGCGCCAGTTATCGAGTAATTGTTGTGGCACGGAATCGGTGAGCCTGAAGGTGACGAATTGAGTTATTTCGGCCCCGTCGAAGTGGGGAAGGTAACCTCGACTGTGCCATCCATCGATTGCTTCATGCTTGCGCATAACGATCTTAGCGCTGGGAGCGCAGACATCTTGTCTGCTGATCTTAACATTAGGTCGTTTGACCGACTGGAATAAAGCATCCGCTTCTTGGGGAGGTTGCAGACAGGATGTCTGCGCTCCCGGCGTTGGTGCTCCCGCTTTAATAGCGAGCCCCAGCCAAGTATTGACTTTCTTTGTCTTTCTCGATAGAAGCATGTCCGCCGTAACTGATTCCCACCAGAAAATTTAGTCATTAACTTTGAGCTGAGGAGTATCGAGGGAACTTCGCATGAATGATCCAACGTTGAAGGCGCCTGTTTGTTCACAGTGCGGGACTGTGGCCGCACCCGGCGAGGCGTTCTGTCGTAACTGTGGCAAGGAAATACTTGCTCCAACCATTGCGGCCGCGCCGCCAGTGGTACCTTCGTTGCAGCCGCCGCAGTCTTCAAGTGCTTATTCGGCGCCCCGAGTTAAGAAACGCCGCAGTCCTTTCATGTTGGGCTGTCTGGTGATTCTCGGTCTGCTTTTGGTAGCAGTCGCCGCGGGCGGCATTTACGTTTGGCGACGCGCGTCTTACACGCCCCCGGTGCGCACGGCGCCCGACATCCCGCAGAGAGCGGCCGGCACCTTGACGGAGTTCCCGGTGGACAACGATCCGAACGCGCCGGCCCGGCCTACCTCGGTACATACAGAAGCTCTCACGGGAGCCACTGCGAAAGCTGAAGGTTACACTCCGACCAAACTGCCGCCAGGGATCGATCGCCCAAGCCTGTCAAAAGGCGCGACGACTATGACGTCGGCAACCTACAAGCCCAAGCCGAAGAATCAGCCGCCTTCAACTGTGTCCTCGACGAAAGACGAGGTCTATATCTGTGTGTTGGTAGCAACCAATCAACCGGGCTTCACGGAAGGTTTGGCTGAGTCGGTCGTGACCGCGACCGGCGGGCAGCAAAGCGGCGTGCGCGTGCAAAGTCCCAAAGGTCCAATTTATGTCGGCTCGAGCGTGCGTTCATCGCAAGGCACGATTTATGTGCTGAACAAACAGGGCGGCGAGATTGTGATCTTGATCTATGCTCCCGATCCGTCCATGCAGAGTGTCGTCGATCGGCTGGCTCAGAACGTTAACAATGGCGAAGGTCTGAATGACTATCCTGAAATCAAGAATGCATTCTGGACCTTGCCGGCACAGACGCCGACGGATTTAACTCTGGTTGAAATTAACACGCTTACTAGCGCGCAGATTGAAAACTCGATGGGTAGCGGACGGGGAAGTGATCTACCGCCGGAAATGCGTTCCTTCATTCCAGATCGCATGACTGCTTCACGTTACGTTGATTCATCAAGGCAGGAATGGGTCGCGATGAATCTCGAGTACGGATCGTCCTTCCAGGCCTGGCGCACCTGGTTGCTGGCGCGTGGAGCTCTGGGCCTGGGCGGCGCACAATCGACGACCGTGCGTGAGGTTGATGGGCTTTATCTAAATCAGGAGGGAAAACGGCTGCTGGTTTTTCAGAAAGGCCCTTACCTGATATTCCTTAGCGGCCCGGCCGCGGCGAGTCAGGAACGATTGGTAGCGCTGGGGAATCAGTTTCAGGTTTAAGTTACGGAACCGGGAGCGATAGCGACCGGCGTGCAACCGCGACTCTATTCGCAGAATGCGGACGGGACGTCCGCGCTCCCAGCGGATACGGGGTTCGTAGCCGGCGCAAACTCGGGCTGGTTTTTTCCAGGGCTTGTTTAGAGTCGGCACTTGTGCCGACGGCCTGGCGGGACAAGTCCCGCCTTTAAACGAGGACGGCGCACATAGAGTCTGTCGAACGCGCTAAACCTCTCTTCTACCCCTCGCTCCTAACGGGGATGGGCAGAAGATCGGCCTCGCTCTATAGACTTCCCAACCACGCGAATCGCAGCATCTTCCCGGCAAAATTCCGCAGACGCGAAACTTGACCACTGTCCGGCGTCGCAATTTGGTTGCCGGTGGGCGATCCAAAAAAGCGCTCGCGGTATTCGCTCGATTCAATGAACGCCCGGACCATCTCAGCGCGACGCACGCGCGCAAGTGCCACGCTCGCATCGCGCACGTTTTCACCCGGCACGCTGAAGGAGTTCATTTTTGTGAGCCAGAAATCATAGCCGCTAAAGCTGTTGTCGGGTGAATCGTCCGGGTTGCGTCTTAGGTAGCCGTAATACTGCATCAAGACAAAGGACGGGTTGTACTGAGCGGTGAACACTGTGTCGCTCTCGACTACTGACCGCAACGCGGCGGCGCGTCCGGCTGTGTCACCCGAGCCGAAAGCCGAGACAGCGGCGTTGCGCTCGGCGGTGGTTGGAGTAACTCCCGAGTTCGCAAAGAGCTTGTCGACATAAGCCGGGGCTGTCATCGACAGCGGGAATTGGGTCACGAACTCGGGGCGAGACACGAAGTCCTCCAAATACTTCTGACGGTTTGCATCCAGCGTTTGTTCATAGCCAGGTTGTCCGACGACTACGCCTTCGCCGATCTGGCGCTGGTCGCGTAGAAAGACAGCATAGCGCGGGTTGCTCTTGGCATTTCCGAAAGCCGCCTTCTGAGCGCGAATAACGAAGTATCCCGTCTGCTGGAATTCGATCGACAGAAAGAATGCCGTCGAGACGTCGACCCGTTTGGCCTGCCGACAAGAGGCGCTACTGCCGCACGCCTCTATATCATTGGTCCAGAAGTCTTCGCCCGATTGATCGGCCTGCCGATAGAGAAAATCATGATAGTGCGTCCCGGCAAAAATTCTCGAGTCGTCAATCGGATTAGACGAAGGTTCAGTTGCGTCATCGACAATCTGCAGCGACGCAGAGCTCGGCGCGCCGAGCGTGGCATTCGTCGGATTCTGCAGAACCAGGGTCGCCGATTCCAGACCTTCGGAATATGCGTCTTCGTTCACGAGTACTGCGAAAGTCTTTTGGGTTTCGCCGCTTTCGAAAACCAGGCGGCCCACCACAAATGTATAGTCGCCCTTTTGTTTGGCTGTGCCGTCATTGCTCGCAATATCGACCGTGGCCCGGGTGTTGGTGAGACCCGTTCGCAAGACGCGCACCGTGACAGATGTGACGTCTTCCTGAATAGCGTAGGCGGACGAATCGAACTGGAACGTCGATGTCGTCGGAGAGGGTGAAGGCGAAGGCGACGGCGTAGGCGACGCCAATGGCGTCGGACTCGGCGATGGCGTGGCCGCCGGCGCTGCACAGCCCGGCAGCGCTGCCAGGCATCCGCCCACCACGAACTCGGTGCCGCCGCGCGCGATGTCTCGTTTACCGTTCGCCTGAGTAGTGAATGTCTGGCCGCGGAGACCAGCGAGAACAGTGCCGTTTGAAATTGCACCGTGCGAAGCAAAAGCGTTGAGTTTACTGACGGCCACTTTGATCGTAATGGTTCCGCTGGCGCTATTGAAGACTCCACAGTCCGCAGTGCCCCGGGAAGTGTAGCCGACAGATCCGTCGGACAATCTCGCTGCCGTACCGAAAGTGAAATCTCCCGCAGGGTTGGTAGCGGTACTTGCCTGCACATAGAACTGATCGCCGCGGTCGCCCACGGCAAAGCTGTAATCGCCCGTGGGGCTCAATCCGGTGGAGGGCGCATTCGCGGTGAAGTTCATTCGCCAATTCGAAGCGGCCGGAACTACAGACAGATCCGAGACCTTCATGGTTGCCACGATAACAGGCACCCCGGCCACGTTGTCACAGGAATATTTTATTGAGAGGACGTCGAGTGGGTCATCTACGCTGACTCGTCCCACGGATCCGGTCGCCACGTCTTGACGAAAATCGGTGACTTGCGCGCCGGCCTCTCCACCAACCGACGACGACGACGGCAATGGTCCGGTCTGCGCGGCTGGCGGCGTTCCCGGATCGGGAACGTTTGTTTTGCCGTCCCCTGAGATCTTCGGACCGGCAATCTGCCTGGTGACGTAGGTATGTCCGTCAAAGTCGTTGTGATCGTCGGTGAATCCGATGACTGCCGCGCCAGTCGGATCAAAGGAGATCTGGAAATAGTCGATCAGGTTTCGGTTCTTGCACTGCATGGCCGGCGCCACGCAAAGGCCGCCTTCCGAGATGTTGCTTGCGTGAACCACATGATCGCTGACGGTAACCTGACGGAAAGTTGGGGATTCGGCAGTAGCGTTGAATGATTGAGCAAAGAAGACTTTCCAATCAGCGTTGTCATCATTCGTGGCGCTCGTCGAACCGTACCAGACGATTCCGATTGAACCCGGCTTTGGTCCGGTTTCGAGCCAGGGGAAAAGGCTGGTTTTCGTTTGCGGCCCATTTGAGACGCGTACGGGCGGGCTCCACGTCACTCCCATGTCGGTTGAATGCACGAGGAAAATGTCGTGGGCATTTGAATAGGCCACGTAAACGGTGCCGTTAGGCGTGCCGTCGTCAGCAACCTTTACCGGGAAGAAGAGGTGACCGACACCATTGGCATCAGAGGCTGCCTGAACACACTGATAGACCGCGGCTTCGCCGGTGGGAAGGATCACTGTGCTGTGGCAAACTTGCCCCGTGTTGCCGCTGATATAAACCGTTCCCGTCTTTTGGTGCACGTCGATGTAGCCGACCTGGCCGATCGCTCCGGCAGTTTGCGCCGGTCCGAACGTCAGGCCGCCATCGGTTGAACGCTGAATTTGAGTTACTGCGGGCGCGGCGGTGCGATAGAGCAGGTACACGGTGTTGTTGCCGAGAAACTCTTCCCACTGGCGATCGTCTGCGGGAGCGCCGCCCGACACATTGCCGAGATTGTTCTGCGTGAACGTCTGACCTTTGTCGGTCGATTTCTGGGTCGAGATGTTCGCGGCGATCAGACTCGAGGCAGCCAGAGTCGGCGGTGTCGGGAGCGTGCCCGTTATCGGATCCGGCATCGAGACGGCCATGTCCACATCGCCGCCGCCGTCGCCCCCAAGATCAGCTTCATTCACCGGACTGAAAGCATCGGGCTGTCCGCGATAGACCCAGTTGCGCATGAATGGATCGTAAGCGCCGCTCGAAGGTTGCAGGTCGACATACCAAAGATCGACGCCGGCTGGAAAACCGCGGATGCCGGAGATATAAAAATTACCCAAAGCATCCGTGCGGTTCGACGGCTCGCCGTCGCGAGTAGTGTGCGGAGCTTTGACCGTCACGTTGGGACTAAAGCTGACGCCTCCGGAAACGTAGACTGGAGTTCGGGCCGCGCTCTTGGCGGCGATGCTGACAGTGCCGCGATATTGATCAGCCGCAGGCGTGACCGCTGAATAGACTACTCGGATCGTGTAATCACCAACGCCGGTGTTGGCGGGATCGATGCTGGAACTTTCGTTGGTTTGCGGCGCACCCCCGGTTGACTGCCCCGTCGGGTCGGTAGCATTGCACTGGGCCGCGGTCGAAGCGGGTGTCGGGCACTTGTGTATGTAGAGGTCGTAATCATTGGCCGGGACGGTCCAGTCAATCCTGGTATCGATAAACTTACCCGAGTAATCCCCGGGCGCCACAGTCAGGCGGAAGGTGTCGCAATTCACTCCTTCCACGCAATCCGATTCATGGGCATTCGCGCCGGTGCCGGTGGCGGTCCCGTTCCAGGTACCCGTGAAGGGCAGCACCGGACCTGTCGGCGCGATCACTCCGGAAGCGGGACTCGCGGCGATAGCCTTTCGCGTTGAGGAGTTCGACCAAAGAAGCGCAGAGATCAAAGCGACAGCAACCAAACTGAGGATACCCAGGTGCATTGAGGACCGGAGTGTTTTAATGGCGCCGAATGACTGAACTAGACGTCTCATGGTTTTTTCCTTTCGCAACGAACGGGTGATGCAATGCTACCGATGGTTTGTACCCACATGCGATCGAATGACTGAGTGTGTCCGAAGCCCGCGCGTAAGCAAGGGCGACGCTCGGGGCAGTCGCCTATTGGTATCAACACAACAGCTCTCCGCCAGTTTCTTAAATCAATAGTGCTCGCGATTGTGCTCGCGAGTGTTGCCCTCTCTTACGGTCGGGCTTCTGACACGGGTTCGTATCCGTTGTATCCCGACAACCGGACTATTCTATTCTGCGCTTTCAGCGCAAGTAAGCCTATATATCCAGGAATGACCGCCACGCCCAGTTCAGTGCCCGCCGCAGTCGCGAAACCGTGGCGTCGTCCGGTGGCGCGATTTGGTTGCCGGTGGACGATCCAAAGAACCGCTCGCGGTATTCCTGGGACTCGATGAACGCCCTGACCATCTCAGCGCGCCGGGCGCGATCGAATGCCTGCGAATCGTTGCGCATGTCTTCGCCCGGCTGGCTGAAATTATTTAGCTTCGTCAACCAGAAGTCATAGCCGGCGAAGTTGTTGTCGGGCAAATCATCCGGGTTTCGGCGAAGATACCCGAAATACTGCATCAGTACAAATGCGTCGTTGTACATCTTGTTGAAGACTGAACCGCTCTCAATTATGCTGCGCAGCGCCGCCACGCGTCCCGCGGTACCTGTTCAGTTTCAATCTTGAACCGAGGGGGTTGAGGAAACCTTGAGAATAAGCGCCTGCGGTTGAACGCAAGACTTAGTCATCTAAATCAAAACCAAACTGCAAGAATGGACTGTTTACTATGATCACGGCCAACAGTTTGAGGGGACCGGACGACTACTGATATCAAAGCGAATCCAGGAATCTGGGGGGATTAAGCGTTCGATTCGAGTGGAATTTATCATCGACACATTTAGCGGGTCAAGAAGGCGTGGTCAGACTCGGGCTACCAATGACGAGCACAACAAGTTGGGATAAGAGGGTCCGACCTGAGCGACTTCTCGCAGTCCTTAACTAGCCAACTTACCAAATTCGAAAACCACATTGTCATCGGGGTCGGGAATATCAAGACTACACATGAACTCCACGGGTTGTTTGACAGGTTCGTCGCTCGCGGCGAGCAAGCCGAGATGAGAAAGCTGCAGCAGCCGCAGATATTCCTCAGGTGGAAGTGGCTTCACCATCATGTGTCTCGTCTTATAACCGTGTGCTTCAGAGAATAGCCGGTTCGCCTGGATGCATGCATCCTCTTCGACGTCCTCGATAGATCTCCCCTCCAGCAGTAGTGGCAGGTGAATATATCGTCCTTGAGGTTTGTCTGAGCCGGATGGATCGTCTTCCACGGCAATCCCCAAAATCGAAACAATATAGAGTCTGATTCGATCAGACATCTTCGCTCGTCCTTTCCTCGTTACAGAACCCGGAGCGGTAGCGACGGGTCCCGCCACTTACTGCGTGGGTCGAACCGTTCTTGAAAACTTCTAAGCACGGGTGCGAGCGATTTGCGCGTCGTTGACGCAAGTTGAGTGTTTGACCCGGTCGCTACCGCTCCCGGTTCTGTACCTCGAGCCACCCAACGATTTGTTGGGTTGCTCCTCAGGCGATAAAGCGCCCGTTACAGAACCCGGAGCGGTAGCGACGGGTCCCGCCACTTACTGCGTGGGTCGAACAGTTCTTGAAAACTTCTAAGCACGGGTGCGAGCGATTTGCGCGTCGCTGACGAAAGTTGAGTGTTTGACCCGGTCGCTACCGCTCCCGGGTCTGTACCACGAGCCCCCCAACGAGTTGTTGGGTTTCGCCTCGGCGATAAAGCGTCCGTTACAGAACCCGGAGCGGTAGCGACGGGTCTCGCCACTTACTGCGTGGGTCGAACCGTTCTTGAAAACTTCTAAGCACGGGTGCGAGCGATTTGCGCGTCGTTGACGAAAACTGGCAAGCTGAATCTCAGCCGGCTTAGTTCCGGCGACGCGGCTGCTAGCACAAGTAACAAGAGCCGCGTGAGGTGAGGATGAATGCTCCGGTCTAGAGGAAGTTGCGAGTACGTCTGAAACGTTTCCGAAGCGTGCGTGAGAAAACCAACGAGTCAAGCAGTTGATTGAATGGATGGCCCTAAGCAGCCACTACCGCCGAGTGTTTTCTGTTGACAGGCCGCCTCTAGTGGCTGTTATGCACTCCGCTGCATGCGTTGTTGGGCGGCTCGTGCAAGAATTTCAGGCGCTCTTGTTCTTTTCATCCCAGATCATCGGCTCCCACAACTCCACCTTGTTCCCCTCAGGGTCCATCACCCACGCGAACTTCCCGTTTTCATGAGACTCGGGGCCCTGGATGATTTCGACCCCGCCCGCGCGGAGCTGCGCGATCATCTCCCCGAGATCGTCAACCCGGTAGTTGATCATAAAAGATGAGTCACTGGGGCTGAACCACTGGCTTTCTTTTTCTGCCAGGTGCCACACGGTGAGCCCCTTATCCTCGGCCTTGTCGTCCGGCCATCTCAGGACGGCACCACCAAAGCTCTCTAGTGGAATGCCCAGGTGCTCCTGATACCAGGCCGCAAGCGCGGCCCGGTCATTCCTGCTTTTGAAAAAGACCCCACCAATCCCGGTAATTCTCGCCATCGTTGCCTCCGTTCAGTTAGAAATGCTAATGCGTTTAGCCGCCCAACGTCAGAGTTGACCGGGCGGCGCGAATTCATTCAATCTCCGCCGGACCAATGATGATGCAAAAAGCGCAACCGCCGCTTCGGTTCAACGAATTGTTCGGCTCGCCGTGGCGCTTGGGCGTTCATTTCCGGGTGTCTGTCGCAGATGCTGGAAAACTTCGCTCCAGGCGACCTGTCTTGACAATCCAAAGGTTGATAACGCCGTCAGTTCCGGCGCCGGCAAGTAAACGATTGTCCGGACTGAAGGCAATGCCGTTGATTTCGAATCCAGGTTGATCCAAAGTTACGACTAGTTGGCCCGTCTTAACGTTCCATATCTTGACTCGCTTGTAAACATATTGAAACTGGTTGCCCGACGAAGTAAATCCCACGTCGCTTGACGCTAGCCATTTGCCATCTGAACTAAGACTGATTGCACGCACTTCTTCAGTAATGCCTTTTATCTTCTTTTCGGCAAACGTTCGGATCTCATTTCCCGAGTTAATATCCCAGAGTTTCACCGCGTGGTCGTTGCTGCCGGAAGCCAGGGAGCGCCCATCAGAACTGAGCGCCAAACAAAAGACTCCCGCGCTGTGGCCCTTCAAGAGCTTCACCTCCTTCCCAGTCGCCACATCCCAATAACTGATCGTACCGTCGCCGTTACCCGCGGCGATAATTTTTCCGTGGGAAATAAAGACCACCGAATAGACAGAGTCGTCGATGTTGGGCAACCTGGTATGAACAAACGATTGTTCTTGCCGGCCGGTGGCGACGTCCCAGATTCTCAAGGTGCCGTCATTACTAGCGGAAGCAATTAGACTGCCATCAGGACTGAACGCGATGGCTTTGACCGGACGCGTATGCCCAGTTAGCGTTCGTAATTCGACCCCGGTTGCTGGGTCCCAGATCTTAATTCTTCCGTCGCGGCTGCACGAAGCCAGGAGTTTCTCATCAGGGCTCAGTACTCCTTTGTAAACAAGATCGCTATGACCGTTCAGAGTGCGCAAGACAGTCCCGCTAGTAACGTCCCAGAGTTTAACTGTGCCATTGAAGTTGCCGGTAATTATCCTCCGACCATCACGGCTGAATCTAAGCCCAAAGATTCCGCGCGATGTCTTCTTTGGTGGCGGGAGGTTGATAGTGGAAGCGGTTTGGGCCTCACATGTAGAGAGTCCAGGCAAGAGTGAAAAGGCAATGACGATCAGACACGAAACAATTCGTAACATCTGTTTTTTCCGGCAACCAGAGAAGAGGGGCACAGATTCTAGATGCATACGGTCAGGAAGACGATGCCGAACGTCTGAGTTGAGCGGGCCGCGCGAATAGAAAAACGGTTGACCGCATCGAGCAAGTTGAGAGACTAGCTACCGCCGCTCCGGTCCAACGATTTGTTAGGCGACGGCGCTTCAGCGGGCCGCTTGAGCTTAGTTTCGCCTGACAACCTTGAGCTTAAGAGGTTCGGCTCCAAGCTTTGACATCTCGGACGCTGTTGCCTCATCCCCCGCGCGCAAATCATAAAAGCCAACAGTTTGTTTCTTGAACTTATGTAGCGGGTGCGCCTCAGAAACTGTCCGCGGGTCTTCCAGCAAAGCCAGAATTTCGATGTTCACCGAATCGCGCGAGAGATGAGCAATGATCTGAAAGGCATAGACCTGTTCGCCCTCAGAGGTTCGCGCGTTTTCGTTCTTGGGCGTTCTATAGATCGCGAAGCTGTACGAGTATTCACCGGGGAGATCAGGCGGCTTTAGCGACATCGACCGCCACAGCTCACCTTTCGCATATATTTCGACGTCAAAACTCTCAGTGTTCGGCCTGGGGGCAGAAACCACAACGCTCGAGGCAGCCAAGAGTAGCGAAGCGCTTACGATCAAAAGCACTGTTTTCATCATCGCTTTTCTCCTTTGAGTTAATTTGGTACTTCGAACGCCAGAAGTTCTTTTGAATGCCTATTCACTCAACCCGTTGCCTAACGTCGAAGTTCAGTTGGCCGCGCGAGCAGCCTTCAACCGGCGATTCTATCTTTGAAGATGAAAAGCATTCAATCGCGGCTCACCTGCAAGGAGTTGTTAGATGCGCCGTCAGACTATCCTCTTCAACTTGAGAATAATTTGCAGCACCTTCCCATTACGTTTGAGTCTTAGCAAGTATTCTTTCCCATCTTGCATGAACATGGTGCGGATTTGATCTAATGTGAATTCCCCCGCACGGCGACCGTCGATTGCTAAGAGTACGTCGCCGCCCTTTACTCCGGCTTCCGCTGCCGAACTATTCTCGTCAACGTCATCTATCAGCAGGTCGTCCCCATCCGCTACCAACTCAATGCCGCTCATGTCTATCTCGTAAGGCTCGGCAAAGTGTGCGGTGGGCTCAAGGATCATTCGCCGACGAGAGTAATCAAGAATGACTTTGAACCGGCGCAGAATCTGGTCACCGATTAAGCCGTCATACTTCGAACTTGCATAATCTCCTTCGGTAGCCTGAGAGAAGTGCGTGATGGGATGGCCTATCACGAACCGCCCCAGTCTCACATTATTAACACGACCTCTGAGCATCTTTGCCGAGCCTCCGACACCGCCACTGGTGGTTTGGATGACTTTCGGCACAGTGGCCAATAGGTTATGGCGCTGCACGAAGGGCGTGTTGAGCAAGATCGCGCCGGTTGAGCCAGAGTCAATCTCACATTTAGCTTCGATAGGAGCGAGTCCCTGCGGCGTGATACTCGCCCGCACAAACAGCAGACCATCATCCATCGTTAGAGGGATAAACTCTCCAGACCCCGAATACCGATAACTCTGTGGCTCATAAAGGTTGATAGTTCCAGCCAAATAATCAATTTCGACCACGAACTCTTTAAGAACGTCGTTACCGAGAACACCGTCAATCTTTCGACCGAGAGCAGACAGGGAATCAAGCGGCAGAACATAAATCGTTTGGTCAAGCAGTTCCACGCCCGAAAGACTTACCGATACGCCTTTGGTGAACGTAGCTTCCGCCGATCCCGCAGCGCCACTGGCTACTATTTTACCTTGAGGTTCTAAGCGCAATGCTTTTGCCCGCTGCGCGTCAATGACAGACGTATCAGCCCCGGTGTCTAAAATAAAGCGCAGCGAGTCAGAGTTATTCACTCTAACTTGCAGCAGGATTAGATTGCCGAATAACTCAAACGGTATTTTCAACGCGCTCTTCCCGGAGGCAAACCGAACTCTTGGAACAACCTCCGCAGGTTTGCGAACGGGTGAATTTTGTCCAGCTCGCTGACCTTCAATAATCCCGCTTGTTACAGGGATCAAGAACAGCATACAGAGTAGTGTTATTAGTCTCACTTCAACGCCGTTTCAATAGGGAAGCATCTAACGTTGAGTTCAGGTGGCGCGGGCGGTGACAGGCAAACCGCACCGTACAAAGCTAGTTGAAAAGCACGCTATCCCGCGCTCACCTGCAACGAATTGTTAGTCGCCGCCGATACCGGGACACGCTACTTCGGCAAAAACACCAGCAACGGATAAGCAATTATGCACGCGATAAAAACCCAAGCCCATTTATTAGCGAGATTGAAAACATACTTGTGCGCAAATAAAGCAGAATCGGATGGGTTGAAATACAAAAAGCCGCCGTAGACGCGCCGCGCGTCAACGGGCTTCTGCGCCCTTGCGTCCACGAACTTTTCTTTTATCTCTCGCCTCACGACGAGCAGCCGATAGCCATAAAAAAGAGCACCGGCAACCCCAAGCACCGCCGCAATGGCGGTAATGATAAAAGCCGGCCGCGAGAGAAATTTGAATCGTTCGAGACTGAGAAAAATCGTGTCCAGGGACTCGGCGCTCATCTTAAATGCGACGGCCCAGCGAAGCCAATCCCACAGACCAGCATTGAGACTAAGATGTTGTTCCTGGAGTTTCGTTTGCTCAACGGCGACTTCGAGAGGCGCGACCGCGTTAATTTGCGCCGTGCCGTATTTCATCAACAAACAAACTACCTGCGTGACAACAGCCATCAACGGCACACGAAAAACCGACAACACACTTTTCTCCGCCCACAGCGCGACCTCGCCGTTCAATTTCATAAACAAAGGCACACGGTCAGGCAAGACTGAGTAGAAATAAGCCAGCACGAAGAAAGGTAGAATGCTGAAAGCGGCGATAAAAATCTCAAACGGGATCTTTGTGTAATCACGCAAGCGATGAGATTGTGAAAAAGGCGCTTGCATAATTGGCTCTCAAACTTTTACAGCGCGAAGGCGGCTAACGCTGAGTTAACCGGGCGGGAAGCATTGTATCAAGCATTCAAGTCCCGCGAATGAGAGACAACCTGATTCCGCTCCGGTTCAACGATGTGTTAGGCATCGTCGTGCCAGGAGAAGAAACATTTCCGGCACTGCTTCGCTGTTGGCGTTTTTGCCAATGCTCCACAGCGCGGACAATGGTTTAGGAACACCTCGTTTGGATGGTCACGCAACACTCTGTCACGTACACCCGCAAAGAATGCTTCCGCGCCGTCAGCCAGGAGAGCGCGAACATTTGGATCGGTAGACACATAAGTCTGCAGGCTCTCCTTCGTGCTCGGACTGTCGGCATGTTCAATCTTGTATTGAACCATAATGGATTGATGCGCCGCGTTCTCCTCAGCCGTCATGAGGTTGGGATAGTAATTGATAATGTATACCGCTAGCTCGTTCATAGGTCACGGAAAATACCTGATGATTGCTGGCGTAAACAAGCAAAGAATTCCGACGTACTGAATACTTGTAGTTAACAGAAAACTTTTGATGTAGGCTACCGGCATATTCAGATTCTTTAGCTTTCGGTACGAGAGTGAACTCATCGTAACCAGAACCAGAGCAAGCAAAACCATGAACGCGGGCCAAAGCTTGGTACGCAGTTGTGGTAGGAAACGATCCCCCGCGAGCACTAGAAAGAACAAGCTGAAAAAGATGACCATGTTAAAGATTCGATATCCTGAAAAGGCGTCAAGCAACTTGGCCTTCTCCTCGGTAGTGAGACGCTTCAAAGCGCGTTCGCTGATGACGCGGGAAATAAAGTACGCCACGATGAAAGCGAAGACTCCGAACAAAGGATCAGTCATAGGTTAATCTCTGGGCACAGGAAAGCTGCCGAACGATTGAGTTGGCCGGGCGCGCCGATTACATTCAACCTTCGATTCAATCAATCAAGTTGCGAAACACGCGACCCGCGCTCCGGTCCAGCGATTTGTTGGGCATCGCCGTTAGACGAAGACGGTATGGTCAGCGGCAGAAGCGAATATTTCACTATACGCGATCCCGCGCAACATGCGTTTCCGGTACGGCATGAAAACATTCAACGCTTCGCCACCATTTTCTTCGAGCGTGACGCGAATAGCGTCGGTTTTACCTGAGCCGTCCGGCGCATCAACGCGAACGTCCACACACAACGCAGTTGCTTTGTACTCTCCGGAGCGAGCACCAGCCCGAAAGCCTTCGAGCGTTAGGTCGGCGATTTCCTGCGCACCGAAACCAGGTTTGTCATCGTAGCCAGCCGCGAGATTGATTTCACCGGTCGGAGACATCGTGCAACCGAATGGAAAAAACGTTCCGTGTTTCGCAAGTATCTGTTGCGCGAAAGGAACGCAGGCGCTTAACAAGTTGTCGAGGTCTTCACGCGGCATTCGTTTCAATCACGAGATGCCCAACGCCCGCATTAACCCGCGCCGAGCGAAAAGCATTCAATCTATAGCAAAGGAAGCATCTTGAGAAACATGCTACCGAGGCGTCCGGTTGAATGAGTTGTTGGGCGGCGTCCTTGAGGTAATCAAAGTATTTCATCTTGATCGGGGTTGACTGAGTGTTTTTATTTATCTTTACTAGATTCGCTATTATCAGTGTTGTTTATTAGCGGTCGTGTCGCTTCATCCCGTTCAGACTGCTCCTGCCTGGCATCTGAAAGTACTTTCCACAGCGCGGGACCAGTATTTATTGTTTCTTGCCATTTGCAGTTGGGGCAGTTGTATTCACGTATCTCTTCACCGGTAAAGGTTGTCTTCTCCGAATGCAGCTTACCACCGCAACGAGGGCATTCATTAGCGGTAAGAGTATTCATATGCAAAAGCCCTTCTGTCGGCAATGTTTGATCTTGCCTCGCTCATTTCTTTAGAAGTGCAATTCTTCTTTATCCACTTATCATTACTACGCAATAGCCGCCCCACGTCTGAGTTGACCGGGCGGCGGGACTTCACGCCACCTTCGCCGGATTTACAAAACATTCTCCCGCCGCTCCGGTCCGACGCCGTGTTCGACAGCGTTCTAAACTTGAGCTGTGGCCTGCGCATAGGGTGCTTTGAGCGATTTGGACAGCGCCGCCAAACGAGGTTCGTACACACGGCAGCCACGCATGGCGGCGCTCGGGATCGACTTCAACTCAACAAATAGACTACCTGCGTCTCGAGCTTCGTCGAGTCGTCGGTCCAATCGCCATAGATTTCCCACGAGCACGCGCCGAAGGCCCGTCCGGTCGCCGCGCGCCACGAATGAATCGCGTCATATGCGCCAGCGAGTTTGTCATAGCTACCGACATGAGTGGTCATGGCGACCTCGCCCGCGGGCGTCTCCGTATAGACTACCTCGCCTTCGACCTCAAAGGGCCGAGTGACCTGAACGCCGAAGTCAATGTCCATCGCTGTATCACGATGGGCGCGATGATGGTAGAGGAAGCAATTATGCCCGTCGGCTCGCAGCCCTTCATGGCGGCGAAGGAACTCCCAGACGAGATCGAGCGCCGGCTTCCAGACGCGGCCAACGTCTCGACTGAGCGCGCGCCGCCGCACTGCGGCGAGCGGCTGGGCGCTGACGGTTTTAGTGACAACCTGATAATTCATCGAAGGTTCTCTCTTTAATCTTTAAATTTGGACAACGAAAGCTGTCGAACGTCTGAGTTGACCGGGCGCGGCGATTACCTTCAACCTTCGCCGCATGAATCAAGTTGAGAAATGGGCTATCCGCGCTCCGGTCCAACGATTTGTTCGACGCCGGTCTGGTTAACCCGACTTCTCTTGGTTCATCCATCGCAAGACTGACTCCGCCACTTCTTCAATCGTCAGAGTGGTGGTATCCAAGACATGTGTCTGCCACCTGGCATCACCCCTTTGCCAAGCCTCCCAACGCTCCCAGTGCATTTCCGGAGCACCATCATCGCGAATAGTATTTTGGTACCACTGCGGATCGACGGCATGCATTCGCTGCCATGCTGCCCAACAAAGTATCTCCATATTCGCCCCGTTTGAGTCTCTGGCACGCAGGCGGTCTATCCGAACGACGTCAGCGCAGTCCAGGAGACAGACAGCAAGACGATTGATTTTCGGGGCCGAAGGACAAGCCAGAACTTCACCTAGAATGATGTTTCCATTGATGGAGGTATCCAGCCCCTTGGCTTGATTTTCAATGGCGCGCTCTAACCAATATTCAGTCGTCCGGTGCCGCCACCGCTTATCCGCGTTCGCGGGCACTCCAACCTCGTCGAAGTCGTACCAGACGACCTGCGGATTACGTTGACGGAGGATGCCAAGACAAGCTGTCTTGCCTGAACCGCTAGCACCCGTGACTAGATACAACATACATTCCTCTCATACGAATGCTGTAGAAATAAAGAAGGCGTCGAACGTCTGAGTTGACCGAGCACGGCGATCAAGTTCAATCTTGCCGGACCAATCAAGTTCCGAAACACGGTCCCCGCGCTCCGGTCCAACGATTTGTTATGCCGCCGCGCAGCAGACAGATTCATGCTTACTTCTTATTCATTTGCGCTTCCAGCGCTTTGGCTTCTGCCAGGGTTGGAACGTCCAGCGCACGCCGCAGTTCATCGGTGACTCCGGAGTCTACCCTGTAGAGTCGCCAAGGAGCGGTTATTGGATCTGCTCGATACTGTGTGGCAAAGCGTTGCGGCCGTCCAATGTTCATCAGAAAGCGATCTTCGCTGACTGCCGCCAACGACCTTGCACTCCTGTTGCCCTTGCTGATGGCAACCACACAGAGTTCATGCGCGAGCAAAAAATCTTCAGGGACATCGCCGTGTTGCAGAATCAACGCAGCGTGGTAGTAATCATCGTCGGTTCTTAACCGATTCTGCGCATAGAGTTCCTTCACGCGGGCAAGGCGTGCTTTGTCGCGCGGTGCGACAATAGCCCAATCGATGGGTTTTCCGTCAGGCGGAGTACGGTCAGCTTGATCTTCTCCAAACAAACGCGCCAATTCTTCGCTGTCCTTTGAGATTTGCGTAGATTGGAGTTGAGCCAGCACCGGATGAAATGGGAGCAAAGAACGGAGCGCAACGCCCCAAAGAGCTAATCCGATAAGAACTAACAAAATTTTCGTCGTACGACTCGACACGATTTCCCCCTTCTTGAATTTCAGGCAGGTTCGGTACTCTGCGGCATAACGTTTGAGTTGACGCGGCGGCGCGAATCAAAGCACCCTTCGCCGCACCAAGTTAGTT
This sequence comes from Blastocatellia bacterium, assembly GCA_033857635.1. GTDB lineage: Bacteria > Acidobacteriota > Blastocatellia > Pyrinomonadales > Pyrinomonadaceae > UBA11740. The sequence goes on from JAWVDF010000004.1 coordinate 148,821, forward strand.
ACGAAACACGCTCCCGCCGCTCGCGTCCAACGATTTGTTGGGCGGTCAGAGGAGGCCGACGGTCAGGACACCGCCCTACGTCGCAGACCCCATAGGACCAGGATAGAACAGGCGACTATTACTATCCCGACGCTCATGAAGCCTAACGTCACTAGAGCCTCCTTCCACTGCTGGGCGCTGTGACCGATTGCGGTAATCGGTGACATGGCCGCCGTTCCGAGAATCGCAGCCAGTGTGGTGACCGCCCAATTTGCGTAGGTGCCATAAAGCGCGCTCCAGTAAGCTGCAGCCTTCAAGCGCGGAGACAACCTCACCTCAGCCCAGACAGCGCCCAGGGCAACCAGGAAGGTTCCATTCATCACACCTTCCAGATGTGCAGCGAGGCCCATGCGCGGGTTATTGAACTTCTGCTCAACGAAGCCCGTGAGAAGACCGAGCAAGAACAAGAACATCCCATGCCACAGTAAGCGACGCCTGTTATCTTCCATACTTGCCACCATCTTCATTTCACGATCGCCCACTTGGCCGCCCAACGTTGGAATTGACCGGGCGCGCAGGCAACGTCGAAAGGCGCAAGTAGTCGATGAGAAGCCCGCTGAACGCGCTCCGGTCCAATGACTTGTTGGGTAGCCCGTTGCTGTAACCACGCAACTGATTTCCTGCCTCTCGCTGAAACCACGCATGCCCCGATGCGCGGAGCGTGCTTGCGATTGATTCAACTTACCCTGTCAAACAGAATTGCGATGCGACCCAACGGTGGAGTTGACGCGGCGGCGCGCAATCATTCAATCTTCGCCGCACCAGGTTTGATGCGAAACACGCCCCCGCCGCTCGCGTCCAACGA
>JAWVDF010000005.1:0-9760 GCA_033857635.1 Blastocatellia bacterium
CGCGCGGGTGCTGTTGGGCCAGGTAGGCTACAACGAGCACCATGGGCCACTCTGGTTTTAGGCGGGCTACTCGTGCCCGCGCATTACGCTCGTCCGGATTAGTCGTGTATGTCCAAAGTTCGGTGGGAGAAAGATCGACCTTCAGCATTTCTACGATACCGTCCCGGCCCCCTCCCCAGACGGAGACAAATTGCGCGAACTCGCCGGCGACGTTTCGAATACCTTCAATGCACCGTTCGGCGCTTCTAGATAGGCGAGTGTCTTTGACGAGCCGTGAGTAGTCGCCTACCTGTTTACCGATGAGCTTAACGCCTGCGGTCTTGGCAATGGAGATGCCGATTGGGTTCGGAGCTTCCGCCGTTCCGGTGAAATCTTCGTACGCATGGGAGGCAAGCATCGTAACGGTGTTTTCTTTGCCGCCAGTCCGGGCAGCTCGTTCGATCACCTGAAGGATGCGCGGGTAGCGCCGGACGATTTCCCAAACCTCGTCGAAGGCGAGGAGTACGGGCGAGCGAGTACCGTCCTCGTTTTGTTGACCAATGGAGCGCATTACGTGCGCGGCGATGCGAAAGGCCATGGATTCACGGACGCGATCGGGGAGAGCGGAAAGTGAGTCGATTTCATAAACGTCCAGTCGCGAATCGACCAAGAAATCAGGATGAGTGGTTGCGTCGAGATACGGATCATCTCGGAAGCTGTCTAAGGCAAGACTAAGCATTTCACAGCGCTCTTTAACGAGGTTGTGTTGAAAGGGCGCAATCTTAAGCAGTTCGATCAAGTGGGATAGTCTGGGTTCGTGCTTGTCCCGTCCGGGCTGATTGCGCGGCACGTGGTTCTGATACACCTCGCCCACCAGCTTTGTGAAGATCTCTTCTGAAATGTTATCGCTGCTGCGAGAGAGTTGCATGAGATCGGCAACTACGAATGCCTTTTGCAAATCTGAAGGCATCACGCCTTCTTCCAGTCCGGGGTAGTCCCAGGTGTTGATGGTTCGGATTGTGGTTTTGTCGTTGTCTTTCTGTTCGTCGAAGCGCAGGTATCTCCCGCCTACGACTTCCACTAGCGGTGCTAGTGATTTCCCGTAATCGACCGCGCGAACGCGGACGCCTGCTTTAGTGGCCAGAACGTCAGTAATGATCTTGCACATGAATACGGACTTGCCGCCGCGGGGCTGTGCTATGAGCAGGACCAGTGGGCTGGTAACCAGATTGCGATCGTAGAGATCGAAACCGGTAAGATGGCCGGTGGGTGTAGTGCAAAGCGTGTGAGGGCGGGGACTACCGGTCCACGCAGATTCAGTGGGAGTGAGTGGGGCAAGTGAATCGGCGGTCTCTATGATTTCGCGGCCAGTGTCCTTGTAGTCGAGCTCGCCTACGAGTGAGCGATGGTAGACGAAGCGAAGTGCGGCAGGTTCTTCGCGAGCTGCGTCTGCGCCGGGTATGCGCCGGATGGTGGTGACCATTTGTTCGCAGTAGCGATCGAGATTCTTCAGCGATTGATGAAGTTCATGTTTGGTGGCGGCGGCCTCACTGTAAATGACTACATAGAGACGTGCCTTAACAAGAGCCTGGGTATCGCCCGTGATCTCTTCACGCACGGTGGCCAACTGAGTTAAGGCTTTCCGGGCTTCGAAGGAACCGTGGCGCCCTGTTTTATTTGCACGGCTCACCTGGCGAATTCTCTTGTCAAGGCGTTTCCGGGTTTTGTTCTGATCGAGATGCACATATTCGGTGACGACCGTATGACGGAAGGAAAGCGCCGGGTCAGTCGTCATGATCCTCATGCAGTCTGCATAGATATCGGGTTGAGGCGGAACGAAAAGCGAAATGACGGCTGCCGGATAGTTGCCGTGCATTACGAATTGGCCATCGCCGGCGATAGTCTCGCAGCAAAGATAATCTTTAACGTCGCAGCCGGGATTCTCCGGCAGCAGTGGCACGGATTCGCTGTTTTGCCGGTGGCCCAGGTAGATTGCTTCCCAGAGCTCCGCGCGGGTAAAGGGAACAAGTTTGAACGGGCTCTGATGTTCGATTTGGCGAAAAGTCTTTTCGGCTTCCTCGATGGAGTGTCGCTCTTCATCGATCGTTCGTTGGGTAGTGGAGTCGTTTCCCGTTGCCCGAAGAGCGATGAACAGCGCCGTAAGAAATCCAAAGGTGCCTCGCGCGGCACGCTCGCGTTTCAGGGCCGGTAGAAACGAGCCGAACGCCTTTCGGTTTTGGTCGTTATGGTGTTTGACAGGAACGCGTACCCAGGCGGAGAGGGTGTGCTGTCGGAAAGCCCCTTCAGCCGCTGCTGTGTCGTAGAATTCGACGTTCATCATGTGAAGCAAGTTGGGAGAAGTGGGAGTGTCTTTGTTGTCCTTGGTGCGAAGGTGGCGCTGGATTGCCTGGCCGCGGTCAGTCGAGACAGATAGGCGGAACTGGATTACGGTGTTGGCCGGTTTTCTCCCTGAGAGCAGCCTGGCTAATTCGTCGATGCGCGCTTCAATACGATCGTCGTGATCAAAGATCGAGGGGCTGAGGTCCACATGGTAGGCCTTCGTATAGCTTCCGTCTGTGTGGCGTAGCAGGTTCTTAACGAGACCGGCGATGGAGGAATCACGTTTCTTGCCGGCGGGTTTGGAGAGAAGGCGCAAGCCGCGGCGGTCCTGTTGAATTCGCGTTTCCGTGGCGTCGAGTTTTGACAACTCGGGTCTGGTCGCGTTGTGTACGCGGACAGCCTTGAATCCGGCGCCGATGGCAAAGGCGACAATGACGGCGAACGGTGCGAGCAGAATGAGCGATGTTGGAGTCATGTTTACTTCTTCGCCTTTATGAGCCACGGTTTTCCAGTCGCGTCGGTCGGAAGCGACAATCTCATCCGCGACGAGCGGAGGTGGGCAGTGATTTGGTGCTGAAGCCAGAAAGGTTTCCGGCCGATTCGGACGTAGTTGAAAAAAGCCACGCTGACGACCAGGCCGATGAGACTGGCCCAAAGTTCTATTGGAATATTGAGAACTCTAAGGTCCAGCATGAAGGGAACGGTGTAGCATACAAACGTGGTGATAAAAACGAACTTCCAGTCTGCGTCAACTACGCCGAACCGCGTTACCGGCAGATAGATTTGGGATCTGATTGGCCGCGGCCGCATGGCTTCTCAACCTCGCCGGTTTGCTCGGCCTAATTACCATCGCTCCTTAAGGAGTGGCCGTTGGGCTGGACGCATGGAGACGTGGACGGTAACAATGGTCCGTCTGAGATGTTGTTTTCGATCCTCGCCGCGTCAAAAACAGCCGCCGCCGGCGCTGGCCGTGGTCTCACGTTGTGGCGCTCCATCCTTCTGAGCCATGCTACGGATACGACCGCAACCAATATCAAAGCAAAAACTGGAGACAGGGGGGCTATCCTGTGTCCTCGTCCCCACGCTTGTATGTGCGGGCTTGCAAGTTCTTCTGCGCCTCTATGCCAAAACCGAAAGACTCTTGCTGGTGTGAGGTAGCGCCAGAGGACCCCGAGGGCTAGAAGGTCGAAAGCTAGTTCTAAGACCACTTTCGTGTTCAGATACGGTTCGAATGCCCGTACCTCAACGGGCTCGTGAAACACTTCCTTCACGACGAGGTAGACGCCTAAGTACAGCAGGTAGAATAATGCTGTGAAGGCGATTACTACCGCGCAAGTAATAGCTTTCCCCGTTCTTGTGGTTGCCGTGAAAGTTAATTTCTTTTCTGTTCGCATGATTCTCCTTTGCCTTGGGCTGCTGGGCTCCCTTTAACTTGCTCCGTCGCTTCCCTGGGGGATGCGTTGGTCTCTCTTGAAGGCGGGAGTACGTTTGCGAGAGACCGGAAGGGTGGAGCGAAGCCGAAGAGAACCCGCAGCCCCTCTATCGCGCCGTGTCTGCGCCAGCGCGAATCTTTCAGTTACCGAGACTGGTATCGAGGTTGACTGCCTGTCCCTGAGAGAATGAATAGGCCAGGGTCGCTACGCCGCCGAAACAAAAACAACCGATGCCGCCAATGAGCTGCTTCGCCCAATTCTTTTCGAACGTGTAGTTCACCAAAGCCCACCCGATGCCAACGACGCCCATCAGGAAGAGGAGATTGCGTCCCCACTTGATGAATTCACGGACGCCATTCCCGATGGTTTGATCGTTCCCGCCAAAAATGCTGCCGCCGGGAGCCTGTGCGTAAACTGGCACTGCGACGAGTGCAAGCATCGTGACCAGCACCAGCACCGGCGTGAATACGTGAATAACAACACTGGCTTGGATTAGGCCGCGAGAAACTCTGGCGGTGCGCGAGTGCTGTAAGAGGTTTTCGTCGATGGCCACGTCGTCTGCGCGGTCGTGCAGCCACTTTCTCATATCAATTCGTTTGTAGAGTCGTTTCATCTTCTTACTCCTTCGAGATCACATTCGGGTTTCGTTGTTGTCGAGCTTTCCTTACCGCCCGAGATTAATCTCGATCCGGCGCGGTCACGGGGGGTCGCACTACAAAGCACGTGCCAAACGTCGATGGTGGCGTTCGAGACGATCGTTGACGATGGCGGCATTGCTATTGCAGAGCGAAGGTCCGGAGGCTACGCAGTTATGAAAAGAAACCAATATTTACCGGCAAAGTTGGCGGGTCTGGCGCTGGTGGTTTTGCTCTGGCAGGCCGACGTTAACGCAAAAACCGAGACCGAGAAGCGCAAGGGCAGCGAGGCACTACGGTCCAGTGGTCGAGATCTTAATGGGTCGGTAGGTGTGACTAAAGGTCAACAACTTGCCCGGCGTTCTCGGAGCAGCATGCGGCAGCGGGCTTTGATGTACGAGCCTTCAATTGCCGCCGCCGCCGCAAAGTACAAAGTAGATCCCCGCGCTCTGTGGACGATCGCTTACCTAGAAACTCGATTCCGAGCTGACCAGCGATCTCCGAAAGGTGCGCAAGGCTTGATGCAGTTCATGCCGGGAACAGCCAGGCGGTTCAACCTGGCGCACCCGTACAACGGAAACGAAGCAATAGAAGCGGCCGCGCGGTATCTGGCAGAGTTAACCAAGCGGTTCAACGGGCGGCTGGATCTGATACTGGCTTCCTACAATTCGGGTGAAACTGCCGTCGACTGCTACTTGAACGGCAGGACCGTGCGGACCACGTCTGGCCACATTATCAATCGCGGAGGCATCCGCAACGGCGGTATTCCCCCTTACGCTGAAACACAAAGGTATGTGCGACGCGGACTGTTGGTTTTTACGCGCGTAGCATCGGCTTCAGTTTTTACGCCTGAGTTAGTTGCGAATGTCCGCGCAATGGAAGTCCCGCGAATAGCGGCGACGGCAGGCGATGTTGTCTCGGTTAACAGTGAGCTGGCCGAAATAGGTGGGACGCCGGCGATGTTGTATTCACTAAGAAACGTCGCGCCGGGTAGTGCTGTGGCTGCGGTAACTCCCAGGCAACTTGACCCGGCAACCGAGCAGGGTTTTGACACGGTGTTCTTCGATGTCCACTCAGGGACAAGGTATCTGGTGAAGTCTGGCCGGATTGTTAAACCGATCGAGGCGGCGGTTGAAGATACGACAGTTGAGGGCGGACGCAGTGAAGTAACGAAGAGTGTTTACTTTGGAACGCGAGAGAAATGATTGACTTGCGACTATGTTGGTGTCATGGCCTCATCCCAGTGTTTTTCCCTACCCATCGGAAGATGTTGCGACGTGATGCTTTAGGTTCTGATGGCGATCGCGGGCAAGGAATCGAAGTCGTGACAAAAGGTCAACAGCCATCGAGCAAGTAAGGGACGGCGAATCGAGCCGCCCAGCATAAACCCCTTTATTTTCTGAGAATGCTTTTATTTTCCGTGTGGCATGGCTTTTGTAATGCATGCCTGCGGGACGGTTCTTCACACGCTGCATGGCCCGCCCGCTTGAACCAGCCGAAAGGGGTAAGTGAGCTTAATGGTAACAAACGAGCATGAGAGTACGGGACGCAACGGCGTCTTCGATGACGTGCTGATTGAGATCGAAGACCTTCCGAATGTGGTCGCGGCATTGGATTCCGGGGCTGAAGTCGTTGCCGTACCTCGTCGTAATGGCCAGACCGCGGAGCGGATCCCGGCCAGACCGTCAGGGGATGCGTTGACGGCAATCACGGTCTACCGCGATCCGGAGGACGTAAGAACGATATTCAATTTGACCAGAATTCTGATGGTGTTGGCTGTGATCATCGTCGGCAGTGGGGTGGCTAACATTTATCAATATTACCGGCGCCCGGATCGGATTGTGGTGGATGGTGGGACTGGCCGGGTCCTCTCGATTAATGATCGGAATTACGGCAAAGAAGAGAACGTGGAATTTGGGCCGGATCGATTGACTGCGGACGACAAGCTCTATGCGACGCGTGAATTTACTAAGCGCCTGTACCAGATAGATCCTGCGACGAGACAACGCGACATTGAGAAGGCGCTGACCATGATGGTGCCGTCTTCCGCCGTCACGTTTGCCAAGTGGATGAAAGAAAAAGGGGTGCTTGATCAGCAGCGAGCTGAGAGTTGGCAGTCCCTTTGGACGCCCATGGATACCACGGTCGACAAGAGCGATCCGTACACCGTAAGCGTTATTGGCAGGCAAGAGATCACAAGAGTTGTTAACGGCGCGACACAAAAGGAGACCAAGCAACTTCGCTTGAGCGTGAAGCTGGTTGCGGATCCGACCGGACGAGCAGATCGAAATCTGAGATCGGGGTTTTTGATTTCGATGCTTGACACGCATGAGCTACCTGACAGTGCGGCTCCATCGACGACGGAAACGGGCGATGGTCAGTCGGGTAAAAGGATGACGCCTGTCACCGCGTTGAAGGACCCACAATAACGGTAGCTGGAGTTTATATGCTTAGAAAATACATGACGCTTTGCTTTTTGTTTCTGTTCCTGGCTGGTGGTACAGGCGTGGGTGCGCAGCAGTCTGCGCCCAAAAGAAGCGCCGCAAGTCGCCGTGCGGCTGCGCACAAAGCTGCCGCTTCGCCTTCGCCCACGCCGACACCTGCGCCGCCGGTGGTACTGGTTAACAGCGGGGCTGCTGAATACCTGTCCGGTGAAGTCAATATTTCCGTTAAGGGAAATCAGAATCCGATAGTGCGGCTGGGTCTGGCGCAGAACGGCGTAAACATCATTGAGTTTCCGGCGTCGGATTACTTCTTCATGATCCATCCGGGAAACTCTGATTTGGTGGCTTTCGATCAGGAGACGGCCGAAAAGAGCCATCGGTCGCTGGTGCTGCGGCCGGGCACATCGTTTGTCGCTGCTGTTCCCGGTTCTCCGGCGCGCGGGCCGTCGGCGTCAGTCAGCGTGCAGATGCAGTCCGGGTTGGTGGTGACGTTTCTAATTTATCCGGTGAGGGATCTTTCACAGAACGCGCACCGGTGCGTAGTGATGTACAACCGCGACGAAGTGGTCGCCTCGAGACGAGCTGCGGGCTTGGCGGTTAATTTGGATGGCAACGATCCACGGCCGCCTAAGCAAACCGGCGCGGTGCGTTTTGGCGAATACCCGGATCAGACTGACGGAGCATCGACGCTGTTAGTGAGCGGCAAGAAGCCGGGCCTTACAGCTGATGTGAATTCTGAGCAAGCCGACGCGCGGGCACGGTCAGGTAAAGCGCCAAAGAAAAAACCGAAGGTCTCTGAGGCGGCAAATCACGCGCTGCGGGATGCGGTGAAGTCGCCTGGAAAGCTTGGGGCGTTTTCAAAACCGAGTCATGGGTTAAGTCTGGCCGTGGCGCCTGCGGTTGATTTGGATGCGCAAACGAGATTGCTGGTGGTCGGCGTGCGTAACGATAGTCAGGGTGGGTTACGCATTGTGGAGGGTAACCCTGAGTTGTATGTCCAAACAGTCGACGATCAGGGAAAGAGTTTACAGATCGAGCAAGTCAAAAAACTTCACGTCGAAAGCACTTCGCTTGACGGCAAGGTTGGGGCCGGCGAGGTGGCGTATTTTGCGATCGTTTACGAATCACCGGTGATGGGAGCGCGGCAACATTTAAGGGTGTCAGTTAGCCAGACTGACGCTGCGGACGAGCCGGTTTCGAAGTCATTAAACGGCGAGACGAAACGAAATTAGGTGCTTGCGAGGTTACCGTTATGTTGAGAGAGCGTGAAATAGACAACGAGAATGGGCACAGAGCTGGTCAAGAGGTATTCGAGTCGGCTGGTAGTGAAGGTAGTGCCGAATCGGGCTTCGATCATTCGAAAGCCGAGCCGTTGAGTGACGAGGTTGCGCGTAAGCCGTCCGTCGTAGTGGACGAATCCGCGAACATGATCAATGAAGTTGAGAGGGAGCGTGGGTCGAAAGTTCCCGGCAAGGGAAAGCGGCGGATTGTTGGGGCGATTCTGTTCCTGGTGGTTGCGGTTACGGGCATCTTGTCGTTTTGGTTCATTAGTGGGAGCGGCGCAACGAAGAAGGCGCGCGTCGCGGTCAACAAAACCAATGGAAGTTCCCAGACTGACGATGCGACTACCCGGCAGGCGATCGAAGTGGTAAACGGAAACGGTGTGGCTCTGCCTGATGGATCACTTGTTCGACCACAGTCGTCTCCCACTGTTAGCCCGTCGCAGAGTGCCGCCTCGACGCAGCCGGTTACCGAACTTCCGCGGACGGCGACTGATCTTTCAACGACGGTTCCGGACCGCACAACGTCGAATACAAACAGTTCGACTGATGCCGCGAGTGGGCCGGGCAACAGTTCAACAGCCAAAGTTTTGACTTCGGGGCGGAACGGCGAGCGTTCTGTCCGCATTGGGGAAGAGAGTGTGGTCGCGCGGCGCGAGCCGGACAGTCCGAAGCGTAGTGGAGACGGTTCGAAGCGCGATGAGAAGGCGGGTAGGGTTCCGGTTCCGTCGTTTGGAAGTATGTTGCCGGTACGATCGCTTGGGGTCATTTACAGCCTTCGATCGGGAGCGCTGGCGCGTTTCGAATTGACGCGGGATGTTAGCGGAAAAGGGTGGTCGCTCCCGCATGGCACGGTGTTGGTCGGGGCGTTGCGAGGGTCGGAACACGATCGTGCTTACATTTCGTTAGTGGGGTTCATTGATGCGGACTCCGGAAAGTTCGTCCAGATTGGAGGCAACCTGCTGGGATCGGACGGTGCCGAGGGCGTACGTGGCAAGCGAAGAAAAATGTCGAGCAGCTGGTCAAAGGCCTTTAAGAAGCTGGCCACTGCCGGTCTGGATATCGCCGGGCGCGCTGCGGGTTCGATTGGTAATGGTCCGGTCATTATTAGAGACGCCTATGGACAGACTGCGGCGCGTTTTCAGAGTGAGTTCAATGGAGTAGTTCAAAACAAAGACAGCTTCATTGAAATCGTGGCTGGCACGATGTGTTACGTGATGATCACTGACTTGCGTGGGCGAGTTCAGGGGGTCGATGCGCTGGCTAACTTATCGCGCACGGATCTAGAGGAGAAAGCGGATTCGGATCAGCGCCGTCAGGCGACCGGGATTTCGGAGCGGGAGCTGGCAGAGTTGTTGCAGTCCGGAGATCCGGCGCGTATCAAGGCGGCGTTGCCGCGGATGACAGCGGACATGCGACGGGTAGCCGAAGCGGTTATCGCTGAAGGAAACGAAAGATGATTCCCGCAAAGGAAGGCAAAGGGATTATCAATCCGCGAGAGGCGCTTCGTCATGGCGGGCCAAAGCAATTGGCGCGTCATTTAGCCGGCACTGGTTACATGATCCAGGAAGGGATTCTTGGAGACATGGTGCAGGCGATCAAGGGTGGCGCGCCTCATTTGATCGAAGGTCCGCGTGGGGCGGGAAAGA
>JAWVDF010000006.1:0-359295 GCA_033857635.1 Blastocatellia bacterium
ACCCGTATGTCAGTGTCAGTGTGGCCGACCGCCCTCTCAGGCCGGCTACGGATCGTTACCTTGGTGAGCCGTTACCTCACCAACTAGCTAATCCGCCGCAGGCTCCTCTTCAGGCGCGAGGTCCTAAAATCCCCCGCTTTAACAACTGTCACCATGTGGTGCCGCTGCATTATGCGGTGTTAGCCCAAGTTTCCCTGGGTTATTCCCCACCCGAAGGTAGATTACCTACGTGTTACTCACCCGTGCGCCACTTTACTTATCCCCCGAAGGGGACTTTCTCGTTCGACTTGCATGTCTGAGGCACGCCGCCAGCGTTGATTCTGAGCCAGGATCAAACTCTCGTTAAGAATTTGTTCTCTGGAACATTATCAAAGTACTGGTTTCTTTCGTATTCAGTTTCGATAATGACTCTTTCGAGTTTTGCGCGAACTTTATCGTTCGCGTTTTGACTCTCAAAGGTCTTGAAACGGACACGCTCTATCTAGTTTTCAAAGATCAAATTTTGTTTCCGGTTTTTTTCAGATCCGGTCTTGGATGGGACTAAGGCTTTTTGTTACTGCAGCCACAGTGAGGATGTTTCTCCTCCCAAGCAAACGCAAATACTATCGATCGCTCGTACCGATGTCAAGCGCGCACATGCAATTTCTCAAAAAAGATTTGCCTGCGCTCATTAACCCTCTCTTTCAGGCGCGCAAACCGACAAACATTGCGACTACCTTTTCTTCTTTCCCTTAACCTCGCCTGGCCCGGTCACGCGCATCACTCCGCGATCGTCGCGATACAAACTGTACCTTGCTTCCGTTATCTTGCCGCTCTCATCTTTAACCCTTATCGAAAAGGTCTTCTCGGATCCACGTCCCTCAATGCGCAACGGCAGGTACCCCTCCAGGTCTGGACTTCGATAGGCCGTGTAGTGATCCTGATCGTGCTTTTCATAACCCAATACATAGATGCGGTCGAAGTCCGGCTCATCAATCTTGTGAGGTTCCTTTGAAGAGCTCCTTTCCAGAATCACCCAACTCCCTGGCCGGGATTCTTTGGCAACATCCTTGGTCTTAGTCGCCGAGGCCTCGTCGTTACTGTCGTCGTCAAGCCGGTGCCATGCTACAAACTCTCGGCCCGTCCTGTAATAAATGATATCGCTGGGCACCATTAGCTCAACCTGTTTGCCGTAGATCCAACCTTCCGGCGCAGGTGATATCGAAGGGGACAGACGCACCTTGTACCAAAGCTCCGTCGTCTCCTGTTCTTCCGGATTGTCTTCAACGCTCTGCGGACCTTTGTTCGCTCCAGTCGTGGCACTGCCCGGCTTGGGAGCTGTGTCACTTTCAGTTGTCTCAGACCCCTTAGCCTTTGGCACCCTCTTCCAGCCGATTATTTCGAAGGTTGAGCCGCTGTCGAGCCTCATCATTATGTTTTCGTTGTTGGCCCGGTCAGGCGTTAGGCGTAGATTCGAGCCCGCGTGCAACTGACCTGTACCCTGGCTCGGCGTTCCTTTATCTTCCTCCGCCAACTTCCGCGCACTTTCGAGCACCTTCTCAGGCATGACGTTGCGCGCTTCGATCCAACCTTCGGTTCGCTCATCGTCGTGACCCCTCACCCGATACCAACGTTCTCGCTTGCTGTTGTCGCTCGGATCAGGAATATCGACTGAATCAAGGATATCAACCGAATCACCCCGATTAACCTCGAGCAAGTCCGCCGCCACCACCGCCGTTGAGCTGCGAATCTGCGCGCTTCGCGTCACTACCACACCAGTGTTGCTGCGACTTGCCAACGTGCTGCAGCCGGCCAGCAGAACTACAGCCATTAACAAAGCCGTCGCGAAGACTGATTGCCCATTGCGATCTTTCATAGTGTTGCGAAACTCCATAAATTGTTTTGGCGAATTATTCTTGCGAGCGTTCAGGCTCAGAATCATTTCTTTTGTCTGGACGAACGAACGAAGTCATTGTAACCCAAGTCATGCAACAAATCGCGTTGCTGGCGCGTCAGTGAATCGCTCACATTGATGCGCGTGCGCAGGCCAAATGTTTCCACGCGCAAACCGAACGGGGCGAGCCGCTCGGCCAAATTAATCGAGGCAGGTTTGGCGATAAGCGAACTTCCAAACTCCTGCATTCCGGAAAAAGCACTCAGAGATTTCAGTACCGCTTCGGAGCCGTCGCTTCCCTCCCTCGGACCGCTGCCCGCGCGCGCTCTAGTTTCCTGATACCCGTAATCGCGAAGGATGTTGTGATACACGTCGTCCAGCGAACGCTTATTACGACTAAGACTGCGCAGACTCAAGTCGTATAGGAACGCGACCAGCATGCTCTTCGAATAAACGGCCGAGCTGCCAACTGTAAATCTCCTCCTCGAGGCTTCAACCAGCGACCACCGATCACGATCCAACGATAGCGCGTAACCATCGTAGGCACGGCTGATCGCATTCAGAAATTCAGGGAACGTCAACAGACCCAAACGGACGGCCACCTGCGCGACCTGATACACAGTGAATCCTTCATAGAACCAATCGTAGTCGCCCACGAGATTCAATCCATTAGGAACCCAGAAATGAAAAAACTCATGCGTTAAAGGCGAGCTCAATTGGGCCAGGGCGGCGACTTTCGACGGTAATTTTCCGGTCAGCAGGGCTACCGAAAAACCGCGTGTCTCGGCGCTCCAGCTGTCCGCGGAGGCGCTTTGCGGGAAAGGAAACAAGATCAAAGTTGCCCTTCGCGTGGGCGAAGCTCCAAACATTTCCCGATGTGCCTTCAGAACTTTCCCCGCTAACTCAAGCGCCTCGGAATCTCTGAAGGCCCAGTCACCGGCCGCCACAAAACTTAAATTGAGTCCTGATACATTAGTCGTCGAAATCCGCAGATTTTGACCAACGGCAAAGACTGCGACGTCTGCATCCGCGATTTCAAATTCCTCCCGAACATTCTCTGACTCATTCGTATGCGCAAGCCAACCCTGCGGCAGGTTGAGTCGCACAGTCACGCGTCCTGCACTTTGATCGGTGGAACCTCGCCCCGGCAGTAAATCTCTTAGCATTAAGAGGCCGCGCTCAGAGTTCAGCCAGGAGACCCGCGCCGCGTCAGTCGATCGCAAAGGCGGAGTGAGGTCGACTTCGTATCGGAACTTGGTTGCCGGGGCCTCTGCGCGGAATTGACCCGGCGCAATCGCTCGGGTGACGACTTCCGCGCCCGCGGCGTCGAACAGCCTGAAAGCCTGGATTCGGGTGCCCAGATTCATCACGCCGGCATAGCTATCGCGAAACGACCAGGCCGTAGCCGCCGCACTACTACCTTCCACGCTGACTCGGCCAGGTGACTCGGCGAGAACTTTGATTTCGACCTTCGCTTGTTGAGCAGAGACCACCGAAGTCAGACATGCGAGCACCACGACACGACCAACCGCAACCACCAAATTCCGACACGCCCGGGCCTTCGCGTAAGAGAAAGTGTAATGTCCTTTTTTGAGAGATTGCCGCTCGCCAGGTAAAACGATCCACGAAAACACACGAAGCAGAACTGATTGTAGTCCTGCAGTTTCGTGTGATTTCGTGGATCGTTCTTGTTCGAGAAGGAAACAAACGCGAATGCAGACCAAGACTCTACCAGCGGCACCGATTAGTTCGCGAGTTCGCGCCCCTCCACCTTTGCGGGAAGAGAGACGCACGATCATATCTCTTTGGCGGCCAGGGAAAAGTTGCATTGACATGCTTTTCATAGGTGGCTAGACTACGAGATTAGTCTAGCATCAAAATTCAGCACCGTGATCCGTAACCCAGCACAAATGCTTTTCCGCAGCCCAGTCAAGAGAGTTCGCCTGCTCGCGATTCTCCTGTTGGCTTCGCTCGCCTGGGGCAGCTCGGTTGAACTCACCCACAGCCATGGAGCGAGGCTGGGCGGATCCCTTACGACGGCGCAATCACAGGTTCCAGACGAATCAACGTTAGACCAGGTCAGTTCAAGCAAGACGAACCGCTCATCTTCAAACACAAAGAGCGGAGCGGAGTGCTTGATATGCCAGCTTCACCAAAATCTTTCCACCACCATAATCGGCCATACGCCCGGCGACGGACCAACCGAAACACTCGCTCTGCGTATAGCGCCGAGCGCCGTCGTTCGGCTCGCTGAATTCACCTCCACCGGCCAGGGCCGCGCTCCGCCTTCAATTCTCTAAGCCACCGCTCGCTGTTAGGGTGCGCGTTCATTCTTCGTAATCATTTAGAACTGCGCACTGTCCGAAGCCAGCGACGTTCATTCACCCAACGTGGGTCTACGTCTGCGAGCTTCGCCTGCCAACAAATTTCCCGATAGGAGACAGCTACGATGATAAAGGCTCAGAGAACTTTTCTTTCGATCACAATCGCCTTCTTACTTTTTTCTTCGACATTCTTACTGGCGGACCAATCCGCGAGCGCACAAGGACTCAGCGCAGCTACCGTGACCGGGATCGTTGTCGATCCGAACAAGGCCGTCGTCCCGAACGCTACGGTGACGCTGGAGAATTCCTTGACCGGCTACAACCGATCAATGACCACTGGCGCGGATGGTGTATTTCGTTTTGATAACGTTCCATTTAATAACTATGTGTACAGCGCTTCCGCAACAGGGTTTGCGGGAATTCGCGGCGGCATCAATGTCCGCACGTCAGTCCCAATCACTTTGATGATTCCGCTTACCGTGGGTACGGCGACGGCATCGGTCACGGTCACATCAACCGGCGCCGACCTTCTTGAGAACGTGCCTTCGGCCCACGTCGACGTCGACAAGAGTCTCATCAATCGATTGCCGGCAGGAGATCCCGGCAGTGGTTTGAGCACAGTGGTGACACTATCAGCTCCGGGAGTTGCGGCGGACTCAAACGGTGGATTTCATCCCGAGGGTGATCACTTTCAGAGTCAAATCGTAATCGATGGCCAGCCAGTCACTGACCAGCAGAGCAAAATCTTTTCCACACAGATTCCAGTTAATGCTATTGAATCGGTGGAAATCGTTACCGGCGCCGCCGCCGCAGAGTATGGCGACAAAACGAGCCTCGTAATTAATTCCACGACGCGCTCTGGTCTGAACAAGACGAAACCCACCGGCAGTTTTGGCGGCACTTACGGGACTTTCGGAACCACGCACGAGGATGGAGCGATTGCTTACGGCAACGCTAAAGCGGGAAATTTCGTCGCCTTCAACTACGAACGCTCAAATCGCTTTCTCGATACTCCGGAATCCACGGTGTTGCATGCTAACGGCACAGCGGTGAATCTTTTTGATCGGATGGACTACAGTCCGAATTCCAAAGACACTTTCCACCTAAACCTGTTCTTCGCGCGCAATCGTTTCCAGACTCCAAATCAGTTCGATCAACAAGCCGTCGGCCAGGATCAGCGTCAACTGGTTAACACAGTCAACCTTGCGCCGGGCTATGTGCATGTCTTTAGCCCCACGACAGTGTTGTCGATCAATCCCTATTATCGGCTCGACAACGTTAAGTACTTCGCCAGCCCGAATCCATTTTCGGATCTGCCGCTGACTTTTGGGGAGTCGCGCAGGCTGAACAATGTCGGCTTGAAAGCAGATTTGTCCTACGTCAAGGGAAAGCACAATGCTAAGTTTGGCGTCCAGATGTCGCATACTTTTCTGACCGAAGGCTTTAATTTCGGTATCACCGATCCAACTTTCAACGATCCGGCCGATCCGGCGTTCCTGCCCGGCCTGCTGCCCTTTGATCTAACTCGCGGTGGAAAGGCTTTCCTCTTTCACGGTCACACGGACATCAAGCAGGAAGCGTTCTACGCACAGGACAGTCTTACTCTGGGAAACGCCACGGTTCTATTGGGTGTGCGCTTCGACAACTACAATGGCATTACTAAAGCCAGACTAGTTCAACCGCGCCTCGGCGTTTCATATCTAGTAAAGCGGACTAACACGATCTTGCGCGGCGCCTACACGCGTAACTTTGAGACGCCCTACAACGAAAATTTGATTCTGTCGAGCGCGACCGGCGCCGGTGGTTTGGCAAATGGCATCCTTGGCGACAGCACCAACCTACCGTTGTCTCCGGGCAGACGGCATCAATTTAACTTCGGGTTCCAGCAAGCCGTCGGAAAGTACATCGTGATTGACGGCGATTACTACTATAAGCGCACTCAGAATGCTTTTGATTTCAATGTGCTCCTTAGCACGTCGGTCGTGTTTCCAATCGCATGGCAGCGGTCAAAGATCGATGGCATCGGCGGTCGCATCAACCTGACCAATTACAAAGGGTTAACTGCCTTCGTTGTCGCCGGGCACACCCGGTCCCGTTACTTCCCGCCCGAAAGCGGCGGATTGTTCTTCAATTCTGATTTGCCTGCGGGCGTCTTCCGTATCGATCACGACCAGAAGTTTCAGCTAACAACGCAGGTTCAATACAGGTTCGAGCATTGGAAGCGGCTCGCACCTTACGTCGCCTTCACTTGGCGTTACGACAGCGGACTGGTGGCCGGAAGTGTTCCCGACTTTGACACGGCACTGACTCTCACCGCCGATGAACAAGCACAGATCGGATTGTTCTGCGGCAGCACATTCGCGACGCCAACATCTCCTATTCTCGCTTGCGCCAACGCGAATCGTGGAGCTTTGCGGTTGCGGATTCCAGCTGACGGGACGGCAAACGACGACACGAATCCCCCGCGAATCGCGCCGCGTCATTTGTTTGACTTCAGCGTAGGCACAGATAATTTGTTCCGTGGCGAGCGTACTAAGGTGACCCTACGCTTCACGGGAATCAACATTACGAACAAGGTCGCGCTTTACAACTTTCTTTCGACCTTTAGTGGTACGCACTTCGTAACGCCCAGAGCATTTCAAATCCAGGCGGGCGTAACCTTCTAACTCCATACACAGAGACGCGAGGCTGACTTGTGGCAGCCTCGCGTCCAGCGCCGTCATTAGTCATGAGGTCAGTACCGGGAGCGGTAGCGACCGGGTTATACGTTTGGCGATCGCGACTGTAGCGCGTGTGGAGACCCGGTCGCTACCGCTGCCGGTACTGACTTCACCCTCCTGGTCGATCCGTGTGTTACCTATGCTCTAGCCTCCAATTAACCGTACAGCCACGCCGATAAAGAGAATCCCAAAAACAGTCGCTATAGCGACCATAATGCTGGGGGAGCGTCGATGAGCCTCAGGCAACAGATCACTCGTGGCAGTGTAAAGAAAGAACCCCGAAGCGAATCCCAGAAAGACGATCAGCGCGCGCGGCGGTGGCAAGATCATTAGAGCCAGCAGAGCACCCACTACCGGAGCCAAAGCGTCCGCCACTAAGAACATGATGTCACTGCGGCGCGGCTGCTCGCCATGAGTAACGAGCAGAATCGTGTTGAGACCATCGCTGGTATCGTGAACAATGACGGCCATCGCTACCAGCAGTCCGGTGCGCCAATTCACCAGAGAGGCCGCACCGATCGCGGCTCCATCAAGCGTACTGTGCACAATCAAACCAATTACACTAAAGCGGCCGAGGCGATTGTGTACCTGATTGTCGCAGTCCTCTTCAGCACAGGCATGCAATACCAAGAGACGCTCAGTTAAATAAAAAAGCAGAAAGCCGACGACGACGATGGCCAGCACGACGCGGGGGCTCCATCCTTGATCTTGCGCGACCGTCAGTGACTCAGGCAACAAATCGAAGAACACCGCGCCCAGCAGAACTCCAGCACCGAGCCCCATCAAAAGATGAATCCGACGCCGGGCGGCAATCGCCACGTAGCCGCCCGCCAGGGTCGAACACATTGCCAACGATGCAAATACAAGGGCCAGCGCCATTCGCTTTCATCGTACCTCTCGAGAATCGCAGAGCTTCATTCATTCTACAGCAGCCGTGAAGAACCGCGACGGATTCGAAGGACACGGAGACTCCGTGTATCCCGCCGCACCCTCTTTGACTTCAGTGTAGGGACGGATAATCTGCTCGGCACGGAACACAAGAAGCTGACACTACGGTTTACGGCGCTCAACTTCACGAACAAGATCGCGCTGTATAACTTCCTGTCGACGTTCAGCGGCACGCACTTTGTAGCGCCACGCACGTTCGATTCAGGCGGGAATAACTTTCTAAACCTGGTGAGAGAGGCGATGCGGGGCTGAACATGCCAGCCTCGCATTCAACATTTCCGTACTGTTCCATTCATAGTGTAGGGGCGTTCGCAAGAGCGAGCCCGGTCATACTGGCCGGGTCAAGACTTTACTAGCTATCTCGTTCGCCGTGGTCGCGAAGAGAGTTGGCCCTGCGGCAATCGGTTGAGCTCGTTTATGCGACTGCGGAGCGCGCGCACATACCTGTCTGTGGTTGCTCGATCATAGCCCGCGGCGCGGAACGTGTCGCGCAGTTGATCGTCGGATAACTGTGCGAGCTGTGAGCCGATCCATGAAGCATCACTCACCGGGACCTTTCGCATAGCGTTGGTCGCTTTACGTTGCCGGAAAAAATAGGGCGGATAGACGATACTCAGCCAGCCCAGCTTTTTAGGTTTCAAGTCGTAGTTGAACTTCACCTTGTCGCCGTCAACCTTGCTGACCAGGCGGCGGCGCTCAAAGTCCTGCACATCGCCCTTTGACTTACGACTTCCGAATCCGCCGGCCGCGCCCAGGGTAGCGCCGAGGTCGGTCACGGTATACTTCGCCTCGCCTGAATTCTTATCGTGAAGGACTCGATTGTTCTTCTGGAACGTGTCCCAGTTGTTGAGCAGCACCATCATCGTCTTGAGTCCGTTTAGCTCGCGCGTGTTCTTGAATGGGTTCTTGGACCAGCCCCATTCCTGGCCTCGCTTTACGTTCTCACGACGCGGCTCAAACCGCGCGCCGCGAACCGAATCACCTTCAACGTATTTTTGCCCGCGCGACAATTGTCGCATGCCGTCAATTCGCGCTCGATCAAAATAATATGCCTCTTCAGCGTTGTAGCCGACGGCCCAAACTAAACGGCTCGCTGCTGTCTCAGACTGCGCCTCCGGCCCCAGCTTGACGCGCCACTTCACACCGCGAGCGTCTTCAACTTCGAACTTCGGCATGCCACCTTCTTTGACTTCCTTGACGAAACGGAACGGCGGCGCCGGGGCCAGCGCCTTCGAACCTGGCCCGTAGTAAAGATCGCGATTCCTGATGTTGCCGGGGTGACGCCAAATGACCGCCGACTTACTACCATGCTGTTTTTTGACTTTCTTGAGTTTGGCGGTTGAGAAGGCGTCGAACGAAAGAGCGGCGACCATGGAAAGGCTGATCAGTATTAAAAACCAACGCTTCGTGGTGATTGCTTGCACGATAACACTCCTGTCCGGGAAGAGACGAGATCACACTTTAGATAAGCACGCTACGTGCTCATCAGTGTTCATGACGACGAAGGGGGCCACTCTACAGGGGATCGGAAACAATATTAGCAAACGTCGTGACGGTTACATTGCTAATCATCAAAGGCAAGCAAAGCGCTAGAAAGATGCAAGGAGCCAATCAAGTGAGTCCACAGCCCGGGAACAGCGACCGGGTTCCAATGTAGCGCAAGTTGTTAACTTGCGATTTCTCTTCAACCCAATCATGCCCCAACGCGCGCTCAGCTCACCCAGGTACATGGGCCGTTCAGAGCGCAAGTTAACAACTTGCGCTACAAAGCTCCCCGGTCGCTACTGACATCCTGTGCTACCATGCACGCCTTTGCGGGCTCGATTCTCTATCAAATAAAGGCAAACCAATGCATAGGTCTAAAAAGCTACCACTTACGCTGTTGTGGGTTTTGAGCATTCTGGCAAGCAGCTTAATAGCGCGTGAGCCCGCCCTCACGGTCGGGCTAGTGCCCCGAATCGCTCAACAAACGAGCTCGACCATCAGCCTCCCCGGGCTTCATAATCGCGTGACTGTGCGACGCGATGAACGGGGCATTCCTCACATTGAAGCAGCCAACGACGACGATCTGTATTTCGCCCAGGGTTATATCACGGCCAGCGATCGTCTCTGGCAGATGGATGTGCAGCGGCGGGCGGCGCGTGGAGAGTTGTCGGAAATATTTGGCCAGGCCACGTTGGACCAGGACAAGCGCCACCGCACCTTCGGCTTCGCGCAAATTGTGGACGAGACCGCGGCCCATTTACCGCCCGATCTTACCGCAGTTCTGAACGCATATGCCAAAGGCGTGAATGCTTACATCGACTCTCGCACGAACCAAAACATGCCGCCTGAGTTCCTGATTCTCCAGTACAAGCCGCGCCCCTGGAAGCCCGCGGATTCGCTTGCCGTGGGAAAACTCATGGCTGAGTATCTGTCCACTACCTGGCAACTCGACATCATGCGCGCGGCGCTGCAGTCGATACCGAAAGACAAACGCGATGCTTTGTTACCCGAGGTCTCTCCCCTCGATGTCCTGGTCGTGGGAAAGGACGGCAAGCCGAGTAAGAGCGCAGACGCTCCCCTTCCCGCGATGCCTTCGCCGAGCGCGGCCGTCATCGCCTCAATCGCCGAATCGATCGCCAATGACCGTCGAACTGCAGAGCAATTCGGTATTCTGGATCAAACTCCGAAACTCCAGGCCAGTAACAACTGGGTCGTTTCCGGAAAACGAACAGCCTCCGGTAAGCCTCTGCTCGCGAACGATCCGCACATACCCGCGTCGGCGCCGAGTGTCTGGTACTTAACCGAACTCGACGCGCCCGGGATACATGTCAGCGGCGTGACATTCCCGGGTGCGCCGGGAATCATTGTCGGCCACAACAATGACATCGCCTGGGGCGTGACGAACCTGGGACCGGACGTTCAGGACGTCTACGTCGAGAAGTTTGATAAGGACAACCCAGGACGCTACCTGACACCGAACGGCTGGCGCGATGCCGAGGTTCGCCACGAACAAATCAAAGTTCGCAAAGGCTTCGGTGATAGCTCAACGGACACCCAGAACCTGGATGTAATAATAACGCGTCATGGCCCGATCATTCTTGAGAAGAACTCGGAAAGGTACGCTTTGCGCTGGACCGCTCTCGATCCAACCTTAAATGAAGCCGGAGCATTCATTCAGACGAGTCGCGCGCGCAATTGGAAAGAGTTTACTGCCGCATTGAGCACTTACGGTGGCCCAACGCAGAACTTTGTTTACGCCGACGTCGATGGACACATCGGCTACTACGGCGCAGGCAAGATCCCAATTAGAAAGAGCGGCGACGGCAGTCTTCCCTACGATGGATCGACTGACGCAGGTGAATGGACCGGTTGGATTCCTTTCAACAAACTGCCGAACGTTTACGACCCACCGTCGGGAATAATCGTCACCGCAAACCAGCGCGTTGTGGGAACTGACTATCCGTACTTTCTGTCGCACTCCTGGGCCCAGCCATATCGCGCGCGAAGAATTTTTGATCTGTTATCTCAGAAGCCAAAACTCACCTCAGACGACTTTCGCAAAATTCAGGGGGATGTCTATTCCATTGGCCTCGCTTCCTTTGCGCATGACAGCGCAAGATTACTCAAGCTTGAGGTTCCGGCCGCAGACCAGAAGTTCAGCCAGTCGGTTGAAGCACTCGAGAAGTGGGACGGTGAAGTTAGAGCTGACTCGACAGTGGCGCCGCTCGCCTACCAGATGCGCGCGGCTTTTCGCACCCGAATCTTAGCGGCCACGCTCACGCCTGATCTTCTGAAGATTTACGAGTGGCATAACTTTGAGAGCACTCTCGATCGGCTGATGCGCGAGCAGCCGCAGGAATGGCTGCCGAAAGAGTTTAAGAGCTATGGCGAACTCCTGCGGGCTTGCTACTCCGATGCCCGTCAGGCGTTAAGCAAGAATCCCGGCCCCGACGAATCAAAGTGGAAATGGGGAGAGATATATAAAGTACGCTTCAACCACTACCTGGCTTCCGCTCCCTTTATCGGCGTCCAGTTTCAGATTCCTCCATTTCCCCAAAATGGAGTCGGCAGTCTTGGCGCAACCGTGAACGTTGGGTCAAGTGTCTCGATGCGCTTGATCGCTGATCCGAGTGATTGGGACAAGACACAACACGGAATCACTCTCGGTGAATCAGGAATCCCGTCCAGCCCGTACTGGAAGGACCAACTTGAAGACTGGCGCAACGTCACGCCTCGGGTGCTTCCGTTTACGAAGACGGCGGTTGAAAGCGCTACGAAGGAGACGTTAATCCTGGAGCCTCCTCGACCATGAGGAGACCGCGCCTGGCTGGAGCGCCGACATCCTTGTCCGCACTGAGCGCGCAGCGCGAATCGGTTTCGTCACAACTTTAAACCATGAAGCCTCCAGACGAATCCTGGCGTCTTTTTGTTGCCATCGAGCTACCCGCAACCCTGCGCTCGCGTCTGCGCGATCACATCGATCGCCTGCGGAAAGCAGTCCCTGATGCACGAGCGAATTGGGCCCGTGAAGAAAATCTTCATCTCACCCTGAAGTTCTTCGGCAACACGCTCGTATCAAGCGTTGAAGCCCTTTCGCGAGCGATCGAACGCGCGTCGAAGGACGTCTCGCCTTTTGAACTTCTCGTTGGAAGGTGCGGTGTCTTTCCGTCTCGCGGCCAACCACGTGTTTTGTGGATAGGCATTGAAGAGCAGACGGATAGTTTAGGCAAACTCTTTCAGAGTTTGGAGGACGAATGCGCTCGTTCAGGTTTCACCCGCGAAGAGCGACCCTTCCGTCCCCATCTGACGGTGGCCCGCCTGCGCCAGACACACGACGCGCGCCGACTCGGTGATGTCCATAAGCAGTTGGGGTTCGATCCTGTTTCCTTGAACGTTCGCGATGTTTGCTTGTTTAAAAGTGAGTTACGCAAGGAAGGATCGAGATATACCGTGATCGCACGGCATGCGTTAGCTCAGTGAACTACCAATGTGAGGTCAGTACCGGGAGCGGTAGCGACCGGCTCTTCACCCAGCCGATCCGACTCAATCTTTCAAACGAAAGGGGCCACCTGATCAGTGACCTCATTGTTGAGATGTTTATTGGTCGGGGCGAGAGGATTCGAACCTCCGACCTCTCGGTCCCGAATCATGGGCCCCGCAACACTCTAACATGTTGCTTTTCAAAAAGTTGCAGCCACCAAGGGATTCCGACACTCTTACCATGGTTTACGTTTCTTTAACATCCGTTCTACATCGTGTGCTGTCCTTCCTGGACACAAATTGGACACATGGCTTCAGCACAAGTAGCAGGAACAATTATCCGAAGACTCCTTTGAATTGTGACTGTTATCTTCAACCCTGACCATCTAATTCAATAATCAATGCGCGTCTCCGATGCTAGAAAACGTTTCGGCAAGACTTTGATAAACCAATCGACTCATCCGAAGTGGAACGGACGGCTCTGCCTGGAATCGCAGTTCGACAATCGGCTTAAATAGCCCTTCCAGGTTAACTACCGTTATTTCGTTCCAAGGTATCATTAAAGAGGGATGTCCGATTCTAAATACGGGTAAGACGGAGATTCGCAATCCACGCGCGTCAGCGCGAAACATCATGCAGTCACCGTAAACCATCAACCATCGCATGTAGACCGTTTGGAAGAACCGCCTTCGACTGATTCCCGTCACTACTTTCTTCTGCGAAGACGCTCGATACGTACGGGCGAGTCTCAACCAACCGCCGATATAACCGCGAAGTAGGTTAACCCCAATCCATATTCCCACTGAACAGGTGATAATCTTTAATAACAGCGTTGCGTTCATAGTAGTGTGTCCATAAACGAGGATTCTTGCTAAGCATCAACGAAAGTAACCCATTCTGTATAGTGTCCAAATAACAAAGATGGGCGGCAGCAGAGTCACAAAAATTACACCCAGCACGTTTCCGAAAAGTGGACTCGCTGGTGAGCCTAAAGTGGACACTGTCGGTCTTGTAGGATCATAGTAGACGATAACGCTTTGTCCGACCGTGATGTCTTTAAATGCCGGATTTCCTTGGCCGCCGTGCCCCGAGCCCGCGTATTCCTGAGGTCCCACACGGTATGTGTACCTTACTATTTGGTGATTATCCGGCTCCAAGGCCGTGACACGACCCTCGGTTGGAAGATTGGACTTTGCTAGCCTGTAATCGGGCCATGGATTAAAGCACACTAGACCAATTCCAAAAAAGACCACGGTTAGCGCAAGCCATGTGAGGCTAAGGGCTATGAGTCTTCGACTAAGCGATTGCGCTTTGCTCTTACGTTTCATACTGTGCCTTACCTTTGTTACTTGTTTACGTCAAAAGGGCCTTCTGAACCAGATAAGTCCCATTCTCAATACTTATTAAGAGGAACATTGACCGGTACGTCAATAGTGGACCAAGCAGGAGTGGTAGTTCGAAAATGAAAGATCCCCAGGCCCGATGGTCCAGAAAATGAAAAAACCTTCGTGGCATCGCCGACTGCGGAATCGTATTGGATCGTAATGATCGGAGTAGCAATAATGGTCGTATCGAAAGGCCCTCTCAAGTCAGCATATGTCGCGGCATTTGAGTAAAACAGTCCTGGACCAGCGGACGCCGCTAAGCCGAACCCAAAAGCCTCATCGGAGGGATACCCAAACCCTGGCCCGATTCCCTCGTCCGTAATAACGGTTCCGAAAGACCCAGCTGCACCTATTCCTCCATTTCCAGAGAAATTGACTCCCGCATTAATGCTAGAATCTATTCCTGCCATTCCTCCATACCCTACGGCGGCAAATCCACCATAGTTTACTCCGAAGAGGCCTTTTCTTGATTCAGAGGCGGGCGTTTGTGGTATTGGGCCATTTGATGGCCCGACAGAAGGTGAGAGGGTCGTGACTATCGGCGTCTCGTTTGTCTGGATTGGTTGTGGTGCAGCAGGACCAAACGGAACTTTAACTTCTGCAACCGTTGCTGGATTAGGACAGATTCCCGGACACGACGGCCCAGAAAAAGTGTCGCCATCTTTTTTCGCGGGCTTCGACTTCGGTTGCTGATCTTCGGGGTCGTCAGGACTCTGGCCCGACCGATCGATCAATCTGATCGGGTTGTTGAGTACGTATGCATAACGGTTCCAACTCTGCGGGCGCGCAACGGACGCGGAAGCCGCCAACGGGTCAACTGATGTGAAACGACCCTGAACACTTCCGTAGTATCTGGACCCGAAATAGTCCAGCCCGGTTTCAACATCGCGTTCCTTTTGGGTGAACTTTTGTCGCGTATTGTCGCCAGTGTAACCTTGCTGCGTAGTGCGGCCTCCTATTTGCCCAGTGAGTTCTTCACCAAACGGCAGATAATCATGACGCGAAACATTTGCAAGGCTGCCACTCTCGGCCAAGATCATTCGCGGTGTTCCCAGACGATCCGCAACGATCCAACGTACGTCGGCATATGGCGTACTTGGATCAGGGTCAGTGCCGGTGTTGCCACCCGATTGAGAATTGACAGTTACAGAAACGTTCGGGCCGAATGCCCCAAACCATTCGACGCCATCTTGGACC
The DNA here is from genome assembly GCA_033857635.1 of Blastocatellia bacterium. Classification (GTDB taxonomy): domain Bacteria; phylum Acidobacteriota; class Blastocatellia; order Pyrinomonadales; family Pyrinomonadaceae; genus UBA11740. Next base: position 15,413 of record JAWVDF010000006.1, read on the forward strand.
ATGCGCCACTGGAAATTGTAAGTGCCTGTCGTAGACGGGGCGGTAACGCTGAAGTTGAACGTCACTTCGCTACCGGATGCAACAGAGGACGGCAACGCAACTCGCCCCATACCCCAAGTCGTGTTGTCCTGCGTATTTTGCGAACCGAGGCTATAGGCCCCTTGGGTCGTCCAGGTATTACTACCAATATTCTTCATGCGTACCCATACGGCGTAGGTCTGTCCTGCTGTCATCGTCTGCGGTACTGATTGAGAAACGAACTGGGCACTGTTCGGCGGTGGCGGGCTCATCACTGCGTCACACCAGCTCGGATTGTAGTTCCCAACCTGATCGTTTGATAGATTTAATTGATTGCTTCCGTCAGCATTCATCATCCACACCTGTGCCGTAGGGTCGCAACAGTCCCTTTCGCGATCGCTGCGAAAGACAATCCTCGTCCCATCCCCTGACCACGAAGGCGACTCATCGTTTTCCAACGTGTTCGTCAACCGCGTTTGACCAAAGCCGTTCGCGTTCATCACATAGACTTCTTTATTGATATTTACACGGCTGCGATTGAGAACGTTTCCATCATCGTCGGTTTCAGTCCACGTGTCAGTAGTGCTATCGCGCGTACTAGTGAATGCGATTTTTGAACTGTTCGGCGACCACGAAGGTTGATCATCGGCGTAAGGTGCTGCACCGAACGTCAAACGCGTCTGATTTGCGCCGGTGCTGTTCATCACATAAACACTCGAACAGCCGGAATGATCGCGATCGCTCGCGAATGCGATCTTAGTTCCATCGGGCGACCACGAAGGCTGCGTATCATTCGCAGCACTATTGCTGATGTTAACTTGTCCGCTGCCATCGGCGTTCATCACATAGATCTGGTTGTTAACGCCATTGCGCGCACTTTGGAAGACAATCTTGCTGCCATCGGGGGACCAAGCGGGCGCACTGTCATCGTTGGCATCGCTCGTCAACCGAGTTTGCCCACTGCCATCGGTGTTCATGACGTAGATATCCGCCATGCCGCTGAATATATTGTCACGATCACTCTGAAAGACGATGCGCGAACCATTGGGCGCCCACCGTGGATACTCGTCATTAGCCGCGTCGTTGGTCAGGCGTTGCGCTAGGCTGCCGTCTGAATTCATGGAATAGATTTGCGCGGTTCCATCTCGATTGCTTGAAAACGCGATTTTGGTTGATGTCGATTGAGGTGAACTAAAAAGGACGCTTCTATTCAAAGAGGCGTAAGGAAAAGCCGGCCCGTAGAGGGGCGTTGAGCTATCGGAGACCGGGCGCACGTCCGCATTCGTTAGTAATAGACCTCGCAAGACTCGCGGTAACTCAACACTGTTGAGCTTGGCAAGTAGAGCAGTGGACGATGTATCTTTGCCAGATTGCGGGCTCCCAAGCGCGTACGTACCCGCCGCGGGAGTCGCTGTAATTAATAACTGCCCGTTGCGATAGCCGTATTCCTTCTGCAACGCAGTAGGAGAAATACTTGCGGCGTATTCAGCCAGCAACTCCCCGCCCAAGCCATAGACTTGCCGCGTTTCCTGATCATTAATAAAGCGCCGCACCCGGTGACCGTCACCATCATAAACGTATTGAATCGGCGGTGGTCCTGGGCGTGGGTCGACCGGATAGCAAGTCAGCCCCCCTTCGCCGTCCGGGTAACAAACGGGCGGCGGAGGTGGAGGCACTGGGAAGCTAAGCAACGACAGACGATTCTCGGCGTCAAAACTTCTTGTCCTGTTGTCTCCAGTGTAGGAGTCATGCGTCAAGTTCCCCGCAGAGTCATACTGCATCTTTCGCTGGCTCATCGACTGCGAGAGATCGTTTGGCGCGTAGAGCCTGTTCGAGTTTTGAGCATCGCTCTTGTCGAATTGAGTGTTGTTGACGCCGGTGCTTGCTGAATTGATGGTGCGATTGCCGAACCGGTCATAATCATAGGATTGTAGATAGTCCTGTCCGCTTTGCCAGTTTGGCCCACCGTGAACCTCATTCGCCGAAGTGAGGCGGTTCAATGAGTCATAGCTGTAAGTGTCCTGAGTGTAAGAGTAAGTATTAGGGTCGGCGGTTGGAGTCCAGTGCTGTTCTCTCGTGACATTGCCGTTGTTATCTAGACCACTTCCTATTGAGTTGCCGCCCCAACTGTAGTTGGAGCTGTAATAGCTCACCAACGCTCCACGATTCCAGTCCCATTCATTCGCCGCAAGCGAATAACTACTCAGGCGGATATCAAAAAGTTGTCCGCGCTGATTGTAATGCAGCTTGTGGTAGAGCGAGGTCTGTGTTCCGAATTGCTCCTGAGCGAGACCACCAAACGGCGAATATGAAATGCCGGTTGAATATGTCCGGTTTCGGCCATCGCCAAGACGGCCAGTCATGCTGGTTGTTCTGCCTGCTTTGTCGTAACCATAACTGACGATGTGACCGGATGGATAAAACTGAGAAGTAATCGCATCCGCGAGATTGTAAGCTGCGTTGATCTGATAGTTCGTACCGGCAGTCTGTTGAATTTTCAATACCGGGCGTCCTCCCGCATCGTAGCCGTAATAATCCCCCGCGCTGCTACTCGTTCCATAAGCTACTGCAACCAAACGTCCAATTGCAGAACCGCGTGAGAAATTAGGGGGAGCGCCTGATGGCAGACCCTGCGAATCATAGACGTAAGCTACTTCGTCACTTGTGGCTACGTCGCCCGGCAAAGCCGGACTATTGTTCGTTTGTGCAGTGAGTGAGGTTGAGCTGTTGTACCACCGCCGCTTTACGCGATTGAGTGCATCATAGGAAAAATGAGTCGAAACGCCGCGCGCATCCGTTTTCACTCGAAGATTACCATTCTCGTCGTACTGGTAACCCAGGGTGCTGTTTTCAGGATTCATTGCCGAGCTGAGACGTTTAAGCGAATCGTAAAAGAAAGTGCGCGTCTGCCCACCTTGGTGAACAATTGTTAGATCATCAAGTGCGTCGTATTCGTAGCTCGTGTGATAGGCCGCTGTCACAGATGGCCAGCTAGGGAAAGACACCGGTTCAGTTGCCCCATCGGCAGCTGTTATTTCCCATAAGTCCTTAAGTCTACCGAGCGCATCGGTCTTGCTGATACGTTTTTTTCGAAGCTGATCAGAATCATTCTGATCGGCGGCCAAAGCCCTGTTGCCACTGTAATTAGTTTTCACACTTGCGCCATCAGGCGAGGTAACAGAAGTCACTCGACTGAGTTCATCGTAGGCGGTCGTAGTCCAGAGAATCGTCTCGCCAGATCGGAAGGGGTTCGAGGTCTGAGAGCTTCTGCCTAAACCATCATAGTTTTGCCTTACAGCTATGTAGCTGCCGGTAGTTTCATATTGCCGTTTTTCTAACGTACGGCCTAAGCCATCGGAAACCGTCTCGCTCTTGAGCAGATTATCCGCGTAGTTCGTTTGGTCGCTCGTGGTCGTGACGACATGATTCAGGTCGTCGTAATTGATTGTAGTTTGGCGTTTCACGTCCGCGCCGCCATTGGCCGCGCGAATTAACTGCTTGGGCCGATCGAGCGCATCATTGTAAGAGACGCTGGATACAATGCCATTGGCATCTTCCGAATTGACTGCTTGGCCCAAATAGAAATCGAACTGAGTATATGTAGTTTGCCCCAAGGCGTTCGTTACCAGCGTGGGAAAGGTATAGCTCGACTGTCCGTGTGAACTGAGTTCGAGGGGTGGCGTATTCGAGCGCGCTTCTCCGTCCGGCGCGCCGAAATTATCGTTATAGTCAAAAGTCGTCGCGTAACCGCGCGGGTCGATTGCTTTCACTACATTTCCCGCGATATCGTACTGCGCGTAGGCAGCGATCGAGCCCATCACCGAGCCGTTGCCGTCCAATAAATAACGGGTCACTCCTGTTTCGTTCCCGCGCGTCACATAATTTGGATCGGTGAAGTTGGGACTCCCCAGACAGTTCTGGGCCGTTCCATCACAGAGGCCGCTGATTAGACTGCGGGGTAACGACGCCGCATGAAAGACACCATCTTGCGAGTAGTTGTCGTATTCGAATGTAGTGCGCCCACGCTCGATCCCCATGCCGTCGTAGACGGAAGTTTGCGATGGCAAACTGGTCAAGCTTGGCCCATTGACACCATCGGTGTAATTCGTTGACGTTATGAAACTGGTATGAGTGTGACGAAGCAGGGCTCCTGGGCCACCATCACCGTAGTCGTACTCCCAGAGATCAGTCCTGTTGTTGTACTGGTCAAATCCTTTGTCGTTAGTGTCGTAGGGATTGAGCGAACTTTGCTTTGATACCTGGTTCGTTTCGAGTAGCGTCGTGACTGTCTCAGCAATACGCGGATTGTTCTCGGGAGCTAAATCGGGCGACAGCGCCCACCAACTAGGGTTTGCACTCTGCTGCCAATTGAACTCAACCCGCCGCAAAGGGTTTACTCCGTCGCTGCTCATGTATTCGGTTTTGTATTCGCGGCCATCCTGCCACGAGTGGTAAGTGTAGGATGAGTCGCTGTGCACCGGCGGCGCTGACGTAGGCCACCAGACCGCACCTGGAACGTTACTCGATACTGCGGGCGCTCCGGCCATGCCGTAGTAATAATGGCGCTCGCGGGATAGCAACGTCTCGACGCTGTTGGGCTTTCCTATGTGATCGACCTCTACGTAGCCGGTAGTCGCGCCCGCGTAGTAAAAGCTGCCGGCCCCGGATTGCTGGTAGCTATGTTCGGGCTTGGTGTAGGTCGTTTTGCTTTCGAAAGATGCACCCGTACCGCCAGTCGGATAGGTGCGCCGCTGCACGATTCTCCGATAGGTGTCGGACGCAAAAACTGATAGGTGCAATCCCCAGTCGTAGTCATATTCGACCGCGCCTCCGGTAGGAAGCTCATACCGGGACAACTCCGCATACCGATCATAGTAGAAATGAAAACTTCTGTTGTCGGGCAAGACAACGGATGAGACGACCAGGGGATTGGCAATTACTCCTCCATTCGGTGTTTCGCAATCCACACCTAACTGGCAATAGGTTTGGATCGTATCGTTCGGGTTGCGCAGCGCATGTTCGAGCCTAGCGTAATAAACGCGGATCGCTCTCGACTGGCCGCCAAATCCCTTATAGGTGATCTCGTCGTACCTCTCCGTTGCAATACCCGTGGGATTATCGTAAGTAAACTGAGCCTCTCGACCGAGTGAGTCCGTGATTTTCTTAACGCGGCCAGGGAAGGAACTGTTTGGGAGCGGGACAATCGGCGCGACGGGAGGATAGTATTCGTAAACTATCTTGTTACCGTTGCGGTCGCTTGACCAACTGACTACACCGTTGTCGATTCGATAGCGCATGCCGTCGCGTAATTTAAGAACACCCGAAGGAAAGTATCGAGCCTCCCCGCCTAACCCGTACCGGTTATCGTAAATGTCCACATCGGAAACAAAAGTCGCAGCTGACCCGTCTTTCGTCACAAATACTTTCCCGCGCAAAGCTGCGTGCTGATCGGTCGAGCACCCGTCCGGGTTTGGCATTACTTGGCCGTCATGCAGTACGTCAAACAAAGAGTACTCGGTGCCGTCCGAAGTCTTGAACCTCATAAAGGTCCGAGTAGGATTGTTGAAGGCCGACACAGCGTTCGATTGACACTGGACTTGCATCTCGCGGCCCTCTGCTACAGCCTCCAACACTCCGGGAGCGTACCCCACTTCGTAATTCCAAATGGCGGCTGAGAGCTGATAATAATTCGGACAATTTGGGCATCCTTTGCCTTCGCTTGGATACTGAGGATCAATCGTCAGCATCACCGTCTGCCGCGCGCTGCCGCGACCGCTCACATTGAGCAAGGGCAATCCAAAATGCATCCGGCCATTGAAGTAGTTAATGCTTTCAAGATTGTCGAGCGTGTATGAATTGAAAGGCACGCCGGGTGCAGTGCGAGCATTTGGCCCTGACGTCTGAGCTGAAGCTGCGCCGCTTAGTACGATCGCTAACAGGATAGAAGCGACTCCAGTGAAGTGGCGATCTCGAAATACCCATGCCTGCGATAGCGAGCGGGCACGCGATTGACTCGGCGCACGGCCATCCCATAGACACGTGCATATCGCTAATGTTGACCGCCCGCTATCTCTTGTGTGTCCACATGCAGTCAATCTCCCAAATCGGGTTGAGCGATTGAATCGCCTTCTTAGCAAAGAAAACACAATGGCGACCATAGCTCTTGCTAGTTGGGATTTCTGGTGTGACCGATTGAGATATTTGAAGGTGGACATTTGCTTCCTCCATGATCAATTCGCCGGACGCGAAGATCAGGTTGAGCCAATGCCACGAGTTGGGCTAGGATGGGTCTGACTAGGACGGCATCCTTTGCGCCAAACCGGTGACAGAGGTTTGTTGTTTGCGTTGGCCCCGTTGTTACCTGACAGTAGCGGCGGGGCCGTTCAATCGCCTTTCGTCCTTAACGTCCAATCCTCCCTAGGAGCAGAATCCAAAAACCCCTCGACAGCCATCAAGGGCGTTCTGACCTTCAGGAATTGGGTGATCTGCATTGCTGGAATCTTCTCTGATTCCGTTGACGTGAGGCTTCCGGGGTGAGTCGCACGCCTAACATAAATACATGAGTTGTCGCGAGCCTAAGCCTCGTCTTGCATGGTGTCAAGCTAAATCTCTTGCCGTAATAATGGCAGTCATTTCTAACTTTCAAGCGCAGAACAGGAAGAACGCCTGAAAAAATATTTCAGCATCAACCTTCGCTGAGTTGGGCCAGAAGCTTCATCGCGTCGCATCGAATCTCTTTGAAACCGTCCCACCCACTTTTGTTTCCAGTGTAGCCCTTGCGAACTAAAGGATATTCTTAGTAGGGATCCCGCCCGCGCGGTAGCGAGCGGCTATGCGCATGATCTCGGCGCACGGGCATTCCATAACCACGTGCTTCATCGCTAATTGTTGCCCCGCTCGCTATCTCCCGAAGTCCACATGCAGTAAGTCTCCAATCGGCTGAGGGATTGACTCAGTTACATAGCGAAGAAAACACGCCCGGCGATCTTTTGTCAGTGCAACTTTGCTTTTTCTTGAAGGTCGACCTTTAGTAACCGCGCGATCGTCGATGGTAGTCCGCTGATTTGTTCCGGCTTTTTCAGAAAAGCATCGACGCCTACGCGCCAGGCGTCAGCTTCGCAATCGCTTCCTGAAAGAATGACAATCGGTGTGCGACGACGGTGCGAGATTGTGCGTACGCGCTTAATTAACTCCAGACCGCCGATGTCGGAAATGTCGTTATCAATCAGAAGCAGATCATAGTGATCTTTGCCCGTGAGTCTATCGAGCGCACTGTAGCCATCGGCGCAAAGCTCCACGCGCCACTTATCGGAGGCGACCACATCATTGACCAGTTTGGCTATTTGCGGGTTGTCTTCCACGTGCAGAATGGAAATCTGAGACGCAGCCTGAGCGTGATCGGTCTGTATCTTTTTCTTTTTGGCACGCTTCGGGTGAACAATAAGGTGACTCCTGCGCGGGCGTACAGCCGTTCGGGCTCCTGTCTCAATTAGTTCCTTATGCCGGGCGGATATCAGAGTGATTAGGCTTTGATGATGTCTGAATCCGAGTAGGCGCGCCGCTGCTGTCACCTTGCCGTCAGTGTCTTTGAGTGCCAACTTGATCAGGTGGGCTTCGTACCTACGCACTGCATCCTTGAGAGAGAAGCCATCCCAATCGGGTGGCGCGGGAACTGCGCGAGTTAGGAACAGCGACCGGAAAGCCGTAGCCAGCCGCCTAAGAGTAGCAGCTTCCTGCGTCTTTTCTAATAGAACGCCAACGTGACCAATTGTGGCCCACACTTCTTCCTTGGTTAGACTCGCACCGAGTAACTCGATAACCGTTAAGGCACTCACTCCCGCACTCTCGAAGTCGCCAACTTGCTCAGCCACTGCAATCGCTCGCTCTAAAGCTGCCCGCGCTTGATCGGAATGATCTAGACGCACCAACGCGATTCCATGCGTAGTTAGGGCTTCAGCCAGCAGCGAAAGTTCGTCGCCCTTTTCTAGTCTACGCACCGCAGCGCGAGCAGTCTTTTCTGCTTCTACAATTCGCCCTTCCGCTAATAGCACTCGTGCGCGCGTTTCATCTACTTGGCCCAAATGCACATTATCTTTCAGCCGGGTCATAAGCACCTGGGCGCGATCCAGATGCTCGTGAGCGTCTTCGAACTTGCCGATGATGCCAAACAACGATCCGATGTTGTTTTCGACACAAGCCTGATAGCGGGTATGTCCGGCTTGTTCAAAATGAAAGCTTGCGGCTGCATATTCCATTAGAACGCGATCCGTGTAATGTTCCCGGTTCTCAGCCGCTCTCAGGTCTTTCAACGTGGTGGCAAGGCCGTTATGAAAAGTAGCCTTCAGATAGTGATCATTCACTTTGTCAAATAGAGGAGCAGCTTCGTTGTAAATCCGCAGAGCTTCAGTGAGTCGCTGTGACGCTCTTTCGACCTCCGCCCTTCGGAGCCATGCTATGGCTCTCTGTTCTACATCGCTTTCGTCAAGTTCACTTAACGCCTCTTGTAGCGTGATGCGGGCTTCATCGTATGAACCTGAGCGCCAATAGCAGAGTGCTAGATCACTACGCGCCTCTCCTACCTTATTTCTCTGGCCTAACTTCTCAAATGCCCTGGCGCTCTCGCTAATCAGGTCCTTCGCCATTTCTTGCGAGCCTTCGATTTGTTCGGCGCTGCCGATCCACCCTGTGAGCGCGCCGACGCGCAGAAGGACTTGAGCCCTCGTCTCATCGTCTAGTCCCTCAAGCATCGGGCGCGCTCCAACACCTTGCCATAGGTCCGCCAAAGCTTCGCTCGCCGCTTCATAGTCACCCGCCGTTTCCTGATGTCTGGCGAGCCGACAGCGCAGGCTTGCGCGTTCGTTCACGGTGAGGCTGGGGTTGCCTATTTCCTCTAGGAGCGCCTTTGCTAAGTACATGTGAGAGTGACCTTTCTTCGCGTCTGTAATGATAATTGCGTTTAGAGTGCTAACATGCCGCCCGCCCTTTCAGGGCAATACCAACTAATCCTTTTACAGGAGAAAAACCATGAGAAGATTTCGACAACTGAGCATGCCAATAGTGCTAGCGCTCATGCTCGGTAACAGCGCATTCGCGGGCTCCATTGGCACTCCGCCTGAGCCGCCACCGGAACCGCCATCAGCTACAGAGCCGGGAAGTATCGGCACGCCGCCAAGCGCCGCACAGCTTGAAGTCGTGGCGACTGATCCGATCGTAGATGTCGCGCTGAGTCTGTTGCAAAACGCACTGTCGTTGTTCTAACAGTCCGGTTAGTTCAATTCGTCTTAGTCGTCCAAAGCCGGGGTCTTCGGCGGCTTGGTTGTGGTGTGCCTCGCGAGAACCGAGCGACTCAGGCCGGAGCCAGCTAGCAACAACCGATGCGCGGTGAGATTAGACGCCTACTCTCTTTCGAACGCAAGAAGATTTTGACTATTCGCTGAGCGAATACAAACGAGTTAACGAGTATAGCAACATTGGTTACGGCCTGCTCTGTCGTCAAGTGCCCTCGATTTACTCCGAAGCGGACCCCTTCAGCCAGTAAGAACTCGGCTTCCATTCGATTTCATTCCATTCCATTCCCGCCGAGATGACATCCTAATTAGTTTCCCACTCTACTCTGTGTTCTCATTGTCCGCGACAAGCCCGCCCAACTCTAACGCTGCGCTCCAAGTCCTCCACTCCTTTAAGCCATCTATGGTCTGAATGAAAGGCTACTCGTGCTAGATGGCAGTAGGTCCCGCGAGCTGTTTTGGGCGTCACCGGGCCCCGCCATGATGATTGCTATTGACCGTAAGTCCCGTATTACGGTAGGGTTGGAAAAGTTACTGATTCGAACCTAGAGCAATGATGAAATGCAGGGTTTGTTTACTAGCTTGCCTTTGGGTATTCATTTGTTCTTTCGGTTGGAGGGCGGTTCAAACGATTAGTGACAACAGTGAGGGACTTCTCATGGCCAGCGTGCTTGTAATCGACGATGATCCTGTCATTCGAAAAACACTGCAAAGGCTCTTCTCAAAGGAACACGAATGCGAAACAGCGGATGGCTCCGAGCAATGCTTAGAGAGCCTTGAACTTGAAGACTACGATACCATCATTACCGACGTTTCAATGCCTGGGTTGGACGGACTACAGATACTGAAAGGAATCCAGGCACGTCACTTAAGAACTCCAGTCATCGTTATATCGGGAAACGGTGATCAGTTTAGAGATCTTTTCATGGAGCTGGGCGCTTTTGCTTACTTCACCAAACCATTCCGCTTCGAGGAATTGGAATCGGCAGTTATACAAGCCGTTGCGCATTCGACTTCTCCGCCGATGGATCCTAACCCCACAGTTGTAACGCCCTAATATGGATTTTCATCAATCCGTTTAGTGTGAAGGCCAGAAAATACAAAACCTCTCTATCGGAACTGCATGGTTACGCGCACTCACGCGCACCTTAGTTCTATAAGGATCGTCTTGCATTCCACTCCGTTCCATTCCAGCCGAGATGATGATTCTCTGATTTAGTTTCCCCCCTCTGCGTTCTCATTGTCCACGACAGCCCGCTCGCGCAACTCTCCGCTTCGCTCCAAGTGCTCCACTCCGTTCCGCCACAGGTGTGCGCGTTCGGGCGCCCAGTCGTAGCCAACGTCACTACGAGGGGGAAAACCTGTTTTTAAGACTACGACCCCAACACCACAAAACCAAAAAGGAGCAACGACGATGGAGAGACAAACACAAACAGCCGAGATTCCGAAATGGGCAGCTTTACTCGTGGAAGCGGTCAATAAACCCGGCTTGATCATGGAAGCCTATTCCGCTTTTCACAACTACAGCATCGGCAATCAACTTCTCGCGCTGATTCAATGCCAGATGCGCGGCCTACAGCCAGGACCAATCAATACGTTTCCGAAATGGCAGACATTAGGCCGCGTCGTCAAACGTGGCGAGCGAGCCTTGATGCTTTGCATGCCCTTAACTCGCAAGCGCCGCGACCAGGAATCAAACAACAACGACGCGACGGGCGAAGAACACACCTACACGACGTTTGTTCACAGAGCCAGATGGTTCGTGGTTTGCCAGACCGTAGGCAGCGAAATCAAAGCGCCAGAGATACCAGAGTGGAATGCCGAGAGAGCACTAGCCAACCTCAACGTTGAGCGGATTGACTTTGACAGCACGGACGGCAACTGTCAGGGATTCGCAAGGAAGCGTCAGATCGCGATTAACCCCATCGCTCAACTTCCATTCAAGACGCTGTTTCACGAAACCGCACACGTGATCTTGGGCCATACCGCAGAAGGCGACTTCGCCGACACAGAAAACACGCCGCGAAGCTTGCGCGAAGTTGAAGCAGAAGCGGTAGCACTTCTGTGTTGCGAGTCTTTGGGCCTTGAGGGAGCGGAGTATTGCAGGGGCTATATCCAGAACTGGCTCTATCAAGGAGCCGGGTACAACGCCGACGCCATCCCCGAAAAGAGCGCACAGAAGATTCTCCACGCAGCCGATCAAATTCTCCGCGCAGGCAGACCGACGAAAGAGCGGGCAGCCGAAAACGCAAACTGAAAACTGCGCAAAGAATAAGGGTCAGGCGAGCGCGTCACGCTCGCCTGACCCACCACACCAACTTTCAACCGGAAGGAAGAAACATCGATGTCAGCAAACTCTATCACAACCCAAACTAAGTGCGTCAGACGTTTTGCTTTAGGTCAAACATTCATCACGCCCGGAGCGGAAGAAGCGCTCCAAATTTCCGGCCAAACAGCGATTGAGTTTTTGCGCAGGCATATGTCGTGCGATTGGGGAGAACTGAGTGCGGAAGACCTTTGCGAAAACGAGCTCTCACTAACTAACGGCTTTCGACTGATGAGCAACTACCGCATCCGAGAAGGCCAACAGCTTTGGATCATCACTGAGGCGGATCGCGGATCAACCACGATTCTTCTTCCTTCCGAATACTGAGGCCGCATCAAACCGGCGAGCGGCGCGAGTGGCCACACTCGCGCCGCTCTCACGTAAGATTCCACTTCGCAGATTTCCTCCAAGATCGACAAAGATCAATAAAGCCTTGCGCTCATTAGACGGTGCGGGTATAAGACGCGTACAAGTGGACTTAGATCCCAGCTTGTGGTCTAAGTCTTAGTTGGGCTGCTACGAATATCTCTAGAGAGGAGATACTTATGAACAGGCGTCTAAATGTTTTCTGTGCGTTAATGATTTGCATAGCGCTCGTTTCTCTTGCGGGTGACGCTGTATGCCAGCAAAAGAACCGAAGAAGAAACAAACCCTCCGAACCAGCAAAAACGAATAACCTCTCAAGAGGCCGCGCGGCGGAACTTATCAAGGCCTATCCTGAATTCAAATCGAGTCTTAATAGTAAGATTTTAGTTGGCCGCATTTGGGAGGATGGAATGGGTGACTATTCCAGTGGTGACCGCCGGTCATTGATGGATCAGGGAATTCTGACCATCAAGACGACTGGGCTAACAAAATTCGGGCGCTTCACCGAGTACCTGGTCGAACTCACACCGAAGGGTGAGACAGAAGCAAAGGCGTGGGAAAAGACCACCGAGAACGTTAAGTTTGATTCTTTAGGTCTTGTCTCATCAGAAGTAACTGTTTATCGCGTGGTGATCGCTGAGAAGCAATTGGTGGAAGTCACGGGTGTCGCTATGGGCGAGGGCGATAAAACTGCGCAGGCTGAGTTTACATGGAGGTGGGCACCTACGGCTTATGCAAAGCTGTCAAACGAAGTCCCGTCGAATGAGCTTGTAGAATGCTCGGCTTATTTCCAACTTTACGATGATGGCTGGCGAGTCGTGGAACGATACGGTAAAGGAATCTGCTTCTAGAGACATGAGCGTCGCTGGATTTTTACTACATTGCGTGGCGGCAGCTGTTTCGCTCCCTTGAGTCCTGTGACTCGTGCTGTGAGGTCACGTGAGCGCGCAGCCCAACAACGCGTTGCAGGTGAGCGCGGGGTAGCGCCACTCTCAACTGGCTCTATTCGGCGCGGGTTGCGTGTCACCGCCCGCGCCACCTGAACTCAAACGTTGGGCGGTTTCGCAGCATCATCACAATTGACTCGAGGAAATAGGGTATGTCAGTAAACGCAAATTATGCTCCTGAGGATTGCAAATGGTGCAACGCAACCGGAATCGATCGTGACCAAAGCAGTGCCTCCGGCGGCAAAAAGGTTTCATGTTCGATCTGTTATGGCCAAGGAAGCGTGTTAGTCGCGCAACCATCCAGAGCTTGTGTTAGTTGTCGCGGCACAGGCACTGACCCAGACGCCAGTCCAGGCGAATCCGAGCAATGTCTCTCATGCTGCGGTTCCGGCTGGGCTCACACGAATGCCTCAAAATGAATGCTATGCGAATCTTAGGGTATTTTCTTTTCACCATGACGGCTGTTGCTATCGTTACGGCACAAAGCACCTTCCCATTCCACCCACAGCAATCTGTTTACATTGTCGCGGTGCAGGGCAATCTCGGTGACCCATCCCTATCTGCGCTCGACCTCGCCGCGGAAAAAGAAATCCGCGACGGCTTTACGAAACGTGCCACTTTCAATGTTGCACCTTCGCTTTCGAAGGCCGACTTTGTTTTCTTCTGCGTTACCGAATACAAGCCGAACGTGAAGGCCAGGGTGCTATTAAATGTTCTGGCGCTCGCCCTCAAACCCGACGATTTCCAAAACAACCGCGCCGACTTAATCAAACTTCGCGACTTGGCTCTATGGCAAAGCACGAGATCCGCCAAGGTCAAGGTGAAATTCAAATCGGTCATGGAGGACTTTCACGAATTCGCGCTAAAGAAATAGTGTGTGCTCGTCCATGCCGCCCAACAAATCGTTGGATTTCTTTCTTTTGCTCACAGGGGGAACCATGAAGATCCTTGGAACAGCCTTCGTTGTTCTGTTAGCGCTTGGCCAACAAGCCATTCGCTACGATGCCTCTACTAGGTCGCCGGCAAAACCTACGGAACGACCAGCCGCGGCTGAAATGGCTCGTACCGCCGAAGCTCTGCCATCGCAACCTAATGCCGACACGAACGCACCTCTCGCGATTTCAATTTGGAACGATCTCAATACCATGTGTCGGGGTTTCTCGGGCGACCGCCCGGAGACCCAATCTGCTTGTTGCATCAGAAATAAGGTTGACGTATTGCTCAATAATCTTGGTTACTGTTATCACATGGGCGACACTTGGCGGAAGTGCGGTCCACGCGACAAACGCGCGCGACGCGTTGCTCTAACAGATTGCGTCAGGTGAATTCCCCTTTTTTATCACGGCGCAATCCAACAACTCGTTGGGTCGCTTCGCATTGCCCTGTGGTTACCTTGTCGGCAGACCATCACGGTGTGGAGTGCAACTTCAGCGTAGGAATCAGCCTCATGGACACTAAGATGCAGGTAGCTATTGTTGCATTTGTGGGCGTCATCGTTGGAGCGTTCATCACGGCGGCGGGACAATTCGTTCTTGCATTATGGAGGTTTCGCCGGGATGACAAGGCTAAGCGAGCGCTGGTGAAGCTCGCGGCACGACTTATTCACGATGAACTCAATACGGCGCACTCTCTAATTCAATTGAGCCACTCGACCGGTTCTTGGTACTCTGATCCAGATCTCTGCAAAACGGTGACGTGGAAAAAGTATCGAGGTGACATTGCCGGAGCATTGCCAGACGCTAATTGGCTGTCTATTTGCGACGGGATCCTTGCGGTGGAGGTCATTCGCGACGTGCGCTCTCACCACTTTGACGAGCCGGCGACTTTTTCTGTCACCACAGAGGAACGAGAAGCGATCGGAAACCTGGGACCACGCGTCAATTGGGCACTGAACGTTATAGGCCCATACGCGGCCGATGTGGGCCCGTCCCGAGGCCAGAGGCTCCGAGCGTGGCTGACCGCGCCACTGCGACGAAGCAAACCCGCAACCTAACGGTCTTGGTGCCACTCAAACGCCACCCAACAATTCGTTGTAGATGAGCGCGGGGTGGCGCGCCTTTCTCAACTGCTTGGTCCGGCGCGGGCTGCGTGTCACCGCCCGCGCGACCTGAACTCAACCGTTATGCCGTTGCAGGTGACAATGATAAAAACAATTCAAGCAGACTCGCCCAATGAAAAATAAATGCATTCTCTGTTTCCTCGCTGTTCTTGTTTCGGTTTCGTTTGCATGCACTACAACTGAGCAAAGCAAGAACAACAATGCTGTTACTACGAGTTCGGCCAACACGAACTCTGCCACATCACAATCCTCGCCAGCGCCCTCAAACCCCTCTAGCGCACCTATGAACGAAGAAGTAATTCTGCACATTTCGGTGGAAGAAGATTCCAAGCTGCGACCGAAGATAGTAGGCGAGACAAACTTACCGGATAAGACTGAACTCATGGTCACTGTTTCTGGTAAGTCAACGAATTTCACCGGACAGGATAAGACTTCAGTTCACGCGGGGCGATTTCAAGCCGGCCCGTTCGGATCATCAAGCGGCCTTCAACTCGGCCAATACACAGTTGACGTAGTAGTGGCTGTTCCACTAGTCCAACCGGATTCGGTGCGTGCTGTAATAGGCCAGAACGGAGAAAATCTCAAAGGCTCCCTCGTAACCAAAGGACAATTAGGAGTATCGGTAAGAGTGGAACAGGCGTTCAAAATAACATCGACAGGGATAACATCAGGCAAGACGGATACAAAGGAAGTCCAGGCTGCTCTGACCCAAGCGAGAGAAATATTGCGAGCACTCAAGAATCTAGAACAACAAGGCCGTAGCATGGAGGCATTGAGGAATACAGATGATCTTTCCAAAGTCAGGCAGTGCGGAGACCTAATGCGAGAGAGACGAAAGAAAGCCAAAGAACTCGAATCAAGTGCCGAAACATTGCCAAATAGTTATGGGTTTCGTCTGCGTGTTGCGGCAAGTGAATTATCTATGTGTGTTACTTGTTCAAACGATGCTATTCGGATGTGTGATATCGCGCGATCTACTCTGAAAGATGCGGAGAAAGTAATTAATGAAGCAAAATAAATGGCTGATCGGCTGATTCAAACGGGCATAACAATTCGTTGCAGGTATGGCAGGACAAAGGGAGATTGGATCGCAATCGAGTTTCGCAATGTTCCACTAGTAAGATAGGAATCTCAATCATCTGCTCCCAATGATCGGTTAGGGCTATGTCAGAGAAGATAATTGTCACAGTTGATGAGAATGGCAGCCCTACAGTTACCGCATATTGCTTGAAGACTGATAGCTGGCACGACTTTCTTGCCTTCAGAGATGATGCTAGACACGTAATCCTCGAAGGCGATCAGAGAAGAGGAAATCGATTCTTGAGAGCCGCATTGACCTGTCTGTTTTCACATCTGGAAGCAATCGTCAAAGATATTGGAGATCATAGGCAAATCCCAAATCTGACCAAGAGACAGCGCTTGAGATTGTGCGATAAGACGGAGAACATAACTCGTGAAGCCGAGAAGCACGGGAAAATACCAGTCTTGAATTTTCGCTTGGGAAAACATCTTCGAGACCTAATCGCTCATCCGGGCATTGAAATTGATTTTCCGAACGCTCCTAGCGGGAAGCTGGACAGCACATCAGTATTCGAGGACCTGGACTTGTCCACGTTAGATGCTCTTGAAGCTCAGATTAGTTCGTGGATAGATGCTATCTGCGCGGCACTTGGCATCTCGCGCTTCACTGACACAAAGCAGCTTGTTATAGAGTTAGGTGAGAGCATGGGCAGCGTAAATGACGTTCGCGAAGTATAGCCGGGGTGCGTTGTTCAATTTGTTCGATGCCTTCGACGTTGCTAACCACCGCCGAGCCGTTAAAACTCGCACGTTTGCTGCTTTCGCACACTAATGCTCGTTAGTGATTAGGATGATTTCTTTTGAGGAACGTAGGCAGTATGCATTCAGAAATCCTTTCGTTCAAATCTGGGATCAAGTGTTATGGAATCTCATCAAGCGAAGAGCCAAACTCTGAGCAAATAGGAATTCTCAAAATTTCTGAGGAGTATTGGCCTCGCACTCCATCAGAGATTGACATGCCTCCAGGGGTGCAAAATTATGAACTGGTTATCGAGGCATCTGTATCCAGTCGCGACGAAGCATGGAAAGCTAAATCGAAAGCCTTTGCTTTAGCCGCTGGGCTTGATAAGGCGTGGGTATATGCGTGCGGCGAGCCTTTGCATCCTGTTTCTCAAACATTTCTTTTCTTAGATGCGCCTGAAGGTTGGCAGACAAATGCAAAAGAGGTTGACGTAAAGCTTGCGCAATCACGAGGCGAGCCATTTGTAATATCCAGTGAAGAGGTACAACGTCATTGGGTTCATCTGCCCATATTCCCTCTTAGGGAAGCCCTTAACATCTTGGAGGCGTTAAAAACAGCTTCAGAAGCTACGCTCGCTCTAGTCGATCTACACTATGGAGCATTGAAGTCTCTTGATAGCAGCGGCAAGCTGTTTTTGCTTGCTAAGGGATTAGAACTTGGGTCGAAGTTTCTCGGAAAGAATAAGAAGGAACGTGAGAAGGCGATCCCAACACACGTTAGGGATGCGCTGAAGCAGTCTCTTGATTGGCTGTTCAAGATTTCAAACAATCGTTTTGATATTAGGCACGTCGTAAAAGACCCCGAAAAGCTTCATCTACATCCCAAATTAACCGGCCAGGAGCGTGCTGATTTCATTCAAGACGCAGATTTGGTAATTCGCTCGATTGTCTGTCAGCAAATTGGCAAAACTGCATTTCTTTTAAGTCGAGACAATACAGGTCGACGCGCTGCATAACCGGCCGCACAATGCGGCGACGACCAAGCGCAGCGCCGAGGTGCGTGTTGGCATCTATGATTCAATCGACTGTGCTAACCAAGGCGCTGAAGCGGATTGAGTTAACCTCATAGGTTTCTAGCTCTAATTTGGAAGGGTTACTCGACATGAAACTCATTCACCTTACGATCTCCCTTTTTCTGTTGCTTTGCTTCAGCAGCATAACGACTGCCCAGGGCAAATTTAGCCATCTTAAGAAGTGGGCTAATGAATATCCGCTTGATTACACAGCCAAACCCAAGATCAATTTCTTTGCGCTCCCGGAGATCCGCCAACCACTGTTGAAGCTGTTAGGCACTCAGAATTTCAGACGCCTAATAAAAGATCTTGGAATGGTCACTCCAATAAATCTGATCGACGGCTATTTGATCATTGAAGGCGTTACATCCAATCGAACGCCGGAAAATGAGAATGTGATCGTTGCGGTAAATATCAATGACAAAGCAGGGACCATCATGGTTATGTTTTCTGGAATAGGCGAGCGCTTTGGGCAAGTAGAATCCTTTTGCACCAATGGCAAGACTTGCAATGGCTTACCAACTGAGGTTAGCAATAAGGTCAAAGAATGGAAGCATAGAGGAACCTAACAACCAGCTGAAAGCCTGACAAAGGATTATGGGCCAACTGTAGTGACGGACACGCCTCATGGATGTTCAAAATTTCTTTTTCTCTTCACTGATAAAGTATTGCAGTTGGGCAAAGAAAGCCTGAATCCATCCCCTTTGGAAAGAGGCGGAATCAGGGATGGAATCTCCGTGGGAAAGCTCTTCGTAAATCTTCTTAGCGCCTTCCTCTCCGTAACTCTCAGTCAGGCGACTGCAGACATTGCGCTCCCAGTCGCCCAGAGTGGCTTGGTCAAGTTGTTGGTCGTTCAAGCGGAGCAGCGCCCAGAGTTGAAGACCCAGGCCTCGTATAACGTTCAGATTCTCAATTTTGGAAAGGTGGGCCTGGCGCTTTGATTCCAGTGCGGTCTCATCCTCACGATAGGCAGACTTCAGTCTTGGTCTTACATAATTCTCCATCAACAACCGGGAGTGTCTTATCTCACCCAGCTCTTCGCTGTAACCGCCCACCATAATATCTAGGTTATCGAAGAGGAAATATCCGTTTCTAGATCCACCCGCTGAGATGAATTCAACCTCCCCTGGGTTCAGGGCTTGCCTAATAGTGAATTCTGCTCCCTTTGCGTACCGCTTGCCTTCATCTATGAAACTCTTGGATCTCAAGTCACTGGGCCTATCCTTTAGTTCGCGGATTTCGTGATTGTCGCAGAAAGCGATGAAACCATCGAGTTCTGTTTCAATGCTGATTGGGAAAACTGAACCATTGAAGAAGAGGAAAGTGAATTCCGCGTAAGGATTCCTACATTCCAGATTCAGCCTTAGCACACATTCGGTTATCGCAACCCCATCCCCTATGAAGTCCCGATCCCGCTCAGCCAATTCAACAAGCCATTTTTGTTCGTCCAGAGTTTTATAGAGCGGAGCAATTGCCTGCCGATGGACGCGTTGAGCGCCATCAACTACGACGATCAAGAGTAGAAACAAACCGACACATACAAAAGCTAGAAGAAGCACTAGCTTTGCCTTGCCAGACCATGACTGTAGTAGTTGAGCGGGAGTCCAGAACGTAATAAACCATAAGGCAATTGAAGCGAGCCCCGTTAAGCCGTATGAGATGGTCACGAATTTCCAGCCCCGACTCAGCTTAAAGTCAGCCCAAATAGCTGCACCGAAAACCCGGAATCTTGAGTGTTCCTGCATGTGGCAAGCCTACCACTGATCGAGCTTGGCAGAACGTCATAAAATAGAGCCATCCAGGGTCTGCACAAAAGTCCAAAGGCTATTATCCCGCCAGGACTGGCACTCGCATTCCACCCGTCGCTTTTCCTTAGGCCGATCTATTGCCTCCTGCGAAGTGAGCCTTCCAAGCAATATCCCCCGTCGCCCGTCGGTCACGTATCAGGAGTTGGGCTGCACACGTGTATGGTTTAATCGACTAAGGCAAATGACGCAATAGGTGCTGCGCACCTGAAAAATAGGGACACGACACCCCCGAAATTCGGGGCTGTGGCGTCTACGTTGTAAACGCCGCGTTAACTTTGTTAACGCACGTGTCTATTATAGTTAGCGATTTTTTGTTAACTTTGTAAACGCGCCGTTAACATTCTTAACGCCTGCTTTGAGGACTTTATTCGTTGTCGGAGACAAGCAAATGAGTGAAACCAAAAGGACGAAGAACATCGCCTTTCGCCTGAACGATGAGGAGTACGCACAGATCGAGAAGGCAGCACTAGCGAGTGGCGAAGACCCAAACACATGGTGCCGAAAAATGGCACTCACACAATCAAGCGAAGGCCATGCGCTCACTAAAAATGAACGGCTGATATACCAGGAAATAGCTTTGTTGCGCTTCCTAGTTGGACACGGATTCAAGCTGGCATTCGGCCGAAACGAGGACACGTCCGCAACGTGGAAAAAGCTAACAGCCCAAGCGGATCAGAGATCGGACGAGATCGTCAATGAGTTACTTTCGAGGCGGCACTAAGCCAACCAATTTTCTGAAACATACCCTTCTCGTTTGTGGCCATAAACGGCAGGACACTACCAAATCTGGGTAGTGCCCTAATTTGAAATTTGAGTTCTGCATTGTGGCACGCGATTTTAGCTTCATCGTGTAGTCTCGGTAGTTTCAATACCATTCAAGGCTGTTTCGTATTGCCGTGTTCTTTCTTCGGGCAGTTTGCCGTTTAGCTGAACGAGTATATTGTCCTTCACTAAAACCCATGAAAAGAATGGCTCGCCCGGCTTGCCTAAACCGACGTAATAATGACGCACCTGTTCGAGATCGGACTGTGTCCGAAAACTAAATACTCTAGCGCCGCAATCCGGGCAGACCGAACCAATGAAGAAATGTATTGTCTCTTTCATTGTCATTGGAACAGGCGAGTCTCGCAGTTCGCTTTCATTAACCAGACGCGGAGTTTGGACTTCTAGGCCAGCGGCCCTGAAGGCTGCGACGGCTTGCCAGCACTCCCACCTGTCGAAAGGCGGAACGGTTGGACTACGTTGTGGAGTCGGAGTGAAAGCCGAAGGACTCGGTAATGGTGTAGACGTAACTGAAGGAGCAAACTGGTCAACTGTGGGTTGCCGAGTTACGTTGGGAGTAGGCACGACAAGTTGCTCCGAGCGAGAACTCGCAGAGGGTTCGCCGGAACCAAGAGTGTTGAAAATAACAAGAGCTATTGCACCAATTGCCAAAATGATTGCGCCCGCTATAAGCCAAACGCGCCTTTCGGACTTTTGAGATGGCCATACCTGTTCGTCACCTGACGCATCATTAACATGCCCGCTCAATTCTGGCCGCGCGGCCATCGTTGGTTCGAGGCGGTCCGACGCCACAGTTTTTGGAATGACAAGAGTGTTCTCGCTTGGCTGGACAAAGCTCTCCAAGTCAGCACCGCATTGCAGACAAAAGCGATACTCTCCGGGAACCTCGTGATTGCAGGAGGGGCAAAGCATTTTGACAGTCAAATAACCGTTGCGGCCTTTCGAAGCGTGTGACGTATCCAGCTTGACAGCGTTTCATGCTCGCTGGCTTTAGCTGCCTTCGTGAATAGCTTTAGTTCGTGGTCATTCAGCCGGACGGGAACGATCTTCCCTTTCACGTGGCCCTTTGGTAGCGGAGGTCGTCCGCGCTTCTTAGCTTTCGGCATTTTCTTGCTCCCGGAACATAACAGCAATCGCCACTTGTACGGCCCTGAGTGGCATTGTAGCTGGTGGAATATGTAAGACGGTTATGTGTTGCTGAGGATTGTCTGAATCACCTGTATCGTGCGACCAAGCATAGACGCGGATGATCGACAAGTTCAAATACTTCAACATCACCCTCCCAAACTATCCTCCCTTGAAATGTTTCTTTGACTGGCACTGCCTCAACATGCGCAGCGATTCTGTGCAAGCATTAGTCGTCATACGTTTGATCAAAATCATTGCTCTAAGGCCCCGTCCCTCGGCTCCCCGGCTTAGGTAGGGTCATGTCAATATTAGGACTAGAAACTAGGGGCGGCGGGCTTTTGTCGGGAGCACGGACAAAGCCGTTTCTGACCATCACATAGTCAGGTCCACGAAATTGGAGAGACAGGTGCTTCCGCGCGGCCTTTGATACCAACAGATCTAACTTCGATTGAAAGAGAAGCCCGTCATAATAAAAAAAGATGCGGCCCGTAAATGCCAACTCATTCAAATCTGTTGCTCTACTTCCCAGCGTGCCTGCTTGCAGCGCAATGTTCTTGTGAAAGAATTTGATCACCTGGGGGTATTGATCAAGAAGTGCTGAACAGACATCGTAGGTTCGATCAGGGGGTATGTAAAACACCAGAAACTCTGATTTGCCGTTAAGGTCTACAATTAACTTCCGTTCAATTACCACAGTCTCCTTCTCAACGCTTACTGCGCCAGTATTTCTCATCGTCACAAGGTCGAAATCATCGCTCCTGAAATACTCGTATGAGGTCTTTGGCTCCGAAGGTATGAAAGATAGTGGAGTAGCCGCAGGCAGCGGCGAGGACACAACTGCTGGCGCATCTCCCTTGTGGAAATATAAAGCGGCTGCGTCAATAATCCCGAGCACAACTCCCAAAATGACAATCGCTGCTACCTTATGTCGAGTCGGCTTCAACGGTAAAAGTTCCGTTGTGATCATCAAGATACCAGCCACGAATGCGATGACCATAAAAATATGTCCAGAGTTCATAGTGATGACTCCGAACAGAGTGAAAGCCTGAATGAGCGAGCCCATAAAGACCGCGAATAGGCCGCCCGCGACAACTCGACCAATACGATTCACGTGTGGCTCGCCGGAATCGTTTTCATTCTCCCGCTCCAACAGTTTTTCCCTTCTCCGCAAGTCGTTTTGGTCCAGCATCTTCTCAACCAACGGCTGGCGCTCCCTGCGCTCTGCGTCACGATACCGTTTGCGGACTTCCTGACGGGCTTCCTCCGCCGCTTCTGCGATAGCCGCAGCTTTAAGCATGTCGATAGGCGTTCGATAAGCCTGCGGTGCCTTCGTCTCGTTGTATCGCCAGTTAGTGTCCCTCTCGTTTTTGTCGGCTGATCCAATCTCAATATACTTGAAGCCAACAGGAGTGTTTTGCTGCCTATCATCGGCAATCGCTTTTTGCACTTCTGGCGATTGCTCAAGCCTCTCCGTGAGAGCGGCGTTAGCCGCATCAGTCGCCTTTTGAACGTCTGTCTTGTCGGAAGGTGCTGGGGTCGGTTCTGGAGGTTCGGAAGGCCGTTCTGATTTAGATTTCGCCCCTTGAGATTTTGGCGGTCTGAAGATGAACTTGCGACCCATTCCCGATAGCCTACGATCCGGCCTGATTTCACGTCAAGGATTACCCGTAATACGGTAAAATATGGTTTAGCGGAGAGAAGAAAGAGCCGGAGCTTAATCGGATACCAGAGAAATCGCGCCGCTGGTTTAAGGGCGTAGGTCAGCTCGCCCAAGGCTCAGCACTCTCGATCGCGGACGTAGCTTTGGCTATTGGCATTTGAAATTGCCCGTCTCGGCGGAAACCCAAACGTGGGGTGCGCTTGCGTCCGTGGCAACCGGCCGGCATCGGCACGGTCCTCAACGGCGTTGGCGATCTGCGCAATGAATAAATAATGCGAATTCAGTTCTTATTCTCAAAAGAATCCGGCGCGAACGCTGACTGTCTTTATAATCATCCGCCGACTCCCTCATTCCAGGTTTCATCGCAATCATGGATTATTTATCGACTATTCCCGATAGTCCTGTTTGGCCGCTCCGAAAACATCTTTGATTTGGTCTAAGTCTGGTGCGCCTTGCGTGCCTGATGCGATCGCGAACGGTTTGCCATAGAGTTCAACGTCCAACGCTATGCTATCCAGCATGGCCGGATCATGGTCTAAGGTCAGACTCATGATGGTTGCGAGGTAGCTAAGCTTGAGTTCCCGCCTCAACCACATATCAGACTCATTGAGTCCGGCAGATGCCTTCTCTACGGGAACCATTTGTCTAAATACTTCGCGCGCAAGGAAGATTCGAAGCTCAGCCAGCGAGTGGAAGATTTTCTCGTCCGGAGGAAAGCCACCAAAATAGGAATCACCTGGAGTAATGGCGATCTGACCTTTCCCTAGATTGAATGCGTAAACGGTGGGGCCTTTGTAGAGAACCAAGCCTTGTGCGTTCGAGCAGCCCACCAGCTTGAGAACCGGATCAAGGGCGGTCAGTAACCGTTCTTTTATTTTGGTATCGTCAGCAACGTGATACTTGACCTCGTCAGGGAGAGCGTTACGGTCAACTGCAGGTGCCGTGCAAAACGGCGGCGCGGGCTGTTTCTGAAGCCAGCTCTTGAGGCTTGACGCACCCGCGTCCCGCGCCCACTTAACTACGTCTTCCACTGCACTCTCCGGATGCAACGGCTCGTTAGCTTGCCCAGAATCCACACTCACGCCGTCGACCTTCCAAGCTCCCTGGTCCTTGATCAACTTATAATGAACTGGAGTGATGTTGCCGTTTCCTCTGGTGATTTCTATAGTAACTTCAGCAACATCTCCCACCACTTCTTCTTTCAGTACCTTAATCGATTTAATCCCACCGTGCTCTTTCAGCTCCAATGCCGAGCGGGATAAATTCTCCTTAAGCACCTCGATCCCTAGTTTGCTGATGAACCCGCTGGAAAAGTAAGTAGCAGCCCGATCCACTTCGCCACTCTCCACTGCTCTGCACAGCGTTTCTACGCTCTTTGACGGCTTCGCTGAAAAACTGCAGCCAGTGTTCATACTCAGCAGGGCGAGTAAGATGAGTCCCAGCGGAAATCGTGAGGATCCGGTACAAACGTTGCCCGTGAGAGAAAGCTTCATCATGAGAAGGGTGACCTCTTATATAAGTATAGTGACTCCGGTCAGGCGCTCTGGTATAACAAACAGCCAGATTCACTCATTTGATTTGACAAAACGAAGGGCGCCGCCTGATGCCCACACCTAAGGATCGTCACGGGTAATGCGGGCTGCGGGAAATTCGCGTTATGGATTTCCGGCAGTTCGTGACGAGACGAGCGCTTTGCTCCCAACGGGGAGCATAATACTCTCAGGCAGCAATAAGCACCAAGCAATAAACGATTCCCAGGGAGGGCTACTCTGATGGGATCGTCGCGCCCGCAGCCCAAAGGGCTGGCCGCCAAGCTCCGCCAAATCCGCACCTCTCTTGGTCTCACCCAGCAGGAAATGGTTAAGAGATTGAAGAACCAACGGGTTCATCTAACTTTATACCCGGGAAACATTTCGAGATTTGAGCAAGGTCTGCGCGAGCCTCCGCTGCTGGTGCTTTTGGCTTATGCCAGGGTTGCACGGATAACCATTGATGTGCTCGTTGATGACGATCTTGCGCTATCCGATCGGCTGTCAGTGGTTGCGGCAAAGAAACGGTGACCCGTTTGCATGAGACAAAGGATATCCGCTCAGATTTGAAGATAGAAGGTTGGGTAGTGGGGTCTGTGTTGTTGACTTAGATCTATGCCACGGATCATGCCCAGGGATCACAGGTTGCGGCAAGTCTGGCGTCTACCAGAAGCGGCCTTTTACTAACTGAGATCATTTGCTCAAACGGCAACCGCCGCCTTCCCTCGCTCAAGACGCGGCTCAAACGGAATATTCATATCTCCGAGATATGAAAAGACTGCCATCTCAAACAAACCCGCTCGACTTTCCATTTGGATGGTCGATAATTAACGCCCAAAAGTCCCGAAGATCCAGAATTTAACGACCATTTGTCCCGAACCCCCGCTGCTGGTGCTTTTGGCATATGCCAGGGTTGCGCGGGTAACTAGGATGTTCTTGCCGATGATGACCTTGACCTATCTGGACACCTGTCAGTTAGTCCAGGAAAGAAACGGAAAGACTTGTGAGCTCGCCTTTTTCACTGAGGTTTCCTCAGCCGTTGGCATCGTCGGCAAACAAAGCCAATATCGCTCATCAAGCTGAACTGGAGCAGGAGCGTGTTCTGGTTGGGAAGACTGGTGGGAAAGTATGGGACGGTGGCGAAGAGGAGAATGGGACACTGCGTCCGCACGAAGTAAAGGACATCCGGCTTAGATTCCGAGAAGGTCGCACTTTCGAGGAGTGCTTGGCTGGCTCAATCGGAATTTTCGGCTGCCCATCGCAGGTTGTATTTCACATACACCGGTGCTAACTCTCAAACCAAGCCTCGCGGCCTCATCGCGAGTTTTCCGTAAACGAACCACACTCTTCAACGAGCGAACCGACGCCGAAGGCTGCGATTAGCTTCTGGAACTCTGAGTTGTGGCTTTCAGAAAACTTTTTTTCATGCCATGCAACGTTTCTCACTATCACGAGTGCCACTCGCGGAGCAAAATACTTATGAGCACGCGTTCTTCACTGATCCAGACGAATGAGTTAGAGAATCCAAAGATCAATGAAAATCTTAACTCTCTTTGGCCCCGAATGTGCAGGGATTTTGCCACACTCGAACAGCATCTGCTTTCGAGGGTGAATGAAGACGCTTTGGAGAGACATGATGAGACTCTTGAAGATGAACCGAGTGTTTGTGGCAAAGAGAAAACTCGCATGTCGAGCCCGACACGATGCCGAAAGAGTTCGCGGCTTCCGCCTGAAGATCGGCATGAGCTTCGCGTCTTCTTACCTAAGCAATCGAAGAAGGGATTTCGTTAACCCAAACTTCGGTTAACAGCGCCCGAGAGTATTGGTTCTCTTCCTTCCAACAACTCTCGTCGCCACCAAAACAACTGTCCGCAAAAATCGTCTCTTTCGAGGCAGGAGAAAGTGTGTCATGAGAAAACTTCTAAATGTTTTTACCGAAGAGGGCCGGACGCGTTCGCGGAATGCCTTCAGCAGATACGTCTTGAGCGCCCTCATAGCCTGCGTGATCTGTGGTGTCGGCGCTTTTGTTGTTTACAAAAAGAATTGGACACCTGGAAATCTCACGCCACTACAGCGCTCTTACTTTCGCGTTTATGAGTACAGTAATCGGTGGCGCTACATGCCCGGTTCGAAGTCAACATTCGAGGTACTATCAGCAACCGTCACGGATCCTCGTACCAGGCAAGACCTAAAATTAGACCTAACTGAGAATTACCTAGAACCGGTGCTTGACGAAGAAGGAAACCTAACCGTCGATTCCCACAACCACCCCATCTTTCGAGCGAAGATTAAGGTCAAAGAGCTTTATTGGTCAGCACAGACTGTCCCCAATGCCGTTGCCTACAGCTGGCTCAGATCAAAGATATTTGACGAGCAAACAGTAGTTGACCTTTACCGTCCGGTTTGGGGGTTGGCGATCCTATTTTCGGTGTTGGGATCATTGGCGTATCCAATCTTCGACATGTTCGTACAACATGATCACCTGAAAGGTCAGACGATCAGAGGGACCCGCAAACTTTCCCCTAGAGAATATGAGCGTCAGCATGAGAAGGATACCGGCTACGGGTTCATAGTCTATTCCGCGGAGGGGACGAGATGGGCACTCATTGCCTTACTTCGCTTGGCAGCTTTGGCAGGCTTTGCGGCTCCGACATACAGGCTTGGGGTTCCGCCCAATGAGGAAACCCATGGTTTGCTTGTGCTCGGTGATCCAGGCACCGGAAAAAGCCAGATATTCCACCGACTCATCCGGATGATTCGTCGTCGCACTCGTGCGGAGGCGCTTGTCTGTTATGACCCGGAGGGAGAGTTTGTCAAGAAGCATCTGACCAAGGGCAGCATCATCTTGAATCCATTCGATAGCCGATTCTCTTTCTGGTCCCCCGCATCCGAAGTCAATTACAAGAACACGGCGGCACGCGCTGCCGATCTTAAGATGATTGCCGAATGCTTCTTTCCGGCACGTCTTCACGGCGCTGCTAACAGCGAGTTCTTTATTAATGCCGCACGGCTCTTGTTTGCTCGAATATTAGAAGTCGAACAGGATCTCGCGCGCATCATCGAAATATTGATAAGAGAGGATCTTATCGATCAGATTGTCGCCGGCACGGAGCTGGCCCATTTGATCGCTCCCGGAGCTAAGGGACAGCGCGGCGGTGTACTGGCCACCCTTGCGGAGATCGGCGAGTCGTTAAAGCTGTTGCCCCCACCCGAGCAGTGTCGAGCCCCGATCAGTCTCACGAATTGGGCGAGCAAACGTGAAGGTTCGATCTTCATTACGTCGAGACATGACACACGGGATGCGCTGGGCAGGCTTCAGGCCGCGTGGCTCAACATCCTCATGAAACGATTGCTGTCCGCAGATACTGAGTGGAGCGATGAAAATCCTTGTTGGGTCATCGTCGATGAAGTCCATGCCTTGAAGCATCTGTCCGCCTTGCCGGAAGTCATCGTGGAGGGTCGCAAGCACGGATTGAAAATCGCCATCGGTACGCAAAACAAGGCCCAGCTTGAGGAACACTATGGCCGTACCGCCGCCACGATGCTGGCCTCTTTCCAGACCAAGATAATCTTTCGTTGTAACGAGCCGGAGTGTGCCCGCTGGTTATCCGATCTGATTGGCGAAGATGAAACAGAACAACGACGACTGAGCACGACTGCATCAGCCACGCGTCATGCTCGCGATTCAGTTAACTACAACATGGTAATTGAACGGCGAGCGGTCGTCAGCAAAGAAGAAATTATGTCGCTGCCAAATCTTCATGGATATTGGAGATACGGAAACGTAGTAGTGCCGTTTCGTATCCAGCCATTGGCCCTGGAAAACGTTGCTCATAGTTTTGTCGAGCGTAAATCGCCGCCTGCCGTTTCGCGCGTGCTTCCTCAAGTTCAAATAGCGCTTCCGCTTGAGAACGCTAAAGAGGCTCCCGAGCTAGCAACGGCAGCGTTGGAAGACATCGATATTAGCTTCTGAGGTTAAGGCGATGATGACTATGAGCAGCGCGCTCTCCACAGGGCAAGCAACGAACTACTACCAAAAGGAGTTCACCAGCGCCAAGGAGAACTACTACAGCGAATCCGGCGAAGTGCGCGGACGCTGGAGTGGTCGCCTGGCCGAAGAATGGGAACTCAAGGGAGAGGTTCAAAGCGAGCAATACGAGCGCCTTGTGGAGGGGCGAGACCCGCACACGGATGAGCAACTCATTCGCAGCGTCAAGTCGAGGGAAACCGTAAATGAGTTCGGTGAGGAGATAGTTACCCGCGAACACAGGGCCGGTTGGGATGCCACCATCAGTGCGCCCAAGTCCGTTTCCCTCGCAGCATTAGTAGGCGACGACGAGCGCATCAGAGTTGCTCACCGTGAAAGCGTGGACGAGGCCTTGAAGAGCTTCGAGGAATACCTGCAAGCCCGTGGCGGCGGCGACAAACCAGCCATCACCACCGGCAAGATGGTCGCGGCGCAGTTCGAGCACACGGCTTCACGACCCGATCGAACAACGGGCTACGCCGCTCCGCAGCTTCACACGCACGTCGTGATTTTTAATGTCACACAAACCGAGGAAGGAAAAGCACGATCAGTGCAGCCGCTTGAGCTATTTCGAAGCCAGCAATATGCAACGGCCATCTATCGGATGCACCTTGCCGAAAAGCTCCAAGGGCTGGGTTACGAGATTGAAGTAGACCCGCGCACCGGCGCACCTGAGATCAAAGGTTTCAGTAAGCAGTATTTGCAGGAGAGTAGTCCGCGTCGCGAAGAAGTAGTTAAGGGAGCGGAGGCGATGAAAGAGCGCCTTGAACGCGACGGCCAAGTAGTTTCGGAAAATGCTCGACTGAAACAAGCGGCAGCGCGCACCGATCGTGCCAGCAAGCATTACAACCGCGCTGAGATGAGAGAGCGAGCGCTGGAGATGGACCTACGCCACGACTACCAGGCACAGCGCACAGTTGACCAGGCGCAGGAGCGTGGCCCGATCCGCTTGTCCCAAGAAGAAATCACAAAGAGGGCTCAGGAGGCAGTGACCTTTGCCCGCGATAACGCAGTTGAGCGTGAAGCCGTGGCCGACATGCGGAAAGTTACGGTCGACGCTCTTCGTCGCAATCTCGGATTGACGACTTATGAAGCAGTCACTACGGAACTTCAGCGGCGGCAAGAGCGCGGAGAGTTTATCGGGATCATCCGTGAGCAACATCAACGAGAAACCACTACACAACGCATGTTGGAGTTGGAGCAGTCTAACCTCGCAAGGGTAATCGACGGCCAGGGACAGCAGCCTTCAGTCATCGGCGCTGAGCGGGCAAAGCAAATTGTTGATACGGCCGCTGAGCGGCAACAACTCAAGTTGAATGACAACCAGCGAGCAGCAGTAGAAGAGATCCTCACGAGCCGCGATCAGATCATTGGCCTGCAAGGCGGGGCTGGTACAGGAAAAACCACAGCCCTTTCCGTCTTGAGAGAAGTAGCCGAGAAGGCAGGATATGAAGTGCGCGGCTTCGCGCCAACTACTCGCGCCGCCCAGCAGCTCGCGGAGAGCGGCATCCAGACCGAGACGTTGCAGAAGTTCATCCGCCGGCGACAGGAAGCCCCAGCGGGTAACAATCGGCTTCTCGTCTTGGATGAAAGCTCACTTGCCAGCACGAAGAATCTGCACAAGTTCTTTGGGCGCCTTCAGGCACAGGACAAAGTACTTCTGGTTGGAGATAGCAGGCAGCATCAGGCCGTCGAAGCTGGGACTCCTTTCGAGCAGTTTCAAAAGCACGGAATGGCGACCGTAAAGCTCAGTGAGATCGTGCGGCAACGGGACCCGGAACTGAAGCGCACCGTGGAAAGACTCTCAGCCAGGGAGATAAGCCAAGCGCTCGATAGCTTGGAAAGTCGAGGCCGAGTCATTGAAATCGCGGACGAGAAGCAACGCTTGAAAGCAATAGCTAAGGCTTTCTGCGAAAGCCCGGAGAACACTCTCGTCGTTTCACCGGCGAACCGAGACCGGGTCAAGATCAACTCGCTTATTCATCAACGGCTACAGCGCGAAGGAAAAATCAGCCGGGACGATCATCACATGACCGTCTATGTGAATCGTCAGGATATGACCGGCACTGAACGAACTTTCGCCAACTCTTATCTGCCCGGCGAAGACATCATTAGATACAACCGCGCGAGCAAAGTTTATCAAGTGGAAGTCGGCGACTACGGGCGTGT
The DNA here is from genome assembly GCA_033857635.1 of Blastocatellia bacterium. Classification (GTDB taxonomy): domain Bacteria; phylum Acidobacteriota; class Blastocatellia; order Pyrinomonadales; family Pyrinomonadaceae; genus UBA11740. The sequence goes on from JAWVDF010000006.1 coordinate 46,354, forward strand.
CACCGCAGCCAATCACGAGAAGAATGAGATTACCGTGAGCCTGAAAGATGGCCGCGAACTGACCTACAGCCCTGCGAGGCTTTCAGGCGTCAGCGTCTACAAAGAAGCCCAACGAGACATCGCTGAAGGCGACCGCATACAGTTCCGCGCCCCGTTCACCGAGCGGCGCGTTGCTAATGGCGAGCTTGGCACTATTGCCAGGATTGAAGACGAGCAACTAACAGTCACGCTGGACACCGGACGAGAGGTTAGCTTCGAAACGGAGAGATACCGACACATAGACCACGGCTATGCCGTAACCAGCCATTCATCGCAAGGTCAAACCGTCGACCGAGTGCTCGTGAACGCTGACACTCGCGAGTCCGAATTGTTGCTCAATGATCGCATGGGCTACGTCGCAGTCTCGCGTGCGCGAGAGGACGCGATCATCTTCACAAACTCACTACGAGATTTGAGAGAAGCTCTGGATCGTCGCGTCGACAAGGATATGGCGCTTGACGCCACGAGATATGGTCAAGACCCAACCCCTCCGCTTTACGTGGAATCAGTTCGTGACGCGTCTTTGCATCACGAACAGCCCGGATCCGAGCGCAGTTCAGATCAAGCAATTACGAATGATAACGCGCAGTTAAACGCCACGAACGACGTGGCCCAAGCCGAGGAGATGGAATTTGATTTAGCTTAAGCAGAAATCTTTCAAGGTGTTTGAGGTTGAGAAATGAGTACAAACTTACAATCCCCCGCATCAGGCAACCGACCACAGCTTCTTAAAGTACCTGAGGTTGCCGAGCTACTAAACGTCAAGCCGCGCACTATCTACGAGATGGTTGCCCAGCATCGCATTCCCTATCGCAAACCGCCGGGCACAAATATCCTGCGCTTCGATCTCGATGAAATTATGGCGTGGACGCGCGGCGAAAATATCAAATGACTTCCAACCCTGATACTGCTACCATGCGCTCGTTCTCTTGGTGGCTGCAACCTCAAGGAGAACAAAATGTCTGTTTACAAAAGAGGCACACACTGGCACTACCGCTTCAGACTGCGGGGGGTGCGCTATCGTGGAGCGCTTCCGGAAGCTCGCACGAAATTCGAGGCAGAACAAGCCGAAATCAGGCTGAAGCAAAACGTCTTTGAAGGAAAGTTTGGCAGGTTAGAAACCGGTACAATGAAGGGCTCGGACTTCATTGACGAAATCTATATGCCTTGGGCCGAATCCAACAAGAAGTCCTGGAAAAATGACCTGTACAGCAAGGATGTTCTGAAGACGTTTTTCGGTAACAAACAACTACGGGAAATCCAACCTCTCGAAATTGAGAAGTTCAAAACCAAAAGGTTGGCAACCAAAACAAAACATGACACGCCGCGAGCACCAGCATCGGTCAACCGAGAATTTGAAATGCTGTCTCGCATTTTCACCCTAGCAATCTCGCTAGGCAAAGCCGACGTCAACCCGTGTTCGCACGTAGAGAAGTTTCAACTAGACAACGAGCGGTATCGCTACCTCGAGCCTGAAGAAGAAAACACCTTAATGTCCAAGCTGATCGACACACGACGCCACCTAGTTGACATGGTGATCCTTGCTTTGGGGTTGGGCTTGAGGAAACGAGAGCAACTGAATCTCAGACGCGATCAAGTGGACATATTCCGCAAAGTAGTAACCGCCAGCAAAACCAAAGGCAAGCGGAACCGAGAAATACCAATAGATGTCCTCGACGAGCGCGTCAGACCAATTCTAATGAGGCTCTGCGCAAACAAGAAAGCAGATGAATATCTGCTTATAAATCCAAAGACGGGAAAGCCCTACACTGACATCAAGAAATCCTTCGCTACCGCCTGCCGATTAGCAGGAATACGCAATCTCGAGTGGCACGATCTACGGGCCACTTTTTGCACTCGGCTGGCAATGGAAGGCTATGACGCCTTTACAATCAAGACCATCATGGGGCACCGAGATATGAAAACTACCGAGAGATACATTCGGGTAGTTAGCCTCACAAAGCAGGTCGGATTCGTAAAGAGTGGACACAACCTGGACACAACGCAAAAACGGCTGCCGATAGCGACAGCCGTAAATACTTGATTCTAATGGTCGGGGCGAGAGGATTCGAACCTCCGACCTCTCGGTCCCGAACCGAGCGCTCTACCAGGCTGAGCCACGCCCCGACATGTCAAGCTTGAATTCTAGGTGACGCTTGAGACACTGTCAAACCTGCTTAATTTGAAAATAGCTTAATCCGCTTTGCGTCTTCCGATCTCTTTGCGCCTTTGCGTGAAATGTTTTTCCGTCCCGTAATAGATCCAAAGTCGCAAAGAAAACGATAAAGCTATCGGGCCTTCGCTTTGTCTGCTCGCAAGTGCTTGACGTGACGCCACACCCACCATGCCGCCGCCAGCGCGACCACGATTCCAATCACGAAATCGAAGCGGTGAAACAAATTCTTCAGTGTTGGATCCTTGTCCCACTTCTCGCCGAGCCGCTGGCCCACGTATGCCAAACCGAGGCACCACGGCAGCGAACCGGCAAAGGTATAAATTACGAATTTCTTCAGGTTCATGCGGGCCACGCCGGCGGGGAACGCTATGAACGTGCGAATCGCCGGCAGCAGGCGACTCGCGAATACGATCACCTCGCCGAAACGATCAAACCATCTATCGGCCAGGTCGAGATCGTGCGGCGAAACCAGAACGTAACGTCCGTACTTCTCAATTAAGGGCCGGCCCCCGTACACACCCACCCAATACGCCACCAGGGAACCGACGACGCAACCGAACGCGCCGGCAATGCCCACGGCCCAGAGATTGAATCGACCCGTGTAAACCAGGTAACCTGAGAAGGGCATAATTATCTCGGAAGGCAGCGGGATGCAAGCCGATTCAATCGCCATCAGCAGGATTACTCCGGTATAGCCAAGTCGCGAAATCGTCGCGACGATGAAAACTGAAAGCAGCTCGATAATTTTGCCAATCATTTTCTAACTCGGGATTCCTTGTATTTTTTTAGGGATGTTTCAGTCCGGCTAATTCAACGACCAACCATGCTGGCCAATCAACGGAACGAACTGACATGGCCCATGCTCTTCGACAGAGTGCCCGCCTTCGGTCTTAATCACGCGGACAAGCTTTTGCGATTCGCGTGTTTCTCCAACTGGAATTACCAGGCGACCACCGGTCTTCAATTGGGCGATTAAAGGGTCCGGAATGCGCGGCCCTCCAGCTGCGACGAGAATTCCATCATAAGGACCGTAAGCATTCCAGCCCAGGGTTCCATCAAAAGCTTTAACCGTGGCGTTGTAAATTCCCAATTCGCGAATTCGGGTCTGCGCCTGCCGAGCCAATTCACCGATGCGTTCGATCGAGTAGACCTGCGAGGCCAGCTGCGCCAGCACGGCCGTTTGATAACCGGATCCGGCACCGATTTCCAGCACTCGGCTCTTCTTATCCAACTCCAGCAACTCGGTCATACGCGCGACTATGAATGGTTGCGAGATAGTTTGATTGAAATCGATTGGCAAGGCGTTATCGTCATACGATCGCCCGCGGAGGGCTTCGGTCACAAAGAAGTGCCGCGGAACGCTGCGCATGGCTTCCAGGACCTTTGGATCGCGGATGCTGTAGTGATCGCGCAAACGCTCAATCATACGATCGCGCGGAATGCGATACTCAGCTTGAAGGGATTGCCGTGATGGTGTAGAGGCCAAGTCTTTGACGCCCGGAAGGTCGTCGGTGCGTTTGTTAGCTGTGCAAGAGCTCAGAGGACGCCAAATAATTCCAGGAACCGATCTGCGTTAAGGCTGCGTGATCCGTCATGTCACTTCGCAGAGGCGTTATCGAAACATAACCATCTTCGATCGCTCGATAATCCGTTCCGTCTTCCGAGTCCGAACGAAAATACTGTTCACCGATCCAAAAATAAGGTTTGCCGCGGGGATCTATGTGCTCTGTGATCATAGGCCGAGCATTCTTGATTCCCTGACGCGTTACCTTCACGCCTTTGATCTCACCCGGCGGAACATTCATGTTCAGAAGTGTTCCTTCAGGGAGGCCTTCGGTCAGAATCTTTCGCACCGCGAGCAAAGCAAAACGAGAGGCCTCGGTAAAATCATAGTTCTCGCGAGCCACAAGGCTTACCGCGATTCCCGGCACGCCCAGTATCGTCGCTTCCAACGCACCGGCAACCGTCCCCGAGTAAGTCGCGTCATCACCCAAATTGCCCCCGTGATTGATTCCTGAGGCGCAAACGTCCGGGAGTTCCTCATCTTTGAGAATCTTGTGAAGCGCCAGCGTTACGCAGTCGGTCGGGGTGCCATCGACGGTCCAATGACGTGCATCGATCTGCCGGATGCGAAGCGGCCGCGACAACGTCAAGCTATGCGACGCGCCGCTCATCTCAGCCGCAGGGGCAACGACAAACACGTCGCCAATCTCGCGCAAGGCTTGTTCAAGTTTGAGAAGACCGTCGGAATGAATCCCGTCGTCGTTCGTCAGTAGAATACGTGTCATTTCTAAATGGTTGAGCGGAACATCAGCGGCCCGTCGTTTTGCACACGTGCGCCCACTGCTTCAAAAAACGCTTTGCCGAACCCCACTTTTAGTTGTGGACAACCGGGTGAGTCTCGTGGCTGGAGGCTGCACGATCTATCGTCCCCCGACGGGACGCGGGCGCGGGCGGCCCTTCTTCTTGTTGCGCTTGCGAGCCAACGCGGACTTGAGCTTTGCCTTTTGGCCAGGAGGCATGAAAAAGGCGTGCTTCTTTGCGTCCTTGATAATCTCTTCGGTCATGACTTTGCGCTTAAAGCGACGCAATGCACTTTCAATTGACTCGCCCTGGTTTACTGTCACTACTGCCATCTATATCTCCAATTGATCAATTTTTCTTTCCACTTGTTCGAGACCCTATTTAACACGTCCTTCGGTATCAGGGTCAAGCAGGCGACGAAAACCCCGCGAACAGTCAGGCCATTCGCGGGGCACACGTCAAAACGTGGTTAAGGATTAAGCCGAAACAAGAGCTGCTTCCTTCTTGCGAGTCAGGCCCTGAATCTTGACCGGTTTATCGCCGTTCGACTCTGGCTGGATATCCTGTTGCTTAAGGATCATTTCGTTATAGAGCTTCCGCATCATCACAGTCTCTTCATGGGCGGTCTTCGGACCTTCCATATGCGGTTTATTGGGTCGTGCTAGATCTACTTCATTGAGTCTCAGACCATGAGTAGGATCGACGAGTTCCACGCTCTTGCCGCGGGCAAAAATCTCGTGACGTCCATGCTCCTCATACCACTTGGCAACGGTCGCGTTCTGGTGCATGTGCTCGATAATATTGCGCCAGCCGATACCGGTGTTGTAGGCACAGAAGCTGATTTCACCCTCCTGTGTCCCGTACGGGATGATGCACATCTCCGTGCGGCGGAAATCGTAATTGAATAAATCCTGAAACCACATTCCTGCTATAAACAGGAAGTTCCAGCGATCTGAACGGCGTTTCTCGATGTCGTCAGTACTACGATCGCCGCTGACTTTGCCGTAATCTTTACCGGTTAACCCAAAGGACTTGTCGAACTTTTTGAAGAGCTCGTAAAGGTTGAACTGTGAGGGCGCCATTTTCGGCTTGTAATGCTTCAAGAGGGCCAGGCCCATCATGACGTTAGACGCCCACTTTCCACGCGCCGAATCGGTGATCTTCCTCATGTCCTTAACCAAGCCTGGAATGTTAAGGAAGGCCGGCACGGGGCTCATTTCTTTCGTTTCTTTGTCGATCATCACCGCCGTGCCCACACCACAGTTCGGGTGGCAACCGCAGGAGACCTGGCCCCATTCCGAGTTCGGGCCGTGGACGAGATCCGCAAAATCTGCGAACGCGCCCATTAACGACAACGGAAACCAATCGCGGGTCGGCTCGGTAATGCCCACCTGGTTTTTTACGTCGTGAGCCAGATGCGAAAGCGTGTATCGCTGCTGCAGACGCCTCTCGGGCGTGATCGCTTCATCACGGCCGGTAAAAGACACTGGCTGGAAAGAAAGAAACGCGATCTTCTTTGGATTATCCAAAGCAAAGCGAATAATCGATCCCACCTGATCGTTATTGATTCCATTTACCAGCGTGGTGACGAGCACAATTTCAACGCCGGCCTCGTGAAGATTATTAATCGCGCGCAATTTCACATCGAATAAATTACCCACCTGGCGGTGGCTATTCGCGTCGTTTCCAATTCCATCAAACTGGAAATACACATAACGCAAACCAGCCTCTGCCGACTGTTTACAAAACTCCTTGCTCTTTGCGAACTCGATACCGTTCGTAGCAGCCTGTACTGAGTTGTAACCAACCTTGCGCGAGTATTTAATCGCCTCGATAAAGTGTGGCGATATCGTCGGCTCACCCCCAGAGAACTGTACCGACATCTGACGGCGTGGCTTGATAGAAATCGCGTTGTCCAGAATTTCCTGAATATCGGCCATGCTTAGTTCGTGGACGAACCCAACCTGATTGGCATCCATGAAACATGGATCGCACATCATGTTGCAGCGATTAGTGAGATCGACCGTCAACACCGCTCCCCGCCCATACTTAATCGTGCTCGTGCCGTGATTGTGAAGCTTTTCGTCGTTATGCGCGGGAATGTCTCGTCCGGGAAACATCGCTTCGATGTGCGTCAGGAATTTCGAATCAATGGCCATCATGTCTTCGAAATGCCCGTGAATCGGACAATCCTTCACCATCCAGATCTCGCCGTCACGCTCAATAATCTGCGCCTTGATTTCCCCGACCTTCTCATTCAAGAGAATCGCGACGTCCTGTTTGCCGCTAAGAATCTCCTCGCGAGCTTCAATTACACAATTGGGACAAAGCGAATCAGTCACACGAGGCCAACCCAGGGTCGGCTTAGTCTTTTGCCATGATTTCAGCAGTGGCTTATCGGACCATTTAGGGGTAAAGGATGGATTTGGCTTGTACCTGTTCACTACTTGAATTGCATCGAACAGCCCGCCAGCCATTGCTGTTAGGCCACGTTCTGCATACTTAACAACCTTCATATGAGTTCAGCTCCCGCTCTAAGGAAATTTCAGACATTCGGCTCGCCAAACCTACCGCAACGACCATGCCGTCGCAATACATCGAAGTATCCCCAAGAAAACAAACATCTTAGGAGACGATACCGCGCAATTCGATTTCCGGCTCGCGTATCATCCTGGCCCGATCCATGGCTGGCGGATCATTCCGTGCACAAACACTCGCGTCGCCAAATCGCCCTCACCGGAGCGTATCGGATGCCGTCGCGTTGGGCTCTCGCGCCGAACTGATTTCCGTTCGCCCCGCGTACGCCGATTTAAGCGCTTAATTGCCCCTACCTGATGTAAATGTTGAGGTTAGCGTGTTGAAGTGTTGCAAAGAAATGGTATTGCCTCAGATCCACCTGCATGTTAATGTCGGCGGAACTTGCGGTAAAGCGTTGGAGCGCAAAGGATTGACAGGATCGATAGCCACAGCATCTTGGGTCCCTTACAGCTCTCAACCCGGTTATATAGTAGTTGGACAGTTTAAACGTAAAATCGCGAATCTCCGAGGAGAGTAGATGAAGCCCAAATCCCCCGTAGCTGCACGAACCTTCCGTGAAGTTCGCGCAAATGTAACGACTCGGCGAAAAATGGCCTCGATGCGTGTTTTAGTGCAACGTCGCCGCCTTCGCCGACAGATAGTTGCTTGCGCAGGTAGCTCGCCAATTTTCGCTGACTTGGCCACTGAATCAAACGCAACTCAACGGGGCTATCGTTAAGCTTACCGGGATTTTGTTGATCGTTGATGCGCAACCCGTCAATGAACGGGACACTAGCTGACGTATTGGACAACACTGAGGAGGTGTTCCTTGAATAGGGCAGGAAATACTTACTGGCTTAGCAATCGACAAGTAACCCAACGGGTTACAGCACAAGCTCTTCCAACGCTTCCAGTTCGGGAGCTCTCTCGCGAGCTGTTCCCAGCAACTCTTGGCTGGTTGCGCTTGATTCCGTCGTGGATTTTTTTGGCAATGATACTTGTCGCAACCTTGGGAATTTGCTCGACAGTTATCGTTCGATCGACGGCTGAATTAAAAGCGTCGACGCTCGAGTATGGCCGCCTGACGACCGAAATCGCTTCTATTCGCAAATCAAACAACTCCTTAAAAGTGGAGATCCGACGTATAGCGACCGACCCATTCACGATTGAGTCGGCGGCGAGAGAAAGGCTGGGAATGGTAAGGCCAACCGATGTCGTCGTTCCCATCGCATCAGTCGGCACGACTTCAAATTTTGGAACATTATCGTTTGTCCGCTAATCGCACCCGCTTTACCCTGCTGCTGCTGTCCACGAACTTGGGTCCTTCCGTAATCGCGCGGCTGTTAGCTTTATCACAGCCGCGCCCCCTTCTCGAACATTGAAAAATCCAACCTAATAGCGGTGGATTTATAAACTGCGCCCAAGTTTGACACGCCCAGAACCATCAACTAATATCCAATCAATCGATTATTTTGGTCCGCAAATCGCGACCGCGCTACCTTTCGTCGACGAACCTGGACGATGCAAGAAATCAAAGAAACCTCTTCTGAACACCAAGCCAAAGAACGCTGGGAAGAAGAGATTTTAAAGCCCTCGCTGATCCGACAGGGTGAACGCAAAGCCAGTTTCCAAACAGTTTCTCTCGAAGACGTCAATCGTCTCTACGATCCCTCGGACGTGGAAGAGATACCCTTTGATCGAGACGTCGCGTTTCCGGGTCAATTTCCTTACACACGTGGCATCCACGCCACCGGTTACCGCGGCAAGCTCTGGACCATGCGGCAGTTTGCGGGTTTTGGCACGCCTGAAGAAACCAACGAGAGATTCAAATACTTGTTAAGAGAGGGCCAAACCGGTCTCTCGGTCGCCTATGACCTTCCGGCGCTAATGGGTTACGACGCCGATTCCCCGCTATCGGAAGGCGAGGTGGGGAAATGTGGCGTAGCCGTTTCCTCTCTGGCGGACATGGAGATCTTGTTTGATGGAATTCCGCTCGAGGGAGTAACGGTTTCGCAGACGATTAATGCGCCGGCATCAGTATTTTTAGCTATGTATTTGGTGGTGGCTGAGAAACAGGGCGCAGACTGGAAGAAGATATCCGGTACCCTACAGAACGACATTCTCAAAGAGTACATAGCGCAAAAGGAATGGATCTATCCGATTCGCTCTGCCATGAAGCTGGTTATCGATACTTTCGAGTTCTGTACTAACCATGTTCCTCGTTACAACCCGATTTCCGTTAGCGGCTATCACATCCGCGAAGCGGGAGCGACCGCCTTGCAGGAACTCGCGTTCACCTTACGCGATGGAATCGAATACGTTGACTGGGGCATGCGAGCCGGGCTCGATCTTGAACGCTTCGTGCCGCGCATTTCATTTTTCTTTAACGCCCACAATGACTTCTTCGAAGAGATTGCCAAGTACCGCGCAGCTCGGCGAATCTGGGCGCGAGCCATGCGCGACCGCTTTGGGGCCCGGACGGAACGGACCATGCAGATGCGTTTCCACACTCAGACCGCCGGCGTGTCGCTGACAGTGCAGCAACCCCTAAACAACATTGTGCGCGTCGCGATTCAGGCACTCGCTGGAGTACTGGGCGGAACCCAATCCTTGCATACCGATGCTTATGACGAAGCGCTCTCTCTACCCACCGATCGGGCGGCGTTGATCGCCCTGCGAACGCAACAGATAATTGCCGAAGAAACTGGTGTCGCGAACACCGTCGATCCGCTGGGTGGTTCATATTTCGTTGAAGCTCTGACGAAAAAGCTGGAAGACGGCGCACTCGATTACTTCGAACGTATCGATAGCATGGGCGGCATGGTTGAAGCCGTCGAAAAAGGATTCCCGCAGCGCGAGATTCAAGAGTCCGCCTATCAATACCAGAAAGCCCTGGAGCGCGGCGATCAGACAATTGTCGGCGTGAACAAGTACCAAATGAAGGACCAACCGCAGGAAGTCCCAACTCTGGTCATCGACGAGTCCGTGCGTCTGAGGCAACTTGAGCGTCTCGATCAAACTCGCACGAAACGTGACAAGGGCGCGGTCGAGAAGGCGCTCGACTCCTTAAAAAAGGCCGCGCAACGCGCCGATAACACGATGCCCGCCACTATCGAAGCGGTTCGCGCTTACGCCACCCTCGGTGAAATTTGTTCAGCACTGCGCGACGTCTATGGGATATACGAAGAGCCCGCGATCTAGCTCGAAAGGACCCACCCCTCAGCCCGTCATGAATACTCTCCGGATTCAAAAATGGCTCTTCATACTGCTAATCAGTGTGGGCGCTCTGCTCGCCCTATCAGCAGACGTCGCCGCCCAGGATCATGTCGTAGTTCAACCGCGGCGGGTGGTGATCATCCGCACCGGCAAGGTTGTGCGCGATTTTCCTGAGCGCAAGAGAGCGACTGTCCGTTACCCAATCGTAAAGGGACTCACGGACGCGAGCGCCCTGCGCCGGCTACAAAATACGTTGAGCATGAAGAATGTCTTCGACTCGACGCTGGCGAACTATCGAACGGAATCAGGGCTACTCAGCTTCGACTACAACGTCGACTACAACAAGAACTATCTGCTGGACATTACCTTCACTCAGGAAACCGAGGGCGCCTATCCCGATAGTCAGCGAAAACACTTTCTGATCAATCTCAAGAACGGTCGGGTCATTAAAGCCGCCGACGCTTTCAGCCAAGGATCGTTGGTGGCACTTACAAGGATGGCCAATGAAAAGCTGAAAGTGGAGGTCAAAGAACTGGTTAAGGTTGTTGAAGAGGAGAAGGACTCTGACGCCGATCAGAAAAGTGCAGTCAAGGATCAATTGCACCAGTTGGAATTCAAACTCGGGAACCTCGACGACTTTGCCATTAGCGATAAGGGCGTCACCTTTCTTTATGACGCGGGGTTTCCGCACGTCATCCGGGCCCTCCAACCTAACGGTGAATATTTTTTCAGCTTCGCAGAACTCCACCCTTACATCAAAAGCAACGGCCCACTCGGCGTTTTCAAGTAAGATAACTCAAATGAGCGAAAAGAAGATTCGTGTTCTGGTTGCCAAGCCCGGCCTCGATGGTCATGATCGCGGCGCCAAAGTTATCGCGCGCGCTTTGCGCGACGCAGGCATGGAAGTCATCTACACCGGCCTGCGACAGACACCCGAGATGATCGCGGCGGCGGCTTTGCAGGAGGATGTTGACGCCGTCGGCGTGTCGATCCTGAGCGGCGCCCACAATACTCTCTGCCCGAAGATCGTCTCGTTGTTGCGCGAACAAGGCATGACGGACACTCTGGTGATCCTCGGTGGAATCGTTCCGCAGGAAGACATTGCGAAACTCAAAGAACAGGGCGTTGCCGAAATATTTCTTCCCGGAACCTCAACTCAGGACATCGCGAAGTTCATCAGGGAAAACGTACGACCTCGCGAATAGACTCACTTAGGATTCGCCTCAACCGTCCGAGCTTCCACTGCACTTTGACTGACCCACTGCACCTGTAAGTCTTTCCAATTTTCTTGGAGTTATTCATTTTTTCGGATTCCTAAAGACCCCGGCTGTTAGCTGGCAGCGAATTTCTCGCTCAAAACTTCGCATCTACTCTCAAGTCCGCTAAGGCATGCCACTTGCGCTCTGAGTCTTGATATCCCCAAATGCTCAACAGGCTTTCAGTATCCAATGAAAGTTCTGACGAAGCTGGCTGAATTTACTAACTTCCCAAGGAGGCCACGAGATGAGCAACTCTATCAAATTCGCACAATGGTTAAGATTGTTTTTAGGCGCGACGTTGCTAGTTACTTCAGTTGCAATCGCCGCTTCGGCTCAAACATCAAGTAGCGGCACGATAACCGGCGTCGTCAAAGATGAGAAGGGCGCAGTGGTGCCAGGGGCCACTGTCACGGTAACCAACCTGGGCACGAACGCCACTAGAACGGCGGTCACCAGCAGCGAGGGTACTTACGAGATATCCCAATTGGTTCCGGGTGCTTATAAGTTGGAAGTCCAGGCCCAGGGCTTTGCCAACTTCGTTCAGGAACGAGTAACGGTGAATGTGCTCTCGCGCGTCACCGCTGATCCGGAACTAAGGCCCGCAGGCGCCACGGCACAGGTCACTATCACGACCGAAAACACCGCGCTGGTTGAAACAACCAAGACAGAAGTGAGTGGGGTAATCGATCAGCGCCAGATGGAAAACCTGCCGGTCAATGGCAGATCATTCGCCGCGCTCGCTACCTTGATACCGGGGGTTACGCTCGCTCCATCATTCGACCCGACCAAGGCGCGCGTCGGGACGTTCTCGGTTGGCGGTTCTACCGGAAGAAACGTCAACATTACGATTGACGGCGGCGACAACAAGGACAACGCAGTCGGCGGGATCCTTCAGAACTTCTCCATGGAGGGTATCCAGGAGTTTGCGCTTTCGACCCAACGATTCTCGGCGGCAAACGGTCGCTCAGGCGGCGCGCTTTTGTCCGTCGTGTCAAAGTCGGGAACCAACGAAATCCATGGTTCAGCTTTCGGCTTCTTTCGCAACGAGAAGTTGAACGCGAACGCACCGGCCTTGTTGGCCAAGGCCAATCCAGGGCTCTTCCCCACAGCCGGTGACGCGGTCAAGCCTCCATTTAGTCGTCAACAGTTCGGCGGCTCAATCGGAGGGCCCATCAAGAAGGACAAGGCCTTCATTTTCGGGAGCGTCGAGCGGACTCGCGAACGAGGCAACTCGATTGTTCCTGGTTCGGATCAGGCGGAGATTACTTTTTTGGAACCCCTCGGTTACAAAGCGGTCCGCTTTCTTCCGCAGCCCTTCAATGACTGGGAATATACAATCAAAGGCGACTTCAAGCTTTCGCCCAAACACAGTTTGGTCACCCGGTTTGCAGGTCAAAACAACAACGCACTAAATGATCAAGCCGGCTTCTTGATCGTTCGCACGGATTTGTCAGGCGGCAACAAGACGCTCAATACGCTCTACAGTTTCCTGGCTAACGAGACGTGGGTAGCTAGCTCCCGGACCGTTAACCAGTTCACCTATCAGTATGCAACCTTCGACAATCAAATCCTGGCGACGACTGAATTGCCGAACCTGGTTTTTCCAAATGGCATTGCCGTCGGCCGTAATGGAAATGTGCCTCAGCAGACCATCCAAAAGAAGCACCAGTTTCGCGATGATCTTTCGCACAACCGCGGCAACCACGGATTCAAGTTGGGCGGTGACTTTGTTTGGGAACCCACTCTCGGCGGACTCTTTGCCTTCAACTCGGCGCCGGAGTACGACTTTTATTTCAACGCTGCCGAGATCGCGCAGAACCCCGGCCAGTTTCCGCAGGGTTTCAAAACTGCGCAAGTTCTTCCGGGGCCAATTACCTGTTCCACATTCGTCGGCTCGTCAACCTGTACTGCGGCTGATCTTCTCGGCTTTGGGGTTGTGGCTGACATCCTGCTGTCGGGTGGCGATCCTTCCTTCAATTTGCGGGGCGGCGCCAAACAGTTCGCCTGGTATTTTCAGGACGACTGGAAGATTACTCCGCGTTTCACCTTGAACGCCGGTGTGCGTTACGACGTCGACATCGGCTTTGTGGATCACAAACACGCCGCCGAAAATCGCGCCTATCAGGCTCTCAAGATTATCGGCAGTCCCTACGCTGCACAGGTCGTTAAGGATGATAAGAACAATTTTTCTCCGCGCATTGGCTTCGCCTGGGACTTTAGAGGCAACGCCCGTTCGGTCATCCGCGGCGGCTATGGGATCTACTACGATCAGAGTTTTTTGAATGTGCCGCTATTCGCGGTGCAACAAGCCAACCCGGAGATCTACGCTACCTTTCTCAATGATGGGGACAATCTGAGCCTGAACTCGGCGCCGCCGGCGATACCGCGACCACTCAAGAATCCCCTGCCCGGAACACGCGGTCGAATGCTCGATCCGTACTTTCAGTCGCCCTACTCGCAACAGTGGAACCTCGGCTACGCGCAAGAGCTGGGGAGGAACATGGCCCTGGAATTCGATTATGTTCACATCCTGGGTCTGCATGAGTTCACCTCTCTGGACATCAACCCGCGCATTGGACCGCTGATCAACGCACAACGCGGAAGCGCTAATCCACCGCGCCTGCTGGCGGCACAGTTTGCTGCGCACTCAGCAGAATTGATCTCGGCCTTCGGAACGGATTCCCCCTTTGCCCGAATTACGGTAGCGCAATCGGACGGCCGTTCCCGGTACGACGCTCTCACCATTTCATTCAAGCGCCGTTACGCGAACAAGTTTCAGTTCAATGCGCATTACACTCTGTCCCGGGCGCTCGCCTGGTTTGGCCAGACGGGCGACTTCGGCAACGTGGCGCAAAATCAATTCAACAAGTTCGACCCCGCCCAGGACTTCGGGCCGACGGATGCTGACGAGCGACACCGCTTTGTCGCTTCCGGTATTTTTGATCTGCCCTGGGGCTTCCAGGTTGCGCCTATTTTTCAGATGGGGTCGCCGCGTCATTGGAGCGTTTTCCCAAGCTGCGTCTGCGATATCAATAAGGACGGCGTGACTTTTGAAAATCGAGACTCGCGCGACGGCAACGATCAACACATGCTGCCACCCAATACAAAGCTGGGCGACAGATTCTCGCAGTTGAACCTGCGCGTTTCGAAATTTTTTAACTTTGGCGAAACGCGCAAACTCGGTCTCTTCTTTGAGGCCTTCAACGTTTTCAACACCGCGAACTTCGGCAGAGAGTTTCAGAACGTTACCGGTTCGTCCGACTTTGGCAAGCCGATAAACTTCTTTGGCGCGACGGGTTTCTCTGAACCACTCGGGATACCGTTCCAGGCCCAGCTTGGCGTACGGTTCACCTTCTAGCGCCAAAGACATCAAGCCGCGGGGCACTAAAGGACCCTGGCGTTCGATTACGTGCCCCGCTCTTTCATGTCGCCACTTCGCGGCGGTGGCTGCGTCGTCAATGCTCGTACGCAAAACCACTCTTATTCAAGCTCTGCTCTTGATTCTCACCTGCGCTTTCGGTCTCTTGGCGCAAAACGTTCACACGCTTCAGGGAAAGGTCGTTGCGCCAGACGGTCTCCAGCCCCAGGGCCCCGTCAGAGTCACACTTACGTTCGACGGCCGTCGCATCTACGAAACGTTTACTGATTTGAGCGGCCGTTTTTCCTTTACTGGTTTGGCCCGGGGAACGTATCAAGTCACGGCCGATGGCGACGATCAGAACTTTGCGAAGACGACCGTTTATGCCGAAGTCATGGCGTTTGGCTCGGCGCCTCAACTTTTCACTCAGGACATCCAGTTACAACCCCTCCGCGGAAACCCGATTCGGCGGGCCGCGGTTGTGGGTGCATTCGCACAAGACGTTCCGAAGCCGGCCGCTCAGGCGCTGGCACGTGGACAGAGGTTCGAACAGGCGGGCAAGCAAAGGGAAGCGCTCGGGGAAATCCAGGCCGCGCTACGGATCTTTCCCCCTTACTTCGAAGCGCATCTGGCCCTGGGAAATCATTTTCTTAAGGCGGGGCGCTTTGACCAAGCCATCGCGGAACTCGATCGAGCAAGAGAGATCAATGCAAACGATGAACGTCTCTATCAATCGTTCGGACTGATCATGCTGCAACAGAGAAACTATCAGGTCGCTGTAGCCGTCTTCGCCGAAGCTGAACGAATCAATCCCACCAACCCGTTGAATTGCTTAATGCGGGGCACGACCTTAATCCATCAGGCCTCAGCAATCGTCGCTGCGGGAAACTCTATTAATGATACTAAGCCATTGTTGGTCAAAGCGGATGAAGCTTTGGCCAAAGCCGCTGACCTGAGTAAGGGAAAGATGAAAGCGGATCATCTCACGCTCGGTATGCTTTATGAACTGAAGGGTGAAGCGGGCCGTGCCGCCGATGAACTCGACGAATATTTACGTAAGTCGCCCAACGCCGCCAATGCTGGCGAGATCAAAGCGCATGTCAGGACACTGCGAAGCGGGACCAGCAGTCAAAAGGTGTCAGCACCCTAATTCTAAGCTACGCAATTGCCCGCGTAGGCACTAGCTTTTCTTTTCCTTGTTTAAGAACCGGCGCACTCCGTCCTGACAGTCTTTGCTCATGCGCGCAATTACATTCGTGTCGACGCCGCACTCCAGCCCATCTTTGAATGTCATCGCCTCGCCTTCATAAAAAAGGCGCTTGGACAAGCTAACCGCCTCGCTGCTGACTCGCTCGAATTGATGTGCAAAGACATCCAGCTCGTCTTCGAAGGCCTCATCATCAAGAACTCTGTTCACCAGGCCGTAGGCCGCGGCTTGATCGGCGTCGATCTCAGTTCCCAAAGTTAACAGCTCGAACGCCCTCTTCTCAGATGTATTTCTTCGCAGGATAGCCGACACCATCGCCGGCACAAATCCGATCCTGACTTCCGGGAAGCCAAACCGCGCCGAGCGCGACGCCACGACCATGTCGCATGCGAGTGCCAGCCCGCATCCCCCGGCCAAAGCACGACCGTGCACCGCCGAAATCACTGGCGCCTTCACTGCCCTAATCAAGAGGAAGAGCTCCATCAAAGATCGCGCGTCCTCGAGATTCTCAGCCACGGTCGCAGTCGAAATCTCTTGCAATGCTTCCAAGTCCGCGCCCGAACAGAAATCCGACCCGGCGCCTGAAATAAGCACCACGCGGACGTCTTCGCTGTCGGCGCGGCGCAGAGCAGCTTTCAAGCCGGCAATCAGTTCATCATTGAGCGCGTTTCGCTTCTCAGGCCGGTTCAAAGTGACCCGCGCGATCCTGCTTTCAACTGAATAGAGAATTGTTGGGGTCTGGGTCATTACTTTTCTTGATTCTGTCTCTAATCCAAGTTACGTCTCAACTGGCTTTGCACCAAAAGTCGAGCCAGGAAGTCTGCGCGGACTGTAGCACTGTACAGAACCGCGAGCGGTAGCGAGCGGGATCATGACGTTACTCTTCGACCACGATTTATTGCCGAATTTAGATACAGGGATTAGCCCAGGTTGCAACCGCATTAGAGTCGATGGCATGTGCTTTTGTATCGATTGCTGGTGCAGTCCTGCTGAATGCATTTGCGATCAATTCCACGGCAACTGCACCGCTCAATATCCCAACTGCAATGGGTCCAATGCAATCGCACCCCGCATCATCACACTAGCAATAAATCTTAGTGGAGCTGCAATCAGCCTAAACGCAGTTGCCGTTTCGCCGACCTAGTCCGCCAGAAAGCGAACCAGAGCTTCGTTGACTTCTACGACCGCTTCATTCTGCACCCAATGAGCGCTGTCAGGAATTCTGAGTTCGGAATACGGTGCGTCGACGAATCTGCCGACGTCGCGCACGGTTGCCGGCAGAACGGCATGGTCCTTCTCACCATATATGAATAACGTCGGAACTCGAATCCGGCCACGGGTGGGCGTCTCAACTTTGCTGGGGAACAGCGTCTTAAAGACATTCGCCCGGTAATAGTTAATGCCCGCGGTCAATGCGCCGGGCTGACGTAGTGCTTCCTTATAAACTTCGAGGTCCTCATCCGTAAATACATCGCTCCTGGCCGTCGTCTCCTTAAACATCTTTTCGAGCATGGCGAAATTATTCGCCTTCAAGACGGTTTCAGGCAGACGGGGCAACTGGAAAAAAAGCATGTACCAACTGTGTAGCATTTGGCGGAAAGTCATGTTAGCTCGCCAGGCTGCCGGAGGAGGCACCTGCATGGCCACGAGTTTAGAGACCAGTTCAGGATGTCTTTGAGCGAGTGCCCAGGCGACGCCCGCTCCCCAATCGTGGGCCACAATAGCAGCCTTGTCTTTGCCGAAATAGTGAATCAGGCCGACCACATCTGCGACAAGCAAATCGATCCTGTAGTCCTCAACACGTGCAGGTTTGTCGCTGAGATTATATCCGCGCATGTCCGGCGCGATGACGTGATGATGCCGGCCGAGCACGGGCAACTGATGTCGCCACGAATACCAAAATTCCGGAAAGCCGTGCAGGAGAATTACCAGATCGTTCCCCGCCCCGCATTCCACATAGTGCAGACGAATATCACCGACTGATGCGAAACCATGCTTGATAGCCAGCTCGTGCTCAGGCTTCATAATGATCACACAGACCGGCGGGATGGGATCAACGTTACAGGCCGAGACTCGTCACCTCGTCGTCAGTAACGTCAATTTTCATACGCAGAAGCGCCGTGGAAAAAGTCTTCCCTTGCGCGTCGGTCATCAGAGATAGCGTGCCGCCCCCGCCGAGACTTTCGTGCAGCAGAAAATTCAAAGCGCCGAGATTCGGCAACTCAAATCGCTCGACTTCACCCTTGCAGATTCCCTGGAAGTGTTCCCTGACCCGCTCCGCAGTCACTTCGCGAACCAGCAACGGATAGAGATCATCACGCAAAGCGATCAAGCCGATGTTAGCTGTGTCGCCTTTATCGCCGGAACGCGCATGAGCAAGTTTTATTAGTTGAATCTTCATCTTCACTTTCCTGCTCCCTCTTCCTTTGGGAGAGGGCTGGGGTGAGGGCTTAAGCGACTACCGCCTTTGATTTGAACGTTGTCCCAGGCAACACGACTGACGATAAATGAAGCCCTGGACGTTAAGCTTCGCACCCTCTCCCCTGGCCCGTCTCCCAGAGGCAACATCATATTTGGCGCATCAAGAAGCTTTCCGGCGACGGTCAATAGCGCCGAAGGCGCTCGCGAATCGCAGCCCAGGGCAACGCCCTGGGCTTTGGATTTTCCTTGATCTAGGAACTCTGAAAGAGTTCGCGTCGGCGCAATGCCAAGGGCGACCGCTGCATCGCTCCCCAGTCGGCGCATTCAGAAAGCTGATTGCGGGGTCTGCCTTGCGAACTCTTTCAGAGTTCACTGACTTTGCCCCATCTCTTCCCAGGGCGCTGCCCTGGGCTGGAATTGACGAACGCCTGCGGCGTTGTGCGGATGCCCGCGGCCTGGATCGTGATGCGTCAAATATATTAGCGCCCTCCCAAGGGAGATGGGAATCCCTCACACCACGATAATCTCAACCCGCGACTCGATCTCCTCTTTCGGAATCAGCGCCGGCCAGTAAGCAACAATCTCCTCGACCTTTGGCCGCCCGCCCGCAAAACCGGTTACACCCGGTGGCCCGGTAAGAATCAGCGGTGCGATCTCCTTAGTGAATCTTTCAATCGCTTTGCGATCGTCGCCGCGCACGCCGACGCGCAATTGAACTTCCGGCAAGTCAGGCGAGGGTTCACCAGCCAACGGCCCATGCGTGGCATTCGCGCCGACAAACTCCGTCAGGATTTGATCGAACTTCAACCCCAGCCGATCCAGACGGGCCCGCAGAATCCTATCCGCGGCCCATGCCTTGTCATAAGCATCCGGCCACGAGTAGACCAGAGTGCCCACAGCTTTGTAGCCCGCTGAATAACTTATTGAGACTTTGAGAGTGTCGGTTGCCGGCCGTCCTTCGATTCCGAAGACACGAACACGATCGCGACCTTCGTACTCGAGCTGAACGGTAGTGAAGTCCGCGATGCAGTCCGGCGTAATGTAGGAATGCGGATCGCCCATCTCGTAAACTAACTGTTCTTTGACCGAAGGAATGATCACCCAACCACCCGTGCGTTCGTGTTTAGTTACGACGAAGGTCCCGTCGGGCGCCGCCTCGACGATGGGAAATCCCACATTGGCGAGGTTGGGAATGCTGCGCCATTCGTATTGGCAGTTACCGCCAGTGCATTGCGCGCCGCATTCAATGATGTGACCCGCAATGGTTCCAGCCGCTAGACGGTTCCAATCATTTTCGGCCCAACCGAATTCATGAATCATCGGCGCCAGCGTCAAACCCGTATCGGTACAACGTCCGGTGATTACAATTTGAGCTCCCTGGTTCAGCGCCTCGACGATCGGCCACGCTCCAAGGTAAGCATTAGCACTTTGAATCCGATCGCGCACCGTGGACACAGGTTCATTGGTGTCCATGTTGCGCAGCTCGATTCCGCGCGCGAGCAGATCGTCAATCCGATCCATTATGTCGTCACCGGTAACGATCCCAATCTTCAACTTGCCCGAGAGTCCAAGTTCCCGGGCCACGTCGCGAACAGCGGCCGCGCACCCTGCAACATTAACTCCACCGGCATTCGCAGTGACCCTGATGTTCCGCTCGACACAAACCGGCAGAATCTGCTTCATCAGCGAGACAAAATCGCGCGCGTAACCGGCATTGGGATCCCGCGCCTTCTGCTTCTGCATGATCGACATGGTGACCTCGGCCAGATAGTCGAGCATTAGATAATCGATGGGCCCACCTTCCACCTGGCGCACGGGGGCATCAGGCAAGTCGCCCCAGAATCCCTGACCGGCCGCAATACGAATTTTTTCTTTCATCTATGCCTTGTTTAGAAGCGGGCTACTGCCCGCCATTCCTCAATACCCACGCCGGGTGGGCGGTAACCCGCCTCTAAACTAATCAAAAGGTTTGTTTACAGAAGAAGACACGGGAAGACCAACACGGACAGATTGGCGATCGACTAAGCGATCGCGAAACTCATTCAATTCTGTCTCGCTGCGTCCCCCGTGTCCCCGTTCAATACGCCGGACTGAGACTACATCTTCATCTTCGCCGGCGGCGGCGGTGTCGTTCCTGTCTTGGCTTTGGCTTTCGCCTTATGTCTCCGTGGCTTCATCTTCATCGCGCCGCCGGTACTGAACCAAACCTTCTGCGGCTCACCGGGTACGCTCGTCAGCGTTAAGCTGTCGCCGACTTTCTTAGCGCGCAGCGACATTGCCGGAAGCGCCTTGGGCGGATTCGGGCTCGGTGGTGGCGGCGTTAGATCACCCATCATGAAAGTGGCCGCGGTGTATCCACATGTTGTGGTCGCCGTGACGCGGCCCGAACGCGTGTCTGAGCCGGACGCGAGCGTAAAGTTATTGCCTGTGATGGTCAGCGTCGCATCCTGAGCAGCCTCGTCGCCATGCTTGATCTTGCCCGTATACGTGCCGGAAAGATCGGTTTGCTCCTGCTGCGTCGGATCGCAACGCCCGGTCTTGGTCTTCTTGGGCGTCATCGCCATTGCGGGCGTGCTGGCGTCGGTCGCGGCGGCCGCATCAGTCGCTGCATCGGCCGCGGGCTTACGTCTGGCCTTGTGTCGACGCGGCTTCCGCTTAGCAGCGGTGTTGGTATTAGCAGCCATGGGAGCCATGGTCGTCGACGAGTTCGAGTTCTGCGCGGATACTACCAGTCCCGCGCCGGCCAGCGCCGTCATTGCGACCACGGCTAGTCCCAGAACAAAAAGATAGATGGTGCTCTTTCTCACGAGTGTTCTCCTTTGTTGGTTTCTATGCGCCTGCGCGCCCTAGGTGAAACTTCTCTCTGCGAATTATGTAGGCCGCGGATACTCTTACGCCAAAACCGCGGGCAATACAAACTGTCCCAGGTGCGGACCTGAATAATTCAAACTTACCAGTAATGCAAGTTCCAGTGCGTCCCTGGTCTCTTCCGGAGCGATCACCGCGTCGACAAACCCACGGGCTGCCGCATACTTCGCGTCCAGATCCCTTTCATAAGTTTGACGCACATTCTTCATCTCCAACTCGAGTTCAGGAGTCGGATCCTGTCCGCTCTTTTTCAATCTCTCGAGTTCGCTGCCAAAGACTGCCTGCACGGCGGAATCGCCTTCCATCACACCCATGCGGCCGCTGGGCCAACTGAAAATGAAATCCGGATCGAAGCCCTGCCCCGCCATTGCGTAATAGCCTGCGCCCGATGCGTGATTGACCGTCAACACAATCTTGGGTACTAGAGCGGTCGCCATCGCTTCGACAAAACGCGCGCCCGCGCGAATTATTCCCGAGTGCTCTGCTTCCGAGCCGACCATGAATCCGGACACGTCCTGCACGAACAAGAGCGGCGTCTGATGTCGATTGCAGGTGTCGATGAAGTAGGCAACTTTCTCAGCCGATTCGGTATAGATGATACCGCCAAATTTTGGCGCACCACCCGCCGGGTCGCGAAACATGCCGCGGTTGTTGGCAATCACGCCGACCTGAATCCCGCGTATGCGGGCATGACCGGTGATGATCTCTTTCGCATAGTCAGCTTGAAACTCGTCCAGATGTCCCCGGTCGAGTACGCAATCCAGCAGCTCGCGCATGTTGTAAGGCTGCCGATGATCTTCAGGAATAATGTCGTAGATTTTCTCGAGAGGGGCCTTGCTCGGTACGCTTTCGGTGATCGAGACTGGGCACTGGGTTTTCGATGGTAACTCGGAAACAAACTCGCGAATCTTGACGATGCACTCTTCATCGTCCTGGACCCGATAATGGGCCACGCCCGAAAGTTCATTATGAGTCCGGGCGCCGCCGAGAGTTTCGTTGTCAATCGTTTGGCCAGTTGCGCCCTTCACCAGGTTGGCGCCACCCAGACCCATGAACGAAGTGCCTTCGACCATGATGATGATGTCTGAGAGCGCCGGCAGGTACGCGCCGCCCGCGATGCACGGCCCCATCACCGCGGCAATCTGTGGAACTTTCAAATACCGCCGCATGATCGAGTTGTAATAGAAGATCCTTGACGCGCCGAACTGACCGGGAAAAACGCCGCCCTGATAAGGAAGATTCACACCCGCCGAATCAACCAGGTAAATGATCGGCACGTGAGAGCGCATCGCAATCTCCTGCGCGCGCAGAATTTTCTTAATCGTCTCAGGCCACCAAGACCCGGCCTTCACCGTCGCGTCGTTCGCGACCACGACTACTTCGCGGTCGTCGACTCTGCCAATGGTCGTGACCACACCCGCCGCCGGCGCACCGCCGTCGTACTGATCGTAAGCGACCAGCAAACCAATTTCCTGTTTGTAGCTGTCTTTATCGAGGAGGAGATCAATTCGCTCACGCGCGGTGAGCTTGCGCGCCTTGTGCTGCTTGGCGATCTTTTCAGGCCCGCCGCCGGTGCGGAGTCTGTCTTCGACCTCACGCAGACCATCGGTCAACTCGCGCAAACGAGAACGCTTCCCTGGGAGCGCGGACGTCCCGTCCGCTCTGAGCGCACTAGGCACTCGTGATTTCGGCTCGCCGGCAGTGTCCGAAGTCCCGCCTTCTGCCCCCTGCCTACTGCCTACTGCCTTCTCCGGCTCTTTCAGGGACGCCCCTCCCCCAACGACCCGGGAAAGCGGTCGCACCTTGAATCCCGAAGCTGGCGCAACATCAGGCTCTGTCTCAGCCATGCGGAGTCCCAACCGACGACGAACTACTAATCACTAACTTGTTAGATTGATTATTTCTGAGGGAAAAATATCACAGGTGATCGAGTTGCGGCAATTTCAAGGTCAGAGCTCAAGGTCGTCCAGGATCAAGACCGTCAACGTAGTGACTCGCCGCATCGAGCGAATACTGGGATTTGCTTGGTTGACGCCAGACGGCCATGCTATCTTTCGTTGCCATGAAAAGTCTTGACGACATTGAAGCTGCCGCTGAGTTGCTCCCGCCCGAGCAGAAAGAGGAGTTGCTTCGCTTTCTCGCTGAGCGTTTGCGCCAGCAGATTCCGCCGTCAACATACTCGACCTCGGGCTCCCGCAGCCGTCGTGGATTTCCCATCTCAAAAGGTCGGCGGCCTTTCACTTCCGCAGACGTTAGCCAAATAGATTCTGAAGCAGACCCATCAGCCAATGTGGTTGTTAGACGGTAACATACTGGTCGCCTTGGCGATTGACACTCACGTTTTTCATGAACGGGCCCGCCGGTGGTTCGACTCGCAATCAGAACCTTTTGCGACTTGTGCGATCACTGAGGGCACGCTGTTGCGTGTTCACATGAAACTCGCGGAAGATACTAGTGCGGCCGCAGCCTGGTCTGTGCTGGAAGCTATTCATCAAATGCCTGATCATGTTTTCTGGAGTGACGGGTTCAGTTACCAGGAAGTCCCCTACGGAGGATTGGTTGGTTTGACGCAGGTGACTGATGCCTGGCTGGCGGAATTGGCTCGGCGTCGCGGGGCTAAACTCGCAACCATGGACAGTTCACTTTCGGCTCTGCATCCAGGTGTGGGCTTCTTAATTCCATCATAAGCAGTTGGGCTATCTAACATGGAGCTTGATCGATGGGAGGTAGAGCGCTTGTTCATGCATAAGGTTTGGGACGATCCCAATCCGGAAGTAGCCAATCAATTGAAGGTCAATGCCGTCGAACAGGTTCGAAATTTTCTAGCAGCCCAGGGACTCACAGCGAACTGGAGTCTTCGTGGAGAAGGGCTGTAGACTGCCACCTCGCGCACTCCTAACTATCGCGCCAAACAAGCAAGAGCATCATTCGCCCCAACTGTGGGCCTCGGTCAGCGGCGGCAGAACGATCCACGAATTACACGAAAACAGGCCAATTGAATATCTTCTTCGGGCTTGTTTCGTGTGAGTTCGTGGATCGCATTGGTTTTTCAACAGCCTCATAGGGACGGTTCGGACCAAAGGGCCTTTAGCACTGACTTTCCACTGATATGATTCGGAAAGCCTTCTAGTACGACCACGCGATTTCCCCTGAGTTCGACGATGACTATGCCTTCGGAAGTACGGAAAGTTTTCGAGGGTGTTGAGGATGGAAGGTTGGGTGTGGCGGGCGTCGCTTCGGGATAGCGGAGCTCGGTGCGCTTCACGTAAGCGTCAAAGAATTCGCTAGCATCGTTCTCGGTGTCCCAGGTCGAGAGTGACGCAAATAAGACTTCGCCTTTTGGGCCTTCATAGATGGCGTAGCGATCGCCGCCCCAACCCGCTGCAGCTCGGCGTGATTCGATCGGAGCCTTGAGGAATTGATCGAGGATTAGATAGAAGCCCCACTCGCCCTGGACGTCGGAGTCGACCCGTTTCCAACCAGCTTGAGTAAATGACCCACCCGCTAACGCAGGTGGTACTGACCTCATTTCGACGCGGCCGAGTTCGCTGGAGCGGTTCGTACTGACGAATTGTTCGCGCTTCGCGCTCAATGCGGGCAGGATGCCCGCGCTCCGAGATGTGCTCCCGGCATTCAGCAGGTTCGTAATGTCGGGCAGCGTCACTTTCACTGGTGCTTCATGCGCAAAATATTTTTCGGGATGCAGGATCTGTTCAGTCGATTGCGGCAACTCGGTGAAAGCCCTGGAGACGCGATCCCAACCGGCCCGCTTATATAAGTTCCTGGTCCAATCAGTTCCCTGCTGGTAAGGAAACAACAAGGTCTCGCGCAGAGCGCGCGGAGCTTTCTCGAGTTCCTGTGAGGCCAAGCCCATCGTTCCCATCGACTTCAGAAACGCCAGCGCGCGCAGAGGATTGTGGGCGACATAAAGCGCCATCGTCAGCGTGGCATCGCCTTCGATCAAAGCGTGCGCGGCCAGCTCGCTGTCGGAGTTGCCTTTGGGCCAATGCTCGAACCGGCGCAGGTTGAAGTGCTGATCCTGAAGCGCGTGCGTCAGTTCGTGCGCCATGATGGGCCGCTGCCCGTCGAGATCGATCCAGTCGGCCAAATGAAATTCGCCGGTCTTCGGTTCGTAATAGCCGGCCACCTGCTCTGACAAGACGCGCACCATCAGGGCGCGATATTGAAAGTCGGCGGGCGCCAGGCCGAGCCGCTTCAAAGTCACCTCAGCCGCATGCAGCTGGGCCGGAGTCGTTTCTTCATCGAGGTTCTTCATGATCATGCGCTCGATCTCAGGCCGCGATTGAGTCGAGCTCTGGACCGGGCGCAGGATTGCGAGTTGGCGAATCTCGCTCGTCTCTTTGAGGACGTCTTTGGTGGCGGCTATGAGCGCGGCGTTGCGTGCGCTCGTGGTTGTTGCCTGAGGGCTCTGTTGTGACGAACTTGTCGGCGGGTGAAACAGTCCGGCGAAGGAAAGAACAATGGTAGCCAGCGCTGTCAGGCGAATTTGTTTTGACATCTACTCCGTACTTCCCGGGGCCTGTTCGCGCAGCGCGCTCAGGCGGACCGGGACATTCGCGCTCTATCTAACGAATTTGGGCAGTGAGGCAACGGTGTGGTGCTGCGCGCCACCCAGCGCTGCTCCTCATATAAGTTGATCGTACGTCAAAGCATCAGTTTCCTTGGGCGCGTTCAAGAGACACGCCCCAAAACGGAGGTCAGTTGGGATCTTAAGCTTGAGTTTTTCAACCTGCTCAAAATGGACCCCCCGCTCCTCTTTCATGGAAAAGCCCGGCATCAGCAATGAGAATCCCCTCTCAGAATACGCGCCGCAGTCTCGGTGCTCGAGAACAATAACCCCCTTGATGCTGTGGAGCTTTCTGGCGAGTCCGAGGTGATCAAAAAACGTCTCATGCCAGCACGGCTTCTGATCCACGACAGCTCCCAGCGCCGCCCCCGCGAGAATCACATGATCATACTTTCCCGCGAGGCCCTTGCGTTCCATATACTTTGCGATCCGTTCAAAAAAGCGGAAGTCCATGCAGGTAAGCAACAGTACCTCAGCTTCGTGGTCAGCGACGCTGACTCCAGTCAAATCTTTCAGGTAATCAGCAAAATCAATCAAATGCTCGCCATCATCAGTCATTGACGTTTACCTCCTCAGCTTCCTAAAAAGTAAGAAAAGACGTCCACAGCGTCGGTGCCGCGCTTATATCACGAAACCAGTACCCCACAAAGCACCACGATCAGAGGGCCACCAAAATCAGCATCATAACTTTATCCCACGCACCGAATTTGCTTTGACTTCCAGATATTTCGCTCTTATAGTCCGCTAAAACGAAATCAGTTTAGCCTGAATACAGAACATGAAGCTAACTCTCGACTAGTTTCTTGAAGTAAGTTCCGGAGTCAGAAGCCCGACCGTAAGGGAGGGCAACATGCAGGCACTCCTTGATTCAAGAAGATTGGCTTGGAATTGTATTGCTGCAAGGGAGGATTCAGTGCGAGGGTTGCCCTCCCTTACGGTCGGGCTTCTGACACAGCTTCTTGGTTCATGCTAGGCTCTTAACGGAGCACGGATCGCGGAAACTCTTAAATGATGAATCCGAACGAACAAGATGATAGGAACGAGTGGCACGAGGCTTTGCTGCGCGTCCGCTATGCCGAGACTGACAAGATGGGAGTGGTGTATCACTCAAACTATCTCGTCTGGTTCGAAATTGGCCGCACCGAATTCTGCCGCGCCCGGGGATTCTCTTATCGCGAAATGGAAGAGAACGAAAACGCTTTTCTGGTGGTTGCTGAAAGTTATTGCCGCTATAAAGCTCCAGCGTATTACGACGACGTCCTAATCGTAAGAACTCACATTACCGAACTACGGCGAAGGTCTTTGCGCTTTGGTTATGAAATTGTCCGGGAGTCGGACGCGGTCGTCATCGCCGAGGGAGAGACTGGTCACGTAGTCACCGATAGCAACGGCCGCGTGCGTTCAATGCCGCCAGGATTTGCGGAGATGCTGCTGGCGCCTCCGACCGAGAACGATCTTGCGGGAGAGCCGGTGCCGGAGGATGAGCCGCCGCTGTAACGCTTACCGCCTTCTGCTCCAACGAGAGCGATCCACGAAATCACACGAAACTGAACGAACAAAGCATTCCGGTTTCGTGTGTTTCGTGGATCTTTTTATCAGAACACGGTAAGAACTCTAGATAGGACAGACACTAAGCTATTGCTCGTGACTTAGATTGAGCCGCTCGATTGATCGTGCTCGCCCCGTCTCTTCATCTACATCCACGATCGCGCCGCAAATCCGGACTTCGCTACGAGAATGATCCGGCTTGCGATGAATGGGCGAGGTGAAACGGTTGATGATGTCGCCCTTCTTCATCCCAATTACTCCACCATAGCTGCCCGTCATTCCCAGGTCAGTCAGATATGCGGTGCCTTCGTGCAGAATCCGCTCGTCGGCCGTCTGGACGTGCGTATGCGTGCCTACGACCGCCGAGACGCGGCCGTCGAGAAACCAGCCCATCGCCATTTTTTCCGAGGTTGCTTCCGCGTGCATGTCCACGATGCGAACTTTGACGTCGTCAGAGAGGGTGGCGATCAATTCGTTCGCGATGCGGAAAGGATCATCGGCCGGCTGCATGAACACGCGGCCGAGAAAATTCATCACGGCCACCTGCACACCCTTAACTTCACCAACCCAGATTCCCTTCCCGGGAGTGTGCGGCGGATAGTTTGCCGGACGCAGCAGCCGTGGCTGCTTGTCGATGTAGTCGATGACTTCGTGCTTGTCAAAGATGTGATTGCCTGAAGTCATTACGTCTACCCCGGACGAGAAGAGATGTTCGGCAATCGCCGCGGTGATCGAAAATCCACCCGCGACATTCTCGGCATTCATCACGGTGAAGTCGATGGCATGCTGTTCTTTGAGGTCCTGCAGGCGATCGAGGAGGGCCACTCGACCGGGCTTACCCACCACATCACCAATCAATAAAAGTTTCATGAAAGCAAAATAGCGCCCGCTGTCAGCTTGCGCGATCGCAAGTGAACAACTTGCGCTACCAAAAAAATAGCAGGAGGGAAAACCGCCCAGCCGTTCCAGAGCCGTAATTGAACCTGAGTTAACAGGTGGGTGACCTTTTTTTCGTCGCTCGCTGTCGGCCTTTCTTAACGATGAAGAAATGCACTAGCGCGCGCCGTCGGTCTCCCTTTTCAACGACGTTGGCTCAATCATCTTTGCCCGGTGACGAACCCGGCAGAACCTTCCCTCTGCCGGACGGATATTAACACAAGGCGGGACAGGATTGTTAGTGGTCTCTAGACTAAGTGACAACTCACTTTCAGCGACAACCCAGAGAGATAAAGCGATCCACGAAATCACAAGAAACCGCCAGTATTGTTCGCGTAATTTCGTGGATCGTCTTAAGTTCACGTGTCAGAAGCCCGACCGTAAGGGAGGGTATTGATCAGAGTCTCAAACCGAGCGCGGGCATCCTGCCCGCCCGAGTGTGAATATAAGTAGATGAGCGTGCTGCGCACGCTGTGCGGGCAGGATGCCCGCGCTCCTTATACGCCCCTTAGGGCGTTCAGGAGGAAGTTGCAGGACGGGTAAGACTGCGAGGAACCTTCAGCAGCCGGTCAAGCATTTCTGAGCACTCAGAGCTACGCGTTGCCAGTTGCTCGTCCGCCTGATCATGCAGCTTTCTCAGTTGGTGTAATTCGTCGGCGATGTAAAGAGCGGCGAGAATGGCCACCTTTCGGGAATCCACCGTGAGAGTGCCGGAAGAGATCTCGCGCATGCGCTGATCGACATACTCGGCCAGCTCTTTAAGATAGTCAGGGTCGCCATCAGAGCGGACCGTGTAGGCCTGATCGTAGATTTCAACCTTGATGGTTGGCGACGCGGCCGCGTCAGTGTTCCGGTCGACGTCAAAGCTGTCTGCGCTCATCCGCGTAGTGCCTCCGCGATTTCAGGATCGGTTGCGGCCACGGCATCGAGCATGTTCTGCACCTTAACTCTAATCGCTTCGCGCTCGGCCAGCAGCCGCTCGATCTGGTTTACAAGTTCCTGCCGGTCGCCGCCAAGATTACGAACCGTCGCCAGCTGGCGCTCGAGGTCGTCCTTTTCCTGACGCAGGGTCTTGGTCAATTCGATCGTGCGATAGATCTTGTCTTCGAGGTGCGAAAACTTTTCGAGTCCATTCGATACCATCAGTCGTCTCTCCGTATGCCGGCGGCAAAGTCTGGGTGATTATCCGACTTACTACTCGGGAGCGCAAGATTAATCTAAGCGGAAAGAAGAGAGGCAGCTCTGTTTTGTCACTGTGCGACGAACTTCAGTTTGTCGATGCTGCTGGACAAGCTGAGGCTAATCTTACATGGCTCGTTAAGCCGGGGCGGATTGCCGCGACTCTACGGATACCCCGGTCATTTGTTCGTTCCGTTTCGTGTGATTCGTGGATCGATCTTCTGGCCGCGCCGGACGATCCACGAAGCCAAACGAAAACAAGACAGGGGCTGAACACCGAAATATCTTTGGTTGTTGCTTTGTCACATCGCTGAAGTGAGGTGCTAGAGTTGATTAATATTGGCGCGGCAACCCCGCTCTCGAACGCGCTAAGGTTTCTTTTTGGCAGCGACCCACTTGCCCTGCAACTGGCCGGCGTAATCGTAATCGCCGGCAAGCTTCCCGTCGACCAGCGCGCCTACCAGCGCTATCTGACCACTCCCGCCTTCGAGGATCACAGCCAGCTTCCCGTCTTTCCAAGTCCCGGATGAGATCGTCGACTCGCCCAACTGTGAACTACTGGTACCCGTCACCTTTTCGCCATCTACCTTGAGCACCAGCGTAAACGGAAATGTCTGACCTTGAGCATCGGCCGCGGCTTCCCACTCCCCAGTCAGAAGTTGGGCTTCAGAGGGCTCGGCTGCTTTCGCCACCGGAACGACAGCTGGTTCCGCTACCGCAGGCAGCCGCTCAAATTCCACGGCCCGTGTTTCTTTGCCCACCTGCCACTCACCAACCAACTTGCCATCGTGTATTTGCAGAACAAGCATTTCCGGAGCACCCGCAGCCCCAAGTCTGAGCCTGAGCCTGCCGTCGGCCAAACGAGTTGGGGAGAAAACCTGTTCGCCGCCGCGAGGCTCAAAGAAGGAGCCAAACAGTTCACTGCCGTTCGCCTTGATTTCGATCCTCAGATCCACTTTGCCGCCCGCCGATTTTGCGGTTCCCTTATATTTACCCACAAACTGGTCCACCGTCGGAGGTTTCACTGCGACGCCCGTACTTTGTGCGGTTAGGCCCAGCGGTGCAGCCAACACAAGACAGAAGCCGGCCAATAGTTTCGAGATCGAGTGCCGATTTGGCAAATGCGTTTTCATCCAATTCCTCCAGAGATTGACCAGCTCACGCGGCCGCTTGCACTTGCGGCTTACTCTCTAAAGCTGTCTTGGCCTGCGTTGCAAGTTCAGTAAAAGCTTCCGGTTGCTTGGCGGCAAAGTCGGCAAGTATCTTTCGGTCGAGTTCGATTCCCGCCAGTTTCAAGCCATGCATGAACTGCGAATAGTTCAGTCCATTAAGACGCGCTGCGGCGCCAATGCGGACGATCCAAAGCGAACGAAAGTCACGCTTCTTCAACTTGCGTCCGGTGTAAGCAAAGTTCAACCCACGCTCAACTGATTCTTTGGCTGATCTATAAAGCTTCGATTTGGTACCACGATAGCCCTTGGCTAACTTCAGAATTTTCTTGCGCCGTTCCAGGCGTTTATTTCCTCTTTTTGCTCTCGGCATAATTACTCTCCTTGAACTGTGACACAGACTTCAGTCTGTGATTTCGACAGCGAGTTCACAGACTGAAGTCTGTGCCACTCTTTTAGTCTCTTCCGTAGGGAAGCATCCGTCTGACCCGTTCGAGGTCGCCCTTCGCAACCAGAACATCTACGTCCAAATACCGCTTTCGCTTATTCGTCTTCTTGGTCAGGATGTGGCGCGCGTGCGAGTGGCCACGTTTGATCTTGCCCGTGGCCGTAACGCGGAAACGCTTGGCCGCTCCTTTATGTGTTTTTAGTTTTGGCATAATTGCTCCCTTTCAAATTTCAAATCTCTAATCTCCGGATCTGCAATTTCAAATTTCAGATCACAAATTTCAATCCTCCGGCCAACTCGGTCTTCAGGTCAGCTCGGTTGATTCTCTCCCGAAGAGCCTGGGCCCTCCGGAGTTGCCGGTGCTGCTTCAGGCGCCACTGGCGCAGGCGCCACCGGTGGAGGCACTGCTGATGCAGGCGCTGCTGGGGCAGGTGTAGCCGGCGCCGGCGCACTTGCCGGTGGGGCCGTTGCTGCCGGAGCTCTGGGCGTCGCCGGCAGCGGCCTGTTTTGTCCACCCTGGCCCGGAGCCGCAGGCGGACGTTCCTGCTTGGGGCTGCCCTTATGTCTTTTCGGTCCAAAGATGGTGAACATCTGGTTGCCCTCCATGCGAGGGCGCATCTCAACTTCGCTAATGTCCGCCAAATCCTTCTCGAGCTTTTCAAGAATTCGCGCGCCCAATTCTCGGTGCGTCATTTCGCGGCCGCGGAACCAGATCGTCGCTTTGACCTTGTCGCCTTCGGTGAGCCACTCGCGCGCATGCTTCATGCGATATGCATAGTCGTGCTCGTCAGTGCCGGGACGAAACTTTACTTCCTTGACGGTGATGACGACTTGTTTCTTCTTGGCTTCGTTCGCCTTCTTTTTCGCCAGGTACTGATACTTGCCGTAATCGATGATTTTGCACACCGGCGGCTCGGCGTTCGGCGCGACCTCGACCAGGTCCATGCCTTTTTCGCGCGCGGCACGAATCGCGTCGCGCGTGTCCATGACTCCGAACTCCTCGCCGTCTTCGGCAACCACGCGGACCTGTGGTACGCGAATACGCTCGTTAATGCGGATGACCGGCGCGCGACGAAAGTCAGGGCGGCCGCGGCCTCTAAAACCTGTAGCTATTGCTGCACCTCCTCGGTAGTAGCACAGACTTTCGGTCTGTAGCTGTTCTATTCGTTATACACAGACTGAAGTCTGTGCCCCTAAGCTATGTATTCGTAAGCGCGCGCGTCGCAACTAACCGCTGCGCCATCTCCTTGAATTCCCTGAGCGACATCGCGCCGATGTCGCCTTTCAATCTCTCGCGAACCGCGACTTTGTTTTCCTCCAGCTCGCGGTCGCCCAGCACCAGCATGAACGGGACCTTTTGCATCTGCGCGTCCCGAATCTTGGCGCCAATCTTGTCGCTGCGGGTGTTGACCTCCGCCCGCAAGCCCGACGCTCGCAAATCCTGTGCGACCTGCCCGGCATAATCATTGATCCGATCCGTAATCGGCAGCACAGCAACCTGCACCGGCGCCAGCCACAGTGGAAACGCTCCGGCGTAATGCTCAATCAGGACGCCAAAAAACCGTTCCATTGAGCCAAACAACGCGCGATGAATCATGATCGGTTGATGCGGCTTGTTGTCGTCGCCGATGTACTCGAGTTGGAAGCGCTGCGGCAGATTGAAATCAAACTGCACCGTCGTCAATTGCCATAGCCGGCCAATTGAATCCTTGACCTTGATATCGATCTTCGGACCATAGAAAGCGGCTTCGTCTTCCATCCGTTCGTATGGAAGGTTTTGTTCCTTCAAAGCATCAACCAGGGCCTGCTCTCCGCGTTCCCAGTTCTCGTCGGAACCGAGATACTTCTTGGTTGAATCGCTTCCCCTGACGGACAGTTCGATTTTGAATTCGTCGAAACCGAAAGCACCCAACAGCGCGAACGCAAACTCAATACAGTTTATGATTTCACTGCGCACCGTCTCGGGCGTGCAGAAAATGTGCGCATCGTCCTGGGTAAAACCGCGCACGCGCATCAGGCCGTGCAGCGTTCCTGATAACTCCGCGCGATAGCAGGCGCCGAGTTCGGCATATCTTAACGGCAGGTCCCGATACGATCTCTGCGTCGAACTGTAGATGCCGATATGGAATGGGCAGTTCATGGGTTTGAGCCTGAACTCGGTCCCTTCCAATTCCGTGGGCGCGAACATCACGTCTGCATAGTTCTCTTCATGGCCGCTCACCTGCCACAGCTCTCGCTTGGCAATGTGCGGCGTGAAGACCAACCCGTATCCGCGCTGCTCGAGCTGCTCGCGCAGATAGTCCTCCATCTGCTTGCGAATCATTCCGCCTTTGGGATGCCAGAGCACCAGACCCTGGCCGTACTCCTCCTGAATCGAGTACAGGTCGAGCTCGCGACCAAGCCGGCGATGATCCCGCTTCTCCGCTTCTTCGCGTTGCTTCAACCATGCATCGAGTTCTTCGGGCGAAAAGAAAGCCGTTCCATAGATGCGCTGCATCTGAGGATTTTCGGCGTCGCCTTTCCAGTAGGCTCCTGCCAGCGACAGGACCTTGAAGGCGCGCAGACGGTTTGTGTTCGGCACGTGCGGCCCGAGACAGAAATCGATGAACGGTGAACCGTCAATGTAATAAACGCTGACGACCTCGCCGGCCTTTTCATCGATCAGTTCGCACTTCAGGGGTTCTTCGCGCTCGGCAAAAATTCGCAGGGCTTCAGCCTTGGAAATCTCATCACGGCGGTATGGCATGTTGCGCTTGGCAATGTCGCGCATGCGCTTTTCGATCACCGGCAGGTCAGCTTCGGTTAATGGGCGAGGCGCAATCACATCGTAGAAGAAACCATAGCGCGGATCTTCCAGCAGAGCCGGGCCAATCCCCAGCTTGGTTCCGGGAAACAGATCGAGTACGGCAGCGGCGAGTAGGTGAGCGGTCGAATGACGGAGAACATCCAGGCCTTCCAAAGTTTGCGGCAGCACCGGTTCGATCTTTAGCGCGTCCCCGTTGGCCGGCGCGTCGAGCGTGGACATCAGATCGACTTCGCGGCCGTTAACGCGGGCCGCCAGGGCCTGCTTCGCCAGGTCGCGATCGAGCTTCTTCAAAGCCTCAGCCACCGTCGCCGATTCAGGAACCTGCGCGGCCGTGCCGTCTTTGAGTTGTACGTTGATGTCGCTCATCGCTTACTTGAAACGCTGTAGTTCAGCTCAACCTCTTCCGTGATCTGGACCGGCTGATTGGTTTTGCTCCGTTAGGAGCGAGATGTTTATAGCCATCAGACCGAGATTGATCCTTCGCTCCTTTAGGAGCGAAATTGTCCTTTCACATTGCGCTCCTAAAAGGAGCTAATGAAATTCTCGGATGCCTTCGGAGCTATAAACATTCGGCCCCGGGGCCAGGACGGCTTTCCGCACATCAGGCGGCGGAGCCGCGGAAGGAATATGGATCCTCCCTCTCCTACCGACTCAACAATCTGCTATTCAAGGTTTACTAAACCAAATGATCGGATTCGATAGGAGCGCCTTCGCCGCCGGCCTACAAGGCAAGCCCGGCAATCAAAAAACTGAATCGTGTTGTGCAGCGATTCATGACGAAGGTCTTCTGGAGCATCCTATCAAAAATTCGAATCAGGCGAGTCTTGACTCACCAGTCGTATCGATTACGAAGACGAATCTTAGCAAAGGCCTTTGGGAAGGCGCAAGTCACTGGTCAGCGAAGAGCGTGGGCTGTTGCCCTGGATACGTCGAGATCAACGCCTTCTCACCCATCTTAGTTGTGGGGCGGTCTAAGGCTACCCGCCGCTCGCGGATTTTCCGGAGGGCCGCGTAGAAATCTTCGTCAGAGTATCTTGCAGCCGCGTAAAAGCATTTTCGCCTTCCGTCTGTTGCCCGAGCCATTGCCGATGTTCAAGCGACAACTGCTCATGGACGGCTTCGATGAAGCCCATCAGCGGCTCCGCGCCTGCGGCCTGCACCGCTGTTCGAACGTCATCAAGTGACGAGGCAATGCCTTCAAGCGCCTCTCCGGTACGCTGGTAACGCTCGGCGTTCCGTTGGTTTTGATAAACGCTCTCATTCGCCGCGGCAAAGGAAGTCAAAGCAGTAAAGGCCGTGCCCAACGAGGCGAAGGCGGCGAACTTCGTATTGATCAGACCGAGAAAAGCCGCCAGGCCGGTTACCACTGCTGCTCCGGCAATCGCAATCCCACTGTAGGCTAGTATTCGTTTCGCGTCCTTCAGGTTTTCTATCGATCGCCGGCGATAATAATTTCGCTGAACGTCCAACTGAAACCGCCGAAAGTATTCGAGCTTCAGCAGGTCAACCTGAGTATCGCCCGCGCCATCGGCAACGGAAGACCTGGCAATGATGTTGAAGTATTCGAGGCGCGCGGTTTCGGCGAGCGCCCGGTTCGACATCCAGACTCCCAGCAACTTGCCCTGACGTAGTGTGTTCAGATCATAAGCTGCCAAGGAACCCGTAAGGACGCTGGCGACGCCCAGGAAGATCAGCAGAGTCTTTGCAACCTTGTCTCCCTGGCCGGAGGCAATGATTCCTGTCGCCAGAACGAGAGCAATCAGAATTGCCGTAATCAGCACCGTTACATTCGACCGGTTAAATACTCGCTTGAATTCGACCTGAGAAAGGTTGGCATCCGAATCACGCTCTTTGTATCGCTTCGCAGCCACACTAACGCCGCTCGAACGGAGGACGGCCGAGAGTGCGGGCGCCTTCACTTTGAATTCATCGGCGTGCGCGGTTGGGTCGATTACATAATCTGTGCCTGTATCCGCTCCGACAGTTTCCTGAGCCAGCTTGATGGGATCTGTAGCAACCATGATGGGCCTCCATGTTGGGAATAGGTAGGCAGCGACCGCGATAACGTGATTTCAGCGATATCCACCCAGGGAAAAGAACACTGGTGCGATTCTTTCCGAAGACGCAATGCAGGTCAAGGAAATCCTGGTAAGGCGAACGTTATTCGGCGTACTGGTTCGATTTCGAAGTCGAGGCTCCGGTCATTCGGAGCCTGGCTTCCAAGCGCTGAACGGGCGAGGGCGCCCGCGCTCCCAGCAGTAGGTGGCCCGATTGTCTCAAGGTGTTCCAATACGTGGCAGCGGAGTCCGTTACTTAACCCGCGCGAGATACGCGTGTCACAAGCAGACCGAGCGACTAGCTAATCTTTGATCCTAAGGAGTGATCGAAAAGTGCGGTGGTTTAGCACCGACCGGTTGTGAGCGCGCGTTGTCCGGGCGACTGGCGCGTCGCTTTTGCGTCTCGCCCTTGCGGTTCGGTTCTACAGCTGCAGCAGGCAAACCTGTGCTTGAGCTTGATCCTGAAACCTTGCTGTGCGAGTCAGATCCACTTTGACGCGCGACGCCGCTCCCGGTCGCGGCCGTCCGGGAATTAGTCCTGGCAAAATCGAGCGCCGGTGTCTTCGGATCCATCCAGCTGCCGAAACCATACATTGTTCCGAACCCGGCAACGATCACGCAGATCAATGAGACCGCGATCCAGCTGGTAAGACGATTTGTCCTCGGAGCCACCCAAGCTGTTTCGGCGGGCTTGAGGATCGAATACGAACCGAATGGATCGACGGCGGACGAGGCTGCCTTCTTTACAACCACTGTGTTGACGGTTGTGTCCCCCATCCTTTGCGAACGCGGCGGATCAGGAAACACTCTCGACACCAATGCTTCACTGCGACCAACTCTTGCCAGCGCCCCGCGAAATTCATTGGCCGTCGGATACCGATCCTCTGCGTTTATCGCCATGGCCCGGCGTAAGATTGCCGCTATCTCGGAACCGACGGCGCGATGAACCTCATTCGCAGGTATCAGCAGATCTGATCTTGAATTGGCCATCGCCGCCGCGCGGGCCAGAGCATCGGGAGGCTTAACGCCCGTTAACAAATGATACAGCGTCGCGCCAAGCGCATAGATATCGCTCTGCGGCGTAGTCCCCTGATCCTGGATCTGTTCCAGCGGAGAATAACGGCGCGTGTATCCGAAGATGCTGTTTGAAGTGTTGTTCCCGGAGAGATCCGTCGTCTGTGCCTTTGCCAGTCCAAAATCAAGCAAAGCGATTTGGCCGTTCGCGGTAACTTTCAGATTATGAGGTTTGATGTCGCGGTGAATGATCTGCCGATCGCGCGTGTGCAGATAGATAAGGGCGTCGAGCAACTGATCGGCCCAGGCGATGACCTGACTTCGGGGAAAGGGTCCCGGCTGATCAGAAATGATCTCAGCCAGGTCCGAGCCTGAAATGAACTGCATTACCAGGAAGGCCCGATCACCCTCGGTGAAATAGTCGCTGACTCGCGGCAGTGCCGGGTGATGCAGTTGAGCGAGTAGGCGTGCCTCCTGCTCAAACTGCCGGCGCAGACGTTCGTCGACAGAGAACGTTTCCTTCAGGGCAACGATAGCATCCAGACGCAAGTCGACTGCTTCATACACGGCGCCCATTCCGCCCCGACCCAGCTGCCGGACAATCCTGTACCGGTTTTGCAGGATCGCGTCGGGCTCCAGCATCGATGAGCGGCTGTTTAATTGTGACTCGGCAGGCGTGGCCAATGCGGTTTCCATTGTCGGATTTCAGTTAAGCTGAAACGGATTGAGACGGAAGGACCTTGATTGAAAGGCTCATTTCGACCTCAAGATAAGAAAGCCGGGGCAGTACTTTCGGATTAAGAGAGGAGCTAAGACTGACAGCTGTTAGGGCCGTCAAATGAATTGGAAGCTGAACTAAGTCAGGACTTCCTCGAGATCGACTATACGCCACGGAGCCTCACGAAAACAAGGGGGGAATGTGGTCTCGCGTAGTAGTACATTTTGGATTCCGCTAATTTTGGAGTCACGGCTTAGTTCCCACGTTGATATGGATTTTTTCGGTTGGGTGTCCGGGATCGTTTTGCTGCTTGACTATCGCGGAGAGTCCTACCGCATTGAGTGCGGATACTAGAGCCTCCGCTGCCCGTTTTGCTTCTGCTGATGCCTCTGGATGGAAGAAAACCTGTATTCCGCTGAGGCCGCCAAGTAATCCCTGCCACTCTTTCGGCTGGTCTAGTTTCCAGCCTGCCGCGACAAGAACATCGGCCAGTCTCTGTGCAGTTGCCAACGGCTCGCGATCATCCCAAAACGTGACCACTTGGAAGACACGACCCTTGTACGGTCCAATCCGCTCGGCTATCCGTGCTGCGTCTGCTTTCGTAATAGCGCGATCTGCGAGTCGTTGTTCAATTCTGACGCGAGCAAGCTTTTCTTCTTCTGCGATCCGATTGGCCTCTGCGGCTCTTTCATTGGCCTTTGCGATATCAAGTCGAAATGACTCAGCTTTAGTACTCGCTTCGGCGGCTCGGCGTTGCGCCTCCAATGATCGCGCGTCGGCGTTCGCCATTCCCTCTTTTGCCCTAGCGGCGTCTGCTTTTGCGATCGCGATCTGCTTATCCGCTTCTGTTCGTTCTGACTTTGCCTGCTCCGCCTCTTTTGTTAACCGTGCGGTTTCCTGTTTTGCGCTCGCTGCTTTCTGGTCAGCCGCAGAGATCGCAACCTCTTTATCCTTGAGATCCCCTGCAAGCTGGCTGTCTTTCGCGTGGTCAAGCTCCGCCTGCGCGGTCTGTAGCGCCGTATTCTTTCTGCTGGCTACCAATGAAAAGACAAAATACATCGCGGCCACAATCGCAGTTGCCGCGACGGCCCAAAGCGCGAGCCGATTCCATAGACTAGCCGAACTTCCTAGTTGCTGGACTTTGGAGGTGAGGGCCTGAATGTCGGACATCTTATCTCCTTCCGATCTTGTCGCAGATGGGATTGAGGCATTCTGTAGCATCGCGATTGTTGGTAGTGGTACCTGGTCTCACCGCAGGGTCCTAACCTGCGGAAACTTCGCTGGAAGGGCTGGCGTCGTACCGGGACGGTAGCGATGGGGCCTGAGGCTATGGCAATCAATCGAAGATTGACACTGTACGGAGCCGGCTTAACTAAGTCCGCCAGTGATGTAATTCTCGAGATGCTTGATGGTGTACTCGTGCTCGGCTATGGTCGCTTTGACGACGTCACCAATCGAAATGATGCCGGTCAGTTTGTTGCTCTCCATGACAGGAAGGTGTCGCACGCGTTTGTTTGTGAACAGGGCCATACAGTCTTCTATGTTCTGTTCAGGATTAACGAAGTAGACCTTTGAACTCATGATCTCTTTGACTTGAAGATCCTTTGAGGACCTTCCGTGCAGAATTACTTTTCTGGCGTAGTCCCTTTCCGACAGGACGCCCGCCACTTTTTCTCCGTCAAGCACGACCAGGGCGCCGACGTCGTTGTCGGCCATTTCTTTGAGCGCATCGAATACTGTCGCGTCCGGCGAGATAGACCAGACCTCTCCGCCCTTAGCCGCCAAAATCTCTCGAACTGTTTTCATATGCCCCCCATCCTGGACGCTCGAAGGCGAGCGAGACGCAACCTGAAGATCCGAATGCTGATTAGCTTTAGGGCTCTTATGCTAATGAACCTATTTGCCAGATGCAAGGTTTTGCATCAGCAATTTCGATTTGCGCAGAGAGTGTGTCTGAAGCCCGCGCGTAAGCAAGGGCCAGGTTCGAGGCAGTCGCCTGTTGGGACCAACACAACCCTTCGTCGCCAGTTTTCTTGAATAGAGGGTGTCTGCGAGCGTGGCCCTCCCTCACGGTCGGGCTTCTGACACATGCCCGTCACTGCGGGGATAAGGATAACCGCCGGCTTCGTCATTTGCGTCGTTTGAAAAGGAGAAGTAAGACGACGCCGACAATGAAGATCACGATAGTTCCAGGCCACACGAACCATCCCCGCTCACTGCTATATCCCGCGACGACCACGCAACCGGACGACACTAGAAGGCTGACGAAGATAATGCCAATGCGTTTCATAGTGAGGTCCCTTTCTTCATTTCTTTTCGTGCTCTTCGATTTGGTCGAGCAGTTTTTCCGGTTCGGTCACTTCACTTAATGCCTGCAGATGCGGATCATGGCTTAGATCGGCGCCGACCCTGGCGGCTATGGCCTGCAACATACCTATCAGCTTAGTGTTCTCTTGTTCGCTGAGCAGGTTAATCTGCAAAGCAAGATGACTTCGTCTTTCACTAATTTTCCTGTCCTGATTCCGACTTATCAAAATGAAGATAGCCAGGAAGATCGCCTCAAGTGAAATGACAAACGTGAGGAAGCTAAATGGGAAAGGATCGAAGTGTTTGATCCCCGGCATTACGTTAATGAGAATCCAGAGACCAAACCAAACGACCTGAACCCAGGCGAACGTCACGCTACCGCAGAATTTGGCGATAGCTTCGGCAACAACATCGGACCGCGTTCGCTCCTCCTTAAGAGCTTTCTCCGATTTAAGGATCGCCTCGACATTTTGCCGAGTAAGCTGATCGGCAGAACCGTCCTTACTCACGGGCTTCTCTTGCGATTGAGATTTGGGCGGTCCTTCCCTATTCATACTGGCGGCTCACGCTCCCAATGACGGTGGCGCGCAATGGCTTTAATAAATCGACGCGCGGATCAAGAAGGAGATCGGCACGCTGAGTTTCTACCGCTTCGACTTCGCTTTCCTCGCGGCTTTGGTTGATCGGCGACGCGAGCTTCGGCGGTCTCTGCTCGCCTTCTCGATCAGCGCCGTCGCGCGGTCCGGACCGAAGCGGCCGAGTATTTCAAAGGTCTTCCCCTTCGTCTCGTTGTACGAGATGAAAAACCGTTCAATCTCGTGAATCAGATTGCTGTTCAGATCACCGAGGAAGCGTACGTGAGTATGATTCCGAGAATCCGCCGCCACCGCGATCAGTCTGTCGTTCCGAGTCGTTTCGTTGTCCTCTGTCTGTTCGGCTTCAATAACGCCGATTAACTTTGCCGGCACTAGACAACCTGGGAACGCCGGCTCGTCCATCAGGATTAAAATGTCGACTGGATCACCGTCATCACCCTTCGTCGAGGGGACATAGCCAAAATCGAAAGGGAAAACTGACCCTAAGGGAAGCGCGCCGCCCAGCCGGAAGATTCGCGATCGAGTGTCGTACTTGAACTTGTTCCGGCTACCCTTCGGAGTATCGATAATGGCGTTAACCAGCCCCGACTCTTCGTCGAACGCGGCCAGATCAATAAAGGGATCCTGCATAGTAATGTCCTGGTTTCATAAGCGGTGCTCAGAGTACCGACTTCAGTCGGGCTTTAACTCAGCAGCACCAAGCAGAAGGGCCCAACTGAAGTTGGTCCTTTAAACGCCGGTGAATTAGAAACGACCCCGTGCATACTTTATGGACCAGTTCCATCTGCCTATCAAAACCAATCGCCTTTCGAGTCCGAAAACCGATATCCTCCGAGTCGCGCTGCATTCATTCAAAACAGAATGCAGCGATTGTTTTAGGTATGGAGGGCTAGGGCAACCGGAGTGCCATGGAACTAACCAGTGGGCACCGATCACGGCGAACGTCCTTAACGTTTCTTTACATGACGAAGTACTAATCTTTCAAGGCCATGTCAGCGTCCGGTCTAGAGTTTGGTAACGCTCTCAGCCCAAACCAGCAGTTCCTCTTGTTGGAATCTCTCTCGCAACTCTGTCCGATAGTCGCTCCACCACGCCCGGTCGAGTTCAGCAGACATGACTTCGAACATCACAACCTCGTCACGACTGACCTCTTCGTTATCTTCTTTCCACAACCCGACTGCCGGAGAACGAAGGAAGGCAGTTACGCCGCCAAAACGATCAGTCAACTCCGCGCGGACTCGATCGAAGTAAGCGGACGGAAACTTCTGCTTATTGTTATCGTGTAACGGCAGTAGTAAATGGATGAGGTACATTGGACTCAAGCAGTCAGGAGTCGCAGCAGCAGAGCGTTCAACTGGTCGAAGTCCACCGGCTTCGGCACAAACGCTGTACAGCCGGCGGAGATAGATTTCGCGCGCCACTCCCATTGGTTGTAAGCAGTGCACGCGATGATCGGCAAGTCTTTGCACCCCGGCAGCTGGCGAATAAGCCGCGCCGTTTGATACCCATCGGCCCTGGGCAAGCTCATATCAAGGAGAATTGCGTCCGGTATCTCGCGGCGCACAACCTCGATAGCTTCTAACCCGTCCGCGGCCTCTTTAACCGTGAACCCGCGCGTCTCGAGCATGACTCGCATCATGGTCCGAACATCGGCTGCATCCTCGACCAGGAGAATTGTGTACTCCTTCATTGGCCCTCGAACGCGCTGGTCCGTTTCGCGATGACTTGTTCCGTCCACACTTAGATCGTCGGATGGACCGGACTTCGGTGCTGAACCTGCCAATAAAGCCATGCTTGATCTCACTAAACCCCTTTTCGTTTTACTAACTCTTGCGCATTTCGATCTACTCTGCGCCTTGCGCGAAATTCATTCTCGACTTTGCTTCACCCAAAGGCGCAAGCGGATACCGAAGGCGCTAAGAAGAACGATGATCAGGCGATTGAACGAAAAGTAGCCTGAGCAATGACTGTGCCGTCACGCTTGTCATACCGGCAGTCCGTAAGCTGTCACAAATTTCTGGTTTGCCTGAACTGCGGTTGGATTTATTTGTCGGCATGTATCGGAATGATTCGTACGAGGATGCAGAAAAGAACGTTGGCCCGGCGGTCAACGTCGCGGAGACGAGATGGCACTGCCTCTTTGATCTGGCTTGGTGCGCAAGGAGGCGGTATCGAGTATGGTTCCATCGCTCATGGCTCACGAAACAAACAAGAACCGTTGACGCAACCATTCTGAGGTCCTTACGACGCATGTGCTGATAACTGTGGCGACACAATTCTTTGACCCAGTAGCTTCAGTTCTTTCTTAAGCTTTGCGATATCGCCCTTTAAAAGCTTATCGACAAACAGCTCAAGACAGGCCTATAGTAGGCGCAATCCGTGGTAGTTCAGCCGCCCCTGCTGGGACTACCCAGAGTCTCAGAAAACCACGGACACCCGGGCGAAAGGTTCTTTAGTCACAGCTCTCCAACTGCCTCGATACCCAGAATCGTTGGAGGTTAAGATCATGCCAACAGAACTGCGGAAGACTGGCATCAGCGTCGTCGGCGACCTCCCATGGGGCGCACACTTCTGTTATTTCTACGAGACGAAACAAGACCTGCTGGACGTCCTGATTCCCTATTTCAAGACCGGATTGGAAAACCAGGAGTTCTGTCTCTGGGTGATTTCGAATTCCGAGCTGCTGACCGTGCAGGAAGCAACGAGTGCCCTGCGAGATGCTTTGCCCGACCTGGATCGGTATGTGGCCGAGAGAA
This sequence comes from Blastocatellia bacterium, assembly GCA_033857635.1. Classification (GTDB taxonomy): domain Bacteria; phylum Acidobacteriota; class Blastocatellia; order Pyrinomonadales; family Pyrinomonadaceae; genus UBA11740. Next base: position 89,841 of record JAWVDF010000006.1, read on the forward strand.
GCATCGAGGTTGTCGGCCACGATGATTGGTTTCTCAGGGGACGCACTTTTGATCCGGCCACAGTCGCGGGTCGATTCAGACAAAAACTTGATGAAGCATTGGCCAGAGGCTATGCCGGAATGAGAGTGAACGGAAGTCCCGCCTGGCTGCGCGATGCGGGACCGCAAGAGCTTCGCACGTTTGAAGCCGAACTCGACAAACTGTTTCCAAACGAACGCACACTCGCGTCCTGCACTTACCCGCTGAGTTCGATCGGAGGTGAACACATCTTTGACGTGGTGCGCACGCATCAGTTTGCCATCGCCAGACGGCAGGGAGAATGGGAGGTGCTTGAAACTCCGGAGCTCATCCAAGCCAAGGCCGAAGTAAAGAGACTCAATGAAGGGCTGGAGCAACGAATCCTTGAAAGAACCAGAGAGCTGGCGCAAGCGAACGAAGAACTGAAAAGACAGATTGTAGAACGCGAGCGGGCGGAAGAGCGTCTCAGGACGACATCCGAACAGTTGCGCGCGCTCTCAGCCAGTCTGCAATCGGCGCGTGAGGAGGAAAGTACCCGCATCGCTCGCGAAATTCACGATGAGCTTGGCTCCGCCTTGACTAGTCTTAAATGGGATCTGGAGGGGATAGAGAAACTTTTGTCAGAATCAGCAAGCCTGTCCCCTAATCTGCAAGAGAAAATAACAGCCATGGTGGGACTGACCAACACGACGATTGATACTCTCAGAAGAATCGCTTCCGAGTTGCGCCCCAGTGTCCTTGACGACCTCGGATTGGTGGCGGCAATTAGATGGCAGGCGCGACAGTTCATGGATCGGACGGGGGTCGTGATTCATTGCGATTGGCCTATCGACGACGTTAATCTAAATCAGAAGCAGTCAGTAACAGTGTTTCGGATTTTTCAGGAGGCTTTGACGAATGTCCTCCGTCATGCACAGGCCACGACGGTTGAAGTGACCACAGCTGACGAGGCCGACGCGTTAGTCTTGACCATCAGAGACAACGGTAGAGGAATCACGGAGGATGAGAAACTCGGTGAATTTTCACTTGGTATCCTGGGGATGCGTGAACGTGCTCACTTGATTGGTGGCAAGATTGAAATAAGCGGGACCGAAGGGAAAGGTACGACGGTTACTATACGAGTACCAGTTGTTCACACCGACCCAACCTCCGATTAATGTGAGTAGCCTCCATGACGCGAATCCTCATCGTTGACGATCACGAAATTGTCCGGGACGGCATAAGGAAGATGCTTGATGAGCAGCCCGGCGCTGTCACCTTTGGCCAGGCGGGAACTGCCGCCGAAGCGCTCGACCTGGCGCGCGACGAGGAGTGGGACGTTGCAGTTCTCGATCTCTCACTGGGCGGCAGAAGCGGGCTGGAAGCATTGAAGGATTTAAAACAGATTCGCCCCAGACTTCCCGTCCTGATTCTCAGCATGCATGCCGAAGAGCACTACGCACGTCGAGCATTCAAAGGAGGCGCCGCCGGTTACATCACCAAAGATAGCCCGCGAGCAGAGTTGCTCCATGCCATAAAGACGGTTATCAAGGGCGGAAGGTACGTTAGTCCGGCGCTCGCGAATAAACTCGTATTCGATATTGAAAGGGGCACTGACCGTCCGCCTCACGAAGATCTCTCGAACCGCGAGTTGGAAGTAATCAAGTTAATCGGTTCCGGAAAAACAGTCACCGAAATAGCCGGCATACTCTCGTTGAGCGATAAAACCATCAGCACCTACCGCGCCCGCATTTTGCAAAAGCTGCAGATGAAGACCAGCGCCGAACTCACCCGCTACGCCATTCAGAACAAACTGGTCGATTGAGGAGAGTGGACAGCTAAGGAGCGCCGACATCCTGTCGGCGGTTCGCGCGCATCCTGCGCGCTCTTCATTAAGGGCCGGCAGGGATGCCGGCGAACCGCAGGCAGGATGCCTGCGCTCCCGGCGGCGGCGATCCGGGGCAGCGATCCGGGGCGGCGATCGACCTTTTTGTAATGCTAATACCTACAAGCCTCTCAGCCATTCCCTGACAAAAGAATCAAAGTTTCCCTGATACTCACTTGAACTCTTCCTGTATATCCTGAACGAGCGGATAGGTCTGCACAAGAATAGATTTCTTTTGAGTGGACTAAAGGGGGAACGTTTGGAACTTTTCTATGAGACCCGGCTGGATGAAGGAGCGCAATTGTACAAGCGAAGTGTTGAGTGTGAAAACCCTCAAGGTAGGGAAACTATTCTTTTGGCCGAAGATGAGCAGATTGTCCGCGATTTAATCCGCGAAATATTGGAGGGCAGCGGCTATCAGGTACTGGTGGCGGCGAACGGTCCCGAAGCACTGTTGAAATCTCAGAGCCACCCAGGGCGCATTCCCCTGTTGATTACCGATGTCGCCATGCCGGGCATGAGCGGGCCCGCGCTGGCCGAGCGATTAGTCCAATCGCGTCCCGAAGTGCGAGTGCTTTACATGTCAGGCTATACCGACGATTTCATTGCCCGTGACGGCCTAACGAATGTCGACGTGCTCTTTATTCAAAAACCTTTTGCGGCCGGTGATCTGACACAGATGGTAAGAATGATTCTAGGTGAAGCGGCATGAACAGCGAAGAAGTTAGCGGTGCAAAGTCAATCAGGGTCTTGCTGGCAGACGATCATCCCCTGGTGCGGAGCGGAATCCGATCATTGCTCGATCGCGTCTCGGAAATCCAAGTCGTTGCCGAAGCCGGCGACGGTCACGAAGCCCTGAGTTTGATCGAGGAGCATCAACCGGACGTCGTCTTGATGGATATTGCAATGCCGAATCTAAACGGTCTGCAGGCTACCGCTTGTATCACCGACAAGTTTCCCAAGGTACAGGTGATCATTCTTTCGATGCACCCGAACGAGGAGTACGTGTCGCGAGCTCAGGTTTCAGGCGCGGCAGGTTACCTGGTAAAAAATAGTTCAGCCTCTGAACTTCGACACGCGATAGAGACCGTCGCCGGCGGCAAAACTTATTTCAGACTGCCGGCAGTCATTAATGATCGCGTCCCGGGCAAGAGTGCGGACGGCCCTGTGCTCGAACGTCTAACTCCGCGCCAGCTTGAAGTCTTGCGCTTAATCGCGGAAGGCGGTTCGATGAAGACTATTGCTCTGACGCTGAACATCAGCCCTAAGACGGTCGAGGCCCATCGGGCAGAGTTGATGAACCGTTTAGATCTGCACGATATTGCCAGCCTGGTCCGCTATGCGATTAAAGTTGGCCTGGTAATTCTGGACGAGTGACTAATAGAAGCCTTATCGAGAGACTGAAGGCTTCCACAACACGCTTCGGACGCGACGTGATTCCGTCGCCTTCGACTAACGGCTCTGCCGTCTGATGTGCGGAAAGCCTATGGCTTTCCGTGTCGGATGATTATTTTCGAGGCTACGCCTCGGAAGGATTGAGGCGCAGCCTCAAGATCAGATTCGGGTTTGCCGGAAAGGCAGAGCCTATCCGCACATCAAGCGGCAGAGCCGCTCATATTCCGGCGCGCGGGTCAGGCCGTTCGGTTGTTAGCTGATGCTGGGACTTTAAAATGCGCTGCCGCCTTCTCGATGAACTTCTCGAACACCGCGCCATAGCGCTCCTCGTCCAGGAAATCAGTGATGAATCTGCGCGGCGGTTCTTCGTGGTTGGCGCAGACAAAAGGACTCTCGTGCGCGCCCATCTCAAATTCCGCCACCTCCACGCCAGTATCACGGTTCAGACCCTGCAGAGTGTTAAGCATCGAACCCGTCGGCATGACGTCGTCGTTGAGATTGGTGATTCCCAGCAGGCGACCGGAAACTTGTTTCAAGCGTGTTTCCAAACGCGTTCGGTCAGCCCTTAATCCTGATAAGGCCTTCATCCATCGGCCCTCGCCGTGGGCTTCGAACCAGTGCTGCATCCTGGCGTTCGCCAGAGTCTCGATATTCTTCACATACAATCTCATCATGGCGATCTCGGCAGCGAGATCGAGGATGTAAGGCGACAGTAGGTTTAGATCTCTCGTGGGTACTCCCGACGCGAAGACTATGGCTAGACTATCCTTGAAAAGGTCCTCGGGATTTTCCAACATCAGGAGGAGGCTGAGGTAACCTCCCGCTGAAAAGCCGAACAAGTCTATCCGGGCGTCGCGTGTGAAGTGAGGATGCTTGCCCGATCTAATTGTCCGCGCCAGGTCCACGAGATCCAGATAAGACTGCACTCCTCCCCAGAAAAATCGCTCGGGCCGGGCGGCGAGCCGGTCGCTCATCACTGCATTGAAGCGGTATGCGCCTTCGTTGCCTGCCAGCTGACTGCGCCGGTCGAATATCTCGCGCTGAGTTTTGGCCCATGCCGGCAGTACGCGATTCACATGAAAGGTTAGCGGAAAAAGCATTACCGGTGTTCGCGTCGCCGCCCACAATTGGTAAGCCCAGGGCAGGTATTTGCTGAAGCTGCGTTCGTTAAGGCCGTGCAACAGGACAATTGCTCGATCGTGCCGATCCGGTGTTTGGCCCGAACCGCTCTCGCGAACCATCGGATATCTGAACTGGATGTTCTCTTCAATCAGGTGGTCAGCTATCTCACCATCAACTCGTTCACCTTCAAACTGCAGGCCATGCTCGTCGCAAAGGTAATTGGACCAGCCCAAAAGATGACCAGCATTAGTCGAGGTGAATGCCAGGTTGTAGAGGTCCGCTCCCTCTTGAGTGAATGTTAAGGGCTCAACATCTGTCCAATCGGCTTTATGACGGAAGGCTTTGCTGATTCTTTGATAGTCGATGTGTTGCATAAGGTGAATCGAAACAGGAGCTGCTATGCCGTTTGATGCGCGGAAAGGCTCCTGCCTTTCCGGCCAGGGATATCTTATGAAGATTGCGGCTACGCCGCCAGTAGAGGCGAGCTGGAAACTGCCTCGCGCGAGACAGCGCCAGGCTTTCCGCACGAGCACCTATCCGAAGTAGTGTCCCGCTTTTTCAGCGGTGTTCAGAGTACCGACTTCAGTCGGGCTCTTGCTGAACCAAAGTGCCCAACTAAAGTTGGTACTCTGTACGCCGTGAAATTAAGGCAGTGCCTATCCGACATCAGACGCGGTCGCAATCACTTTTCAGGACTGACCGCATCATCTTTGGGCTGTCGATCCTCCGCTGCACTGCGGATGAACTAAGAGGCGTTAAGTCTCTCCGCGGATCTTTGCGCCTGGAGCGCGCGGCTTCCCTTCCACAGCAGAATCGCGCTCAACGCGCAGGCGATCGGACACACCAACAGAGCGTAACGCATGTTCCCGGGAGTCTTACTCACGCCCAACAGATCGTTTAGCTTTCCGATCAAGGGCGAACCGATCCCGTAAGCAAAGATGTTCACGGTTGAAAAATAAATTCCGATGCCAAGTCCTCTTAAGTGAGGGCCGGCAACGTCATGAACGTCGGCAGCGGCGGGACCCAGCCACGATATCGCCAGAGCAAACAGCGCGCAGTTGAGAGCCAATAGTAGCGGCGGGCTGTTGCTATACAGCAGCACCAGCCAGAGCGGAATGGAGGCAACAGCCGCGCAAGTGCTGAACAGCATCCGACCGCCGGCGCCAAAGCGGCGGAAGCGGTCGGACACGTAACCACCCAGGATGGTAACCGGTACTCCAACAATGATCGCGAGCAGGCCGGCCACTGTTCCGATCGTGACGAGGCTCAAGCCGTGCACCCGCACAAAGAAGGACGGAACCCAGATACCGAGATTGTTCGAAGCGATACCGAACAGGCCATAGCCGAGGTAGAGATATCTTAGCGGCACGGATCGAAAGAGGATTCTCCAGTCTTTGCCGGTGAAGCGTACGGCCAGGACTTCGGTGCGCCCGCGCTGTTGCTCTCTCAAAAAGAAAACCAATACTGCCAGCAGTAATCCGGGAAAGCCCAAAAAGTAGAAGGCCCAGCGCCATCCGTAGTTTTGCCCTATCCAACCACCCAGGAAGAAAGCGAGCCCGCTGCCGATTGCGATCCCGGACGAGTAAACACCCTGGACCGTCGCGCGCATGCGCGGCGGAAAGTAATCACTGAGCAGCGATAGCGCCGCCGGTCCCAGCGTCGCCTCTCCAACGCCGACCATCAGGCGGCAGAAGAACATCGTCCAGAAACCTTTGGCAAAACCTGTCAAGCCGGAGAATAGACTCCATACCGCCAGCCCGCCGGCAATCAAATATTTTCTGGTCGTGCGATCCGCCAAACGTCCGAACGGAATTCCCAGCAGCGTATAGAAGATGACAAACGACGTGCTTCCCAGCAGGGCCAGCTGCAGATCCGTGAACGCCATTTCTTTTTTGATCGGAGTGAACAGGATGTAGATCAAAGTCCGGTCAAGAAAGTTAAGAACGTACACGACGGTGAGAACGGCGAGCGCATACCAGGAATATAGCGGGACTCGATCCGAATTGGCGGCTGGAACCATATCTGCCGGTGTGATGGTGGCTGAAGTCATTATTAATCGTGCGGGAAAAGGTCTAGCAAGCTGCTGAAAAACTGGCGTGCATCGGCAACCGGCAGTAGAACGATCCACGAATCCATACGAAATAGGAAACGAGCGCTTTCTTCGTGCTTGTTTCGTGTGGATTAGTGGATCGCATTGATTTTTCAGCAGCGCGCCGGGGCGCATTATTCATGAATGAAGTTTTCATCATGAGTCCGCGAAGCGGACGGACGAAAATAGCCCAGCGATTCATCGCTGGGATCAGGTCGTTATGTCAGTTGCAGCCCGCAAAGCGGGCGACAGACTGTTCGGTTAATCGCGTGATCGCGAGTGCATTTCTGTCGCCCGTTTCACGGGCTCGGCCTGTTTTCTGCCGATGATCCCAGCACTAAAGTGCTGGGCTACTATCGGTCGTCCGCTCCGCGGACTGCGCTTTAACCGCTTTCATGAATAATGCGGGTTAGCGTGCTGCTTGACTCAAGCTTAGAGTCAAGGCCAAGGCTGTAATTCGATCTCCGCGGCTTGCCACCTGATGTGCGGAAAGGCTCTGCCTTTCCGGCTGCTTAAAAACAAAAGCCGAAGTTAACGTGAACTTCAGACCGAGCCCGGCTTAGGAAGGCAAATTCAAAATCTGCCGGCTCTCAAAAAACGCCGGCCACGCGTTGACACTCTTCGCGATCAGTCCAGGCACATTCTTAATAGTGAAGTCTGAAATCTTTACGCCCTTCTGGATCTGTTTCCAGGTCAGGGGCATTGAGACGGTGGCGCCAGGCTTCGCGCGCGCGCTCCAGGCTGCGGCGATCGTCTTGCCGCGCGCATTCTGCATCGCGTCCACATACACCTGCTGCGGCTGACGCTTTGCCAGCGAGCGCTGTATGGTGGCGATTTTCGGCGCGCGGCTAGCGACCTCGCTGGCGAGCGCCGTGGCGACCTGGGCAACCTTACCAAAATCATATTTCGGCTTGAGCGGCAGGTAGATGTGAATGCCTGACGATCCGGAAGTCTTGGGGAAGGAAGGCAGGCCCAGTTCATCCAACACTTCCTTACAAACCAACGCGACCTCCAGAACATTTTTCCAGGGAGCTTGCTTGGGATCGAGATCGAGCATCAGGTAATCAGGCTGGTCCAGATGCTTTATCGTCGAGTGCCACGGATGCTGTTCGATGGTCCCCAGGTTTACAAAATGCAGCAGCGATCCCAGCGTGGTGTAAACCGCATAGTTCAGCTCGCGGCCTTCCTGATTTGTCAGCCGCACCGTCTTAATGAAAGGGGGCGCGCTTTCCAGATCCTGCTGGAAAAACATCGGCGCCCGAATCCCGCGCGGGTAGCGCTGCAGAATCGCCGGCCGATCTTTCAGAAACGGCATGATGCGCTCGCCAACCTTGAGGTAGTAACACAGTAGATCGAATTTAGTGAGGCCCTCGTCGGACCAATAGACACGGTCCAGACTGGTGAGCGAAACGCGTTCGGTGCCAATCTTGATTGCCAGATCGCCTTTTGGTTTCTTTAGCGTGAGGAACTCTTCCGGCGAAATCGATGCACCTTCCTTTTGGCGCGTCGGTTTGATCTTCCCCGGCTTTTTTTCTGCTCCGGCTTTTTTTCTGCTTCCAGCCATTGTGACGACATTCTAACACTCGAGAGGCTTACAGTCTTTGCGTTCGTCACCCCCAACCCTTCTTGCGGAGCGGGTCACATGAGTCCCAAGTTGCGTGATGCCGAGCACGCGCCGCAAGAGATTGCTCCTAACCGTCGAGCCCTCGCTTTAGCTTTGCGTCTTTCGATTTACCTTTGCGCCTTTGCGCGAAATTCCCTCTTGCCGAGTTTTGTTTCAGGCAAAGCCGCAGAGAAGATACTGCGGGCGCTAAGAAACACCAACCTCTTGACGCTCGCAGTCAAGGATGACTATACTTGGCTATTATGAAAATGACTGTCAATATCAGAAGCGCAGGTGAGTGTAGAGAGTTCAGGCCAATTGCCGGGTTTTCAAAACACATGCTCAAGGCCTCTTCGATCTTAATCTTTGCGGTAACTCTCACTTGTCAGGCCCAGCTCCGCACGGATCGCTCAATCCACGGTCGCGTGATGGATCCAAATAAGGCAGCAATAGCTGGCGCCCGGATCGACGCACGCGGATCGAACTCCCTCTCTTCCACCGTCACCGACACGAAGGGCAACTTTTCTCTGGATCTCCCTCCGGGCGACTACTCATTCACGGTGATTGCCGAAGGGTTCGCGGTCTTGTCGCGGGCCGTCGCCGTTAGACCGGAAGCTTCTGACTCGCTGGAGATAGTTTTGCAAGTAGCCGGGGCCACCGCGACCGTCACGATCATGGGTGCGGATGCGCTGGGCTATCGCGCACCAGAGGTGAGCAGCGCCACCAAAACATCGACGCCGCTGCGTGATTTACCACAGTCGATTACGGTCGTAACTAAAGAGCAGATTCGAGATCAGTCGATGGCGAGCATCGCCGAAGTGGTGAACTACATTCCGGGAATCACGTCGCACCAGGGCGAGAACAATAGGGACCAGCTAGTGATCCGCGGCAACAGCACCAGCGCCGATTTTTTTCTCAACGGAGTTCGTGATGACGTCCAGTACTATCGCGATCTCTACAACGTCGAGCGCGTGGAAGCCTTGAAGGGACCCAACGCCATGATCTTTGGACGGGGCGGGGGCGGCGGCGTTATCAATCGGGTCACTAAAGAAGCGGGCTTTTCCAGATTGCGCGAAATTACAGTTCAAGGCGGCTCGTTCAGCAATAAGAGATTTACAGCGGATTTCGATCAGCCTTTAAGTCATCGGATAGCTTTGCGCGCCCAAGGTCTGTATGAGAACTCCGGAAGTTTTCGCAAATTCGTTTATCTGGAACGTTATGGAATTAATCCTACTCTGACCTTTGCTCCGAGTAGTGAGACCAGGATCGCCCTGGGCTTCGAACACTTCCATGACCGGCGCACGGCCGACCGGGGTATTCCTTCGTTTCGCGGCCAACCGGCCGATACGCCCATTTCAACTTTCTTCGGAGATCCGAAGCAGAGTCATGTGCGGGCGCGAGTCGATCTTCTTTCCGCATTAATCGAACACCAGTCAGGCCGCCTGAACATTCGCAATCGCACGATGTTTGGCGATTACGACCGCAGCTATCAAAACTTTGTGCCAGGCGCAGTGACTACGGACAAGACGAAAGTCGCGCTTTCTGCCTACAACAACGCCAGCCGGCGCCGCAATTTATTCAACCAGACGGATCTGACTTATCTGCGCTCCACCGGGCGCGTGAAGCAAACGTTTTTGGCCGGCGCCGAAGTCGGACGCCAAGTCACCGACAATTTTCGCAACACAGGATTTTTCAACACCGCCACATCGATTACTGTTCCCTATGACAATCCAACCATTAGCACGCCAGTAACTTTTCGGCAGAGCGCGACGGACGCCGACAATCAAGTCAGAACGAATCCAGCCGCTGCATATGCCCAGGATCAGATCGAGTTCTCCCGCCGCGTGCAGGTGGTCGCGGGTCTGCGTTTCGACTACTTCGATCTGCGGTTTCATAACAACCGCAATGGCGGTGATCTGCGGCGCATTGATCGTTTGGTTTCGCCGCGGGTAGGTGTTGTCTTCAAGCCTCTGCTGCCGCTTTCGATCTATGCAAACTATGGCGTCTCTTACCTGCCGAGTTCGGGTGATCAATTCTCGTCGCTGACCATAATTACTCAGCAGCTTAAGCCCGAGAAGTTTCGCAACTATGAAGTGGGGGCAAAGTGGGACGTTCGTCGTAACCTCATTCTGACTGCGGCCTTCTACCGACAGGACCGCACCAACACGCGCGCAACCGACCCGAATGATCCCACCAGGATCATTCAAACCGGCAGCCAGCGCACGAACGGATTCGAAGTGGGAGTCAACGGCAACCTCACCAGTGCCTGGAGCATCGCCGGTGGTTATGCCTGTCAGGATGCTTTCATTAACAGCGCCACTGCGGCGGCGCCTGCCGGCGCCCGAGTGGCCCAGGTCCCGCGTCACGCTTTTTCGCTGTGGAACAAATATCAAATCATACCGAAGCTAGGAATCGGCTTAGGAATCATTCATCGTTCGGATATGTTCGCAGCCATCGACGATACGGTTACTTTGCCCGGTTACACGAAGGTGGACGCCGCGGTGTTCGTTCCTCTCAGTGAAAAACTGAGACTCCAGGCGCACTTCGAAAATCTCCTGAATACAAAGTTCTTTCTTAACGCGGACGGCAACAACAACATCTCGCCGGGTTCGCCGCGCGGTGTGCGAGTGGGATTGATAGCCAGGTTTTGAAAAAGAACCAGGCGCTGTAGTTCTGCTGCTTTGCAGAAAGAGTCATCCCATGAGTCTGCGTTAGTGTTCAGCTGTCGCAGGCTCGTTTTCTTGCGGGCCACTGGTGAATGGGGCCGCTGTTCTTCGGCGTAGGGCAAACTTCAGTTTGCCTGCGATCGTGTTCGAGCGAGCCGAGACAAGCTAAAGCTTGTCGTACATCGCGATTGTTTTTGAAAAGACCTGGACTGGTCGTAGAATCAATTTGCGACCCCTTTCAATTAGGTTCTTAACTTCAAATCCGCATGATCCCGGACTGTTCCGGGGCAGCGTGCACAAGTCAGAAGACTGGAGGTCAGAGATGAACAATCGCGAAGCGGCCTACGCGCTCTTGAGAATAACCATGGGCGTAATCTTTTTGTTCTACAGCATTGGGAAGTTCATGGTTGGAATTACCGCCTTCGCCGCAGGCACCAATCAACACTTCGCGGGCAAGCTGCCCTCAATGATCGTTCTTCCTTTCGTATACATCCTGCCATTCGGCGAAGTCCTCGCCGGCCTGCTTATCCTGGTCGGCTTATTCACGCGAATTGGATTAATGGTCTCGGGCCTCTTGTTGATTGGGCTGACATTCGGGACTGTAATCCTCGGCGACCCGCCGACGGTGGCGGATAACCTGCAGTACGCGCTGGTGAACTTCGTGCTGCTGTGGTTAGTCGATCTCAATCGCTACTCGCTCGATACTCTATTGATTCGTCGGACGCCGGCAGGATTTACTGCTTCGTAGCAGCTAGGCGGAAGGGCGGGTCGGTGTGAATGTGGCACGCGCATCTTGTGCGTGATTCACGGGCGGGACGCCCGTGCCATTCATTGAGACGATAAGGTGATTTCACATCGACATTGTGAAGTTCAACCGCTTTTGGGGACTCGCCTGCGAGTTAACAACTTGCGCTACTTTAGCCAAACGGTTTATCGATCGACGGACTTTGATTGGTGAAAAACTTCGGACCTTTTTCAGTGATGTACAGACAGTCTTCCAAACGGATTCCGAACTCTCCATAGATCACAATCGTGGGCTCGTCGCTAAAGCACATCCCCGGTTGGATCAGAGTCTTGTTCCCGCGCACGAAGTTGGTCCACTCGTGTCCGTCGAGCCCGATGCCATGACCCGTGCGATGCGGCAGCCCCGGCGTTTTGTAGTCGGGACCAAAGCCGGCATCGGTGATCACTTTGCGCGCGGCGGCGTCAACTGCTTCGCAAGGCGCCCCTACCTTCGCAGCGGCAAAGCCCGCGTCCTGGGACTTGCGTTCGAGGTTCCAGATGTCGCGCTGTCTCTGGGTCGGCTTACCGAAAATAAAAGTGCGGGTGATGTCTGATTGATAGCCTTCGATGCTGCAACCGCCATCCATCAGCACTACATCGCCTTCCGACAAAGTCTGCGGCGTGCTGCTGCCATGGGGGAAGGCCGTGTATTTGCCAAAGCTGCAGAAGACGCCTCCCTGTGCACCCAGGTTGCGAAACGCCGTGGCGCAATTCGCGGCAAACTCGTCCTGCGGCATGCCGTCGCGCATGGTAGCCCACGTCGCGCGATAAGCCACGATCGTCAAGTCGTTGGCTTTCTGCATCAGCGCGATCTCAGCCGGCGATTTGATCATCCGGCACCCGGCGGTAATCGGGGTAGCACTGACGAACTCGAGCTTCGGAGCTTCCTGACGAATTCCATCGAAGAGAAAAAACCGTACGCGCTCTTCCATGCCGATGCGGCCGGTACGAATGCCGCGATCGCGAAAGATTTGCGCCACCCGGCGATAAGGGCTCTCGTCTTCTTCCCAGGTGCGCACGTCTTTGCCGAACTTGATGAGTTCACGGGCGCGCTCTTCTTCAAACTTCGGACAAACCCAGGCGAGTTCGCCGCGCTGCGGGATCACCAGCGCGAACATGCGTTCGCTGGTTCCCCAGTGCATTCCGGTAAAGTAAAACATGCTCGAACCGGGTTCGAGATAGATCGCGTCGATCTTGTGCTGGGCCATCAAGCGCTGCGCTTTAGCTATGCGCGCTTTGCGCTCACCGTCTGTGATCGGCACGACGCCGGCAGTCATGCGCCGCAGCTTTTGAATCAGCTCAGGTGTGTCTTGTCTTTGCTGGATGGCCTGGGCGTCGTCGGTGTCGGCGAAAGAAACTTTACTACCGAGCAAGGTCGCCCCGGCAACTCCGGCCGAAAGGCGCAAGAAGTCTCGTCTGTCTGTGCACATGGGGCGAGATTGTAGTCGAAGACCGGTATGAGAAGCCACGGATTTACACGGACAAGCACGGATAATGCGAAGGAAATAAGTCAGCCACAAAAAAGCACAAAAGGCGCAAAGTCGAAATGAAAGAGTCCTAAGTAACGTTCCTTCCTGGCTAAGAGCTTTCCTAGTGTCGAGCTTTCCGCTTAAAAATCATCTCGTAAGCAAAGATAGGCTTTTCGCCTTCCGTTGGACCGGTTGTGGCCCGTCTGGCAAAGACAAGTTCCCATCCGTCGCTTCCTAAGCTGTTAACTTGAGTTGGGAAAATGGCGTCCGAAATAGTCTCAATCTTGTATTCCCAGCGAGGTTCCGGCCTTAGGATGTTCCAACCTTGGATTGCAATAATCACAATTAGGAGCAGGAGAGCGATCGTTGCTCGCGTTTGAGTACCGGCGGGCGGTGAAACAACACGCTCAGGTTGCGGCGCGACCTGCTGCTGGTCCGGCGAATGATTTCCATTTCGCTTATTCCTTTACTTCTTTGTGCTTCTTGCGCCTTTTTGTGGCTAATATTTTTCTTTGCTTTGTTCTACCCGTGTCGATCTGTGTTTATCCGTGGCTTGTTCTTTCCTAAACCAGATTCATCGGCGTGGGGTTCTTTGGATCTTTGGTGTAGTCGTAAAAGCCGCGTCCTGATTTGCGGCCATACAATCCGGCCATCACCATTCGCTTGAGTAGCGGCGGCGGGGCAAAGCGCTTCTCGCGAAATTCGTTGAACATGATCTCGGCGATGTAATACGTCGTGTCCAACCCGACAAAGTCACCGAGGGTCAGTGGACCCATCGGATAACCGCAGCCCAGCTTCATCGCGTTGTCGATGTCCACGATCGAGCCGACGCCTTCCTCCAGCGCGCGGATCGAGTCCAGCAGGTAGGGCACCAGCAAACGATTTACTATAAAGCCCGTCTTGTCGCTGGCGCGCACTGGAACCTTGCCTAACTTAGTCGCGAACGCAACTGCGTCTTCGTAGACGTCCGCGTCAGTCAGAATAGTCCGCACGACTTCGACCAGCTTCATGAGCGGCACCGGATTGAAGAAGTGCAGGCCGATGAAACGTTGCTGGCGCGCCGGCGACGTCGCGGCCATCATCTGAGTTATCGAAAGCGATGAGGTGTTGGAGGCGAAAATTGTTTCCGGCTTGCACAGCGCGTCGAGTTGCCGAAAAGTGTTCTGCTTGTCATCGAGGTTTTCAATGATCGCTTCGATGATGATGTCGCAGTCGGACAAGTCATCGAACGAAGTAGTGCCGAACAATCGGTCGCGCGTCTGTTTCTGTTGCTCAGGTGTGATCGTTCCTTTCCGGGCAAACCTTTCCAAAGACCCTTCGATCCCCGCGAAACCTTTTTGCAGCAGCTCTTCCGAAACTTCGCGCACAGTCGTTTCAAAACCGGCGCTGGCCGCCGTCTGCGCAATGCCGGCTCCCATCAGGCCGCAGCCGAGCACTCCTACTTTCTTAATCTCCATCTCAATCTCCTTCTTGATCTAGTATTAATTCAGATGACGTGGACCAGGCATTGTGAGGTCAGTACCACCCGGGTGAGCGGGTGGATCAAACACTCACTAACGGGTGCGCATGAGCCCACCCGCTCACGCGGGTGGTACTGACCTCATCGCTGGCCTGAGCCGATCTCTGCACGTCTACTTCGTAGGAGTCGGCTCTGGCCGTTTCATGCCGTATTTCTTGCCTTCGGTCCAGTACCAGTTTTCGTAACGGTGTTGCCACTGGGCGAATTCCTCAACCAGCTTCCGCTCCTCGGCGGCGCCAACTGAAGTCATTTTCCTCGGCGGCTTCCAATCGTCAACGTACTTCTTTGCCCGGCCCAGAAGTGATTTGAGTTGAGCGCTGAGCACAGCAGCTTCGTCATTCAACGGCTTCATCTTGTCGAGCTGTGCCAACGCCTGGTCAATACCGGCTGGGTCACTTTTCGTCAAGGCATTGACGAAGGCACCCTGGCCCGCTTGAAACACTTCGTAAGCCGCCTTGAAAGTCGCAAACTCCTGATTACGTGCGGCCAGTTCGGCATTTGTCGCTCGATTCCCGGCGTCGGGGTTTTGCCGGTGAGCCCGCGCGGCCATTAAGAAACACCCCAGGACCAAAAACAGCGCGGCAATCTGCAGCACGCGCCAGGCAATGGTCACGCCCGTCGAGACACCGGGCCGCTTGTAACTAACCAATGCCGCAAAGGCGGCGCCTGATACCAACCCGCCCATGTGCGCCGCGTTGTCGATGATGCCGCGCGCCATGAATCCGATTCCAAGGTTAAGCAGAATGATCGGCAACATCCCGGTGCCAAATGCTTTTTTGAAACCTTCGGGCAGTTCGTGGCGATACTTGATGCCGAAAACAAACAGTACTCCGACCAGTCCAAATAAAGCGCCCGAAGCGCCGGCCGAAGGCGCGTCACCGGTCTTGATCAGAAAACTCCCGATCAGGCCCGGCTGCGATCCGGGAATTACAGTCAGGTAACTGCCTAAGACACCCGCAATGCCAGTCGCCACCCAGAACACGACGAACTTTGCCGAGCCATAAAGTTTTTCAACCCAGGGACCGATAACCCAAAGGCTGTACATATTGACGAGCAAGTGAATCAGGTTGACGTGAATAAAAATTGGCGTGACGAAGCGCCAGTACTGATGCCCGTGTTGAATCCAATAATTGGTTTTGGCGCCGAAGGCCAACAAAACGCTTTCGGGGAATTCGCCCCAAAGGACAGACGACTCCATCCCGCTGGCTGACCACATCAACAGGAAGACAAAAATATTCGCGACCAGAAAAACGATGGTGAAGATGTAAGGCCGTGACAGCACAGCCCGCGCATAGTTCATCGCATAATGTTCGTGCAATGGTGCCGCGGTTATTGGAGTAGGAGCGAGCAGTGGCGACTCGCAAACCTGGCAATTATTTTCGCCCGCGCCGATCAGCGCGCCGCAGTTGCGACACACGGTGGGACGACCTGCGTAGGTTGGTTGTTTGTCTGGCAAGGGTTTCGTGAAAGGAGTGCTTTAGTGAGCCAGCCAAGCTGGCGATGTATCAGTAGCCCACAGCGCCAGCTGTGGGTTTGGCGTTATTCAATTATTCAAGCCCCGGTAGGGGCGACATAAAAGCGATGCGCCGCGAATGCGAATTATGTCGCCCGCTAGCGGGCTTTTTCTTGCTCGTGGCGAGCTACCCACAGCTTGCGCTGTGGGCTACTAATATATCGTCGGCTTCGCCGACTGGTCGGCACAAGTGCCGGCTCCAAACACCGTGGAGGATCTTACGCTCCCAAGCCATCGAGCAGACTTACCAGATCGTTCGCGTGCTCTTCTTCCATGGCCAGGATGCCTTCCATCATGCGGCGCGTGGTGGGGTCGTCGTTGCCCAGGTATTGGATGATTTCGCGATAACTATCGATGGCGATGCGCTCGGCCACCAGGTCTTCCTTAATCATGTCGAGCAGCGTTTCACCTTCGACGTATTCGGCATGACTGCGCGATAACAATCCGTCGGGGTTTAGATTCGGGGCGCCGCCGAGTTGGACTATTCGTTGTCCAATCTGATCGGCGTGTCCCTGCTCCTCGTTGGCGTGCTGCAGGAATTCCGCGGCCACACTCTCGGCGTGAATTCCGTTAGCCATGAAATAGTGCCGCTTGTAACGCAGCACGCAAACAATTTCAGTCGCCAACGCTTCGTTGAGGATCTTGATCACGGTCGCTCGGTCGGCCGAGTAGCCTTCGGTCACTGCGCCCCGCTCAATGTGTTGACGCGCGCGTTCGCGCAACGTTTTGATGTCAGTCAAAAATGGTTTATCAGCCACGGTGTGACTCCTCGTCTTCCAGATTTTTCTAAGGGAAGCCAAGATATTACTAGCTCCGTAGCGCACGGGCAAGTAAGCCGCGATCGCGGTACTGAAATGGAGCGCGGACATCCTGTCCGCCAGCGGCATAGCCCGCTCAGATCGTTCGGGAAGCTTATTCGCGAGGTTTATTCGCGCCTCGCGCTCAGGTGGACAGGATGTGCGCGCTCCAATCAGCGCTCCCAGTACTGACCTCAGGGGGCAAACTAAAGTTTGAACTCTAAACGAAGTCGTTTTGACCGGGACGCCGGTCAACCTCTCCGGTCATCGAGACTAACCGGCTGATTACGGCCTCAAAACTCCTTTGAATACGTAGCTCATTGGCACTTCGCTAGCTGGCACAGCGCTTGTAGTTCCGATTGGCCCCACAGGCGCGACGCGAGTCTGCGACTTAGACCGGATGCCTACTGAGAACGGCCACTACTGACGCCCAAATGTTTGAAGGAGCTATTTTTTGATGAAACGATTTTCCCCCTTGTCCCTGTTATTGATTGTGTCGTTCGTTTCGCCCCTGGTAAGTTGTCTGCCGGGATCGAAAACTGCGCATGCCCAAATCAAAATCAACCCCCTGCGCGGTCTCAAGCTGGCGCCGGGCCTGCGCGAACGCGCGCGCCAGTCTGATCCAACTAAAGCCGACAGCACTCGCGTTATCGTCAATCTCAACGCGGGCGCCGATCCCCAGCAGTTGAGTCAAGCCCTGTCGCAAAGCGGTGCTCGTTCATCGAAGCACCTCGATGCTTTGGGACTAATGATCGCCGACATACCTCTGAACCAGTTGGAAGCAGCCGCTGAACGCGGCGACGTTTCATGGATTTCAGCCGACCAGGAAGTTCGCTCGCTGGCTACCGACAATACCAGCCATCTCGAAATCACAACCGGCGCCAACAAATCTCTGCCGGTTGATCAAAATGGCGCTACGGGAAGCGGCATGGCCAATGGCGGCGGCGGTAACGGAGTTGGCATTGCCCTCCTCGACAGCGGCATCACTCCTTCAGACGCGGCTGAGTTCGTTGGTTATCAATGGCAGCAGAGCAGCGGCACTCTGGGCCTCGGGCTACTCTCGCAAAAATACGTTCAGTCCTACGACCGTATCAAGAAGCACATCGACTTCACGGGAGAGAATCGGACCGACGATGCCTATGGACACGGAACCCACACCGCCGGCGTCGCTGCGGGCACGGGCCAGGCGAGCGAAGACTATGCGGCAAAAACTGCCGGCGCGCCCACTTATGGAGGCATAGCAACCGGGGCCAACATGGTCGATGTGCGCGTCCTCAACTCGCAGGGCGTCGGAACAATTTCAAATGTCATCGCCGGAATTAACTGGGTGATTCAGAATAAAAGCGCCTACAACATTCGGGTGATGAATCTTTCGCTGGGCACGATGGTTACGCAAAGCTATAAAACGGATCCTCTCTGCCAGGCAGTCGGCAAAGCAGTCGATGCTGGGATCGTAGTTGTGGTCGCTGCCGGAAATTGGGGCAAAGACTCTGCCGGCAACACGATCTACGGCGGCATTCTTTCGCCGGCCAACTCGCCGCGAGTGATCACGGTTGGCGCAACCAACACGCAGCAGACTAATCAGCGTTCGGATGACACGGTGACGACCTACTCTTCTCGCGGTCCCACCCTGGTTGATGGTCTGGCTAAGCCGGATCTCGTAGCTCCAGGTAATAGGACCGGCGCGGCCCAAACAGCTGATACTTCGCCATCGCCGAGCAACAGTTATTCAACCACCGGCGGCGGCGGTCTCGTCGGCTCGTTGTTAAGCGGCAGCACCAGCACGAACGTGCCCAAGGCGACGGGCTCTTACCAGATCCTAAGCGGCACGTCCTTCGCCGCGCCGGCAGTCTCAGGAACAGTCGCCCTGATGCTGGAAGCTAACCCTTCGCTGACACCATCGATGGTCAAGGCCGTGCTCATGCGCACAGCCCAACGCTTACCGATTTACGAAAACATGGTGGCGACCTGGCGGATGAACAAATACGAACGGATTGTCACTGAAGGCGCGGGCGAACTGAATACGAGCTCTGCGCTGACGGTTGCAAAGGCGATTCGGCAGGACGCTAACAAAGCAACCGTAGGTTCCAACCTCATTACCAAAAAGGACACGACCTACGCGAACATCGGTGTCACCGCGCCCATCGCCGGCGAGAACATGCCGCTCAATAACGGCATGATTTGGGTCGAAGGTGTCGCGTTTACGGATCGCCTGATGCTGACCAGCGGTTTCAAATTATCGGATGGCGCCACGCTCAACAGCGGATTCGTTTTGGCTGACGGCTACATGCTGCCGGATGGAAGCTATGTCTTCTCGAACGGCTTCGTTCTCGGCAGCGGCTTTGTCCTGGGAAGCGGATTTGTTTTAGGCAGTGGCTTCGTTCTCGGCAGCGGCTTCGTGTTAGGCAGCGGCTTTGTGCTGGGAAGCGAATTCGCCTGCGCCGATGGTTCGCTGTCTTCCGGCAAGATCAATGCTATGAGTTTTGCCTACCAACAACTGTGGGCTTCGAACCTGGTCGATCCCAGTTCGACCAACTCGACTGAAGAGCAGGTAATGATTCTGGGCGAAGACGCTAAACCGTTATCGGTGCAGCGGCTCTCGGCCTCCAGTCCACTCTTCCCTCGTCCATAAATTCATGCCGCGCGCTAAAGCAGACAAGAAAGCTTTCGTCTATCAGACTGCCGTTACGGTGGCCGGCCTCGGTTTATGGCTGGCCTCCGTAGTTTCACTTTTCATTTCACACCGGCCGAGCGAGCAGCTGATCCTCATCGGGTTCGTGCCGCTGATCATCGCCATCAGCTTTTTCCCGAACACGTTCACGCTTCCGTCGGGCATCAAGCGCGACAAGATCACCTTCACGCTCTCCGATGCTTTTGTTTTTCTGATCGCCTGTTGGTATGGAATTCTGCCGGCTGTGTTTGTCGCGGGCGTTGAAGGATTTATTTCATCGCGCCGCAGCGTGCGCCGCGTCTCGAGCAATCTTTTTTCGGCGGGCATGATCTCGTTGGCAGCCGCGGCCGCCGCCGGAGCGCTGCAGGCCATGCTTCGCTATGGCTTCCATGAAACCTCGATCCAGCACCATTCGTTTCTGGCGGTCACGGTGTCTCTGCTGCCCGCAACCGCGGTCCACGTGCTGGTCAACGTAGGCTTGCTGTCGAAGCTGTTTGCTCTGCGGGGCATGAAGAAGTTTCTGCACACCTGGAAAGAAAATTTGGCCTGGGCCGCGCCGATCGCGTTGCCCACCAGCGCTGTCGCCAGTCTTGCTTACCTCGCTTTCCAGTACAACTGGTTAGTAATGGTTCTGATCGGCGCACCCATCCTGATCGCCATTAACTTTGGTCACCGGCAGTATCGCGACAACCTGCATCAGCGCATTGAACTGCTGGAAAAAGCCCACCGCGAAACTATCGAAGCGCTGGCCGTCGCCATCAACGCCAAAGACGAAGTGACTCACGAGCACGTTTTGCGCGTGCAGATTTACGCCGCCGGAGTTGCGCGCCTGCTCGGCTGCACTGATGCCGAGATCGAGGCGCTTAAAGCCGGCGCCCTACTGCACGACATCGGCAAGATCGCTGTGCCCGACTACATCCTTAATAAACCCGGCAAGCTGACTGCGGCCGAGTTTGAAAGAATGAAGATGCACACGATCGTCGGCGCGCAGATATTGGGCCGAGTCGACTTTCATTATCCGGTCGTGCCCATCGTGCGTCATCATCACGAACGTTGGGACGGTTGCGGTTATCCGGATGGATTGCAGGGCGAAGACATCCCGCTGACCGCGCGCATTCTGACGGTGGTCGATTGTTTCGACGCGTTGCGCGAGGACCGCCAGTATCGCCGCGGGCTCACGCGCGATGAAGCCGTCGACTTTCTATTAAAGAACAGCGGATCCCAATACGACCCAAAAGTCGTGGGGATCTTTATCACGCACCTGGCCGAGTTTGAAGCCGAGATCGCCGCGCACAAGGGCCAGCCAATGCCGACCTTTGGCATCGAGACCAGCGAAAAACTTTCCGAAGCTGCGCAGAAGGTAACGCCTGGCGCCGGCCTGGCCGCAACGGTCGATAGCGCGCCGGAGGAAATCAGCTTCTCGAGAAAAGAATTGGTCGCGGTTTACGAACTCGTGCAGGCGCTGAATGGCTCGGCCAGCCAGGATGAATTGATGAGTGTCTTCACGGAAAAGCTTTCCGGAATTATTCCCTTCGACACCTGCGGCTTAACCATGATTGCAGCCGACACTGGACATATGTTCATCGAACACGCCACCGGTCAAAACAGCGGCTTGATCAAAGGACACCAGGTCACGCTCGGTGAAGGGATCACTGGTTGGGTAATCGCGAACCGCGAGTCATTCTTAAGCAGCGACCCTCGTCTCGACTTTCCCGTAGCGATGGCTGAAAGCTTTAGGTCGTACAAGACTTTGGCCGCCTTCCCGCTGATAAAAGACAGCGAGCTGTATGGCGCTCTGACCGTCTATTCGATGTCGCTGGCGGAATACGACAAGGACCAACAGAAGCTTTTGCGAGAGGCCGCGGCTGTTCTGGCTGATGCGATTTCATCCTTACGCAAGCCCAAGACGGAAGCTGACTCTGCCGCGGCAGATTTCATTTCAAATTCGCTGACCGATGTTGGCGTGGCGACCGTCGAAAACAATTTCACAAATTAACAAAGCCCGACGTAAGCGGGGCACTAGCCCGACCGTCAGGGAGGGCTCGGAAAGGTATGCAAGGGAGCCCTCCCTGACGGTCGGGCTAATGCCCCGCGCCGAGTCTCGATTTAGCAACACACGGTTAGGACACCACGAAATGGAGCGCGGACATCCTGTCCGCCAGCGGGCAAAGCCCGCTCATTGTTCGGGAATCAATTTTCGCTTTGTTCGCGCTGCGGACTCAGGCGGACAGGATGTCCGCGCTCCGTGGGCAACCGCCTTCGCAGCCATGAAACAGATATCTGTCGCCCTCTTCGAGGGCTCATAGTTTTCTTGGCAGCGATCCCCGGGCTGCGCCCGGGGCTACACTCTGCCGCCCTCTTTGAGGGCTGGTTGATTGGTTTCTTCCCAGCAATTCCTAACCAAATCATACTCGCGTTCGTACTCAAACTATCTGATCGACTCTCTCAACCGCCCGGCGCAGATGCGGAATCGTGATCGATCCGCCGACCACCAGCGCGACATTGAATGCGTCCATGAATTGTTCCCGCGTCACGCCGTTGGCGGCGCACTGTTTGACGTGATACGTAACGCAGTCGTCACAACGGAGCACGATCGAGGCGACCAGGCCCATCAGCTCTTTGGTGCGCTTATCCAGCGCTCCGTCCTCATAAGCCTGGTTATCCAGCGCAAAAAATCTCTTAATTCCGAGATGGCCGCTGTTCAAAAGTTTCTCGTTCATCTCGCTGCGATAGAGATCAAACTCATCCATTGGATTCACCCTTTCCGAATTAGCCTGCGCCGTCTGTTGGTCTTCTCAGGAAATGTATCACAGGGTCCGGCCCCTTTGACCTGGCCCCGCGGGCAATGAGGCACTAGCCTGACCGTTATGGAGGGTGTGCGGGTTACTTCCAATTCGGGAACGGTAACACGAAGTTTAATGCTTGCATCCTCGCTTTCCGCTGTACAATTCAAACCCAGATGAGCGATCCCCTCTCTCCACATGAAACGACAGCGGTTGACGCGAATGAGGTGGCTGACGAGCCTCAGCTTCACGACCTGGTTCCTTTTATAGCCGGCGACAGGACCTTTGCTGTCTTTGCCGATCAGGTTGACGGCACGGCCGAAGCCAGGGTGCCCGCGGCCCTGCCCAACGCGCCGCCGGCAGTCTTGGGCGTCGTGTGCATGCGGGGCCACATGCTGACGGTGCTCGACCCTATAGCGGTGGTAACCGGAGAAGCGTTCGCCTGGCCGGCCAGCTTACCCGCGGTGATAGCTCTGCGTGGTGATCAGCAGCTCGCCCTGGCGGCGCACAGTTGTCGCGACACAATCACTATCGCCGCCGAGGACATTCAACCTTCAAGCCAGCTCAACGGTTTGGAAAGCGCAGTGCTTGGCATAGCTCGATATGGTGGCGAAGAAATTGTGGTGTTGAGAGTTGATAACCTGTTCGCGGCAGCGGTGCAGCGCAAGGAACGGCGACGAAGACGGATTTAAGGTTAGAAAACGTCCGCGACTCCTGATCGTTTCAATGCCTAATCAAAAATCCCGAATGCCATGAGGTCAGTACCACCCGCGTGAGCGGGTGGATCGAGGATTCAAGCTCGACAGTTGAGTGCCTGACCCATCCGCTGACGCGGATGGTACTGACCTCATGATCCTGGCTGCAGCTGTTCTCAAAACAGCGACCGCTGCCT
The DNA here is from genome assembly GCA_033857635.1 of Blastocatellia bacterium. Lineage (GTDB taxonomy): Bacteria > Acidobacteriota > Blastocatellia > Pyrinomonadales > Pyrinomonadaceae > UBA11740. Next base: position 113,025 of record JAWVDF010000006.1, read on the forward strand.
GTCCTTGCCGACAAAGAAACGTCGGCCCGGCTTGTCGTCAAAAACCGAACGGCCGTCGAGCGACGGAGAGATAGCGTTCTCGTGATCGATTACCGCGTCAAAGTTAGCTTCGGGCTTCAAACGCGTTTCGACCGTGCGCACGAAACGTTCGAGATGCCGGAAGCCATCGATTTTGTCCTTGTCTCCAACCTTCGCCGTTTCGAGAGAAGCGCGCAGGAAGTTGAGCGACTCATCGTAGGTTTTCAGCGGCACTGGAAACGGGTGGCCATCCTTGCCGCCGTGCGCGAACGAGAAGCGTGCCGGATCGTCGAACCGGCTGGGCGCGCCATGGACGACTTCAGCTACCAGAGCAAGCGACTGCAGTGTGCGCGGGCCGAGCTTTTCCAGCAGCAGAAGTTCAGCGAAGTCGTGCAAGTCACGTTCATACGCGACGGCGAGCACGGCGCCGAGTCGCTTTAGATCTACATTCGCCGCGCGGACTTCGTGATGAGCAGGTAGGCGAAGGTGACGGGCAGACAGGATGTCTGCGCTCCCGGCGAGTTGGCGGGCCTCACGCAGAATCTTTTCGGGGTGCTCGCGAGTTATGTCCAGCATAGCTGCTTGCGCCGGTTTAGCTTGGGCGTCAACGAGGTTCATGATCGTCCCCTGAGGCTCGCCGACAATTCCTGTGTGCGGTTGGGCCACGAAGTCCTGCACTGAGGCCGAGTGCCAGTGATAGCGGCGGGCCATTCCGTTGCGATCGTTCAGGCCCTGCTGAACTACAGTCCATTCTCCGTTGGCGGCGAGCACAAAACTGTGCAGGTAGATCTGAAAGCCGTCGGCGATAGCATTGTTGTCGACACGCGCGGTCAGGCGACTGGTGCGGACCAGGGCCGGGCCATCAAAGCTGCGGCGCTCTGCAATCTGAAGTAACTCGCGCGGAGTATTTCGCGAGTGTCTGCCGCGGCCGCCGCAAACGTAGATTCCCAATTCATGAGCGCGGGGAGTGAGGCCGCGCTTGAGCGCGCCCATCACCGAAGTGGTGATGCCCGAAGAGTGCCAATCCATTCCCATCACCGCGCCCAGCGCCTGAAACCAGAACGGATCGCTGAGACGCGAGAGAAATGCCGAGGCGCCATAGTCGTGAATGATCGTCTCGGTGATGGCAGTCCCGAGCGCAGTCATCCGTTCGGCCAGCCATTGGGGGACACGGCCGCCGTGCAGTGGAAGGTCTGCGACTCCTGATCGTTTCATTTGTCGTATTGGAGCGCGGGCATCCTGCCCGCCAGCACGCGCAACGCGCCCGTTTCATTGGTAATCGGCGTTGCTTGAATGAGCATGATACTCGGTTCGGGCGAGAGACTAAATCTACGCTTTCCGATGGGCGCCTGGTTTGGGGACATATAAAACGATCCACGAAACACACGAAAAGAACCAGCTTGCTTGTGAGCGTTCGTGTGTTTCGTGGATCGTTCTTGTCGACGCGAACAAGAAAACACACCAACAGGTTGGTTAAGCAAGTGATATCGAACGCTATGAATTGATCACTCAGCGACGCCGGCTGAGAAAACCGCTGACGAAGCCCAGGCTGAGCCCCACGCCTAAAGCCACTCCCACAGACTTCCATGGATTATGTTTGATGAACCGCTTTGATTCGTCCAGGTAATCTTCTCCGGTCTCATACCCTTTCCTCACGATCCGTTGCGCTTTTCGCTTTCCGATATCCACCAGATCTTCCGCGAGCATTTTACCTTCAGCGGCCTTTGCGGCCAGGTGAGCCAGGTTCAATGCGGCGGACTTCCCGTTTTGGACTGCTGTCGTTGGCATTTGTTCTCTCCTTTTCTCAATCATCGCGTGACTGTTGGAAAGCATACAACGAGGGTGCGTTGCCTCGGTTTCGAATCTGCAACGTTCCTGTTGCCAAAAAAGGAGGCGGATAGAGATTGCGGGTTGAGGGAGACCGGTTGGACCTCAACACAAACGGCGCAAGTGACTCGCTGGAGAGATAAGTCCGTTGCATGCGATTTAGAGTCGTGACACGCACCAACTAGAACGGAATTATTTCAATCTCTTCTATTGATTTAAAGTGCCGGACATTGGTCGTCACAAGCGGCAGGTGTTTTGCCCATGCGCTAGCGGCTATAAGCGCGTCAGCCAGATGATGTCGCAGATTCGGATAGAGATTCAGGAGATCACTGTAAGCGTTGGTCACCGCCACGTCAGGATTAATCTGTCTGAAGTTCCCCAACATGATCGATATTCGTCGTCGCTCAACATCGCGAATGGGCGAGCGCAATAACTCCTTGCGCGTCACGCGGCTGTAATAGATTTGGATGTTGGGGTTGCGAAAGAAGAGTTTCGCGTTGGGTTTGCCGCGATACCAGAGGATGAATATTCCTGTGTCGGCCAGGGCCCGGTTGAGGCTTAACCAGGCCGGGCTACTCATCTGTAGTCTCTATCTCGCGGAGAAACTCTTCCGGGGTCTTCTCTCCGCCGTCAGGAGCGCGCATTTCTGCGGCCCGCAAATCAGACACGAAGGCCTCAGTGTCTACGACCTCTTCTCGACCGCGCCACATGCCAAAACCCAGCTCGTCGGCGAGCAGGGCGTCAGCCAGCTGCAGGCGCTCTACCGCTGATAGGCGCCTTGCCGATTCCAGGATTTCTTCGTACGAAGTCATGCTGAAAGTTTAGCCGAAAGCGGATTAGAGTAAAAGAGGGTGAAAGAGAAGCCGAATAGATCCACTACTCCCACAGCGCTCGATAATCACCATCGATGCCCGTAAGGTTTACTTGCTTGTAGTTAGGAAAGACACGTTTGATAGACGAGGCCCTCCCTGACGGTCGGGCTTCTGACACCGCTATTGTGATTACGAGTCGCGACCCATGGCCGCGGCTATCGAACTCACCAGGTTTTCCGGTTCGATTGGTTTGGACAGGTGCATTTGGAAGCCGGCCGAGAGCGCCAGCGATCGATCCTCATCAGTCGCGTAAGCCGTCAGCGCCAGGGCCGGAATTTGTCTGGCCCTCTTAGATTTCAGCTTTCGCAATTTTCTGATCAGGCCATAGCCATCTTCTTCCGGCATGCCGATGTCGCTGAGTAAGAGATCCGGACTGAATTCGTGAAACGCCTTCAAGGCTTCGGCGGCTGATTCGCTACAGTGCACTTCGCTGCCGCAACGCGTCAGAATTGTAGTCACAAGATCGCGCGTGTCCGGGTCGTCGTCGACTACCAGGATTTTCAAACCGTCGAGAATTCGCGGACTCTTAACCAGCAGCTCGGCATCTTTCAATTGGCCGGCTTCGCTGTCGCCGTTGCGATTGGTCGTCATCAACACCGCGACCGGGAGTCTGACCGTAAAGGTCGATCCCAGCTGCTTACCGTCACTGTTCACTTCGACCCGGCCGTGATGCAGATCAACCAGGTGCCGCACGATCGACAGCCCGAGCCCGAGCCCGCCATGGGCTCGCGTCGTCGAGCCATCCGCCTGGCGGAACCGATCGAAAATGTAAGGCAGAAACTCAGGCTCGATCCCGATGCCGGTATCCGATACCTTGATCCAGATCTCAGGATCGTGGCGCTCAGTCGTGACTTTGATCCGGCCGCCCTTCGGCGTGAACTTAATTGCATTGGTAAACAGGTTCCAGAAGATCTGCTGCAGCCGCGTGGCATCGCCGCGCACCATGAATCCCGGCTCGACGGCGGTCTGCAACTCGATCTCTTTAGCGGCCAGCGCCGGATGGACCGATTCGATGGCTGCTTCGATCACGTTGGAAAGGTCGACGAAAGAAAATTCTATTTGCAGCTTGCCCGTGACTATGCGCGAGACGTCGAGTAAGTCGTCGATCAGTTGCGACTGCGATCGGGCATTGCGTTCGATCGTTTCCAGCGCGTGAACGAATTGCGGTTCACGAAGTTTGTTCATGCGCAGCAGGTGACTCCAACCGAGAATCGCTGTCAACGGCGTGCGCAACTCATGGGAAAGGGTCGCCAGAAATTCATCCTTGGTGCGATTGGCGGATTCGGCTTCGGCGCGCGCGGCCTGCTCCCGGACCAGCATTTCGGCGCGCTCTTCCTCGGCCTGCTTTCGCTCGGCTACTTCCAGACGCAATTCGGTCGCATGGTTCTGGGCTTCCGTGTAAAGCCTCGCATTCTCATAAGCGACTGCTACCTGGGTCGCGAGGGTCGCCGCCAGCCGTTCATCCGCTTCGCTAAAATCATCGTCATCAGTTTTGTTGAGCAGGTACACCCAGCCCGACACTCCGAGGGGCGAAAGAATTGGGGCCCCGAGAAACGATTGCACGTCACCGCCGCTGGCTTCGTCTTCGATCAGCAAATCATGCGCGTCACTCAGGCGCAACGCGGCCTGCTCCTGAACCAGATGCTCAAGCGCGCGAACCACCGCGGCCGGAATCGCGCTGGCCAAAACACTTTCTTTGTCAGCAGTGCAGTGAAAGAAATACCGCAGCGCCTTGGCGTCGTTATCCAGGATGCCGACCGCCGCTTCGCCGGCGCCGACGATGCGCCGGGCCGAGCGACAGAATCTGGCCAGCACCTGGGTCGGATCGTTTTCGGCGGCCAGCTCCTGCCCCAGGTCGATCAGCATACCAAGGCGGGCCAGATTCGCATTCTCGAGTTCGCGGTTCTTTTCTTCGAGCAGCGCCGCCTGTTCCTTTATCTCCTGGTTCTTTTTGAAGAGGTCGACGAAGACCGCGACCTTCGATCTCAGAATGTCGGGGTCGACAGGCTTGACGATGTAGTCAACCGCGCCCAGCGAGTAGCCGCGACTGAGATGACTGACGCCGGTGGTATTCGCCGTCAGAAAGATGATCGGAATGTCGCGCGACTTTTCCCGACTGCGGATGAGCTCGGCTGTCTCCAGCCCATCAATGCCTGGCATGTACACGTCGAGCAGCACCACGGCCGCGTCGTTATCCAAAAGATAACGCAGCGCGTCCTCGCCGGAAGATGCGCGCACCAGATTTCTGTCGGGCGTCGTCAGGACAGACTCGAGCGCCAGCAGATTTGTGGCGCTATCGTCGACCATCAGAATATTGATGGAACGTTCGGTGGATTGTTTAGTCACAAGCTTTCATCCTGGCGGTACAACCAAACTCGCAGCAGGGACAGCAACTGATCTATGTCCAGCGGTTTGGAGATGTAGTCCGATGCGCCCACCGCCAGACAGTGATCGCGATCAGCCTTCATGGCCTTCGCCGTTAAGGCGATAATCGGGAGTTTGCGGAATTCATCCATGTCACGGATGGCCGAGATTGCTTCATAGCCATCCATTTCGGGCATCATGATATCCATTAGCACTGCTTCAATGCCCGGCGTTGCCCTCAACAAATCAATTCCCTTCTGTCCATTCTCGGCATGGACCACCTTCATGTTATAGGCCTCGAGGGCGCTGGTGAGCGCAAAGATGTTGCGCACGTCGTCATCTACGACTAAGACCTTGCGGCCGGTCAGCACCGGATCTTTTCGATTCAGTTGCTCGATCATTCGCCGCTTGGGCTCAGGCAGGTTGGCTTCGACGCGATGCAGGAACAAGGCCGTTTGCGCCAGCAGGCGTTCGGGCGAGTCGGCCTCTTTGATGATGATCGAGGTCGCGACCTGCTTCAGGTGACGTTCTTCTTTTCGGGTCAGCTCTTTGCCCGTGTAAATAATGATCGGAATATTGGCTTGACCGTTGCTTTGCAGCTTTTCAATTAACTCAAAGCCGGTCATGTCGGGCAGCTTGAGATCGAGCACCACGCAATCAAACTCTTCCTGTTGCAGTTTGTTCAGCGCTTCCTGGCCGGTGGCCACTGCCGTGGTGTTGACGTCGCCGTTACCGATCAATTCCACCACGCTCATTCGCTGTACATCATCGTCTTCGACCACCAGCAGTTTGCGCGCGTTGCGGGCGGCGAACGATGCGATCGTGTCAAAGGTGACTGCCAGCTCATCATTCCTGACGGGCTTGTGCAGATGCCCGACCGCGCCCTGACGCAGAGCCCTCCGTCGCTCCTTTTCCACACTGATGATATGCACTGGGATGTGCTTGGTGCGCGAGTCGTGCTTCAAACGATCCAGCACTGTCCAGCCGTCGCGATCCGGCAGCTTGATGTCCAGAGTGATCGCCGTCGGCGTGTATTTGTTCGCCAGCGCCAGGGCCGCACCTCCGGTGGTGGCCACGATGCCCTTGAATCCTTTGCCGCGCGTCAGGTCCAGCAGAATCCGGGCAAAGTTAAGATCGTCTTCGACTATCAAAACTACCCGATCGCCCTCTTCAATCCCGTTGCGATCGTCGAGGATCTGCGGAGAGTCACTCGACATCATAGCCAATTCGTTGTCGAAAGTTTCGGCTGGTGTCCAGGCGGCTTCGATCGCCCTGAATTCACGTCGGGGACTTCTATGCAGTGGGACGGCCACCGCTCTCGCGGCTTCGTAAGTGCGCGGCAAATAGAGCGTGAAGGTGCTGCCCTGTCCTGGGGTACTGCTGACACGTATCTCGCCACCCAGAAGCCGCGCGATTTCGCGGCTGATCGACAAACCGAGCCCGGTGCCGCCGTACTTCCGGCTGGTGGTTCCATCGGCCTGCTGGAAAGCCTCGAAAATAATTCGCTGTTTCTCTGAGGGGATGCCGATGCCGGTGTCCCTGACCGCAAAGGCGATCACTTCGTCGGCGCGGTTCAGCGTCTCCAGATCGTACTTCTCGTCTTTCGCCGCCGGCGCAATCCTCAGCACCACGTTGCCCTGCTCGGTAAACTTGAAGGCATTGGAAAGCAGGTTCATGAGGATTTGCTGCAGACGCTTGTCGTCAGTGATCACGATCGGATTGAGTTTGTCCCCGAGTTCAATAAAGAAGCCCAGGTTTTTGTCAGACGCGAGTTGATGGAAGTTGCGCTCGAGCTGGACCGTGATGTCGTCGATGGAAACATCCGAAACCTCGATGCCCATCATGCCGGATTCGATCTTCGACAGATCCAGAATGTCGTTGATCAGCGACAACAGGTCCGAGCCGGAAGAATGAATCGTCTCGGCGAACTGGATCTGTTTGGCGTTGAGATTATCGTCGCCGTTCTCGGCCAGCTGGCGCGAAAGAATCAGCATGCTGTTGAGCGGCGTGCGCAGCTCGTGCGACATGTTGGCAACAAATTCCGACTTGTACTTGGAAGTCAGAGCGAGTTGCTCGGCCTTCTCTTCCATTTCCCAACGCGCTTCTTCCACCTCGCGGTTCTTGGCTTCGACTTCGGCCTTCTGCCGCGCTAACAACTCTGCTTTTTCCTGCAGCTCTTCGTTGGTCTGCTGCAGCTCTTCCTGCTGGCTCTTGAGCAGTTCCTCAGACTCGCGCAGCGACTCGGCCTGCTGTTCGAGCTGTTCGTTCGTCTTCTTCAATTCGTCCTGCTGACTCTGTAGTTCAGCGGCGAGTGACTGTGACTGTTGCAGTAGATCTTCAGTACGGGTGTTGGCCTCGATCGTGTTCAAGACGATGCCGATACTTTCAGTCAGCTGATCGAGGAAGGTCAGGTGCGTATCACTGAAAGTGTGAAAGGTTGAAAGTTCAATTACGGCCTTGGCTTCACCTTCGAACAAAACCGGCAACACCACGATATTGTTGGGCGCGGCTTCACCCAGGCCTGAGCTAACGTGCACATAATTGGCAGGGACGTTGGTCACCAGAATCCTTTCGCGCTCGAGCGTGCATTGCCCCACCAGCCCTTCGCCGGGGTGAAACTCATTGGCCAGGTGCTTACGTTTGCTGTAGGCATATCCGCCGAGCAACTTCATTACCGGCTGGCCGTTGTCGCTTTGATTTACATAGAAGACACCCTGCTGTGCGTTGACCAGCGGCGCTAATTCCGATAGCACCATCTGGGCCACCGTCTTCATGTCGCGTTGCCCTTGCAGCATTCTGGTAAATCGAGCGAGGTTGGTTTTGAGCCAGTCCTGCTCGGTATTTTTCTGAGTAGTGTCTTTGAGATTGAGAATCATCTCGTTGATGTTGTCTTTGAGGGCCGCGACTTCGCCCTGCGCTTCCACCGTAATCGATCGAGTCAGATCACCTTTGGTCACCGCCGTCGAAACTTCAGCGATAGCGCGCACCTGGTTAGTCAGGTTGGCGGCGAGACCGTTAACGTTGTCGGTCAAGTCGCGCCAGGTTCCGGCCGCGCCCGGGACGTTGGCCTGGCCGCCGAGTTTGCCTTCGACGCCGACCTCGCGAGCCACTGAAGTAACCTGGTCGGCAAAGGTCGCCAGGGTGTCGGTCATGTTGTTAATGGTGTCGGCGAGTTCGGCGATCTCGCCCTTCGCTTCCACGGTTAGTTTGCGTTTCAAATCGCCGTTGGCCACCGCGGTAACCACGCGCGCAATACCGCGCACCTGATCGGTCAGGTTACTGGCCATTGAATTCACGTTGTCGGTCAGGTCTTCCCAGGTTCCGGCTACGCCGCGCACGTCGGCCTGGCCGCCCAGCTTTCCTTCGGTTCCCACCTCACGGGCGACGCGGGTTACTTCAGAAGCGAACGAGTTCAGTTGGTCCACCATCGTGTTGATGGTGTTCTTGAGTTCCAGGATTTCGCCCTTTACGTCCACCGTGATCTTCTTTGAAAGGTCGCCGTTGGCCACGGCGGTGGTTACTTCCGCGATGTTACGTACCTGGCCAGTAAGGTTACTGGCCATCGAGTTCACGTTGTCAGTTAAGTCTTTCCAGGTTCCGGCGACGCCGCGCACGTCGGCCTGGCCGCCCAGCTTTCCTTCCGTACCGACTTCGCGCGCCACGCGGGTAACTTCCGAAGCGAATGAGTTCAGCTGGTCCACCATCGTGTTGATGGTGTTCTTCAGTTCGAGAATCTCGCCCTTCACGTCCACCGTAATTTTCTTGGACAAGTCGCCGTTGGCCACGGCGGTTGTTACTTCCGCGATGTTACGAACCTGGCCGGTAAGATTGCCGGCCATGAAGTTCACGTTGTCAGTCAGGTCCTTCCAGGTTCCGGCCACGTCCATCACCTGCGCCTGCCCGCCCAGCCGGCCTTCAGTACCGACTTCACGCGCGACGCGCGTTACTTCCGAAGCGAACGAGCTTAACTGGTCCACCATCGTGTTGATGGTGTTCTTGAGTTCCAGAATTTCGCCCTTCACGTCCACCGTAATCTTCTTTGAAAGATCGCCGTTAGCCACGGCGGTTGTCACCTCGGCGATGTTACGCACCTGGGCCGTCAGGTTGCCGGCCATTGAGTTCACACTGTCAGTAAGATCCTTCCACGTTCCGGCCACGCCCCTTACGTCGGCCTGGCCGCCCAGCTCGCCTTCGGTTCCTACTTCGCGCGCCACGCGCGTTACCTCAGAAGCAAAACCGTTAAGCTGGTCCACCATCGTGTTGATGGTATTCTTGAGTTCCAGGATTTCCCCCTTCACGTCCACCGTGATCTTCTTTGAAAGGTCGCCGTTGGCCACAGCCGTCGTCACCTCGGCGATGTTACGTACCTGGCCCGTCAGATTACCGGCCATCAAGTTCACACTGTCGGTAAGATCCTTCCACGTTCCGGCGACGCCTTTAACGTCAGCCTGGCCGCCGAGTTTTCCTTCCGAACCTACTTCGCGGGCCACGCGTGTTACTTCAGAAGCAAAGGCGTTGAGCTGATCCACCATCGTGTTGATGGTGTCTTTGAGTTCGAGGATTTCGCCCTTCACGTCGACTGTGATTTTCTTTGAAAGGTCGCCGTTGGCCACGGCGGTCGTTACTTCAGCGATGTTACGAACCTGGCCGGTAAGATTGCCGGCCATGAAATTCACGTTGTCGGTTAAGTCTTTCCACGTGCCGGCCACGCCCATCACCTGCGCCTGACCGCCGAGCTTTCCCTCTGTACCGACCTCGCGGGCGACGCGCGTTACTTCCGAAGCGAACGAGTTCAATTGGTCCACCATTGTGTTGATGGTGTTCTTTAGTTCGAGAATTTCGCCCTTAACGTCTACCGTAATTTTCTTTGAAAGGTCGCCGTTGGCCACGGCGGTCGTGACTTCGGCGATGTTACGAACCTGACCCGTCAGATTGCCGGCCATGAAGTTCACGTTGTCGGTCAGATCCTTCCAGGTACCGGCGACGCCTATCACCTGCGCCTGGCCGCCCAGCTTTCCTTCGGTTCCTACCTCGCGCGCCACGCGCGTTACTTCCGAAGCAAACGAGTTCAATTGGTCCACCATCGTGTTGATGGTGTTCTTGAGTTCGAGAATCTCGCCCTTGACGTCTACCGTAATTTTCTTTGAAAGATCGCCGTTGGCCACGGCGGTTGTCACTTCGGCGATGTTTCTAACCTGGCTGGTCAAATTACTGGCCATTGAGTTCACGCTGTCCGTCAGATCCTTCCAGGTACCGGCCACGCCTTTCACCTTAGCTTCGCCGCCCAGCTTTCCTTCGGTTCCGACTTCGCGCGCCACGCGCGTCACTTCCGAGGCAAACGATCCCAGCTGATCGACCATCGAGTTGACGATCTTGACCGTGCGCAGGAACTCGCCTTTCAATGGGCGGCCGTCGACTTCGAGAGTCATGCGTTCCGACAAATCGCCGTTGGCCACGGCGCCGATCACGCGCGCCATTTCACTGGTGGGGCGGGCCATGTCGTCAATCAGCAGGTTGGTTGAATCAACCAGTCTGAGCCACGAACCCGCGGCGGCGGGAACGGCCGCGCGATGCATGATCTTGCCCTCTTTGCCGACTACGCGGCTGACGCGTTCCAACTCTTTCGCGGTGCGGTCGCTCAGTTCAATAATGTCGTTGAAGGTATCGGCAATCTTGCCGGCTTCACCGGTCCAGTCGCCGGGTAAGCGAGCCGAAAAATCGCCCTTCTTAAAAGCGAGCAGGGTTTTCAAAAGTAGTTTGGTATTTACTGAATCGTTCTTAGCGGTTTGGGTTCGCATGATTTCCCCTCTGAAAGATTTCCAAGGTTCAATGGGAAGACGTCGGACTGCCTGGTTGAACAGCTCGACGTCAGGCAGACAGGTCTGGGAGACACTGCACACAAACGCGGGCCATCCACGAACTGAGACGGGGGTACAACTAATTTGGGGGAAGAGAGAAACGCCCGGGGGAGCGTTGCTTTCAGATACTATTTATACTTAGCCAGTTCCCATCTGTAAACCCCTTTTTAGCGGAAAAGCCCAGGGTGGCCGGCAGGAATTGGATTTTTGGGGAGAAAAAGGCGAAGTTAATTAGCCAAAACCCCGTTTCGTGTGAGTTCGTGGATCGTGTTTGGAGCAGGGTACGGAACCCGTTTGCGGTAGCAAGCGGTTATATCGCGTTGAGACAACCCGGGCTCTACCCAGGCTGTGTCAAAACTCAGGATGTGCGATCTCAAAGAGGATCTTAACGCAGAGGACGCAGAGGTTTTCGCAAAGGCGCGCAGAGAAGCGCCTTACTTTGCGTACCTCTGCGAAAAACCTCTGCGCCGTCTGCGTTTAAGAAATGGTTACTTAGGCGCACGTCCGAAGTTTTGACACAGCCTCTACCGCGACCGGTTTTGTATAGTCCCGCGATTCGGCAAAAGCCCAACGTCACTGGCTCCATTTCGCCGGCTGACGATCCCAGCGATGCTCCGTCAGTTCAGCCAGAAGATCGTCTGACAACCTTCCGACGTCGCTGGCGGCGATGTTGGATTCTACGTGCGCGAGACTGCGCATGCCCGGGATGATGGTGCTGACGACTGGGTTACCGAGGATGAAGCGCAGAGCCATGTCAGGCATAGTTATTCCGGTTCGTTCCGCAATTGGCTTGAGGGCGTCGGCGCGTTCGACGCTGGGAATCAGATTCTCAGGAACGAAATAAGTATTGCGCCAATCGCCTTCCGGCCAGGTGCTCGACTTCCTCAGAGTGCCGGTGAGCGAGCCTTCGTCAAACGGCACGCGCGCAATCACCGCCGTGTCCATCTCGACGCAAGCCGGAAAAAGATCATCCTCCGGATTCTGATCGAAGATGTTGTAGATCACCTGGACCGAATCGACGAGGCCGCTCTTCACTGTACGCACACCATTCCATGGTTCCCATCGATTGATGCTGATGCCGACGGCTTTGAGCAAGCCTTCACTTCGCAGTTCGTCTATCTTTTTCGCCCAGCGATCATCTTCGAGCCATGAATCCTCCCACACATGGAACTGGATTAGATCGAAACTATCCAGGCCGGCGTTCTCCAGACTGCTGTGGACAAACTTGTCGATGTGCTCAGGAGGGAAGCAATCGTCAAGAGTGGCATCGCGGCGGCTGGGCCATTGAAGATTTTTGGGTGGGATCTTCGTTGCCGTGTAGAGTTTCCTATCTTTATTAGCGCGGACGATCTGGCCCAGCAAACGCTCGCTCCGCCCTTCGCCGTAAGCCCACGCCGTATCGAAAAAATTGCAGCCGAGATCAACGGCGTGCTGTAAGGCCTTAAGCGACTGTTCATCGTCTGACCCGCTCCAGCCGGCCATGCCCCACATGCCGTATCCTATTTCGCTGACTTTCCAGTCGGTTCGTCCAAAGCGTCGATAGTTCATGAAGGAAATTTACCACAGAGGACACGGAGAAAAACAACGAGAGAGATCACGGTAGGGTCTGAGTTTGGTTTAGTGCTTTTTCCTTTCCGAGAAAACGATCCACGAAAACACACGAACTGGAAAATTGATCGTTTTGGTTTCGTGTGATTTCGTGGATCGTTTTGTCTAAGAGTGAAAAAACATCAAACCGAACGAAGCTAATACTCGGTGAAAGCAATAGCGGCAGCCTGCTCGAGATTGTGTTAGACTCGGCGGTGAAGATGGGTCAGAGTTGCAGCTCACAATGCTCTCCTAAAGGCATCGCACAGACGTGCCTCTGTAACAGTCAATCAAAGATATCGTTTTTCCTCTGGAGGTCGTTATGAAAAAGTTTCTCTTTCAGTCCCTGCTAATGGTCGCCCTGGCGGTGGGCGTGGGCCTGCCGGTGTTGGCCGACACGATTCGCCTCAAGGACGGCAGCGTCATTCGTGGCCAGATCATCAGTTTCAAGAACGAGCAATTCACGATTGTAGTCGGCGGCGGAACCCGCGGGCGCAAAAGCCAGATCACGGTGTATATGGAAGACGTGGACGTGATCGAGTTTGACACAACCGGCAATGCCAACAATTCAACCGGTCCGAATAACGACACGTCGAGCAACAATCAACCCGTCTATCAACCGCCGGTAAATACTCAGCCGTCAAACAATCCGACCTACACGCCGCCAAATAATCCGTCGGCTGCGCCGACTTTCTTTACCGTTAACGTGCGGGTGCGCGCCGACAACACGAGTAATGGCTGGACCAACACTGGCTTGGTCGTGCGCCGCGGACAGCGGCTGCGCATCACCGCCTCGGGCCGGGTGAACCTGGGCGCGAATCGCTTTGCGACTCCCGATGGCCTGGCGAATATTCCGGACCGCGACAAGCTGATGCGTAACCAGCCCACCGGTGGTTTGATCGCGGTCATCGGAGACGACAACGACGACTTCTTTTTCGTGGGCCGCAGCCGCGACTTTGTATCTCAGCGTGACGGGGTGCTGTTTCTGGGCGTGAATGAAGGAAATCTCAGCGACAATTCCGGCTTGTTTGAGATCGTCATCGAGGCCGAAGCCGCGAACTCGCGCTAGTTTCGGGAGTGGCACAGACTTCAGTCTGTGATTTTAGACTTGAACTCATAGATAACGGGTGTGCCGCTGATTGGAGTCAGTACCACCCGCGTGAGCGGGTGGATCAAACACGCAACTAATTACCATATTTCAGTGTTTAGGGGTGGCCCCACTCGCTGACGCAGGTGGTACTGACCCATAAGGCGTGTGCCACTTACTCGCGTACAGGAAACTTCCTCGAACCGCCTCGCATCAGAAAAGGCAGGCCGTTTACCCAACAACTTGACCGCGCTTTGGCGAGCGCCATATAGTTCGTTTCAGTTAGTATCCATAGGAATTCGGCCCGCCTCAGCCGCATAGAAGGTTTCGAGAGTTCAACCTTCGCATGCCTGCACTTTTCGACAAGCTAAAGCCGGAACTCTAAAACTTCGGTAAGGGATCGTCATTATGAAAAGCATTTGTCCTGGTCGCCGTCTCTTAGTCCTGATGGCCGGCCTGAGTTTGAGTTTCGGTTCAGTTCAAAACATTTCGGTCCAGGCGCAGGCACGCCGCCAACCGCCGTCATCCGATCAAAAAAAGAATAAGCGCCCACCTGAGGGCCAGCAGACCGAAGAGCAGAAGCCGGAGCCGCTGCCGCAGGACATCATCGGCAAGCCTCAGGAGGCCGAGAAACTCAGCGTCACCACCAACCTGGTTAATGTCGACGCAGTCGTTTACAACAAAAAGACAGGCCAGCCTACGCTTCAACTAAAGCAGGGGAACTTTGCAATCTTTGTTGATGGGGTGAAGAAGGAGATCACGAACTTCGCCACGCCCGAGGCGCCGATTACGGTCACCCTGGTGGTGGAATACAGCAAGACATCCGAAGCCCTCGGCTACTATGGCAGTAGCGGCATGGATCGGGGACAGGATGAAGTCATTCGGCCGGCGGCGATGTTTCTCTCGCAATTTATTACGCCTCAGGATTACGTCTCGGTCATTGCCTACGATATGCGGCCGACACCTCTGACGGACTTCACGAACAACCCGCAACGAATTCAACAGGTGATCAGTTTATTGCTTCGAAATAGCCCGGCGTTCAGGGAGAGTAATCTCTTCGATGCTCTTAAGCTCACGCTCATAGGGGGACGCGCCGACTCAGTGGTCCTCGAAGATTCAAAGGAGGCCAAGTCGGATTATGCGGGAATGGTGGCCGTGCCGGGCGGACGCCGCAGAGCCGTGTTGCTGGTCGCCTCTGGCCTGGACACATTCAGCAAGATCAATATGGATCAGACGCGGAAGATTGTGCAGAACGCCGGAATTCCGATCTACATCGTGGGCACCGGACAGATATTCGTAAAGAAGTATGGTGACACGATGGATCCTGGCCGCGGCTCAAACATCGGCGGTATTCCCCTGGACCGCATGACCTTTTTGCAGGCCGATAACACAATGAAGACCTTTGCGAAAGAAAGCGGCGGGTCCTTCTATCCGGTAACGTTCCCAGGCGAGATCCCTTCCGTACTCGGTTCGATCAATGCCATGCTGCGCAGCCAATACAGTCTGGGATTCAAACCCGACGACGTGGCCGACGGCAAGTCGCATAAGATCGTCGTCAAGGTTGACGTTGACGGCGACGGTCAATACGACGACAAGGCTTACGTGGTTAAGGCGCGCGAAGTCTACAACGCGCCCAAGCCGGAATCCGCCGGCAGCAAAGGCGCAAACTCGAAGCAGTAAGACGGCCGTAAGCCTGAGGGGCAGTACCCGACCATGAGGGAGGGCGTTAGCTCAACTCGGTTTGATCAAGAGGCAGAAGCTGCTATTAGCGGTCTCGCTTTTTCTTTACGCCTCCCCTGAAAAAACGATCCTCGAAACACACGAAGCGGAGACGCCTTTGTTCATTCAGTTTCGTGTGGTTTCGTGGCTCGTCCTGGTTGCGGCGAGAAAACACTAAACCAAAATATGACGCTACCGATCAATCCCTCTAACATTGCGCGGTACCTTGTAATAGCCAATCAACTACCCCTGTTCTACTCCTTGCTCTCTCATAGGTGCGGCGTGTAAAGTACGGCTCTCCCGCATTCTCCCCGTTTTGCCAAACTAGTCGGAGGTCAGTAACTGATGTCTAGCGAACGCATAGACCCTGTTGACGCCGCAAAGGCGGTTGAGTTTCCGGATCGAGTTGGATTTAAGCCGGACAATCCATATCTCGAAAGCTTCCGACCATACATTCCACCCGACGTTCGTCTGCGCGAACTGACGCCAATTCCTTTGATCATGGGCACTTTGCTGGGCATGGTGTTCGGCGCGTCGTCGCTCTACCTGGTTTTGAAAGTGGGACTGACCGTCAGCGCTTCTATCCCGGTAGCGGTCATCTCGATCACCTTGTTTCGGCTGTTTTCTAAACTGGGTCTTCGCGACGCTACGATCCTCGAAAATAATATCGTGCAGACGGCCGGGTCGGCCGGCGAGTCCATCGCCTTCGGCGTGGGCGTAACCATGCCGGCGATCATGATCCTGGGAATGGATCTCGAAGTCACGCGAGTAATGCTGGTAGCTCTGCTGGGTGGACTGCTCGGCATTCTAATGATGATTCCGTTGCGGCGCGCGCTGATCGTGGCCCAGCACGGTCACTTGAAATATCCGGAAGGCACCGCGTGCGCTGAAGTTTTGAAGGCCGGCGCGTCCGATGAATCGCGCCAGGCCGCGGCCGAAGGATCAGCCCAACACGCCGGAGCAATCGAAGAGGGAGAGGGGACCGGAGCGAAAACAATCTTCGCGGGATTGGGGGTCGGCTTTCTTTATCAGGTCCTGATGACCGGCTTCAAAGGCTGGAAGGACACGCCTGAGAAGGTATTCGGCGCGCCTTTCAAGGCCGGTTCGATCTCGGCTGAAATCTCTCCCGCTCTGCTCGGCGTTGGTTACATTATCGGACCGCGCATCGCTTCGATCATGTGCGCGGGCGGCGTGCTGGCTTACCTCGTGCTGATTCCGGCTATCAAGTTTTTTGGATCGGGGATGACCACGGCGTTGCCCCCGGGAACCGTGCCGATTAGCGAGATGAGCCCCGGTCAAATCCGAGGCGCGTATGTCCTGTACATCGGCGCCGGCGCCGTGGCCGCGGGCGGCATTATCAGTTTATTTAGATCTCTACCGACAATCTGGCACGGACTTAAAGGAGGCCTGGCTGACCTGCGCGGCGGTCAGGGCGCGGCAGCTAACTCGCCGCGCACAGATCAGGATCTGTCGATGAAGTTTGTGGTCGGCGGCATTTTCGCTTTGGTCGGCATGATCATGGCGTTTCCACAGTTGGGTCTGCAGGTCAACATCCTGGTCGCCTTTCTGGGTGCGGTACTGATCGTCGCGTTTGGTTTTCTGTTCGTCACCGTCTCATCACGTCTGACCGGAGAGATTGGGTCCTCCTCGAATCCGATTTCGGGAATGACCGTGGCAACCTTGCTGCTTACGTGTTTGATTTTTTTACTGCTGGGCTGGACTGGTCCTAATTACTACGTTACGGCGCTGTCGATCGGAGGCATCGTTTGTATTGCTTCATCGAACGGCGGAACTACCTCACAGGATCTGAAGACCGGATTCCTGGTCGGCGCAACTCCGAAGTATCAGCAGATCGCGATCCTAATCGGAGCGTTTGCCTCAGCCCTGGTGCTGGGCCCGATTCTCCTGCTGCTCAATGATTCGGCCACGGTTTATGTACCGCGTCTTAGCTTTGAACCTGCCACCAAAAACGTGTTGGTGGATGCCGGCAGGGCCAGCTCGCTCCCGGCCTTCAACGATCCAATCAAGCCTTCGACTCCGGGCAGTTATCGCATTCTCAAGAATGAAGCGGGTGCGACGGCGGTTGCGGGATTGGATCCGGGCGAGTACCTCGTCGACGGCAACGGTAAGGTCGTTTACAAAGTCGAAGAGAATTTTCCGTCGACACTCAAGGTTAATCCGGCCCAGGCTGGATCGCCGGAGAAACTGAAAGGGCCACAAGCCAATTCCGATCCCGGCCTCTACCGGGCTTTCCACAAGACGGATACCCAGGGCGGCCCAGCCGGTCGTTATCTGGTCAACGATCAGGGCGTGCCCGTCTATCTGGCCGACCCAGGAATAAACGGCATACATAAGACGAGGCCCGACGGATCCCAGGTGACCAAGTACGACGCACCCAAAGCGACCCTGATGTCTTACATCATCAAGGGCATTCTGAATCGCCAGTTACCCTGGGGCCTGGTGCTGCTGGGAGTAATGATTGCCATCGTGCTGGAAATGAGCGGAATTCCCTCGCTCGCTTTTGCGGTGGGCGTCTATCTGCCGCTGTCGTCGTCGAGCCCGATTTTTATCGGCGGCATGATTCGCTGGCTGGTCGACAAGTACCTGCGCAACAAACTCAAGCACAAGAATCTGACCGAAGATCAACTGGTGGCTGAGACTGACAAGAGTCCCGGTGTGCTGATGGCCTCTGGCTATATTGCCGGCGGCGCTTTGGCTGCGATCGTGATCGCGATCCTACAGGGCGTGCCGAAGCAGGGCCTGGCGAACTTCAACAAAGCCATCGAAGATTGGTCGACTCTCAAGAATCCTTTCTTCGGCGGTGGGAATGCGGACATGCTCTCGGTGATTCCGTTCCTGGTACTCATGCTGCTGCTGTACCTGGTAGGACGCGAAGTCATTCTGCGCTCGAGCGCAGCGGGGAAAGCCGACTAACGTACCGCAGGATTGTAGGGGCAGGGCTCGTCCCTGCCCTGGTCGCGGGCAAGGATAAGCCTTGCCCCTAAAACTGCGCGACGGACAGTCAGCCCGCCTGATCCTAGCCGTGAGTTCCATGAAGTTTCGAGGCGCGCTCGCCATCAATCACCGCGGCGCGCCTCATATTTTTAATCAAGGATAGACAGTCATGCTTTATTTCAGATCGAGCTATCGTGCGGCTTTCTTATCAGCCATCCTGCTCGCGATAGCACTTGGCGGCACTTATTCATCAGGAGTGGCCCAGACGCAGCGCACGCCCTCGGACGTGGTGCGAGAATTTTACAAGGCCATGCACGAACATCGTTTCAAGGAAGCCTGGGCCTTAACGATCTATAAGCCGGCGGTTGAAAGTCTGAATGCGGAAGAGATGGAGGATCTGCGCGCGGACTTTGAAGATAAGGCGGCGGCAATTCCCGATCAGATCGAAATCTCGGGCGAGCAGATCGATGGTGACACTGCGACCGTGTACGTGAAGGTGCCGATCAACGAGAGTACGCCGCAGAATATTTCTCAACCGGTTACCCTGATCAAATCAGGCGGCGGCTGGATCATCGGCGACCATGGTAACCAGGCGATCGTTAAGAAGGCGGGTCGGCGGTTCTTCCTCGACGCACTGATTACCCAACATCACAGCGACGTCGAAGAGTTACTGAAGCGGATCATCGCAGTACAGATCGTCTACTCGCAACAGCACGGTAGGTTTGGAGACTTGTCGGCGTTGATTGATGCCGGGCTGGTGCCCAAAGCTGCCGGCGATCCGAAAGACCTCGGCTATAACTTCAGGGTCACGGTCGGCGGCGACGGCAAGACTTATCTGGCCGGGGCAGAGCCGACCCGCTATGGTCACACGGGCAAGCTTTCGTACTGGATGGATCAGTCCGGCACCATCAAGAGCGTCGACAATGGGGGCAAACCCCTCACGAGCCCGAGGTAATTGGCCAGTTCAGAGTTCAAGCTTCAGCTTGTGACTGTCATCCGCAACCTAAAGGTTGAACTCTGAACCAAATCCTCCGACTACTTTGGTCAATGTCGTACCGGGCGAGGTCAAACGCGGACAGGTTGGACCTGGTCGCTACCGCTCTCGGTACTTATCTCGCTGCTCCATAAAGCCCTGAATTAAGACACAACCCGGTCAACTTAGCTGTTGCGCCGGTTGCTGCGAAACCGCTAGAATAACTGCCGGACGCACCAGCGTTCCCACTTGCCGTTCCCCTCTCGCTTCGATCAATTCTCTCCGCTCCTCGCGTTCGAAAGAGGTTAAGCAATGCCAGAATTAATTCGTTCAGTAGTCTCGCGGATGCGGATTTATGTTAAGGATCGCCGCCGTTCGCCGCGTCTTCGTGTGCGGCTTCTGTTCTCGGCCGCGGTGTGCCGCAGCCCGAACGGCAACGGAATGCGAGCCCGCGAGCGAACGCTAAAAGGGCATACTCGCGACCTCAGCCGAAACGGGCTGGGGCTGAACGTGCCACAGATTCATCTTGACGGGCATCACCTGGCCACCGAAGGAAACGAGTTGGAATTAAGACTCGATCTGCCTGGCGGACCTGTGATGATGCGCGTGGCTCCCAGACGTTATGAGCGGCTGGACGAGCCGGAACTCGGCTGCATCTACCTGGTAGGAGTTCAAATAGTTCAGATGGACGACGAAGACCGCCGCCGGTACTTGAGTTTCATAGCGCAGGGTTTGTCAGCACCACCTGCGGTAGCGGGCGGTTGATCCTGGCTCCTATTACTTTGGCGAGATCAACCGCCCGCTACCGCAGGCGCTCTGACCTCACTTAAAAATCAACCAGCCAAAAACCTGAGGCACGTGAAAGTTGGCTTCCTTTGTGAGCGTCGGTTGCCAGGCGAGGTAACCGCGACCCGGATCCGAGCCGATACAACGAAACAGATTTACCCGCCAGCGTTCACCGCGTTGCGGTTCGTGAATCCAATGGTTCCAGGGAATGCGCATCGCGATCGTTATCCGATCCCGCTCGACGTGCGCGGACGTAGTCATGTGAGAGTTGAACTCCCAATCTGACTCGCGCTTCTCCGCCGTCCAGTGAAGGGCCACGTCCAGCCATTCGCCCGTGGGCGCCGCCTCGAACTCGAAATAGCGTTCGACGACATTCGGATCGGGCGCAATGAAAATCTCGCATACGTCGCGATCCCACAGACCCATAGTCTTCTTTTCAGTCTGAGGCGCAGAGCTAATCACGAGAGGCTCGCCCTGCCGGCCAACAAAGCGAACGTGCAAAGCTTTGCTCGACCAGAGAATCCTGGCCTCGCAACGTCGACCGGCAGGCGCAGGCGCTCCTGACCAGTAACGATCGATCTTGATCGAGTGGGCCTTGTTCCATTCGGGGCTGTTCAAATCGCCAACCTGCAAATCTGCGGTGTGTCGAGCCTCGATGATTTGTTTGTCGTTTGTCATTTTCGTTGTGTTACGCGCTATAGGCCCCAGATGTTCAGCGACGCTTTGAGGTCAGTACCACCCGCGTGAGCGGGTGGGTCATGCACTCATTTGCGTGGGAAGATCGATGGACCCACCTGCTCACGCAGGTGGTACCGACTCCATAATCGCGATAAGAGTTATCTCCGGCTCAACAGACTAACCTCATTCACTGAATTGCACGCGCCGCGCGGGTGGTCGATAAACCGGTACCTCTTCTTCTTCGCCTTCTCGGGTAGATATCGCCCGATCAGGATCTGCGTACTGCAACTTGTAAAGCTTCCAATACAGGCCCTGCAAAGTAAGCAGGTCCTGATGCGTGCCTTGCTCGCGAACTTCGCCGTGATGCAGCACGATAATCTTATCGGCGCGCTGAATTGTCGACAGGCGGTGCGCCACCACCAGCGACGTGCGGTTGCGCATCACCCGGTCGATTGCCTGCTGAATAAATTGCTCGGTTTCAGTATCGATTGAGCTGGTCGCTTCATCCAGGATCATCAGGGCCGGATCAAAGGCCAGCGCCCGCGCAAACGAGATCAACTGTTTCTGGCCCACCGATAATCCGGCGCCGCGTTCGCGCACTTCCGCTTTGTAGTTGCGCGGCAGACGCCGAATGAAATTGTCGGCGCAGACTTCGGTGGCCGCCCAGCGGATACGCTCGTCAGAAATATCTTCGCGGCCCAGACGAATATTGCTTTCCACGGTGCCAGTGAAAAGAAAAATGTCCTGCAGCACCACGGCAAAGTTTTCGCGCAGCGACTTCAACTCCCAATCGCGTACGTCCACGCCGTCAAGCAGGATGCGGCCCTTCTGCACGTCATAGAAACGCATTAACAAATTCGTGATCGTCGTCTTGCCTGAACCGGTATGCCCAACCAGAGCTACTGATTGTCCGGGCGATACAGTAAACGAAACGTCTTTCAAAACCCACTCGTCGTTTTTGTAGGCAAACCACACGTTTTCAAATTCAATACGGCCCTCGGCCCGGCCTTTCTTCAACGGCGTGGCTGGAGTCGTGATCGCTATCGGCAGATCGAGCGCCTGGAAAATTCGATGTGAAGCAACGACCGCGCTTTGCAGCACGTTGTACTTGTCAGAGATATCGCGAATCGGCTGAAACAGAAATCCGGAGTACTGAATGAAGGCGACCAGCGCACCCAGGCTCAACGCGTGATTCATCACCCGGTAACCTCCGTACCAGATGATCAGAGCGATACCGACCGCGCCGATGAAATCAACCAGCGGAAAAAAGACTGCGTAGTAAAAGATCGTGTCGATGTTCGCCTTGCGATGCTGGTCGTTGATGTCGGCAAAGCGGGCCAGCGATTTAGCTTCCGCGTTGAAAATCTGCACCGTCTGCGCGCCCGAGAAATGCTCCTGCAGAAAGGCATAGATGCGCGCCAGCCGCGTACGCACCGCGTCATAGCCGCGGCGCGCGCCTTTGCGAAACCAGGTCGTCGCGATGAACAGCAGCGGCACGGTCAATAAGCTGACCAGAGTCAGACGCAGGTCCATCCAGACCATCACCGCGATGATCCCCGCAATCATTACCAGGTCGCCGAGCAGATCTGTCACGCCTGAAGTAAACAGTTCATTCAGAGCGTCTACGTCGGCCGTCAAGCGGGACATGATGCGGCCCACGGGGTTGCGATCGAAGTAGGCAATCTCCTGGTGCTGCAGCTTGTCATAGAGCTCCCGGCGCAAATCGAACATGACGTACTGGCCGATGGTGTTCAGCAGCACCACCTGAAAATATGAGAAGACAAACCGGCCGAACTGGGCGCCGAGATAGACCAGGGCGAAGAGCGTGATGCCCTGCGTCCGGCGCGGCAGAATGTACCAGTCGATGGAGTATTGCGTGAACTTGGGTTGCAGAATGCCGAGCAGGTTAAGCAGCAGCGTCAGGATTAGAGCCGGGACCAGCAGCCGCGTATACGGTTTCAGATAGCGCAGCAGCCGGCGAGCCACCTGCAAATCATACGTTTTGCCGATGGCTTCTTCTTCGTGAAATTGTTTGACTGCTGCGGACATTAGATCATTGCCGATTGCCGATTTCCAATTGCCGATTTGACTTGCTCGCTGAAGTCGCGCACATGGCGAATTGCTTGTTGCCAAGACCGCTGTCTTTCCAATCGGCAATTGGCAATCGGCAATTGGCAATGTTTTCAGGTCGCGGCCAACTCCTCTTCCAACAACTGCCGCTCGTGCAGGTCCTTATATTCACCACCGCGAGCCAGCAGCTCTTCATGCGTGCCGCGTTCGATGATGCGGCCCTGGTCCAGAACGCAGATCAGATCGGCGTGCCGCACGGTCGATATGCGATGCGAAACGATCAGGCTGGTGCGTTCGCGCATGACTCCGCGAAGCTGTGAAAGGATCTTTTCTTCGGTATAAGTGTCGACCGAAGACAAAGCGTCGTCGAGAATCAAAATCTTTGGCTGACGAAGGACGGCGCGTGCAATCGCCGTGCGTTGTTTCTGCCCACCGGAAAGTGTGATGCCGCGCTCGCCTACCAACGTGTCAAAGCCGTCAGGAAAACCGCGCACATCATCATCCAGCCCGGCAATCGTCGCCGCACGCTCAATCTCTTCGCGCTCGGCGTGCTCGACCCCAAAGGCGATGTTTCGATCAAGCCCGTTGCTGAACAGAAATGTTTCCTGCGGGACATAACCGATCGCCGCGCGGAGTTGCGCCAACGGATAGTCGCCGACTGAAACGCGGTCAATGAAAACCGTTTCGGGCGCCGCTTCCATGACCCGCGGAATCAAGTTGACCAGCGTGGATTTGCCACTGCCAGTGCGCCCTACAAAGGCAATCGTCTGGCCCGCTTCGATGGTCAAGTCAATGTCCCGCAAGACGGGCTCGCTGGTAGGGTGGTAACGAAAAGTAAGATTGCGAAATTCTATCCGGCCCGAAATGGGAGGCTGACTTTTCACGTCCGGGGCGTCGGCAATTGCCGGCTTAATCGACATGATGCTCTGCATTCTCTTCCAGCTGGCGGTGCCTCTCTGGTAGAGGTTGACTACATAGCCGATCGCGATCAGCGGCCAAATCAACCGCAGCAGATACATGTTGAATTCGGTGAACTGGCCCACGGTAATTTCGCCGCGCACGGCCAAAGGCACGCCGGCCCAGATGATCAGCACAAACCCTATCCCAATCAGAAACGTCATTAACGGCCTCATCATGGCGTCGATGCGGACCAGGCTCAGGTTCTTCTGCGCATACTCACGATTGAGTCGATTGAAAGCGGCAATCTCCGCGCCCTCCTGCGCATAGGCGCGCACGACTCGAACGCCGGTGAAGTTCTCTTGCGCGCGCGCGGTGATCTGGGCAAAGAAGTCCTGAATCTTCTCGAACCGCGTATGCACCTGCTGGCCAAAAATCTTTACCGTCAGCGATACCAGGGGCATGGTCACAAACAGAAGCGCGGTCAGCTTCCAATTGATTTTGAAAAGCAGCGGCGTCAGCACCAGCACGGTGAAAACCGTCTGCAGCGAGTACATGATCATCGGGCCAACAAGCTGGCGCACGGCGGCGAGATCGTTAGTCGCGCGGGCCATCAGATCTCCAGTGCGATGCTCCTGAAAAAACGAGAGCGGCTGGTTGACCATGTTCGCGTAAAAGTCCTGACGCAGATCGTATTCGATATGCCGCGAGATGCGATTAATGATGCTGCGTTGCAGGAAGAGAAAGAATCCGCCCACCGCGCTGAGACCCAGAACTTTCAAGGCGGCGACCGTCAACCTGGTCCAGCTTACGTCGACCCAATTAGCGTCAATGGCATTGCCGACTACTAAAGGGATGCTGAGATTGAAGAGAACATAACCGAGGATGCAACTGATCGCCAGCGCCAGCGAAAGCCGGTACGGCCGAAAATATTTGAGTAGTTTGCGCAGGTCATCCATGGAGCAGAAACGGAAACTTCGCCCGCAAATCGAAACAAGCCGGCAGCTCGATTTGTGAGTTTAGCAGGAATCGCTATGAAGTTCTGAATGCGGGAGACTGCGATCTGAGCATCTATTTTGAGGACGAGGTCAGTACCGGGAGCGGTACGGACTCCATGCCGTCCCCAAGAACTCTCCCAAAAAGCCAGGAACAAATTTCCGGGGAGGGGGCGCTACATGCTCGACTCGATAGACTCAATCGATTCGACGAATGAACCGGCGGGTCGGAGCATCAACCTCTCGTCGCTGGTGGCTGGGTCAAAAATGCAAACGCGGTTTCGACCGGTACGTTTCGCCTTGTAGAGCGCAGCGTCGGCAGCTGGAACCAGGTCGGATCGCGAAGATCCATGCGATGGAAAAGTCGCGATGCCCATTGAGGCGCTGAGATTTCCAAAGCCGCTTATCTGAATGTCGGCGATCCGCGCGCGCAGGCGCTCGGCCACAATTAAAGCACCTTCCGCATAAGCCTGCGGCAGGATCAGGGCAAACTCATCGCCGCCAAAGCGTGCGGCCGAATCGACGCCGCGCAGTTCCTGCTTGAAACATTCAGCCAACTCTCGTAGCGCCCGGTCCCCAGCATCGTGGCCAACTGAGTCGTTCAACTGCTTGAAGCAATCGAGGTCGAGCATGATCAGAGACAATGGTTGGTGCTGCCTTTTAGCCATCTGCATTTCGCGGTCGAACTGCATCTCGAACGAGCGGCGGTTATAGCAGCCGGTTAAAGCGTCGGTCAATGCCTGCTGTTGAATCTGGGCGAAAAGGTTGGCGTGATTTACCGCCACCGCGACTTGATTAGCGACGGTGCGCAACAATAGAACTTCGTTTTCGCCCCAGATTCGCGCTTGATCAGCGGCCGCTACATACAAAGCGCCAATCAAGCGCTCATGAAAAATCAGCGGCACGACGACGCAGGGAAACCCTTCGTTGGCCGAGTCAGTATCGTCATCCGCATCATGAATGACAGCTTCCGGATGTTCGGTAAGTCGCAAGCAATGCCGGTCAAGATCGGCGACAATTTTTCCTTGTTTCGAGGCTGAGGAGTCGGAGGGATCGGCAAAGTAAAAGTAATTCAACTTCTGCTCGGTCGTATCTGCTTCGACCCGCAAAGCGCAACTGCCGACATTCAGTGCGGTGCCGACTTCATCCACAGTCTTTTGCAGAACCACACCCAGCTCGAGCGATTCGCGGATAGCAGTGGCGATACGATTAACTGCGATCTCGCGGCTGGCCTGCTCCTGCAGTAAGTGCGCGAGCTTAGTCGTCACGCTGACTGTAAGCTGCAGCGAGGCAGCCTTGGGCATCGAAGTGCGCACGGCTGCTTCAAACTCGGCAGCATGATATGGATGCTGAGCGCCGACTCGCGCCATCAGATATTCGAGAGCCGAATAAACAATGTCGGGCTCGAAAGTCCAGAAGACTTCATCGCCGCCCATGCGGCCTGAATCTCCTCGACCACGCACTGTAGCCAGCAGTGCGGAAAAGCGCGCGTCGGCAATCAAAACAAAATGTTCGCTGACCTGGCTGTCTTTGGCTTGCGGCAGAATCACGGGAGCGGCCACGGCTTGTGCACCCACTCCGGTAACGAGTTCGTTGAGCGCATCGGCCTGATTAATGAAAAAGAATGCGCGGCGGCCTCCTCGAGCCAGATCGCGCACGCGAGCCCTTTCGCGGGCGGGGCGCTTGGCGGCCAGGGGCAAACTCTCAATTATGAGGGCATTAAGATTGTTTTCGAGCACCACATCTTCGAAGTAACGATGCAGTTGCACAATCGTAGAATAGGCACAACGAACCGGAGTAAGTTGGCGGGTATGTTGTCTCAGAAGTACGTCGTAGAGTGAATGCATCTGATGAACCCTGCGGAAAGTGGATGGCTGAGCTTTTGAGGACTCGGGGCCAAGGTCATTCTCGCACTTTTCAACCGGGTTTGTCTATGACTTTCTTCGGCCAACTTGGCGAGTTTGCGCTGTTTTACTGGAGTTTTATGTAACTTGTGACGGCGGTCGCAATAAGAATCCGCTTCTGGTCGGTCACTTCCACCGACAGGACGAACAAGCGCCGACCACCGCGGACAATCCGGGCCGTGGCTGTCAGGCGGCCGCTGGTCGCCGGGCGCAGGTAGTGAATAGTTAGATCGGTGGTGGAGACTCGTTCGGCAATGTCGAGTTTAGTGAGGACGGCGAACGCTGCGGCCGTGTCGATCAGCGAAGCAACAGCCCCTCCGTGAATCACGCCCTGGTTCTGTTTGAGCTCGTCGCGGATCTGCAGGTGAATGCTGACCTCGCCGGGCGTGACCTCGCCCAGTTCGAGCCCGAGTAACTTCGCGTAAGGAACCAGAGCGAAAGCTTCGCGGGCTCGCGCTACACGCGCCGGATCCAATTCTTCTGCGCTCATGATCGGTAACCAGAATCCGTCGGCTCAACGATGACCGCGGTGCCATAGGCCAACACTTCGGTTACACCCGTCGAGATCTCCGTCGTGTCATAGCGCACTCCAATGATCGCGTTGGCGCCGATCTCTGAAGCATGCTGAATCATGATCTCGAACGCGTCTGAGCGCGTTTCTTCGCACATCTTCGTCCAGATCGTGATGTTGCCGCCGACGAGCGTTTGGAAGGTCGCGCCGAGAGTCGCAAACATATTTCGCGAACGCACCACGATGCCGCGCACCACTCCCAGGTTCTGCATGACGCGAAAGTTCGGGAGTTCAAATGCAGAGGTGGCCATTTGATGTGACACAGAATATTGCCGCGGACTGACTTGATACGGCGCGCGCTGCGATAGGGGATCGTTGTTCATGTCTTTGTTCCTTTGGTCCAGATGGTCAGAAGCCCGACCGTTAGGGAGGGCCTCACGCGCAACATGCCCTCCCTAACGGTCGGGCTTCTGACACGCTTACCGTCGATACAAAGCGGTACGGGCCTTCGCGGTTTCTGAGTTGCTAATCCTTTTTAACTTCGGCTGCCAGGTGAAAGTCTCGAGCTCGCATTTGCCGCTGGTAAATTTGACGCCCTCCGCTTCCAGCATCCGTTGCTGCTTATCGGCAGGCAGAACGATTCCACCAGTCGAGCAGCGGCCTTGCGAGTTAATCACCCGATGCCAGGGCGTTTGTTTTTCGTCCGCGCCATGCATTACGAAGCCGACGGTGCGCGGCGTGTATCCTTTGCCCAGGATGACGGCAATCTGTCCGTAGGTCATCACCCGGCCGCGCGGAATTTGCCGCACGAGTTTGTAAACGCGTTCGCGGTATTGCAGATCAGGTTTTGCTTTCATAAAAAATACAGGTCGCCTGGTCCCTATATAGTTCTTAAAACTGCGCGCGCAGGCGAACCATCACCGCTACCCTCGGCGATTTTTAACGGCAAACAAATCAATTCGTAATCGCCAGCCTCGATGCCGGTCAGGTTCAGCCCTTCGACGATGATTACATTCTTAGAGAGCAGTGCCAGGTGAGTGCGATGATGCCCGGAATGAAACTTCTCGATTGAAAGATAGTCAGTGCCCACCAGTTTCACTCCGAGGTCGACAAGTATCTCAGCAGCCTCGGGCGAAAGATGAGTAAAGTCTTTACGAAAACCTTCGCTCCAGAATTTTGAATTGCGCGTGTGAAACAGGACGCGTTCAACTCCCTCCAGATTGCATGTGGCCAGGAAACCCGGATCGATCTCCAACACTTCATCGGGCACCTGAATGACTCGAGCCGGGCCGATTAGGGATTCCAGCGAAAGCGCATCGATGCGACGCGCTCCTTCGATGAAATGAGCCGGGGCGTCGACGTGTGTGCCGGTATGGGCGCCGAACTGCAAAACTGAAACGTTCGACGAATTTCCTTTTGCCAGGGCTGACCAGGCTGTGATCTCGATGCCGGGATCACCCTCATAAACGGGCATGCCGGATCGAATAGGAACTGATATGTCGTAAATGGGCATAGTGTTTTGTGTGGCTGATTCGCGACAAATATAAACGTAAAGTGAGGAAGGTGGAAGGCGGCTAAAGCTATGAAGTCAGCACCTCATGCGTTAGCGGGTGGATCCAGCACTCAAGCACCCGAGTGGGGTTTCATCAATCTCGAGATTACTCGGTTGACCCACCCGCTCACGCGGGTGGTACTGACCTCACGACCCATGAGTGCTCTTTTGCCGTCGCGATTATCTACGGTAGGATTTGTCATCAATGAATCAAAACGATCTATTACCCCGCCTGGCCGCCTCCAGCTATCTCAACACTGCTCCATTGATTTGGAGTTTTCTCTACGGCTCAAGACAGAGCGAGGTGGAGCTGTTCACTCATGAAGCTCCATCGCGATGCGCGGAGATGCTCGCCGGCGGTGAAGTCGACGCCGCCCTGGTTCCAGTGATTGAGTATCAACGCATACCCGAGGTGGCGATCGTTCCAGGCGTGTGTGTCGGCTCGCGAGCAGCCGTGCGCAGTGTTGTGATCGCCGGCAAGCAAAACAATCTGAAGAAGATCAAACGGGTCGCCCTCGATGATTCGTCACGAACCTCGGTCGCGCTGGTCAAGATTATCTTTCGTGAGTTCCTGGGGTTTGAACCCGAATGGCAAACGTCGCCGCCTGACCTTAGATCAATGCTGGAGCACAACGACGCTGCCCTGATCATCGGTGATCCGGCCATGAGGATTCCGCGAGAGAAGTTCCACGTCTTTGATTTGGCAACGCTATGGCATGAGTACACCGGGTTTGGATTTGTGTTTGCGATGTGGATGGCGCGCCAGAACTCTGCTGCACAGGTTCGGGCAATTGATTTTAAGGCTGCGCGGGATGAAGGACTCGCTAACCTGGACGACATTGCGGCGCATAATGAAGATCAAACCCTTACGCCCGAAGAGATTCGCGAATACCTGACACGGAACATTGCCTTCCAGGTTGACGAAGAGATGATGAAGGGTCTGGAGCTTTATTTTGAGTTAGCGCAAAAGCATGGACTAACCGAGCAGATTAAGACGGTGGAGTTTATGAGCTATCCGTGATCCGGCTTGACTCGGATAGTTACTTTGCGGCGCGATCTCTCCGCCTTATTCGCGGCTCGAGTCGGAGCCAGCTGGTCCTGAACTTCGCGCAGCTTTGAAGCGATATCCATCTTCTCAGAAATCGAGCGCTTGGCTTCGTTCTTTCGATGGGCCTCTTTGCGCTGATAGAGTTCGCTGACGTCTGGATATTTTTTCATGAGAGAAAGCGGCCTCGAAATTCGTCCCAATTGTTGTTCAGGTCATAGCGCTGCAGTATGTCTTCCAGTACCTCAGAATTGATTGCGTCCTGCGACAAAAACATTTGAAGCCGAGCGAAATCCTTTAATCTCCCAACCTTCAACATCATTGCCACTAAATGTTCTGGTTGAACAACTCTGACAGTTACGTTGTCCAGAGTTTGATTCGTGGCGTTGAGATAAGCTTCGTGCTCAAGCGCATTGCTGACGGGAAGAAATTGGACCGGCCAGCCTTCAACTACGATCCCCTCGCCTCGAATTTCACTATATCCGCGAGAGCTTAAGTACTTCCAACCCGGTAGTTCGGCTATCAGTTTCCCTTCCGTTTCGGGAATAACGATCAGGACATCTATATCGTGCGTAGAAAACGGCTCGACATAGAACATCGCGCCCACAGCTCCAGCCAACGCATAGTTGTCAATCGCGCCGTCCGCAACCATTTGATTCAGCACTGCGAACGTTTCCTTCATTGGTTATTACTTCGCCATCAACGCTTCAATCTCTCCTGGATCCTTCGGCACTTTATTCGTCAGCACGCGGGCGCCGCTCTCAGTCACCAGTATGTCATCCTCGATCCGCACCCCGATGCCGAGATATTTTTCCGGCACGTCCTGATTGAATGCTTCGGGAATGCGCGAGGTGTCGGGCGAAATGTACAGCCCCGGTTCGATTGTCATCACCATCCCTGCTTCCGCCGGCCTTGATTCGCCGTTGAAGTAGTAGCGGCCCGCGTCGTGCACGTCGATGCCGAGATAATGACCGAGGTTATGCATGTAGAACTGCATGTACTTCTTTTCTTCGATCAGTTTCTTTGGATCGCCTTTGAGCAAACCCAAGCGCACCATTCCTTCAGTCAGCATTTCTACTGAGTGAGTCTTGAGATCCTCGAGCCGCACTCCGGGACGGACCATGTCGATGCAGGACATCTGAGTTTCCAGTACCAGGTCGTAGATGTCGCGCTGCGCCTCAGTGAATTTGCCGTTAATCGGAAACGTGCGCGTGATGTCGGAAGCGTAACCCTTGTACTCGGCGCCGGCATCCACCAAAAGCAGATCGCCGTCCTTGAGCGTGCCCATGTTGGTGATGTAGTGCAGCACGGTGGCGTTCGCGCCTGAACCGATGATCGAAGTGTACGACGGGCCGGCCGAACCCTGGCGTCGAAAGACCGCTTCAATCAACGCCTCGACTTCGTATTCTTTCATGCCCGGCCGCACGGCTTTCATGGCTTCGACATGGGCTTCGGCGGCAATGTCGGCGGCGCGTTGCATGATCTCGACTTCAACGTCGCTCTTGAGCACCCGCATCTCGTGAATGATGGTGGTCGGATCGATTATCTTCGCTGGTGGCTCGAGTGGTTTGCGGTTGGTCTCGCGCATCAGCCCCAGTTGCCCAATTATCTTCGCATCAAGCTCGGGGCTGCCGTTGCCGAAAGCATAGTAGAGACTCGCCGGGCCATTGAGAACCTCGGCCAACTTTGCATCGAACTCCTCGACCGGGAAAGCCTCGTCGGCTTTGTAATCGCTGACCGCGCCTTCCACGCCGGCGCGGTAACCGTCCCAGATTTCGCGCTCGAGATCGCGCGGCCGCACGAACAGGGTGAACTTCTTTTCGCCTGAGGGATTGATGACGGCGATCGCATCCGGCTCTTCGAACCCCGTCAGATAAAAGAAGTCTGAGTTTTGGCGATAGCGATAGTGCGTATCATGCGAACGCACGGCCTCGCGGGCGGCGGGAATGATGGCTACAGAGTTTGGGTCCATGCGGCGCATGAACTCCTTGAGCTGCGGTTTGAGCATCGTCTCTCCTCGAAGGTGCAAAATTAGCAGCGGTATTGTATCCGACAGTAAGCATGCAGCGGAAACGGGCTTGAGTCTGTTGTAGTGTCTTATTTCTGTGAGAGATTATCCTGGCAAGCAGGACGATCCACGAAACACGCGAACTCCATTAGTGTGATTCGTGGATCGTCTTACTTCAAGCGGAGAGAAAACATCAAACCCGGTCAAAGGACCGATTGATTTCTGCGGGCCGCTGCAAGGCTCACTCGTCCTTTGCTTTACTAACTTGATTCCTAACTCCTCACGCCCGGCGATCGGCTCCATAGAGGAATGAGCGAATACCTCTTTCATTGCGCCTGATTCTGGGCGATAATCGCCGCGATGGCCCAAACCATGCCCGCTAAGATAGCTGGAGCAGAACTCGTCTCGATAGATCCCGCCACGGGTGAAGAGATCGGCCGCGCGCCGCTGACAATGCCCGAAGACGTCGCCCGCGCGGTGGGCCGAGCTCGACAGGCACAACCGCAATGGGCCGAAAAGTCTTTCCGTGAACGCGGTCGCCTGATCATGAAAGCGAGACAGATCGCTTTAAAGGAGATGGAGCAGATCGCTTTGCTTATCTCGCACGAAACTGGAAAGCCCGTCGCGGAAGCAATCTCGATGGAGCTTGCGCCGACGCTGGATCTAATGCAGTACTTCGCGCGCAAGACCGCGGGCATGTTGCGGCCGATTCGCATCAGCGTTGGACAGTATGCCCTGATGGGTCGCTCGTCTTATGAAATCTACAAACCGCTTGGTGTTATCGGGATCGTTTCGCCCTGGAACTTTCCCTGGGCAACACCCCTTGACGAGATAGTCATGGCCCTGTCAGCTGGTAATACGGTCGTGCTCAAGCCGAGTGAACTGACGCCGTTGACCGCACTCAAAATCAAGGACATTTTCAAGCGCGCCGGAATTGCTGATGGAGTTTTGCAGGTTGTTACCGGTGACGGCTCGACAGGCGCGGCTTTGGTCGGCGCCGGAGTGGATAAGATTATGTTCACCGGCAGTGTGGCCACCGGCAAGCGCGTGGCTGAAGCAGCCGCGAAATATCTAACCCCGGTCGTGCTCGAGTTGGGGGGCAAAGATCCAATGATCGTTCTGGATGACGCAAACATTCCCAACGCCGCGCGGGCCGCCGTGTGGGGCGCCTTTGCGAACTCCGGCCAGACGTGTTCATCGGTCGAACGCTGCTATGTTCATGAAAGCATCGCCGGGCGATTCATCGCCCAGGTCGTTACGGAAACGAAACGTCTGCGTCAAGGCGCCGGCACGGACGAAGCGTGCGACATCGGTTCCATGACCAGTGAGCGTCAGTTGCTCGCGGTCCAAAAACACGTTGACGAGGCCATTGACAAAGGTGCAACCGCGCTGACGGGCGGCGATCGCCTCTCCGATACTACGGCGCCATTCTTTGCGCCAACCGTTCTCACCAACGTGACCCACGGGATGGACGTGATGCGCGAAGAGACCTTCGGCCCGGTGTTGCCGATCATGACCTTTAAGACGGACGACGAAGCGGTCCGGCTGGCGAACGACAGCATATATGGCCTGACCGCAAGTGTCTGGACAAGCCAAATAGCGCGCGGCAAACGCCTGGCGGAACGCATCGACGCAGGCACGGTAATGGTCAACGAAGTTCTCTACACCCACGGCATTGCGTCGACGCCCTGGGGCGGAGTCAAGCAGAGCGGCCTGGGCCGCACGCATGGGCGCGCCGGATTGCTTGAGCTGGTCAGCGCGCGACACATACACGTGAACCGGCTCTCGTTCCTTCCCGACCTCTGGTGGTTTAACTACACGCCCGAAGCTGGCCAGCTCTTTCGCGGCTTTGCCAGGAGATTTGCGTCCGGGTCGGTCTTCCAAACAATGCTTCTGTTGCCTCAAATGATTCGCCGTTACCTCGATCCTAGAAACTAATCGTTGACTTTATCCAGGCTAGCAATTTATGATGCGCCCGCCATCCGGTAGTATCGCCCGAACATTCTGATTTGACCGACATTCAAATAAGCAAAGCGGCTTAACCGTGAGTACGAGAACCAAATGGGAAAGCGCCGCGATGGATAAGACCGGCGGGATTGCAGTCAGCTATAACATCTTCGATCGCCAGCGGTCTCGGCTTAGAAAGGAATACATGCGCACGATACCCAATGTAATAGCTGTCTTGTTTCTCCTGATCATTCCTGGCCTTGCGGTGGCAGGGTTAAAGAACATTTCCGGGATCTGGGGTGGTAACCACGTTCACCTGGAGGTGACTCAGAACGGGGCGACCATCGAATTTGACTGTGCTCGCGGAACTATCTCCCAGAAAATAATTACCAACCGCTCGGGACGCTTTGTTGCTGACGGAACTTATGCCCCGGAGCGTGGCGGTCCGGTAAGGCAAAATGCGCAAGCCAACGATGTTCCGGTTAGCTTCATTGGCCAGATCAAGGGACAGAGCATGACCCTGACTGTTAGGCGGCGCGACACAAAAGAGCTGATCGGAGTCTTTGCTTTGCGCTCTGGCCAGGAAGGGAAACTGGTCAAATGCAAATGACTGGTTTTGAGCTTCTGAATCCGGATGGGCGGTAATAAAC
Organism: Blastocatellia bacterium; assembly: GCA_033857635.1. Classification (GTDB taxonomy): domain Bacteria; phylum Acidobacteriota; class Blastocatellia; order Pyrinomonadales; family Pyrinomonadaceae; genus UBA11740. The sequence continues at coordinate 147,328 of JAWVDF010000006.1, forward strand.
AGAACATATAGCGCGGCGAGCGTGCCGGTATATACCCTCCGCCGCCCACTGCTTTAACTCACTTGCCCCGACTGAGTTTCGAATCCGAATCTGACCTGTAGTTTGTCAATCGACAGGTGCGAACGGAATTCGCCACCTGAAAAATGCCCGAGCAGAGATAAAAGCAATTCGTCTCTGTGCTCTTGCTCCAACAGCCTCGCGGTTTCTAAATTTTGCTTTTTCCAAATACAGGAGGAAATCTGAATGAAGAGATTTGTCATCACGCTGGCGATAGTGATTTCACTAGGCGTCTGTGCAGCTATTCCAAGTTTTGTTACGGTCAGCGGCCAGAACTCAAACAAGTTTCGTCGTGCCAACGCGCAGAAACGCGTTTCTGGTCAGTACATCGTAGTGCTCAACAACAACACTGATCCCGATGCCGAAGGCATTCGCATCGCGCGGGATTTTTCCGGCGAGCGAGAACATACGTTTCGGCGCGCGCTCAAAGGTTTTTCGATGCGCATGTCGGAAGCAGCAGCGTTGCGAGTGGCTAACGATCCACGCGTGGCGTTCGTCGAAGAGGACAGCATGGTACAAGCTTCAGCCACGCAAACCGGCGCGACCTGGGGGCTGGACCGTATCGATCAACGCGATCTTCCGCTTAACGGGACCTATAATTACAACGCAACCGGAACCGGTGTGAAGGCTTACATCATCGACACCGGAATCCGCGCGACTCACAGCGAAATCGCCGGCCGGGTAATTTCCGGCTTTACCGCAATCAACGATGGCCGCGGCACTGACGACTGTAATGGACATGGCACGCACGTGTCCGGAACTGTCGGCGGGTCAACCTACGGCGTGGCCAAAAACGTGACGCTGGTTGCGGTGCGCGTGCTGGACTGTAACGGTTCGGGCACCAACTCGGGCGTGATTGCCGGCGTCGACTTTGTGACTTCGGATCATGCGGCTGGCCAACCGGCTGTGGCCAACATGAGCTTAGGCGGCGGCGCGTCCACGGCGTTGGATACCGCGGTCAACAACTCGATCAATGATGGCGTGACTTACGCCATTGCCGCGGGCAACAGCAATGTCGACGCCTGCACGCAGTCGCCTGCCAGGGTCGCTAACGCGATCACTGTCGGCGCGACGGACACCAACGATGCGCGGGCGTCTTTCTCAAACTTCGGTACCTGCGTTGATATTTTCGGACCCGGGGTGAATATCACTTCGTCCTGGAACGCGAGCGACACCGCCACCAATACCATCTCGGGTACCTCGATGGCTACACCGCATGTTGCCGGTGTGGCGGCGCTTTTTCTCGAGACAAATCCGACTGCTTCTCCGGCAACGGTGACGGCCGCAATGATTAACGGATCTACTCCAAATCACGTGACCAACCCCGGTGCTGGATCGCCGAACCGGTTACTCTACTCGCTATTGACCGGCGCGCCGCCGCCGACACCAACGCCAACTCCGACACCTACTCCAACGCCGACTCCTCCGCCGGGAACTCAGCTCTTGTTGAATCCAGGCTTTGAGTCGGGCAACGTAAATTGGGTGACGACGTCGGGGGTTATCAATAACTCAACCAGCCGTCCTGCGCGCACTGGTTCGTGGTACGCGTGGCTCGACGGTTACGGCGCAGCTCATACCGATTCGTGTTATCAGCAGATATCCATTCCGGCGAATGTGACCTCGGCAACGCTGAGTTTCTATGTACGCATTGACACGGCCGAGACGACCACCACCACTGCGTTCGACACGTTGCAGGTTCAGGTTCGCAACTCGGCAAACACGGTGCTATCAACCCTGGCCACTTATTCGAATCTGAATAAGTCGTCCACGTATGTCCTGAAAACGTTTAGCCTAACTGCCTTCAAAGGCCAAACGATTCGCGTCTACTTCCTCGGTACCGAGGACAGTTCGCTGCAGACGTCTTTCGTGATCGACGATACGGCTGTTAACACGCAGTAGCGTTCTCGCTGCTAAACTAAAACCACCGGTAGGCTGAAAAGCTTGCCGGTGGTTTTTTCTTTGCTCGAAAGAGAAAGTCTGAGCCGGCTGACAAACTGGTTCGCATTCGCAATGGCTGTTGAAGTGCAATGATTGAGCAGCCAAGATCGAACAATGAGATCAGACTCGAAATCTCAAGGTAAGGAAGGGGGCTTGCCCCGCTTCCGATATCCAAGCTCCACGAAACCACATAAAGAAGATGAACCGGTTTTTCTTTGGGACTTAAGTCTGCCTTGGCGCCTCTGTGTGAAATATCACCAAACGAAAAATACCGGCTGGATGGCGGGACTATTGAGGCTGAGAGTGGGGACGCCCCAGAAGGGTCCACTACTTTTGGTTTTCATAGTGGTTTTTAAATCAAAGCTTAACCCGCCAAGCCGACCAAATAATATTCAGGTCGCCCGGACGGGTGTGGCTATCATTCTGGCGCGTGTAGAACAACTCCAATGTCAGGTGCTTGTTGAAAGGATGACTGACGCCGCCGCTAAAACGATCACGGGGCCAAACGTGCAAACTCCAATCGTAGAAAACTTCGCCGGAAACAAACCAGGTAAACTTTTTCTTGTTGATCTGGAATGGATGCTCGACCTGCAAGCGATTGCGATAGCGCCAGGCATTGACTTGCGGATCGCGCCAGCGTCGTTCGAACCAATTTCGATCAGAGACAGTGAATTTGCCTACCGGAATCCGGACCGCGCCGCCGAACGTTAACCTATCTTCAGACTCATGCCTGCCGTTTGGCGGCCGCGCCTCGCGATGAAAATAAAAAGGAGCGAATGAAAGATACTTGTTTGGTTTGAATGCGAATCCGATTCCCCAACGCTGGTCCGCCGTCTGAGTCACGTTGTCGCCAAGACGCAGAGTTACCTGAGTCGTGAAGTCGACCTTCTTAGTCATCGGAACCGTGATTTGAAGATCGTTCCAGCTTTGGTTGTCGGTTTCCGGAACACGCGACTGCGCGGTTACGTCAGCCGCGCCCGCAAGCACGCCGATAAGAATCAACATTGGGATTCTCAAGAGTTTCATCGCTGTCTGGCCAGGGTATAGTTTGGTAGAACGCTGAAAGAAGTAAGGCCCACCGCCACGCGATCGCCGGACTTGTACTTCGTGGCATTGGCCTCAGGCTTGGGTCGCGTAACCATGATCGGAACGCCGGTCATTCTTTCGGGAGTGTTAATCGTCACTTGATAGAGAGGAGCTTCGTTTCCAGTTTGCTGTTGGTGAGTCAGGTCGAGACGAATATTCAAACGCTCGTACGCGCCGACGAAACTCACTTCCTCAATCACGCCGTTCGCCAACCGGCGACACCCGTCGGGCAGATTCGCATTCTTACTGATACAGACATCTTCCGGGCGAAACACGAGCTTGACCGACTGTCCTTCACGAAACCGGTTCGTTTCTTTGGCCGCGGGCAAAAGAGCGCTGCCAATTTCGACACTGCCCTGGTTAACCACGCCGAGTAGAAGATTAGCAGCTCCCAGAAAAGTTGCGACATACTCGGTGGCCGGCTGGTTGTAGACTTCGTCGGGCGTGCCTATCTGTTCCAGATGCCCGTCATTGAGTACCGCAATGCGATCGCCCAACTCCAAAGCCTCTTCCTGATCGTGAGTAATGAAAATCGACGGCACCTTTACCTGCTTTAAGAGCGAGCGAATCTCGCGGCGCAGTTTCACGCGCGTCTGCGCATCCAGCGCGCCGAAGGGTTCGTCAAAGAGCAGCACCTGCGGCTGGTAGGCGAGGGTGCGAGCGATTGCCACTCGCTGTTGCTGGCCGCCTGAGAGCTGCCAGGGATATTTCTGGCGATGCTCTTCCAACTGGACCAGCTTGAGCAACCGGTTGACCGTTTCTTTTCTCTCTTTGCGAGGCACGCGCCGAATCTTCAACCCAAAGGCGATATTCTTTTCGACGGACATGCGGGGAAACAACGCGTACGCCTGAAAGATTACGCCGACGCCACGTTCGCGCGCCGGCAGATCAGTCACGTCCTTACCGTGAAGAATGACGTAGCCCTGGTCCGGTTGTTCCAGCCCGGCGATGATGCGCAGGATCGTGGTCTTGCCGCTCCCGGAAGCGCCCAGTAAAACCAGCGACTCGCCTTCCGCCACATCGAAACTAATGTCTTCGAGTACGCGCGACTTCTTGAAGCGCTTGCTGAGGCCCCGCACGCTGGCAGCCACGCCCGTTCGCTGTTCGCGATCGGGGGCCCAGGACACGTGTAGCTGTCCGCTGTCGGAAGACAATGCCATTTTCGCAATCATGCTTCTTGTGATTCGAGTTCCAACCAGTCGCGCGCGAAAAAGAGGACGCTGAAGATAACGAATGAAAGCAACGCCAGCACGATGGCGATCGCGTTAGCTGCTTCTAAACTGCCGGGCTCGCCGGAGTTGAACTTTGCATAGATGTAGAGCGGCGCCGTCTGGGTCTTGCCCGCCAGATTTCCTGAGACCAGAATAGTCGAGCCGAACTCGCCGACCGCGCGCGCGAAAGTTAAGAGGGCGCCGGTAACGATGGCGCCGCGCAGGCTCGGCAAGGTTACATACCAGAATGTTTGTAAACGGGTGGCGCCAATGGTCGCCGAGGCTTCTTCCAATGAACGACTCATCGTGTCAAAAACTGGCTTGATGACACCAAAGGCCAGCGGGAAGGTGACGAAAATATTCGCCAGGATGATCGCGTACGCCGTGAACATTAACTGATGGCCTTCTGGTGGGAAAAGAAAACGGCCGAGGGTCCCCTGCGGTCCCCAAAGAAGCAGCAGAGCGAACCCTGCCACCGCCGTCGGTATTGCAGTGGGCAGCGAAATAGTAACGATGGCCGCGTTGCGTCCCCAGAAGTTGTAGCGCGAAAGCACGTAAGCGGCGAAGAGACCGAAGACAACATTAAAGACCGTGGCCCAAAAGCTGGTCACGATTGAAAGCTTGAGGGCATAGATTGCTTCGGGCGCCACCAACGCGGCCCAGAAGCTACCCAGACCGTTTCGCGTTCCCACCACGAAGATAGACAGCAATGGCAAGATTACCAGAGGCAGCATGATCCCAACCATCACCCCAATGCTGACGGGCCGGGTCACATCGAAACCACGAACATGTCGAAGAGGCGTAATCTTCATGGCTGTTTAGTTTTGAGTAGAGTGGCACGGGCGTCCCGCCCGTGAAGACACGCGCAAGATGCGCGTGCCACTCAAACCGCTACTTTCTTTTCTGCACCTGATCTCGAAACACTCCTTCAATCACATCCGGGTAAGCTTTGCCCCAGCCGCCGAAATAGTCGACTGTGAAGGGATACTTGATGGTTGCGAGTTCCTTGTTTTCCTGAGTGAGCGCATCGCTGGTAGCGGATCGAAAATGAAACTTGACGAAAATGCGTTGGGCCTCTTCGGTCCACAGGTACTTCATAAACGCGTCAATGACGGGGCGGTCGTTGGCTGAAACATTACGATCAACCACGACGGCGGGATGCTCGCTGAGAATGGTCGCTTCAGGGATCACTATTTCTGCATCTGCTTTGGCGTTTCCTTCCTTCATCAGCAGCGCGTCCAGTTCGTAGGTTATCAACGCATCACCATAACCGCTTTCGAATTGCGTGCGCGCTTCACGCGCCGAGCCGGGCGTCGAGATTACGTTGCGCCAGACTGCCTGCAGCATTTGGATCGCCTGCGCGTGATCGGCGCCGTTTGACTCGCGTTCCGACTTCATCAGTTGGGATCCATAGATGGCCAGAATCGACCACTGCGCGCCGCCGGAGCTGACGGGATCGGGATGGATTAACTTAAGACCGGGTTTCGCCAGGTCTGAAAACTCATGAATGCCTTTGGGATTTCCCTTGCGCACGACGATAACGAAGGGGGTCTTGTTGACGATTCCTTTTTGCGGCAGCAGTCGCCAATCCGATGTTACGAAGCCCTTGTCTTTGAGGCGTTGGGCGTCGCGCTCGATAGATAGAATCGCAATCTGCGCTTTAACCCCCTGCAGAATCTGGTTCGTGACTGTTTCCGATCCGGCGAACGAAGAAGTGAACTGTATGTCCACGTTATGTTCTCTCTTCGCCTTAGCTACAAAGGCCGGATAGATCCCTTTCTCGAGCGACTCTTTCATGATCGAAAAACCATAAAGCGTAATGTTGACGCTGCCACCGCCGCCCTCTGACCCAGACTTCGGCAGGCAGGCGTTTACCAACAACAATCCGAGGATGGTTAGCCCCAGAATCAAGGTTCTATTTTTGTTTAGCCACATAATGGACCTCAACAGCCTCAGACACTTGTGCCTTAAGGGGCGGCCGGGGAGTGCATCTCAAAGTTAGCTTCCGCCCAAATCGCGGCGACTCAAAAGCCTGTTTCTGAATACGGGTTCTGTTTAGAGTTTAAGCTTTCGGTTTCGGCCTTGGAAACGGCAACCTGAAGATTGAACTCTGAACGCAACCCGGACCACGAGCCTTTTCTGACCTTGCTTGATTTACAGTGGGCACAACTTTAGGATGACTTGCTGGCAATCTGCAAGAGCTAGGGCCCGGTTTTCAATCCCAGGGAGGCGAATTTGTTTGGAAGATGGATGCGCGCGCGCGAAGTCGCGCACACAAAGCGGGACAACAATCGACTGGTGAGACCGTTTGAGTGGGGCCTCGAGTTCATTTCCGGGCAGGTCAACGGCGTCGATCCGCGCACAGTCTTTCGCCGGCATACGGCCCAGGCGATGGCCGACAGCGGAGACTTTTATGCAGTGACCAAGATCGATGACTGGCAACTGGATGGAGATCAGTTGACCTGGACCAGCGCCGTCAAGACTCCTTCGGCTGAAAACAATATTGCGCGAGCCCGTCTGTTTCCGGCTAGACGTGAACGTAAAAGAAAACCGCGCGCCGCGGTGGTCGTCCTGCCGCAATGGAACGCTCAACCCGACAGCCACGTCGAAGCCTGCCGCATCTTCAACGGTCTGGGCATGACCGCCCTGCGACTGACTCTGCCCTATCACGAAGAGCGCCGGCCGCCAGAACTCGAACGCGCTGATTACCTCGTCGGTTCGAACATTGGTCGCACGATCCAGTCGATGCGCCAGGCGGTTTTGGACACGCGCGCGGCGGTGAGTTGGTTAAGAGGTCAGGGATTTGAACGCATCGGAATCCTCGGCACCAGTATTGGTTCGTGCATCGGCTTTCTGGCCTTCGCGCACGACCCGAACATTGATGTCGGCGTTTTCAATCACGTCTCGGGCTATGTAGCCGACGTGGTGTGGCAGGGAATCTCGACGCAACACGTGCGCGAAGGAATCGAAAGCGACTTGACAGTTGATGAGCTGCGCGAATTCTGGACCCCGATTAGTCCGGTGCCTTTCATTCCGCGCTTGCGCGAAATGAAACCGCGCCCGATCCGTTTCATCGCCGCCAAATACGATCTGACTTTTCCGCTTGAACTTACCCGGCAGGTAATCTCAGAGGTGAGGTCAAACGGGATCGCTCTCGACGTGGTGTGGCTGCCGTGCGGTCACTACACTACGGCCGAGATGCCCTGGAAAGCGATCGATGCCTGGAAGATCGCGACGTTCTTTCGGAAGCATTTGTAGGTGTCAGAAGCCCGACCGTCAGGGAGGGCTCGGTTCGTGAGGGGCCCTCCCTGACGGTCGGGCTTCTGACACGATCGACTTGGTGGGTTTCAACCGCGAAGCGGTTTTCGGTAAGAAGATGGTAACTGCGAACTCGAAGAGATTGCTGGCTGAACTGGAAGATCAAAAGAGACGCTTCGGTGAAGGCGATGCGAAGATTCTGCGCGCACTCGCGGCCCTTTCGAAATCAAAATTCGACGATGCCGACGAACTGATCCGCTTTCACGAGGCTTTACTTTTCTTCCGCGCCTATCCGCCAACCGCTCGGGTCTTGAAACAAGTCGAGTCGATTCTCAAGACTTTCGGGCAGCGAGTTTCGCAACTTGAGGCGGTGGACGCAGACCTTTCCCCGCTTGATTCCCCAGAGGTTTCGGGAATCACCGGAACCAGTGTGACCAGCAATTTCAGCTACGCCATAGTTCGCTGGCTGGCCGCGAAATATCCTGCGCAGCTTTCAATTGATTGGGATTGGTTCGAGGAAGAAGAGCGATTCGGCGCGACCATGCCGCGCTTTCTGCCTTTGCTCGAAGAAGAAGCAATGGTCGAGGCCCACGTTCCTTATGCAGATTATTTGCGCTCGGCGAAAGGCCGCGCGAACGAAGTCGTCTGGTTGATTGAGCGGTTCGAGGGGCTTGACCTCCAAGAGAAGCAAAGGGCCGAAGCGTATGACGCTTTGAAGATCCATGTGCGCTGGCAATTCGGCGCGCGTGCGTCGCGCACGGCGACGAAGCTCGCCACTGGTAAAGTCTTCTTCCACCATCGACCGTTGATTGCGCGTCGTGAGGTTTCATTAGTTACTGAACTGAATGCACCTCAGATAAGCGTTGAAAAACTTTCCCCCGCCCAAGGCGAAAAGATTTTGGAGCTGGCCCGTGAGACTTCGGCCGTCAGATATCGTGAATTGCACGGATTCACCTTTGGCGATTCGCGGCGCGTGCTCAAAGCTGATCTGGGCCGCGGCACAGAGGCTTTTGTTTTTGGCGTGCCGCCAGCGAACCGGCTGCCTTTGCGCGCTTATCATGCCGCTATGATCTTCAAGAACGGCGTGCCGGTCGGCTACTTCGAAGGCTTGTCCATCTTCGAACGCATGGAGAGCGGCTTCAATCTCTACTACACTTTCCGCGAAGGCGAGACCGCCTGGCTGTACGCGCGAGTGCTGCATCTGATGCGCCAGCTTCTGGGCGTCACAGTCTTTTCGATCGATCCGTATCAGGTGGGCCATGAGAACGAAGAAGGGATCGAGTCGGGTGCGTTCTGGTTTTATCGCAAGCTCGGTTTCCGTCCCGTAGGTCCGGACTTGGTGAAATTGACTCTGGCAGAGGAACGCCGGGTCGCGGCCGATCCAAGCCGGCGCACTTCCGCGCGGACTTTGCGAAAACTCGCCGCGGGTCACATGTTGTTTGAATTGCCGGATGCGAAAGCGTCGACCGGCAAGGGTGAGTGGGACCGATTTCAGATTCGCAATCTTGGACTCGCTATGCAAAAGCGGATGGCTCGCGAGTTCCACGGTGACGCGCAAAGGATGCGCGCCCACTCTATGGATTTCGTCGAGCGTAACATCGGCGTGCGAATACCCGACAGCTCAGAAGGCGAGCGCGCTGCGCAGGAAAATTTCGCGCTGCTCCTGGCGATGATGCCTATAGACGGTTGGGATTCTTCGGACAAGGAAGCTTGCGCGCGCATCCTCCGAGCCAAGGGGGCTGGCGATGAAGCGCTTTATCTCAAGCTAATGCAAAGGCAGTCGCTCTTACGTGCAGCTGTGATTCGGTTGGGTTCGTGATTCATGGATCCAGGTTGAAACGCCTTTGCAAATCGATCAGGTAGAGAACCGCGAGCGGGACAAGGAATCACGCCGGGCTATTCAGCTGGATTATTAAATACATGAATTCGTGCTTGATAAGTAGCGTCTTGATCCCGCTCGCTACCGCTCGCGGTTCTGTACCGTGCTACAGTTCGCGCTGACTTCCTGGCGGTGACTTTTCGTGCAAAGCACTCATCGCCGTCATGATTCAAACAGACGGACCTGAAGCAATCGACTCACGGTGGAGCCCATTCACGGCGGGCATTTCGCGGAAAGATGCGCGGCGGCTGCAGAGCAGATTGAAACGCAGAATGAGCCAGATCGCCATGATGCCGTCTTTAAGGCCAATCTTTTTGCCTTCAGCGTAGGTCCGGCCATAGTAACTAATCGGCACTTCGTAGATTGCGCATTCCAGCTTGGCGATTTTCGCGGTAGCCTCGACTTCAAAACCAAAACCGGTCGAAACGATAACCATGTTACGAATAATTTCACCGCTGAATGCCTTGTAGCACGTCTCAATGTCGGTCATGTTCAGGTTAGTGAGCATATTCGAAAAAAAGGTCAATGACTTGTTCGCCAGGTAGTGATAGAAGTAGAGCACCCGCGTAGTTTTCCGAACCAAAAAGCGCGAACCGTAGACGACATCAGCATTGCCTGAAAGAATCGGCCCGATCACATCAGCGATCTCCTCTGGATCGTATTCCAGATCGGCGTCCTGCACGATTACGATCGAGCCGCGGGTCATGGCAAAGCCTGACCTTAAGGCCGCTGTTTTGCCCGAGTTCTTTTGCGTAACGACGCGCACCAGCTCATAAGTTTCCGCTAATTGTTGGGCCAGGCGGTAAGTATTATCCGTGGAACCGTCGTCTACGATAATTACCTCCAACAGGTGCGGAATGGGCAGTACCTTATGGATGATTTCTTCGAGAGTCGCCTCTTCGTTATAGGCGGGTATCACGACCGAGAGACAGGCGTCATTCATAGTGGGTCATTTTCGATTGGCGGAATTGGTAAACTACAGGCGGTAAATATACAATCAGGTCGGCATCGTTAACAAGCTTACCAGTTGGATCGCATAACGCAATTAACCTCAAATCGAGATCCTTGTTGCTGTTCTTAAAACGCCACACCGCGTTGTTCTTTTTTGGAGCGCTACTGGTATTCATGGTAACGCTAAACAGAGATCTCCCCAGTCGACTGTCATACCCGCCCATCTCGGAAGATCAAGAGAAGATGTACCTCCCGGCCGGCCAGGCCTTTGCCGAACACTTCGTGTTTTTTGGACGCGCGCCGGTTTATAGCGCCTGGTTGGGCACGCTATTTCTGGCCCGTGGCCGGGACCTGCGGCGGGCTTTTTATCTGGACAAGTTCGCCTCTCTTTTCTTGCTCAGTTTCCTGGTGGCCTGCCTGGGTTGGCAAATGTTCGATGCACGCACTGGTTTGGTTCTGGGGATTTGGATTTTGGAGAGCAAGTACCTGATCCTCGAGTCCAATGGCTCACATGCGGTGGCAGCTTCATTATTTGTGGCCGGCGCGTTATGTCTTTTCCTGCCGCGACAAACGCTGAGAATACCCGCTGCTTTGTTGCTGTTATTTCTGGCCGCGAAGACGCGAGCAGAGATGTCGGCGCCGCTCGCGCTGGTCGTGGCAGCGCTGGCCGTGGTGATTGTCAAAAGAGCCTGGAGCACACGCCGATTATCCATTCCGGGGGCGCGATACTGGCTGACAAGTATTATGATCTGCGTGGGACTCAGCCTCCTTTTTAGCTTTCGGATTTTTTGGCCCGAGCCTCACCAGGTGAAGGAAGCATTGGCGATGAACTTTGCGATGAACTATGTCGATCGCAATCATCTCAATGACAAATACAGCAAACCCGGCGAAGGTTATCCGGAGATTTGGGCGCAGGCCTTTCCAGGAATATCGCCCTCGGCGGCTGAAATTCGTCAGGACAAGTCGCTGATAGATCCGCTCGGTGCGCTGAGAACTTATCCGGGGGAGATCGCGGCGCATGTTTTGTACAACGTCAAACTCGCTGTGCGCGCTCTACCCGCGATGCTGCTGGCATTCGATCGGCCGTTCTTGATGTTACTTATATTACTGACTTACACTGGCTCGTATTTTTGGGGAAGGAATAGCGGCTTTGATCTGACCCGCTGGCGGAAATTATCTCAGGAGACGCGGCTCTGTTTGATGTTCTGGGCTGGCGCAGCCTGTTCGCTGATTCTCATCTCGCTTGTTTTTCGCGTCGTCTCGCGTTACTACATTCAATTGCTGCCCGTGCAACTGCTGGCGTTGGCTTTTGCAGTGCGGGCTTTGAAAGTAAGAATCGCGGCGTTCCGATCTTAATAGAGGCAGTATCCCACTTAATGACAATAAAAAACCGAGTCTCGGAGGTCTATCTGTGAAAGGCGTAGTTTTAGCCGGCGGGTTGGGAAGCCGTCTGCTGCCGTTAACGGCAGTCACCAATAAGCATCTGCTGCCTGTTTTCGATCAGCCGATGATCTATTATCCGATTCAGGCCCTGGTGAACGCGGATATCACCGACATCATGATCGTTACCGGCGGGAATTCGGCGGGCGATTTTCTCAAACTGCTCGGCAACGGAAAAGCTTTCGGACTGAAACATCTGAACTACACTTACCAGGAAGGAGAGGGCGGCATCGCGGCGGCCCTGTCCCTGGTTGAGCATTTTGCCGGCAGTGAAGCGATCTGCGTTGTGCTCGGCGACAATATTATCCAGGGAAATATCCGCGCCGCCGCCGATGCTTATCGTCAGCAGGAGCGCGGAGCCAAGATTCTTCTCAAAAAAGTTCCGGACCCTCAGCGCTTCGGCGTTCCCGAGCTGGACGGTAAGCGTGTAGTTCAAATCGAAGAAAAGCCGCGAGCCCCCAAGTCTGACTTCGCCGTGATCGGGATCTACATGTATGACGCGCGCGTGTTTGAGATCATTCGCACGCTGAAACCGTCGGGCCGCGGTGAACTGGAAATCACCGACGTCAATAACGCCTACATCGAGCGCGGTGAAATGACCTGGGATGAACTCGACGGCTGGTGGAGCGATGCCGGCACCTTTGAAAGTTTGCTGCACGCTTCGAATCTGGTGGCCGAAACCGGTGCTAACAATCAGGAGCAGAAAGTTGCAGCAGAGGCGGGCGCCAATGGCTGAGTCTTTTCAATCAGGCGAAATCAAGGACGTGGTCGTGCGCGACTTGCGCAAGTTCAACGACCGGCGCGGGTGGCTGGTCGAGCTGTTCCGGCACGACGAACTCGACGGTGAATTCTTTCCCGCTATGGCGTATATCTCGTCAACTAGCCCGGGCGTCGCGCGCGGCCCACATGAACACGTCGATCAAGCAGACCTGTTTTGTTTCATGGGCCCTTCAAACTTCAAGTTCCGCATGTGGGACAATCGTTCCGACTCGCCCACTTTCAGAAACATGATGACGATGATTGTCGGCGCCGACGATCCAAAGGCCGTGGTTGTGCCGAAAGGCGTGGTCCATGCTTATCAGAATGTCGGCGAGATCGACGGTATTGTGATCAATTGTCCGAACCGGCTTTACATGGGCCAGGGCCGCGGCGAGCAGGTGGACGAGATTCGCCACGAAGACGATCCCGAAACAATCTTTCGCATGAATGAATAGTAGTAGCGGGGCATCGATGCCGGGTCCGAATTTTTGTCCGGTTGGCTAATCGAGGAATCGAAAGCGGCTCGTCTCTTAACCGGTTCTCTTCGCGTTCAATAATCCAATCTTAATCTGCCGACTCCATCAAGTCGTCCCAACCGAATGGAGAATGACAAATTGCATAATGGTAAGAAGCCAATCGTGCAAATTCTTGTTGTGTTCCTGCTTGCGTTAACAGGCCGCCTCATTTTCCTGGCCTGGCGCGGTCCGAGCTTTTCGCCCGATTCGACAGAATACCTAACACTAGCCCATAACATCGTCGCTCACGGCGCGTTCAGCCTGGACCCGTCCGCTCCGTTCATAGCTTCACTTAGACGGGCCCCCGCCTATCCGGCTTTGCTGGCGATTTTCGATTTGCTCGGCCTGGCGTCGCCGGTTCTTATTGCTTCGTTTCAAGCTGTCCTCGACGCGTCAGTCGCGGCCATGGTTCTAATTCTGGCCCGCTTGATCATTCCGTTGAGGTGGGCAATGGCAGCCGCGGTCGTATACGCCGTACACCCGGGCGCTATCTACTTTGCCTCTGGCATATTGTCCGAGTGTTTATTTGGCTTCCTGCAAATGAGTGCCTTGACACTGGCGGTACCGGGCTTGAATAGAAAGCGCACCGCGCTGGTGGTTTTAGGTGGTCTGCTTTTTGGGCTGGCGATCCTTGCTCGGCCGATTGCACTGCCGCTGCCGTTTATTTTTGTGGCCGTCATGCTTCTACGTCGCGAGTATCGTTGTTACCTTAGGCGCGGCGTAATTTTTCTGTTGGCTTCATTCCTCGTTGTTGCTCCCTGGACGGCGCGGTGCACTTATCTGGCTCATCATCTGGTCCTGGTCCAGGGTTACAGTTCGATCAACTTCTGGGCGCCGACGTTGTGGTACATGGACCAACGAGATCAAGCAGCCATCTGGACCCACCAGTCTGAGACCTTCAAGCTGCAGCAAGCCCGTGGGGGGCCGTACACTCCCGAACAAGTTGTCGAAGACGACCGCCTCTTATTCAACGAAGCTTTACAAAACATCCGGGCGAATCCGCGCGAATATTTAAAGTCGCGGGCTCGGGCATATCCGTACCTGGCAATCAGTAGTTTTGACTCCTTTGCCAACACCAAACAGTCGTTCGGCGAACTATGGGCCGGGCGTGACCTCCCGCGGCTTAGTCTGAAGATCTTTCTGCTTCTGGCTTTTTCGGTAGCGCCCTTAATCCTTGGCTTTGTTGGCGCATTATTGACACGGCGAAATCTTACGGCGGCTTTGTGTGCGACTGTGTGGTTTTATACGCTGATAGTCCACCTGCCGCTATGGATCGAGAACCGTTTCTGGATTCCGGTGGCGCCATTTCTGCTCGTCAATGCAGCGATGGGGGCATGGCTGCTTTGCAACCGTTTCGCGGTAAAGCACTCTTCGGAAAATGAAATGACGCCAGGTCAGTAATGAAAGCGACCAAAATTCTCCGCATCATTGCCCGTCTTAACGTCGGCGGCCCCGCCCGTCACGTAATCTGGCTCACCGAGGGTCTACAGGCGTACGGCTTTGAAACCGTGCTGGTAACCGGAGTTGTGCCGGCGGGCGAAGAGGACATGAGCTACGTAGCTGTCGCGTCCGGCGTCGAGCCTTTGACGTTGCCGCAGATGAGTCGCGAGATTTCCGTCAAAGACGTGCTGACGATCTGGAAACTGTTTCGTCTGATGCGGCGAGAGCGGCCCGACATCGTGCACACTCACACCGCGAAAGCCGGTACTGTCGGACGCCTGGCCGGAATGATGTATCGCGCGCTGCCCGGAAAAACCCGACGCTGTCGCTTCGTGCACACTTATCACGGACACGTCTTTCATAGTTATTACGGAAAATTTAAGACCAGCCTGTTCCTTGCCATCGAACGATTTCTGGCACGCTTTGCCACGGATCGGATTATTGTTATCAGCCAACAGCAACGCCGCGAAATCAATGAAGTGTTTGGTGTCGGCCGGCCTGAACAGTTCGCGGTAATTCCGCTGGGCATTGACCTCGGCGCGTATGCGTCATGGCCTGACAGACGTTCGCACTTGCGCCGCGAACTGAATCTTAACGATCAGGAAGTCCTGGTCGGCATCGTCGGCAGAGTTACAGAAATCAAGAACCACGAACTGTTTCTGCGCGCGGCTGCCCTGCTGAAGAAAAATCTTTCCACCCCGGTTCGATTCGCGATCATCGGCGATGGTAATCTGCTGCCGAAACTGAAATCGCAGGTGTCTTCACTCGGCTTGGCAAAGGAGGTTTCGTTCCTTGGCACCCGCACCGATCCCGAAAACTTTTATCCGGCGCTGGACATCGTGGCCCTCACCAGTCTGAATGAAGGCACACCGCTCACTTTGATCGAAGCCATGGCGAACGCGCGACCAGTAATAGCGACTGCGGTCGGAGGAGTCGTGGACTTATTGGGAAGCCCGATAGCGCCGGATGGAGGAGCAACTGGATACCAAGTCTGCGAGCGCGGCATCTCGATCGCCAGTGGCGACGCGAATGGCTTCGCTAGCGGGCTCGAGCGATTGATTGATGATAAGGCGCTGCGCGACAGCCTGGGCCAGCGTGGCCTCGAGTTCGTTACCCAAAATTATTCCAAAGAGCGTTTGCTTGCTGATGTTGCCCAGCTATATCGGGGTCTGGCGCCGCCTGATGCTGGGAGCGCGGACGTCCCGTCCGCCTGAGCGAGCCCAGCTCGCTCATGACTTGCCTGTCTTCGCGATCTAGCATTCTCAAAGGCGTACGAGTTGCACGGGAATGCGGACGGGACGTCCGCGCTCCCCGGATCAGGGATCGCCTTATCTTCGCGATATCCTTTGATAGGGCATTCAAGACCGTATAGCGCAATTTGTTAACTTGCGTTCTGAATGGCCCATGTCCTTGGTGATCTGCGCCCGTCGTGGCGGGCGAGTTTGTTGGAAAAGAAATCGCAAGTTGACAACTTGCGCTACATCTTCCGCGGTCGTCCAAACCATGTGAGCGGTAATGACGCGATTGTTAAGAAACCCGATGCGGTTGAGGTACTCGACCGGACTTGGCGCCTTTTTTTCTGCGGCTCAAATCCGACGGACCGTCCGCGCTCCCAGGTTGTGCTAGACTCTGCAGTCGAAATCTATATCAGTTTTAGAGAGGAATTTTCACTTGCGAATACTGATTACGGGCGGGGCAGGCTTTATTGGATCGCATCTTTCTGACGCATGTTTGCAGCGTGGCGACGAGGTTTTCATCATTGACGACCTGTCCACGGGCAGCATTGAAAACATTCGGCATCTGAAGGATCATCCCCGCTTTCATTACACCATCGAGAGCGTTCATAACCAGCCGGTGACCGCGGAACTGGTCGATCAATGCGACGTGATCTTTCATCTGGCGGCTGCCGTCGGCGTCAAACTGATTGTGGAAAGTCCGGTGCGCACCATCGAGACCAACGTCCGCGGCACAGAGACGATTCTGGCCCTGGCCAACAAGAAGAAAAAGAAAGTCCTGATCGCCTCGACTTCAGAGGTCTACGGTCTGAGTGCCGAAGTTCCGTTTCGCGAAGACGGCAATTTGGTGATGGGCGCGACCACCAAGGGCCGCTGGAGTTATGCCTGCTCAAAAGCCATCGATGAGTTTCTCGCGCTGGCATACTGGCGCGAGAAAAAGTTGCCCACCGTGGTGGTGCGACTCTTTAATACGGTCGGCCCGCGCCAGACCGGACAGTACGGCATGGTGATTCCGACCTTCGTGAAACAGGCGCTGGCCGGGCGGCCAATCACGGTTTACGGCAGCGGCAAACAGTCGCGTTGCTTCTGCTATGTTGGCGATGTCGTCGGAGCCCTGATGAAATTGATGGACGATGAAAAGGCCGTGGGCGAAGTTTTCAACGTCGGATCGAATCAGGAGATCAATATCTCTGATCTGGCTCAGAAGGTTAAAGAGCTGACGAACTCTGATTCCGAGATTGTGCTGATTCCTTACGACGAGGCTTACGAAGAAGGCTTTGAAGATATGCCGCGTCGCGTTCCGGACATCTCGAAAGTAAATGCGCTGGTCGGCTTTAAGCCTAAGTTGGACCTCGATGGGATTCTCAAGACTGTGATCGAGTTCCAAAGCGGCCGATCGGAGCCGGCACGATCTACAACTACAGCCTGATTCGGATATCGGGATCTCAGACGCAGTTCTCCCGCTTTCGAGACGTTTAGAGTCGGCACTTGTGCCGACAGTGAGGCGGGACAAGTCCTGCCGCTAACAGGAAACTCCTGGAGCTTGCCTTTGCCGCTTTAATCGAATAGCTTTTTCCTGTTCGTCACCTTTAATCCTTAGCATGTTGTCTCTGAGCGTTTCAAATTTGCTCCCGCCCGCAATGTCGTTTGCGCTGGCGCTGGCCCTGACCCCGGTCGTGCGCGCGCTGGCGCGGCGCTGGGGTTTCGTTGCCAAACCGAAAAGCGATCGCTGGCACAAAAGCACCACCGCCATGATGGGTGGAGTGGGCATCTGGCTGGCGGTAGTCATTACCTATGTCGCGGTGGTGCCGCATACGCAACAAGGCTGGGTGGTTGTGGGCGCGGCTTCGTTTCTATTCGTAGTTGGCCTGGTTGACGACTGGCTGCACGTCAAGCCTTACCAGAAATTAATTGGGCAGGTGATCGGCGCCGCGATCGTGGTTAATTACGGTCTGGTCCTGCCCTGGACCCGAGCGCTGCCCGTGAACATGCTGATCACCATCTTCTGGTTGATTGGCATTACCAACGCGATCAACCTGCTCGACAACATGGACGGACTGGCAACGGGAATCGCGGCCATTGCTTCGTGCTTTCTCACTTTCAATTTCCTGACCGGCGGTCAAATGACCGAGGCAGTGATGATGGGCGTGTTCGCCGCTGCGATGCTGGGGTTTTTAATTTACAACGCGAACCCCGCTTCGATCTTCATGGGCGACAGCGGATCGATGTTCATCGGTTTCTTTCTGGCGGCCACCGCTCTGGTAAACGTGACTGGCGGTCGCTCGCGCAGCTTCGTGCCGGTACTCGCGGTGCCCATCCTGGTTTTGTTCATTCCCATCTTTGACACGACGTTCGTGACGATCCTGCGCAAGCTGTCCGGGCGCGCGGCATCGCAGGGGGGACGCGATCACACTTCACACCGGCTGGTCGCCCTCGGCATGTCTGAGCGTCGCGCGGTTTGGCTGCTTTACGGCCTGGCTGGGCTCTCAGGTTTTTTGGCAATCATGGTGCGCCGGGTGAAACCCGATGTAAGCCTCGCCGTCCTGGCCGGCTTTATTCTGGTGCTGACTTTACTTGGTGTGTATCTCGCCGGCGCAAAGGGCTATGACGAAGAAGCCGATGTGCGGGCGGCGCGCGACACGCCGCTGTTCGCGTTTCTGGTTGATTTTTCTTATAAGCGCCGCATCTTCGAAGTCCTGCTCGACGTTGTTCTGATAGTGCTTGCTTACTGGTCGGCTTATGCGATCAAGTTCGAGCCTTTTTCCAACAGCCCGGCCTGGAAACTTTTTCTGCGGACCTTGCCGGTGCTGGTGGTGGTGCGGCTGGCGGCGTTTTTACTGTTCGGCGTCTATCGCGGCATCTGGCGGTACACCAGCATCGACGACCTGATGGCTTTTGCGAAAGCGGTCGCCGCCGGCTCGATCGTCAGCCTGGTGATCGTGCTGTTCAAGTTTCGCTTCCAGGGTTTCTCGCGAGCGATCTTCGTGATTGATGCCATGGTCATGTTGATGCTGCTGGCCGGGAGTCGCGTGGCGTTTCGATTCTTTCGCCAGGTCCTGCCGGCGTCCGCGGGCAATCACAACCGGCGCGTCTTGATTTATGGGGCCGGCGACGCCGGCGAGTTGCTGTTGCGCGAACTGCTGAACAACCGCGAACTGAGCTACGCTCCGGTGGGTTTCATTGACGACGATCCCAAGAAGCAGGGGAAAGTGATTCATGGGTTTCGCGTTTTTGGCGGCAATGGAATGCTGGGAAAGATCATCGGCGATCAGCAGATTGAGCAACTGCTAATTTCGACTCCACGCATTTCCGAAGAGCGGCTCGCTGAGATCGCCCGCGAATGCGAAGCGCGTAACATCGAGTTGAAGCGCATGTCGATTAGAATCGAGAGCATTACTGATAGTCCGTTGACCTCGATCGCGCGGTCGGGATCAGACGAAGACTTGTGGAACCAATCCAGCCAGTGACAAAGTCGAAAACGCCAACCATCGTGACCATTCGCCTGGGTTCAGGCATCCGCTGGCTGCTGCTGGTTCCGGCGCTGCTGGCGATCCTCGGCGCCTGGTTCGCGGTCCGTTGGTACGTCGGCAATACCATCGCGGAATACTCGCCTGATGTGACCCAGGGCGGACTCGAGATGGCCCGGATGGCGGTCCGTTGGGCACCGGGAGATCCGCTGGTGCACTGGCGCCTCGGCTCGCTCGAAGAGAAGGTTTTCAGCGCCGAGAATATGGCCGCGGCCTTAAACGAATATCAAGCAGCGGTGAAGCTTTCGCCAAACGACTATCGCTATTGGATGGAACTAGGGCGCGTGCTCGAAGCCTTGGGTGATCGAGAGAGCGGGGAAAAGGCCCTGCGGCGCTCGGTTGAATTGGCTCCGGCTTACTCTCATCCGCGTTGGCACTTTGGCAATCTGCTCCTCCGCGAAGGCAAGTACAACGAAGCCTTTGAGCAGCTTGGCCACGCTGCCGAATCCGACAAGCAGATGCGCCCGCAGGTATTCGACCTGGCGATGCAGGTGTTGGATGGAGACGTGAACGAAATCGCCAGAGTCGCGTGCGTGTCGGCCGCCGCCCGCATGCAATTTGCCAACTACCTGGTCACTAACAGGAAATTCGATGACGCGATGCGCCTGTGGAGTTCTATTGGCGCGGCGGACCGTGGGAAGCAAGCGGAGCTAAATAAGGAGTTCCAGCAAGCGCTGATCGATGCCAGGCAATATCATGCGGTACTTACAGTCATGCGCGAGCTCGAGCCCGACGCGGCGCTTGCGCAACCTGAGCAGATCCAGAATGGGGGATTCGAGAGCGAACTCACGCAATCGGCCGCCAACACTTTCAATTGGGTGATCGATCCGAAGGCCTCAGTCCAAACGTCCCTTGATTCGCACGCGCATAGCGGCCAGAAGAGTTTGAAGATCTTTTTCAGGGCCCCGCGCAGTCTCGAGAAGATTCCAATATCGCAAACCGTGGTGGTCGAGCCGGGCGCCTCGTATCGATTTGAATGTTATGTGCGAGCGGAGGATCTGATTAGCCCGAGCACGCCCGTGCTGGTGGTTTCGGACGCTGTCGACGGCAACACCCTGGGAGCGTCAAAGCCAGTACACTCGGGAACGAGTGACTGGCAACTGGTTACCTTCGATTTCACTACCAAGCCACAGCACGATGGCATAATCATCGGCCTTGTGCGCGCCCCCTGTGCCGAGGGGCAAATCTGTTCAATCTTTGGCACGATCTGGTATGACGACTTTAGTATCAAACGCATCAGCGGCCCCGGTTCTCCTCGACGCGACGCAGGCAAAGCCCAGCGCTAGGCCCGCGGACACCGAGCAAGCCAAACGCCGTCACACGCTCGCCAGTCGTCTGGCCTTTTTGACGATCGGTGTGGCCGTCGTGCTGACGACTCTGGCCTACGGTACGGTGCATTACTGGGCGATGGCCGCCTTCGCCATGAGCGCGGCCGGCCTCGTCTGCCTGTGGTGTGTTGACGGTCTGGTGCTGCGCTCAGTACAGCTTAGTCGTAATCTTTTGCAGTGGCCCTTGTTGGGAATGGTTGTGCTCGGACTGATTCAGCTGTTGCCGTTGCGCAACGTTGATAACGCCGGGCTGCCGTTGGCTCCGGCGCGCGCACTATCGCTCGATCCCTATGCGACCCGCCTGGTTCTGGTTCAGGTTGCGGCTTTACTCATCTACTTTGTCGCCACTCTGATTTTCACCGACACGCCGCGGCGGCTGCGGACGATCGTTAGAACCATAACCATCTTCGGATTTCTCCTGGCGATGTTCGGTCTCACCCAATCATTTACGACTGACGGCACGCGCGTATATTGGTTTCGGCAGCTGACACAGAGTACTGCGTTTGGACCATTCATCAATCGTCATCACTTTGCCGGATACATGGAGCTGGCCATCGCTTTGCCGCTCGGCTTGCTGTTCTCAGGATCGATCGAAAGCTACAAGCGTCCAATCTACGCGTTCGTAGCGATGATGATGGGCGTGGCGCTGATCATGACAAATTCGCGCGGCGGAATTATCAGCCTGGCAGCCGAGATCGTATTTCTGGCGGTGGTTGCCGGGCCCGGTTTGCTGAAGGGCGAACGCCGGCCGCGGGCCCAGCGTATCCGTTCGGCGTTGCTGCGCGCCGGGCTGGCCTTTGGCCTGATTGTGGTTTTGATTGGAGGCACGGTCGCCGTCGGCGGTGCGGACGTCTTCACGCGTTTGTTGGGCACTGCCAACGCGGACGACCCGACCACTGGACGCGCGCATTTTTGGAGTGTGACGCTTGATGTGATCAAGGCTTATCCGGTGGTCGGATCCGGGCTGGGATCGTTCGGCGTGATCTATACAAAGTACGACTCGCGGAACGGCTTCTATCGGCTGGAGCAGTCTCACAACGATTATTTGCAGACGCTCGCCGACGGAGGCATCATCGGCGGCATCCTGGGTCTCGGCTTTCTGATAGTTCTTTTCGGCAGAGGGTTCGCCGTTCGCGAAACGGATGATAAGTTCAGACGCGGCGTGGCTACGGGTGCTTTAGCAGGCTGCTTCGCGGTGCTGATCCATAGCTTCTTTGACTTTACCTTGCATACTACGTCGAACGCTTTGCTGTTTTTAATTCTGGCTGCGCTGGCAACCCAGGACAGTCGCGTGGATCGTGGTTCGCAGCGGCGCGGTCCGCGCCGTCGCCGTCGCTCGCACAGTTCTGAACTGGAGAGCGCGAGCGATGAAAGACCGGCGCTGGCAGCCGGCGAAGTACGACAAACTTAAGTTGTCGCACCCCAAATACCAACGGCTGCCGCCCGGCAATGAGGTCAGTACCACCCGCGTCAGCAGGTGGGTTTAAGACTCGATGCATGGTTGACCATGATCCCACCTGCCCACGCAGGGGTACTGACTTCATTGACGGCTCGGTTGTATCTTTGCGGTGGGAGGATGTAGTCTGTGGGCTGCTCTTTCCGCTCTATTTCGCCCCTGGCCATTGAAGGAGATCGTTTTCCAGTGTCTTCGGCAGCAGCCGCCAAGGTCTCACCCGGTCAAGAAGAATCAACTGCCCCGTCAACACTGCCGGGACTGTGCCTGCAGGCCATTGCTCGTCACGACAAACCCGATGCGGTCAGCGAGAAGCGCGACGGCCAATGGGTGCACATCACGGCTAAGGAGTTTGTGCAGCGCGTGCGCCACGTCGCACTTGGATTGGCCGAGTTGGGCATTCAACCGACGGATCGGGTGGCGCTGATTTCGGAAAACCGGCCCGAATGGTCGATTGCGGATCTTGCCGTCCTCAGCCTCGGCGCGGTAACGGTCCCGATTTACACCACGCAATCAGTCGATCAAATTCAGTTCATCCTCAAAGATTCAGGCACGCGCGCGTTGTTGATTTCCGGCGGGCGGGTGCTCAAACACGCGCGCAAAGGATTCGAAGGTTTGCGGCAGCTTGAGCGAGTAGTCGTGTTCGACACCGAAGCGGCTGCCACTCTCGATGGGGCAGTGACGCTCGATGGAATTGAAGCGCGTGGCGCCGAGATCGAGCGGGAGGACTCAGCGGCTTTTGAAAACCTGATTGGTCGAGGCCGCGGCGATGATCTGGCGACTATCATCTATACATCGGGTACAACCGGCGAGCCCAAAGGCGTGATGCTGACGCACGACAACTTTGTTTCCAATGTGCTTTCGATTCCGCGCGGCCTGCCGATAACGACCAACGATGTCTCGCTCTCTGTCCTGCCGCTGTCGCACATTTTCGAGCGCACGGTCTTCTACGTCTTTTGCTATGTAGGCGTCTCGGTCAATTACGCGGCGTCATTCGATCAGGTCGGCGAATATCTGCGTGAAGTGCGCCCCACAATCATGACCGCGGTGCCGCGGCTGTTCGAAAAGGTGTATCACCGCATTATCAAAAAGGGCATGGCGGCCGGCGGCATGAAGAGCAAGATATTCGCCAGCTCGCTTGATATTGGACAGCGCTACGCCGAACTGAAAGACAAGAGACAGCGGGTGCCGCTTTCGCTCAAGTTGCGTCATGCGGTCGCGGATCGTTTGGTCTTTACCAAATGGCGTGAAGGAATCGGCGGGCGTCTGCGTTACTTTGTTTCCGGCGGCGCGCCGCTTTCACCGGCCCTTTCGTATTCGTTTATGGGAGCCGGCATTAATATCCTGCAGGGCTACGGCATGACTGAAACGTGCGTCGTTTCGGCCAATCGCCCTAACGATAATCGGGTAGGTTCCATAGGCAAACCGTTCACCGGGATCGAGGTCGTGATCGCTCCGGACGGTGAGATGCTGGTGCGGGGACCGAACCTAATGCGCGGTTATTATGGGCATCCGGATGCCACTCTGGCCGTAATGCGCGACGGCTGGTTTGCGACTGGCGACGTCGGCCATATCGATGAAGACGGTCATCTGTTCCTGACCGATCGCAAGAAGGATCTCTTCAAGCTCTCGAACGGAAAGTACATCGCACCACAGCTGATCGAAAGTCTCTTAAAGCAGAGCGAGTTCGTCAACCAAGTCGTGGTCGTCGGCGCTAGCCGCAAATATCCGGTGGCTTTGATTGTGCCCGACTGGGAAGCGGTGAGGAGTTCGTTGCGATCCAAGGGTGAACCAGCGGACGGCACTCACGCCGAGTTGAGCGCGCGAACCAGTGTCATCAAAATGGTCCAGCGCGACGTGACCATGATTACTGCTCGCCTGGCAGACTATGAACGTGTTCGTCGCGTGGCTTTGTTGCCGGAGGAATTTTCGATCGATAGCGAAGAACTCACACCCACGTTGAAAGTAAAGCGCAACGTCATCGACGAAAGGTACGGCGAGATAATCGCGGACCTCTACGGCGCGACTTAAAGGTGAACCCTGCCGCAAAAGACTCGTTGACAATTGGCATGCTTGAGAGTAGAACACTCCCCAAAGTGAGCGGGAATCGATATGGTAACGAGACCTCAAAATTTTCCTAAAGCACCATAATCCGCTGACATAATCGCACCTTCCCTTATCGCCTTTAATTGTTGCGAGGTAAGTAGGTTTTGGTTTCACAACAACTCTCTCATTACCGAATTATTGAAAAGCTCGGCGCCGGCGGTATGGGCGAGGTGTTCCTGGCGCACGACATAACTCTCGATCGCAAAGTAGCGATCAAGATCCTGCCGTTGAAGTCGATCGAAAACGCTCAGGCCAAGAAGAGGTTGCTGAGAGAAGCAAAGGCTGCTGCTACTCTTGATCACCCGAACATCTGCACCATTCACGAAGTCAACGAAGACTCGGAGTCGCCGTTCATCGTCATGCAATACATTGACGGCGTAACGCTCTGGAGCAAAGTTAGAAATAATCCGATGGCTCCGGCCGAGGTGGTCAATATCGGAATTCAAGCGGCGGAAGCTTTGGCTGAAGCACATGCTCGCGGGATTATTCACCGGGACATCAAACCGCAGAACATCATGCTGACCCCGCGCGGTCAGGTAAAGATTCTCGATTTCGGTTTGGCGAAGCAGATTTTAGCCGAGCCGGTGACCGGCTCGGAGGCCGTGACCGAAACGCGGCTCACTGAGGACGGACAAATCGTCGGTACGGTTGGCTACATGTCTCCCGAGCAGTTGCGGGGATATGAAATGGACGCTCGCAGCGATATTTTTTCGCTCGGCGTGACGCTCTATGAATGCGCCACCGGCTCGCCGGCTTTCACCGGGAACAGTGCGATCGAGATCTCTTCCCAGATTCTTCACGTCGAGCCTCCCAGACCTTCCGACGTTAAGCCGAGCATCCCGTCGGGCCTGGAAAGCGTGATCCTCAGAGCCATGGCTAAGGAGATTGACGACCGCTATCAAACTGCCGACGCCATGCTCGAAGATCTTTACAAGCTGCGAGGTTCGATCTCGGGAAGCAGTCAGATGCTCACGCGGCCTTTGACGCTCGAGCATCGGCGAGCGCCCGCCCCCGTTGCGGCAACCAGGATCTGGAATCGCAACCCGGTCAGGATCGCTGCCATTGTAGTGCCCCTCTTGATTATCGCGATGGTGTTGGGTTTGCGCCTGTGGAATCCGCCGTTGCATCAACCTTCTGCTGAAGCCAGGACCTGGTACGACAAGGGACTCACTGCGATGCGGGACGGGACTTATTATCAAGCCAGCAAAATGTTGGAGCAATCGATCGCTTTAGACGATGCATACGCCCTCTCGCACGCGCATCTGGCCGAGACCTATCTCGAAATAAACGATACGGAAGGGGCCATGAGAGAGTTGTTGCGCGCCATCTCGCTGGCGCCCAATCGATCGAGTTTGGCGAGCACGGATGCCGCGTACCTGGACGCGGTCGGAGCAACCGTAAGACGAGAGTTTCCCGTCGCGATCGATTCTTATCGCAAGCTCGTCGACATGGCTGCGCCGGCGGACCAGGCCAATGCTTACGTAGATCTGGGCCGGGCTTATGAGAAGAACGAGAACATGGTCAAAGCAACTGAGTCCTACCTCGAGGCCGTCAAACGCGGCCCGCAGTCGCCCGTCGGATTTCTGCGCCTGGCAATTCTCTATAGCCGGCGGCAGGTTTCAAAGGAGGCGGAAGAAGCTTTCAAGCAAGCCGAAGGTCTCTATAAGGCGATGTCGAATGACGAAGGCCGGGTCGAGGTCCTCTATCAGCGCGGGGCGCTCCTGGCTCGAAACGGCAGACTGCCTGAAGCCAGGGCCCAGTTGGAACAGGTGCTGGAAATCCTGAAAAGTGCCGACAACAAATCTCAGTTGGTGAAGGCCCAGTTGCAATTGAGCCTGGTCGCGCGTGACGAAGGAAACATCGAGGGCGCCAAAGCACTGGCCGCCCAGGCGATTCAGTTGGCGCAAACAAATAATCTGAACAACATTGCCACCAACGGCTTGATCGATCTCGGCTTGGCTTTCATCAGTCGCGGGAATTTCGATGAAGCGGGTAAGTACCTCAGACAAGCCCTCGATCTAGCTCGGCGGGATAAATCGGCCAGCAGCGAGAAGCGGGCGGTGATGGCCCTGGGCAGATTGAATCAACAGTTGGGCAATAATGACGAGGCCATATCGCAGCTTCAGGAAGCTTTGAACTTCTATAAGCCCGGCGGCTATCGCAAAGAAACTTCGATTGCGTTGACCGTGCTGGGGCGCGCTTACCAGGAAAAAGGCGAGGATGCGATCGCCCTCAAACTGTTTGAGGAACAGCTGCAACTATCGAGCGAACTCGCGCGTGATTCGGGGGATCGATCCGGTGTGTCGGATTCACATATGAACCTGGCTTTGCTGCGCGGCTTGAATCAGGAGATGTATCCTGATGCGCTTTCTCATTTGGACGAGAAGTATAAAATTGATGAGGCGCGGGGCGCGAAAGCTGGAATGGGTTTCGCTCAAATGAACCGCGGCGCCTTTCTCTGGCAACTGGGGAGATACCCTGAAGCCCGCGCGGCCCTCGACTCAGCTTTTGAAATCGCGAACCAGCCAGAGGCTAACTTCAAGGCGGTGCTGGCGTGGGTGCATCTGAGAAATGCCCAGATGGCTTTGAGCGAGCGACGACATGACGACGCCAAAAAGAAAAGTCAGCTTGCCCTGGAAGTAGCAGCCGCGCAGTTTCCGGATCTAATGGTCGAGGCAAAGTCCTGCCTGGGTCTCGCCGAAGCTTTTTCCGGGGCCGCTCAACCGGGCCGCAAGTCGTGCGAGGAAGCCGTCGACATGGCAAAGAAAAAGAACTCGCCTAGATTGATCTCCGGCGCGCTCCTGGCGCTTGCCGAGGTGATGCTTCTCGGGAATGACGCAAAGGGCGCTTCGGAGAATTCGCTGGAAGCGGAAAAACTTTTCGCTCGATCGGGACAGCAGGATTCAGAATGGCGAGCACTGCTGATCGCCGCCCGGGCCAGCGAATCAGCGGGAGACAAATCCGCCGCGCGCGACTATGCCTCGAAGGCCGACACCTTATGCGCGGGTCTCGAGCAGAAATGGGGCAAGGAAGCATACGCCGGCTACTTGCGCCGTCCGGACATTCAGAACTATCGCAGTCAACTAGCGCAAATCCTGAAGTTCAGCAACTGAAATAACCATTCACAACTAAGGAGAAACTCAATGATGCCCTACACTCAGATTTCTAACGATGGTGATAACCAATTCCCTTCAACCCTGTGCTTTGGCACTCTGGGCGGCGACCCGGGCGGGGGTTCAGCCGGTGGCGGTAAGAAGAAGCCAAAGAAAGCATCCAAGAAGGCCACCCCGAAGTCGAAGAAGAAAAAATAGCCGGCGGTAATATCCGTCGCTATTCACCCATATAGTTGGTTCGGGCGTTTGGCCCATCGACGAGCCAGACGTCTTTTTGCAATCAGGTACGAGCAGTCCGGCATGTTCCGCTGAGGCATGCCGGGCTGGTCTGCTCGTCGAAAACAGATCGCGCTCGGGGCTAGCACACCAACGCCCGGGGCGTGCGAAGTCTCACGTCAATCGCACCAATCAAATTGCTCGTTTGCGGAGTCTTCGTGTGCCGGCATCGCTGTCAGCATTAAGAGCTCAAAAATGCGTCCGGGAAAGGTTGATTCAGGTTACCTTTGTTTTTTCGGTGGTGTCCGCCGCATTATTCATGAAAGCGGTCACGGCGCAGTCTGCAGAGCGGACGACCGATGGTAGCCCGGCACTTTAATGCTGGGATCATCGGCAGAAAGCAGGCCGAGCCCGTGAAACGGGCGACAGAGATCCACTCGCGGCGATCACGCGATTAACCTAACAGTCTGTCGCCCGCGCGGGCTGCGGTTGCCATAACGACCTAGTCCCAGCGATGAATCGCTGGGCTATTTTCGTCCGTCCGCTTCGCGGACTCATGATGAAACCTTCATTCATGTAATGCAGGCTAGCAAGCTGCTAAAAAAACTGTTTGGTCTCAGTGAGGGGCGGTAGATGATGATGACTGACAAAGAAACCGGCGCCAGGGCCAGACTGCAGGAAGTCGAGAGTTCGGCAGACACGATGCTGCTTTCAAAGTTCTTCACCACGATCGATCGTAGATGCAATTTATCCAGGCGGGATCGCCTGCGAATAGTCGAGCAGGCGCTGCTCCTGCTGGAAATGAACTATGTGCATCTGCCGCTCAAGCGCGCCATGCACGCCATCGATCCGATCCAGAGGCTCCGGCTGCTCAAGTTCCGTTTGATGGAGGCGAAGGAAGCCGACCTGCAAAACGGAATGCTCTTCCACCGGCGGATGCTTGAAATCTTCGCATCCACCCGCGACCTGCACACGATCTATTTGCTGCCCGCGCCCTTCCGCGATCAAGTGGCTTTTCTGCCGTTCCTGATCGAACAGTATTTCGAGCGGAACGGAAAGGTCGAGAAGTTCATGGTCTCGCGCGTGGTATCGGAATACCTGCAACGCACTCCCAACTCCGGCCGGGAAGTGGAGCTCTTCGAACCAGGAGTCGAGGTCCTTTACTGGAACGGAGTGCCCATTCGCCGGGCCATCGCAATTAACGGCGAAGCGCAGGCGGGCAGCAACCTCGAAGCGAGGTTCGCGCGCGGCCTCGACAACTTAACCATTAGACCTCTGGAGACGTCGATGCCTCCGGATGAATCATGGGTGGCGCTCACTTATCAATCCAGGAACGGAGAGGTCCTGACGCTGAAACAAGAGTGGGCCGTATATGGGATAGGCGACACCGCTTCGGCCACCCGATCCACGGTTAAGAAACGCGCGGCCATCGACATCAAGAAGACCAAGATCAATCAGCTAAAGAAAAAGCTGTATGTGGATCGTAAGATCAAAGTGGGAGAAGCCTTTGGCGATATCTTCTTTGCCGAGATAAAGAAGGTCAACAATCGGGACCTCGGTTACATTCGGCTGTTTAGCTTTGACGTTGAGGACGATAAGGAGTTTGTTGACGAGTTTAGACGCCTGATCAAATCACCGACCTTTCCTCAGGAAGGTCTGATCATAGACGTGCGAGGAAATGGGGGCGGCAAGATCAGAGCGGGCGAACGCCTGCTGCAGCTATTTACGCCGCGGCGCATTGAACCCGAGCTCTTCGAATTCATTAACACTCCGTTGAACCTCGAGATTTGCCGGCTGGCGCCAAAGCGTTGGAACCTTGCCCGCTGGGCTGACTCGATCGCCGAATCCGTGGTTACCGGCGCCACCTACTCCAGCGGCTTCCCGCTTAACTCTGAGGAATCCTGCAATGACATTGGTCAGGTGTATCACGGTCCCGTGATCCTCATAACCGATGCTTTGTCCTATAGCACAACCGACATTTTTGCCGCTGGTTTCCAGGACAATGAGATTGGTGAAGTCCTCGGCACCAGCGCCAACACGGGCGCGGGCGGCGCCAATGTCTGGTGGTACGACGATTTGATGAACTCGATCCGCGCGGCGCCCAACTCGCCATTCAAGCCTCTGCCGAAAGGCGCGGATCTCCTGGTTGCCGTTCGGCGCAGTATCCGGGTGGGCCAGCGGGCGGGAAGACCGCTGGAAGAATTAGGAATCACTCCCGACCATCGCCATCATATGACGAAACGAGATTTGCTGAAGGCGAACGATGATTTGATCAAAAAGGCCGCGCGAATCCTGGATCAGAAACCGATCTATTCGCTTTCGGTGAAAGCTTCCGCCTGGAAAGACGGGTTAAGGACGGTGGATGTCCGCGCCGGAACCAGGATTAAGTCGCCCAAGGTAGTGCGATACATTTCACGAGTGGATGTTTACGTCGCCGGTCGACCTTACAAGAGCTTCGATGCGCGGAATGGTTCGCTTAGTTCCAGAAGGTTTACCCTAAAACATCACAAGGGTAAAAATAATCTGCTGGTGCAGGCCTTTGACGGAGCGAACAACCTGGTTGCCGCTTGCCGGCATGAGTAGGTGTGCGACTGGAGCGCAGACATCCTTGTCTGCTTGAGCGCGCAGCGCGAATAAATTAAGACCGCGCTAGGCGCGAAGGCGAGCTTCGACTTCAGCCCATGAACTGCCGGCGGGATCTCTTTCGTAGGCAGCCAGACGTGCGTCGAGGAGCGCTTTCTCTTGAGCAGTCAGTGGGTCGTCGGCGTCGAGCCATGCGGCCCCGTCAAGCTCGGTAAGCTTGAGGAGGATTTCTTTTCGTTCCTCAGTGCTGAGCCTGGGGAGTTCGTCAAGTATTTCAACTTTGCTCATGGGAGGATAATACTCAGCAATGAGACGTCGATCAACGTAATGAATCTTGCATCAACGATCGCTGGCGTGACTGTCCGGCTGGTGCATCTGCTGCGCCCGCAGAAACTCCGCCAGCATTTGCTCGTAACAAGCCTGGCACATCGCCAACGCTAATTCTTTACCCTCCAAACGAATGATCTCTCCGCACCAACTGCATTTTACTGTCTGATTATTTTGTGGTGCGAGTTCCTCTTCGTCCGTAAGAGCATCTTCAATCATCATGAAAGTCATAGGATTTGTCCCTTCAGCCGAATAGAGTGTCAGGCCGCGCGTTTGTCCTGCGTCTCCAGGAAGATCAAGCGCATCAGCCAGGCAGGCATTGACCAGGAACGGCCATCGAGGTCGCGCTCGACCATCACCCTGCTGTCATCGTTGAGACAGACACTTACAACCGTGATGGTGGCGTGACCGTCTTCATAAGAACGACCGATCAGATCAGCGCTCGGGCTATTGCTTCTCTTCGGCTGGGCGCGAAATGGGAAGGCGATTTGTCTAGCTTGCATATAGACCTCTCACTACCAAACGACATTTCCTAGAGTTGGATTTGTCTTCGTAGGTAACAGTTGTCTGCCTGGGATTTTCAGAAGTCTTATACCTCAAACGTGTTAAGTGAAGGTGAACGGAAAGAGAAATCGATGCCGAACTGAAGGCCGGCATAGCCCCTGTTTTTTGTTGTGGGGATGCGCTAAGGGGATTGGTTCACTTCCTCGGACTACTGCCCCTGAGGCTAAATGGATCGCGGACATCCTGTCCGCCTGAGCGCGCAGCCCGAATAAATTAGCAGGCGAGTTGCGAAGACCGGAGCGGGCCTCGCCTGCTGGCGGACAAGCATGTCCGCGATCCGTTAACGGTCTGAATAATCCAGCACGCCCGTTTGCATGGTCATCTTCCACTCGAGGCCGATCTTTGCATAGACTTTGCACACTCGGCCTTGCCAGTGATTCTCAGCACCGGCCGCGTCGATCCAGAGGGTGTCGATATCAACTACGGCGAACGCGCCGTCTCCTTCTTTTGAAATTTCGATTTTCTTAAGTTCGCGAACGTTGCGCTTCAGCCGGTGAGTATCAAACAGCTTCTGCCAGCCGCTCTTCCATCGTTCATAGTCGTATCGGCCCCATTCGATCACCCAATCCATCGGGTCGTGTGACTGGGGCGTGCGCGGCCAGGGCCAGACCATGTCTCGATGAAAGACGGTCAGCAGTAGTTCGGCATCCTGGGTGTCCCAGGCGCGCGTCTCGCGATTCACGATCTCTTCGATTTGTTTTCTGACGTTGTCCATTTCAATTATTCAACTCGATTGTGTTTAGAGTCGGGCTACTGCCCGACCAAAGCGGGTGGCAGCGCGCTTCTAAACCAAATGAAAAGGCGCAGGGGCGTGATGCCTCTGCGCCTTCACTTCTTGATCAGCGAGTTGGACCACCGCTAGAAGGTTAACTTCACCGCCAACTGCAACTGTCTGGGATCGCCGACGCCCTGGCGCAGGAAGCCGTCGAAGTTGAAAAGCCCCGGCGTGCTGAGCGGGTTGATGTTGTTCTTGCTATTGAAGGTATTGAACATCTCGACGATCGGGATCAGGGCAAAGCGCTCACCGATCTTGAAGGGCCGTTGGATTCGCCAATCGAACGAAAAGTATGCGTTGTCTTTGCGCAGCGAGTTGCGATTCGTCGCCGTCCGCACCGCCGGAGTTATCGGCTGAGCAGAGCGTGCCTGCACGCGGAAGTTGCCTTCTATACCCCAACCCATTTGAACGAAAGTGTAGAAGTTGAATTTGTGCCGAATGTCGCGATCCGAAAGCGCATAGTCCAGGCTCAGATTGTTAATATCAAACGATCGATCCGTAAAGGGATCGCGCTCGTTCGAGTCGTCGTCTCTGTCTTTCGAGAAGACATAGTTCGCCTCGAATTGATATCGCCTGGTCATGCGCTTTCGGACGCCTGCGGTAAAACCGTTGTAGAGCGATTTCCCTACGGCGCTGGTAACGTAAACGTCGCCGAGCGTGGGGAACAGTCCGGTGCGCGCAAAGTTCAGGAAGCGAGTAAGGTGGACTCCCTTCGAATGAGTAAAATCAAAGTACACGGAAAAGCCGCTGGAGATCTCCTGCTCGAAGCCGACGTTCGTCGTATAGATTCGCGGATTGGCATAGTTCTTACT
This sequence comes from Blastocatellia bacterium, assembly GCA_033857635.1. Classification (GTDB taxonomy): domain Bacteria; phylum Acidobacteriota; class Blastocatellia; order Pyrinomonadales; family Pyrinomonadaceae; genus UBA11740. The sequence goes on from JAWVDF010000006.1 coordinate 179,901, forward strand.
GAAGACTCGCACGCTGGCGCCAAACGGAATTCCGCCTGACGGTGCTACGGGTAAAATGTTCGGCCAGGTTGGCGGCTGGGTAGAAGCACCAAAACAGGTGAAGGCGAAGCTGGACGCGCAGACAACGCCGAACTGCTGGGCGCCATTGTCAGTGATCGACCCGACCTGTGACAGCATGTTCTGGCGTCCATAATAAATGCCATAGCTGGCCCGTAAAACAGATTTACCGGTCTTGGAAATATCCCAGGCAAAACCCACGCGCGGCTGGAATTCTTTCTTGGGGCTGTGCAGCGTGCCGTCCGATGGAAAATTCGGATTTGAGAGCAGCGATGCGTAAGCCGTCTGGCTCGGTGGAATTATCGGCTTGGGGAAAATCTGCGCTTCCCAACGCAGACCGTAGTTGAAAGTAAAGTTCGACTTTACCTGCCACTTGTCCTGGACAAAGAAGCCCAGGTCCTGATTCGTGATGGTCGACTTGCCAGGCGGAGGAACGCCGGCGATGCCGGTGGATATTCCGTTCTGCAGGTACAGGAGCAGCGGGCCGCCGACTGAATTTCCAGCCGGGCATGGCGTAGGCGCCGTCACCCAGGTAACGACGCCGGTACTGCTGAAGCACTCCTGCGTCTTCGGTCCGAACCCACCGGCGGCGGCCGGTGATGCATAGCGCAGAAAGCCGGCGACGCTGTCAAAAATATATCGCCCGGTAAAGAACCCGCGAAAGACCTGATCGTTGAGTGTGTGCAACCATTCGCCGCCCATCTTAATCGTGTGGCTGCCGTGAACTATCGAAAAATTGTCCTTGAGATGGCTGCGCCAGATCAATTCATCAACCGTTGGCTGAAGAAAGAACGGAGCTCCAAACCGGAACGTGGTCGCAAATCCCATCGCCGTATCCGCCGGCACGTTGGAGGCGACGGCAGCCCTCGGACGCAATTCGCGATTGTACGAGAAGTGGGCTTCGTTCAGCTTCGTTGCCGAGACGGTCGTAAACAGATTGACGTTGAGGTTATTGATCTTCGAAGGCCCCTCGATGCCGTTGGCCGAATTGCCATAGGTGGCAACGTCGAACGTCTGGTTGTCGTTTTTCGAGTAATCGAAGTTGTACGAGACCCCCAATTGGTTCGATTTGTTGATATTGAAATCAGTCTTCAAAAGCATCGCATAGTTCCTGATGGGATGCTTTACCGGCAAGCCTTCGTCCTGATTGCGGGTGGCCTTGATGAAGTTGATCAGTGACAGCCGCTGACAGTCGGCACTGGAATTAATCAGCGCCTCATTCGCGATGATCGTCGGCGCCGCTACCGAGCAAGGCGCGCCAATTGGATCGCTCAGGTTGGCGCGCGTCAGGTTCTCTCGAATACCTTCGAAGGACAGGAAGTAAAAAGCCTTGTCCTTGCGAATAGGTCCGCCGACCGTGCCGCCGAACTGCTCGCGGCGAAAATCCTTGAGCGGCTTGCCGTCAGACGTGTGCGCGGTCAGGGCTTCCAGACGCTGGAAAAAAAAGAGGCTTCCGTGGACCTGGTTTGTGCCTGACTTGGGAATGACGTTGATGATGCCTCCGGCAGTGCGGCCAAATTCGGCGGGGGCCCCCGTCGCCACCACCTGGAATTCCTTAACAGCGTCTAACGGAATATCAATCGCTGCCCGTTGGCCGCCAAGTTGCTCGCCGAAAAATCCGTTGTTGTAGTCACCGCCATCGAGGCTTACGTTGTTGAAGACGCCGCGCTGACCGGCAAAAGTGATTTCGTCTCCATCAGGGCCCTGAACCACACTCACTCCCGGCGTCAAAGTCAGCAGGTCTTCAAACTTTCTTCCCAGGATAGGTGTGGTGCTAACCGTAGTTTCGTCCAGCGTCGTACTGGATTCTGTTTTGACCGTGTCGACTGTGGGCGTCGCGGTAATCGTCACCCGTTCCTCAACCTGGGAAATCTTCATAGCGACAGGAAGATTCAGGGCCTGGCCGATGGTCAGGTTTATTTTCTCAGCGACGGCGGTAGCGAACCCTTGCTTGGAAACCGTTACCGAATACGGACCAGGCGGCAGTCCGAGCGCGACAAACCGACCACCTTCGTCAGTCGTCAGGGTGCGCGTCAGGTTGGTGTCGAGGTTCTTGATTTCGACATTCGCCCCCGGCACAATCGCGCCGTTCGTGTCGGCGACCGTGCCTTGAATCGTTCCGGTCGTGATTTGGGTTTGCGCACTAACGAAAGGAATGATGACCAGAATTACAAGCAAACTCATACCGAGTCCTTTGACGCATCGGGTAAAGGACGAACACAAAAATCTATACATGGTTTCTCCTCAGTCGCTAACGGTTGCAGGTTGGGTCGAGATGTTTTTTTGTTTGCATCGACAACTAATGGGAAGACTTTTCAGCAATCAAAGTGGGCAACAATATTCGGCGTTCGCATCTTAGTTAAGGCTTTGCGGGCTGTCAATTATTTTAAGTACTGATGCTGTTCGATGTTGTTTTGTTGGAAGATAGAAGCGCTGCCCAGGTAGAACGATCCACGAAATACACGAAGCGAAGAAATTCTTCGTGTGATTTCGTGGATCGTTCTTGCGGTCCCGGGAAAACCACTAAACTAAGCTCTTCACAAAAAGGCCTCGGGATTCAAAAGCATTTCTTCCAGACGACTCAGATACTGACCCACCGTAAAGCCGTCCATCAATGCGTGATGAACTTCAACTGAGAAGGGCAGGAGGATTCGCCCATTCTCGTGAGTGAACTTTCCGAAAGCTATCTTGGGTATCGAATCCTCAGCGCCCCAGTTGCGAGCGTGCGAAAAGCTGGTAAAAGAAATCCAGGGCAACACCGTGAAGTGAATTCGGCCGTCGTCGTCGTTGCGCGGCAGAAATGCTCCGTCGCCTGAGCGAACTTCTGCTATCGCGCGGCCGGCATCGCTGACGAACTTTTCAAAGTCCTCGACATAATCAAAGTAGGCCAGGGTGAACGCCTGGTTCGGCAGCAGAACGGTGGTGCCTCCGTGAATCACGTCGTGAACAAATACCTTGCCCGCGCGCAGGCGATAACGAAAAGGTTCGATCTCGTTCGCCGCTCGCATCGCAAAGTAGTGGTAGGCCATCGAAACGCTGAGGCCGCGATCGCGCAAAGGTCCGACCAGCCTGGTAACGTCAAGGCGGGTGCAGATATTGAAGTAAGGCTTGTCAAAGCCGCGGAAGAACTCAAAGACCTCGCGCCGGGCCCAGGTGGCGATATCCAGATAGTGTGGCATTGGAAAAAGTCTGCTGTTAGCGGAAGGGTATCATGGCAGGCAAGTGACCAATCAAGGTGAAGCGCCAAGGCGCTTCGCGCATTGACCTGGGCGAGCTACTTTTTGCCGCGAGCGCGGACGTCCCGTCCGCACACGAGCCGAAGGCGAGTCACCGTTCGCGCTTCGTGCTCAATGCGGACGGGACGTCCGCGCTCCCAGCATCGACAAAACCTTGCCCAAGCGAAGGAACACACTACGACTGCCCTGATGGTTGTGGAAGATTCATTCCGGACAAGCGGCGCCAAAACGGGCCCAGTCCTGGAACCGTCGCGCGAATTCGTCGTGAGGCATCGGCACTGGCTTGCGCCCTTCGCCGGGATTCCATCCCCACATCACCAGCTTGTCGGCCGTAACGTGTTCGATGATCTGGGCGATGGTCTTGCCGTTGTTCTGTTTGGGATCCTTTATCTGGCGGCAAATTTCTCCCGGAGTTTTTCCTTCCCAAATCATCGGCATTTTGGCGGGCGGCAAATGCCAGTTGGGCGCGCCCGGCGGCATGTTCAGGCCGGCGACATTCTGTTGCTGATGACAAGCGCTGCACTTCTGACCGTACTTACCAAGTCCGTCAATGCCGCGCCTAACGTTCTGTGTATGAACGTGATTGTCGTCGCCTTGTCTGGGGAAATCTCCGGTCGCATGGCAGTTCAGGCAGCGTGGATGTTTGAGCACAGGAACGATTGAAGTGAAGAGTTCGCGCGCTTTCGCGTCGTCACGCGCAAATGACTTACCGGCCCACGAGATTGGTTGAGCAACAAGTCCCAGCGCAATCACAAAGAGCCCGGCGATCAGGAGTTTGAGTTTTCTTCGTTCTCTGCACATAGTCCCTGTCTCAGATAATTTGAAACGCAAAGGACGCAAAGGTTAATCGCAAAGTATCGCAAAGGAATTGCTCTGCGCCCTTTGCGGAACCCTTTGCGTCCGTTGCGTTAGAATCTTCAGCTTACCCAACCAACCCAATCGGCAGCTTCCTGACGCGCTTACCAGTCGCCGCAAAGATCGCATTCGCGACTGCCGGCGCTACCGGCGGCACGCCCGGCTCGCCCACACCGGTCGGGTTTTCCGTACTCGGCACAATATGAACTTCGATCTCGGGGGCTTCATTTATTCGCAGCATCGGATAGTCATGAAAGTTTCGCTGCTGTACTCGACCGCGATCCAAAGTTATCTCTGCTTTCAAGGCCGCGGTCAGGCCAAAGATAATTCCGCCTTCCATCTGAGCTTTCACCGTGTCGGGATTTACGATGCGTCCACAATCTATCGCGCAGACCACTCGATGCACGCGCACGGCCCCGCTCTTCTCGACTGAAACTTCGGCCACCTGCGCCACATAACTGTCGAACGAGAAATGTGTCGCGACGCCGCGAGCCCGACCGGCCGGCAGAGGCTTGCCCCAGTTTGATTTTTCCGCCGCCAGATCGAGCACGCCACGCATACGAGGTTGATTAGCCAGCAGGGTTCGTCTTAACTCGACCGGATCCTTGCCGCCTTCGTGCGCCACTTCGTCAAAGAATGCTTCGACGGCAAAGCCGTTGTGCGAGTGGCCAACCGACCGCCACCACAAAACAGGCACCGCGTTCCTGGTGGTGTGCAGATCGACCTGCAGATTAGGAACGCCGTAGAGCAAGTCCGCGGCGCCTTCAACCGACGCGATATCTATCCCGTCCTTTATCATCATCGCGAACGGCGTACCCTCCATGATCGATTGGCCAACGATCGTGTGCGTCCAGGCGATGGGATTTCCCTGCGCATCAAAACCGGCCGCCAGGCGGTCGTACCACATCGGCCGATAATAGCCGCCCCGAGTATCGTCCTCACGCGTCCACACAACTTTCACCGGCGCTTTCGCGGCCTTGGCGACCTGAACCGCCTCGATTACAAAATCGGACGCCGGATTTGCGCGTCGCCCAAAACCTCCTCCGAGCAACGTTGTGTGAATCTGCACCTGCTCCGGTTTTAAACCGGCTACCGAAGCTGCGGCGGCGCGATCTCCAGTTTGAAATTGAGTGCCGGTCCAAATCTCGCAACTGTTCGCGCGCAGGTCGACGACACAGTTCAAAGGCTCCATCATCGCGTGGGCCAGGTAAGGCACTTCGTATTCAGCTGTGATCCTTTTAGCCGCACTCGCGAGTGCCTTAGCCGGATCGCCGACCTTGCGCGCAACCTTCCCCGGCTTCTGTGCCAGACTCGAGTACTGCTCTCGCATGCCGACGGTTGAGAGATTCGCGCCCGCGCCCTCATCCCATTTGATTTCGAGCTTGTCGCGACCAAGCTTCGCCGGCCAGAACCCATCCGCGATTACCGCGACGCCGCTCGGAACCTGCACCACGTTCCGTACGCCCTGTACAGCGCGAGCAGCATCAGCGTTCAGACTGGCGACCTTGCCGCCAAACACGGGTGAGCGCGCGACCACGGCAGTCATCATGCCAGGAATCTTCACGTCGAGACCAAACTGAGCCGAACCATTCACTTTTGCGGGAGTGTCGAGACGACGAGTGGCCTTTCCGATCAGTTTGAAGTCCTTCGGGTCCTTGAGCGGGACATCCTTTGGCGCTGCAATTTTCGCGGCCGCGTCGGCGAGCGAACCGAAGGAAGCGCGTTGCCCATTGGCGGAACCAATTACAAAACCTTTCTCGGCGCGCAGGCCGCCCGCATCGACGCTCCACTTCTGCGCCGCGGCGGCAATCAGCATTACCCGGGCAGTCGCGCCGGCTTTGCGAAAGCGTTCCCACTCGGAGGCAGTGCTGGTGCTGCCGCCGGTCATCTGAATTCCAAAAGCGGTGTGATTGTAAGCAGCATCAACCGGCGCCGGTTCGATCTTGATCTTGCTCCAGTCAGCTTCGAGCTCTTCGGCCAGCAACATCGGCAGCGAGGTGTAAACTCCCTGCCCCATCTCAGATTTATTAATGATGACCGTGACCGAATCGTCAGTGCCAATCCGAACAAACGCATTCGGCGCAAATGGGAGCGCTGGGAGCGCAGCCATCCCTGGCTGCGGACCGCCGGCATCTCTGCCGGCTCCGACCGCCTCCGGCAAATACAAACCGATCAGCAAACCGCCTCCGGCCGCAGCACCTACTTTAAGAAAGGACCGTCGTTTCATTTCAGTTGGTAATACGTCAGTCAAGTTCTTCGCCGCGTAGCGGCTAAATGTTTATAGCCACCTTCCGAAAACATTAACAAGCTCCGTTAGGAGCGCAACGTGCCGCCCATAAATGGGCTAATAAGAAATAAATCCAGCCCGAGTGCTATAAACATTTCGTGCCAACGGCACTAAGACCTTGCGCGGGTACCTCACTGTCCACAGCATCTGGACCTCGATCGACAAACTTAGGTTTGTCGTACGCCTCGCTTCATTTCCGCCGCCCGATGAATCGCTTTACGAATTCGTGGATAGGTCCCACAGCGACAGATGTTCCCCGTCATCGCTTCATCAATGTCCGTGTCCGTCGGTTGGGAATTTTCTGCCAGCAACACGGCCGCGCTCATGATCTGTCCCGACTGACAATAGCCACACTGCGGCACGTCAATTTCTATCCAGGCTTTCTGTAAAGGATGACTGAGGTCTGACGAAAGACCTTCGATGGTGGTGATCTCTTTGCCGGCCGCATCGGCAACGCGCTTGACGCACGAACGGATCGCCTCGCCGTTTAAGTGGACCGTGCACGCGCCGCACTGCGCCATGCCACAGCCGTACTTGGTCCCGGTCAACCCGATCGTTTCGCGCAAAACCCAGAGCAGAGGCGTAGCCGGATCAACGTCGACGTTAATCGCCTTGCCGTTAACCTTTAGAGTAATCAACAGAGACACTCCTTTTTGGTTAGTTCAACTGCGCGCTGCTTCGAGGGATGTTCTGTATGCTATGCCCGCTCAACGGTTGAGTCAAGAGCGACGAGGTTTGCCTAGCGACCTCGTGCGAACGACGTGGAGTCAGTACCGGGAGCGGCAGCGACCGGGTCGTTGTGTAACAGGGCCTGAAATCGCGAGGGAGACCCGGTCGCAAACGAGCCTGTGTCAAAAGTCGATTTCTTAACGCCGAAGGCGTTTCATAACTCAGCCCAGGGTAACACCCTGGGACTTGGGCGAGCATTTGAGCGTACGCTGAAGGCGTTGAAAAATGACCGGATGCATAACCCGCAAGTGAATGAATTTTTAAACCCTTACAGGGTAATAAATCCTTTGGGATCTTTGATCCCAGGGTGTTTACCCTGGGCTGAGCTAGAGAACGCCTTCGGCGTATGAAGTTTCGCACCTTCACGTGTCATCGACTTTTGACACAACCTCTACCGCTCCCGGTACTGACTCCATGCTGTTCGCGGGCCTGTCCTCTGCAAATTAGGACACTACCGGCTTAACCCATCTTCCCAATAATCGCGTCCGCAAACTCATCAGTGGTTGCTGTGCCGCCAATGTCGCCGGTGCGGACTTGGCCCTCTGTGAAAACTGCGAGCATTGCGGTTTCAATCTTTTCGGCGGCGGCGCGTTCGTCTATGTAACGCAGCATCAAGATCGCGGATTGCAAAAGCGCTGTCGGGTTGGCGATGCCTTTGCCCGCGATGTCGGGGGCTGAGCCGTGCACGGCTTCGAAGACCGCGCCCTTCTCACCGATGTTCGCGCCGGGCACCAGGCCCAGGCCGCCGATCAATCCCGCGCACAGGTCCGAAACGATGTCACCGTAAAGATTCTCACACAGCAGTACGTCGAACTGTTCGGGACGCATGACCAGCTGCATGCAGGCATTGTCGATGATCTTATCTTCCGCTTGGATAGCCGGATACTCTTCCGCGACTTTGTGAAAGCAGGACAGGAACAGCCCGTCGGACATCTTCATGATGTTCGCTTTGTGCGTACAGGTAATCTTCTTCCGCGCTTCGCTTTTCGCGAACTCGAACGCGAACCGCGCAATCATCGTCGAAGCTTTTTCAGTAATGATCTTCAGGCTTTCGATGACGCCGGGTACTACTTCATGCTCGATGCCTGAGTACAGACTTTCAGTGTTTTCGCGCACGATCACCAGATCGAGATCCGGATTCCGGCAGGGAATGTTCGGCAGCGCGCGGATGGGCCGTAGGTTGGCGTAAAGACCCAGGGCCTTGCGCAAGCCGACGTTGACGGAAGTAAAGCCTTTGCCAACCGGCGTCGTGATGGGACCTTTCAGTCCGACCTTGTTGCGCTTGATTGATTCGAGCAGTTCTTCGGGCAGCGTGACGCCGAATTTATCCAGGGCTTCTTGGCCGGCGACATGCTTCTCCCATTCAATCTTCACGCCCGAGGCTTCGATGATACGGACGACGGCTGAAGCGACTTCGGGGCCGATGCCGTCGCCAGGAATCAGTGTGATACGATGCATAAAAATCAGTAGGCAGTAAGCAGAAAACTTCCATCTATTGCGGGGCACTAGCCCGACCGTGAGGGAGGGCCCTATGGAGCGCTGGCCGAGCCCCCCTCACGGTCGGGCTAGTGCCCCGACTTCTGTCCGTCGCGTTTTAGCATAAGACTTCAACTGACAACTGACAACCGACGACAATAGTCTTCGGTTTCGTTTCGTGTCCTTGTTCCGCACGGCCAGGAACGATCCACGAAACCACACGAACAAGACCAGTTCTGCTTCGTGAGTTTCGTGGATCGTTTTGCCTTGGAGGCGGCAATCTTTCAGAATAGGCTGACCGTTCTTGACTAATGCTTGTTAACAGAACATTCAGACCGGGGACGACTGCGGAAGTCGTCATCGTCGGCGGCGGCGTGATTGGATTGACGATCGCGCGCGCGCTGGCCCAGCGCGGCCTGCGCGAAGTTCTGTTGATCGAGCGCGGCCGCATGGGCGCGGAAGCTTCGTGGGCCGCCGGAGGAATCCTGGCGCCCCAGGTGGAAGTCGATCACAAAGACGATTTTTTCCAGCTTGCCTGCGCCAGCCGCGATCTTTATCCGGAGCTCGCGAAATCTCTAAAAGAAGAGACCGGCGTTGATGTCGAGCTTGATACTACCGGCACTGTCTGTCTCGGCTTTACTTCAGAAGATGAAGCAGAGCTGCGGCATCGTTATGAATGGCAGAAGCACGAAGGCCTGGAAGTGGAATGGTTGGACGGTGATGAAGCGCGGCGACTGGAGCCCGCGATCTCCGCGGAAGTTCGTTGTGCCTTACGCTTTCCCAGAGACTTTCAAGTTGAAAACCGGCGATTGATTGATGCGCTGGTGCGGGCGAACGAGGAGTTGGGAACGCAGTTAATTACCGGCTCATCCGTTACCTCGCTGCGAATCAAAGACCAGAAAGTTTCTGGCGTCGAGACCTCAAACGGCTTTATCTCTGCGCCGGTGATCGTAATTGCCGCAGGCGCCTGGGCCTCAGACATAAAATCGCCGGACGCTAATCTGCCGGCGATCGGGATCGAGCCCGTGCGTGGCCAGATGCTCTGTTTTGCGGCGCGGCCGCAAATTTCGCGTCACGTCATGTACAGTTCGGGCGGTTACCTGGTGCCGCGACGCGATGGCCGCGTTCTCGCTGGATCAACCGCTGAACATGTCGGCTTTGATAAAGGCGTGACTGAGGAAGGCCGGGCGGCAATCAAGTCGATGGCGATCGAGATCGCTCCAGACATCGCGGCGCTGCCGGTGATTGATTCGTGGTCAGGTTTTCGTCCGCGCGCTAAAGACGGACTTCCCGTGCTTGGGCCAACCGCCAACATTGAAGGACTGTTCTATGCCACCGGCCACTATCGGAATGGGATTCTGCTGGCGCCGATTACCGGCGAGGTGATCGCGGATGCGATCGTTGACGGAGTCGTGCCGGACAGCGTTTCTGCCTTTTCGCCTGATCGGTTTGGTTCGGTCTGAGTAGTAACATCCGCGAGGATCGAGACTCAACCTGGAATGCGGAGTCAGTACCGCCCGCGTGAGCGGGTGGGTTAATCACTCAAGACGGGGCTAACGCATGAACCCACCCGCTCACGCAGGTGGTACTGACTCTGCATCGCTCTCGACACGGATTTTGACACTACCGGGTCTGTCGCCTAACATGCTCGCGTCTCTCTTCGGAATGCTCGTCAAAATCACCACGTTTGTCCCTGATTTGCTAATGAAACGAATACGACCCCTGCTAATTGTCTCGCTCGGCGTTCTTGCCTTGAGCAACTTTTCCCTGGCCCAGTCCGGGCGCGTTAAGGACCCGACCGAACCCGCCGCGGCGGGGAGCGCGACGAAGAAGCCAGATCCCGAAAAGCCTTCCGGGTCCCATGACTCGCGCACGGCCGCGCAACTCTTCGAAGAGGCGGACAGCTATACCCAGAAAAGATTTGCTGAGTTCGAAAAGCAAAAGATGCCTTTCGATCAGCGTCTCGAAGAAAAGATCAAGCAGGAGCAACGCGACCTGGCGAGCAAACACGCGATGGTCCTGGCGGCCCGTAAGCTCGAAGGTCAAGACGTCTACTATCTCGGCATGCTTTATAACCTGGCTAAGAACTTCGACGCGGCGACGGAAGCGATGCGCCGTTTCCTGACTGAGAGCAAAACCGCGACCGGTGAGCCGGCGCAGAACGCGCGCGCCATCATCGTGATTCAGTCCGCGAAGAAAGGTTTGCTGCCCGAAGCCGAAAGCCGTCTGGCCGAGTATGCGCAGAACCAACCGCAACTCGCCGACGATCGTTACGTCCTCGAAAACTGGATGGTGGGTGGTTACTTCAAGAACAAAGATTACGAGCACGCTCTGCCGCATGCACAGGAACTTTGGATCGCGGCCAGGACGGCGGCGATGAAAAAGAAATCGTTCGCGCGCGACTCGATGTTGAGCGAGGCGGTGACGCTGCTCTCGGAAACCGAGTTGAAGTTGAAGAAGAAGGCTGAAGCGATCGCCTCGGTGCAGGAGTTGCGCGCGCTGGCGCTGAGGTTGCCGTCGGGAAACTTGTACAAGCTGGCGATGCGCCGGCTGGCGCAGATTGATCCTTCGACCGATCCGTTCAAGATGCCGGACATCGTAGCGGACGCCGCCGCGCCTCCGGAAATTCGAGTGGATGAATGGATCGATCAGACGCCGACGAAACTTTCAGATTTGCGCGGGCAGGTGGTTCTGCTGGATTTCTGGGCCACGTGGTGCGGTCCCTGCCGCGAGACTTTCCCTAAGCTGCAGAAATGGCACCAGAACTACAAGAGCAAGGGCCTGGTCATCCTCGGGGTAACGAATTTTTTTGGCCATGCTGAAGGGAAACAACTGACGCGGACGCAGGAGATGGATTATCTGCGCAATTTCAAGAAGACGTTTCGCCTGTCGTATGGCTTTGCAATTGCCGCTTCCGAAGAGAACGATTTGAACTATTCGGTCAGCAGCATTCCGATGACCTTTCTGATCGATCGTCGCGGCGTGGTGCGATTCATCAGCATCGGTTCGGGCGACGAAGAGAGCGCGGCCCTGAATAAAATGATCGCCAGGCTGATTAACGAACCGGCGCCCACCACCACAACCGAAGCCGCAAAGCAGTGATGTAGCGCAAATTGGTAATTTGCGTTCCCTGTTCTTCCACAAGAAATGAAAGGTCTGTCGAGACTGTTTGGGGCTCCTGACTAAATCAATCTCGGCTTTCGGGAGGTCAGAGACGGAGCCGGGCGCAAGTTAACAACTTGCGCTACAGGCCTCTATTTGAATTTGTTCAGGCGGTCTGGGAAACTGTTCAAACGAAGTTAGTCATGGAAGAAACAATCTTCAGAATTGGCATAGCGTTTATCGGGGGGTTGGCTTCCTTCCTTTCGCCATGCGTTCTGCCGCTGGTGCCCGGCTACATCTCGCTGATGTCGGGAGTGAGCATTGACAATCTGAAGAGTGAACAGGGTTCGCGGGTCGCCGCGCGCCGCGCGATCATCGTTAACTCTCTGGCTTTCAACGCAGGCCTATCGGTGATCTTCCTTTCGCTGGGAGCGACGGCCGGACTGATTGGCGCGGCCATCACTAACAACGTCTGGGTGCGAGTGATTGGCGGCCTGGTCATCATAGCTTTTGGTTTGCAGTTGATTGGCGTCTTGAAGATCGGCGCGCTGTACAAAGACACGCGGTTCTTTTCCAGCGAGAAGCCGCGCGGTGTCTTTGGTTCAATGATGCTTGGGATGGCTTTCGCGGCCGGATGGACTCCGTGCATCGGCCCCATCCTCGGCGGGATCATCGGACTGGCCGCGACCAGCGGCGGCTGGAAAAATGGTCTGCTGCTTTCGGCGTTTTATTCCGCGGGCCTCGCCGTTCCCTTCTTAATTACCGGGTTGGGTATCAATCAGTTTCTCAGCTTCTATTCAAAGTTCCGCAGACACTTGCATAAGGTCGAGGTTGTTTCGGGCATTATTCTGATTCTGATCGGCGGACTGGTGATGGCCAATCGGGTTACGCTGCTGGCGAGTTCGCGGCTGGCGGGGTGGTTGCCGAATCTGGAATCAAAATTAAAGCTGGGCGACCCGAGCCCGCAACCCACAACCGCCGGTCAAACTTTCCAGGCAGCTCCGGACGTCCAGTTTACTAAACTTGATGGCAGCGCTTTCCGGCTCAAGGATCTGCGCGGCCGCGTAGTCGTCTTGAATTTCTGGGCCACCTGGTGCATCCCTTGCCGGGCCGAGATTCCTTCGCTCAGCGCGATGCAGAAGGATTTTGAAGGGCGTGGGTTGAGCGTCATCGGCGTCTCGTACGATGACACGGCCGATCTGGTGCAGAGCTTTCAAAAGGACATTCCGCAGAGTTATCAAATCGTACTCGGCGGCCGTGAGGTCGGATCTCAGCTTCCGGCGTCACCTCTGCCAACAACTTACATAATCGATCGTCAGGGCCGAATCCGCGATAAGATGATCGGCGAACGGACGCGGGCCGCTTTCGAATCGGTAATCAAGCCTCTCCTCGAAGAAAGTTCAACCACCGCGCTGAAAACGAATAACTAGATTTTGGAGTAAAGCAATGAAAAAGTTAATACTAATGATGTTTGTTCTGGCCCTCTCACCAGTCGCCTTGCGCGCACAGAGCCACGAGTATTCGCCGCTGGTCGAGAAAACAGTCAACTACAAAAACTGGAAGCTCAACGATCTTGCGGGAAACAAGCCGGTCGACCTGCGCTCTCTAATCCAGAACAAGAAGCTGGTGATGGTGGTTTATTTTGCGCCGTGGTGTCCGAACTGGAAAAACGAGGCGCCAGTAGCCGCCGCCCTTTACGAGAAATATAAGTCGCAGGGATTCGGAATCGTGGGCGTCAGCGAATACGGGACGCGCGATGACGTGAAGAATTACTTTGGCCCAACAGGCGCGCCTTATCCCGTCGTCAGCGAATCAGAGTCGCGCGAAGATCGCGACAAGACTCTGCACTATGCTTATCGCCAACTGACCGGCGACACACGCAAGTGGGGATCGCCCTGGAACATTTTTCTCGAGCCGGCGAAATGCAACGCCAAAGGTGAAGTACTCATGGAAAAAGCCTGGGTCGTCAACGGCGAACTTATCGAAGCGGACGTTGACAAATTTATTCACGACCGCCTGACAACGAATGCCGTCATCACCCCGTGCAAGCAGTGACCGAAATCCCCGTCATACCGCTGAGTGAGAATCCGTCTCTACACCTTTCGGTGGCCGCAGGCAATGAAGGTGAACGACTCGATGCGTTTCTGGCCGAGCAGATCGAGGGTTGGAGCCGGGCCCGCCTCCAGCGCTTGATCGAAGACGCCGACGTGCTGGTGAATGGCCGCGCCGTCAAGTCGTCTTACAAACTCCATCTCAACGACGAAATCGAAGTGGAGCTGACTCCGCCTCCCTCTTCGACCTTCGCGCCCGAAAATATTCCACTCGACATTGTCTATGAAGACGATGAATTGATCGTCGTAAACAAACCGGCAGGTATTGTCGTTCATCCGGCCGCTGGAGTGATGTCGGGCACCCTGGCGAACGCGCTGGCATTTCACTTCCAACAACTCTCAACGTCGGGCGGCGCGGCCCGCCCCGGTATTGTGCACCGTCTGGATAAGGGCACCTCGGGGTTAATGGTGGTGGCCAAGACTGAATCGGCCCATGAGAATATTGCCGATCAATTTCGTGATCGTGAGATCTTTAAATCTTATGTAGCGCTGGTGCACGGGCAAGTCGAAAAGAGGACCGGGCAAATCGATCAACCAATCGCGCGCGACCGCGGCAATCGCACCCGCATGGCCGTGGTGCGCGGCGGACGGCCCGCGCTTTCAATTTACCGGGTGCGCAAACGATTCGAACGATTCACCCTGCTCAACGTCGAATTGAAAACGGGCCGCACCCATCAGATCCGCGTGCATTTGGCTTGGCTAAAACATCCAGTAGTCGGCGACGAAGCCTATGGTACGGGGCGCGACAAGACGATTCCCGATCATAAGGTTCGTACAGAAGTAGCGAAGCTGGGCCGCCAGTTTCTGCATGCCGAGCAACTCGGCTTTCGCCATCCGAAAACCGGCGAAGCAATGAAGTTTACGGCTGAGCTACCAACCGAGTTAATAGGGGTCCTAAACGAAATCAAATAGCTGCGTTTGACACAGACGCGCGGCTGCCGCAAGATACGCCTATCCCCCAAAAACTCGAGGCAACTTCCCGGAAGTTTAGTCGGAGTGTCTCTCCCCCGCTTTAACAAAATAGCTTTAAGAATGATTCGCAGATGAGAGGGGTGGGTTGTATGTCAAAGATTTTTGTAAGCGGGATTTTCAAGACGAGGGCGGCTGCCGAAGCTGCGGTGGACGCGATCATCAAACGTGGTTACACACGCGACGACATCAGCGTGTTGATGTCGGATGCAACCAAGAATAAAGAGTTCGCCGTTGAGACGAGATCGCACGCCGTGGACGGTGCGGGTGTCGGCGGCGCCATCGGTGGAACAGTGGGCGCCGTGCTCCTGGCGATCGCCGCGGTCGGGACCACGATCGCAATTCCGGGAGTGGGCCTCTTTATTGCCGGTCCAATTGCGGCGGCCCTGGCCGGAGCCGGAGCGGGCGGAGCCACGGGCGGACTGATCGGCATGCTTATCGGCACCGGCATTCCTGAACATCGCGCGAAGGTGTACGACACAGGTTTGCGCGGTGGCGGAATCCTCCTGGGGGTCGAAGCCAAAACCAGCGACGAGATTGAGAAACTGGAACAGCTGCTGGAAGACATTGGCGCTGAATACGTGCGCACCGAGTAATTCGAGTAGCTTCCCTCACCGCGGGTGTACACGCGGTGCTTTCATTTGTGCAATCCGGCTGCAAGGGAATCACCCTACAGCCGGATTCATCAACAGGGCCACGAACTTCTGATTGCGCCCGGCGATCTTCCCGCGATGATCCGACCAACAAGCTTCTTCACATTGCTTTCTGTTTGTCGGTAAGAACGATTCCCATCTTCTCTAACGTTACCCTGTTCAGGGTACCTGTGACCTTCAGACTCTCGCCCTGCTGATACTTCTTAAGGCCCTCACGCGTGGCGGAATCGAGCTTGCCGGTTTGCTCGCCGCTGTAAAAGTTGCGCTGCTTCAGCATGGCCTGCGCTTGTTTGATCTGATCTGCATTTGCGCGAAAAATCGGCTTGCGAGTCGCAGACTTGTTACCGGCGGCGGAACTGTTAGCGTTTTGGTTCTTGTTCTGCGTGGCCAGTGTCAGCGAGCAGGCCAATAACAGGGAAAGTACAACCAACAGAGGTTTCTTCATTTTGATCTCCTTTTTGCGATTCAAAGGCGCACTATCGCGGCGAAAAATGATAAAGCCCTTATCTCATTTGCGAGCGTTCGAGCCGCCATCATATCGTCGCTGTCAATCACAAATAGGGTGATTTTGGACAGGCCCTAGTCCCCTCAGGGTTAAGGACCCGTTGCTGTAATCATGGCAAACAAACGGGTTTGAACTAGCGCTTAAAATGGTTGGCAAACGTTCAACGACTTTGCTATCATAGTCCCGGCCCATTCGGACCGTTTAGTTTAGAACCAATCCCAGAGCCCGCCATCAGACGTAACAGACAGGACTAGTAAGCTGATCATGACAAGATTCCCCCATGCTGCTCTCGTACTGATCTTCCTAAGCGCGCCTGCCCTTGCCCAAAGTGCTGCTTACTCATTCGATAATTTTGACACGCGCGATGGCGTGCGTGTTTATGTCGAACCAGCCACAGCGCAACCGCTCACTCCTCGGTCGCGGCGATCAGGCAAGATGACCTCGTCCAGCAAGACTTCAGCTGTCAATCAGAATACTGCGATCATGTCGGATGAGCTGCTAAGCACTGTAAGGCCCACGACGTTGACTTACGATTCGTCGGCAGCGTTCACAGCCGGCAACGGTTCCGCTCTGAGGGGATTCACGACGGGCAGTGCGCAAGTGGACGGTTACCTAATTGAGTCGGGCAGGAGGAATGGAATCGATCCTCTTTTGCTTTACTCGATCATGCATCAGGAATCTAGTTTCAAGTCGGGCGCCATCTCACCCAAAGGCGCTCGCGGCTTAATGCAACTAATGCCGGGAACGGCGGTGCGCTATGGAGTGACGAACATCTTCGATCCTCGACAGAACATTGAAGGTGGCGCCCGCTATGTTCGCTTCCTCCTGGAACGCTTTGACGGTGACGTGAGCCTTACGTTGGCAGGATACAATGCCGGCGAAGGTGCAGTAGAAAAATACGGCCGTCGCATTCCACCTTACGCCGAGACTCAGGAATACGTACGACGAATTTCGCGGCGCTACTCGTTGTTGCGCGATCCCAATGCCGCGCTGTACGCACCGCGCGTGTCGAACAGCCAACTGGCAACGCTTCAGGGCAAGCAATCCGCACCTTTGACGATCTATGAGCGGACCGTCTTAACCGTGAGATTGCCCGATGGGAAATTGCAACTGACGACTCAATAACCAGGCCAGCTAATTATTCTCGCAAGCGAGGCGACGCGCCAAAGAAGGCGAGTCGCCTCGTTTTTCATTTGGCGTCACCCACTCTTTATGTATCATGGAACTAACGCGATGCTTTTCCGTTAATGAGATTGGAGTTCACTAAGTATGCGCTGTACGAACTGTGGATCGACGCTTAACCCGAACAGCCGTTTTTGCGATCAATGCGGTGAACCCGCGCACGATGCGGAAGAGACCCGGATTGCGCGGCCACAGTCGTCCGTCCCTGCTCATCACGACGACGATGACATTGAGAGCGTGATCTTTACGGTGCGGCCGACAATGCTGTTCATCAAGATGGGCTATGCCGCGGCGGTTTTGGGGGCGGTGCTTTTGACGATCGCGCTGAACATGATTCAGATAGTGAGCATACCCTTGTATGTTTCGCTGCCCGTGGCGCTGGCGTTGCTCCTGATTCCTGCTTATTACCATTTGAAGCGCAACATGCTCCGCTATACGCTGACGGATTCGAAGCTCGAAATCGACTATGGCCTGATTGCGCGGACTACTCGAAACATACTGCTCACAAAGATCCAGGATGTGACGGTTTCGGCGTCAATTCTCCAGCGGCTGCTCGGTTTTGGTGATGTAGTGATCGACAATGCCAGTGAGGTCGGCGGAACTACAATCCTCCACAATATCAATACTCCCCGCCATTATGCCGACCTGATTTTGCGCGAGCTCAGGCGTTGGCAGTAAACTCTTTTCGTGCTCTTCAGGAAACATTTGTCGTCGTTACGGGTTCTAAGCAAAGGCATGATTTTGTCCGCCTTAATATCACCACTCACAAAAAATGTCGGCCGCGCTTTCGGCATAATAGCGGTACTTTTTTCTGTATGCGCCGCAGTGTGGGCTGATCTTCCTTCTACCAATCTCCCTAAAGTATTCCCGGCTGATGTCGGCGGCTTTCATCAAGTCGAGCAGGTGGGGCAGACCACCCAGCCTGACAAGAACGCTCCTCAAATTAAGTCTTTCTTTTTTGATTCGTTCAAAAGTCCTCAGCCGCTTTTAATCGGGTCTGCGGAATACGCTTCGCCTAACGGAGAAAAACTGACCGTAGAGATGACCAGGTGGGAAAACGATTCCGCGGCTTACGCTGCGTTGACTCGTTACCGCAGGTCCGTGAGCGGGAGTGCTCTGCTGCCAAACGCTCAGGTCGGAACCGCGAGTTCGCTGGCATCTCCGCAAACGGTGGCCTTCTTCAAAGGGTCAGCGTTTGTAATCGTGAAAACTCAGAACGGCCAAAACGCGGATCAAGTAAAGACTTTCGCACGCGCCTTTGCGGACACTCTCGACGCGGGAGACGGTGACATTCCCGTCCTGGTAAAGCACCTGCCAAACTGGGAGACAGTACAGGCCGGCACGGATTACGCTGTCACTTCCGAGACGCTTTTAGCTTCAGTTCCCAATCAACCTGTTCTTAAAGAAGTGAGCTTTGAAGGCGGGACCGAAGCAGTGATCGCGAATTACGGTAAATCGCAACTGGTGATCGTCGAGTTCACCACGCCGCAGTTCTCAGTCGAGAATGACCAGCGCATCTGGACGAAAATTGCTGAATTGAAAAGCCAGGGCCAGCCAACGCCGATCGCTTATCGCCGCGTGGGAAACTATTCAGTGTTTGTTTTTAACGCGCCGGATGAAAAGACCGCGAACGCTCTGGTAGATCAGGTCAGGTACGAGAAGGTCGTGCAATGGCTGGGGGAGGACCCGCATATGGCCGATCGGCTGCAGCGGTACTTCCAGCGAACAACTTCCGGGGTCCTGATTGCCGTGTTGAAAAGCTCGGGCCTGTCGTTGCTGATTTGTTTGGGCGTGGGTGCGTTATTTGGCGCTTTGTTATTTCGCCACCGGCGCGCTCAGTATGCGACCCTCTACTCAGACGCCGGCGGCGGAACTCGCCTTAATCTCGACGAGCTCACCGGCGCTAATATGTCGCAGCGGCTATTAGGCCGCGGCGAGCAAACTGAGTTCGATTCGTAACCAACCCCGAACTCGAGCTACTTCTGCGGAGTCGTCACGTTGATATCAACCTGACTCTTCTTGCCGCCAAACAATCCCCCGCGCCAGGCAAAGAACGCCGCCACAATCACTATTATGAAAATCACCAGCACCGCCACTACTCCGGTGCTGCCACCGCCACCACCATCACCGTCACCCATATCGACCCTCCTTTGAAGGTATAGTCGGAATATTCGTTTAATTCGAGGGGGTTTGAAAAGGGGGGGGGTACTACACTGAAATTCTTAACACAGGGCGCGAGAGAAGGTCAAACACCTGAGCAATGAAGAACCCGTTTCGTATGGAAGGGTATCAAACGCTTCGCAAGTTGAGCGGTCGGGTAGCGCTCTGCGCGATGGCGCCCGCGTTCCCAGTAACGAGTAGCGCTACCTAATCAGAAGTCTTAGAACGACCAACTAACACAAATGAAAAAGCAGGTGACAACAAGGGGGCGTTGTCACCTGCTGTTGAAGCCCCACGTTCAAGGGCGAATGTAATATGGATATCAGCCGCGACGCGGACGTCTGGGCCGGGTGCGTTCCCGCGCAGGCTGCACGTCGCCCGGTTGTACGGTCGGCGTCGGCTGCGGAGGTTTGGCTCCCGACGGGCAGATCCAGATTTCGATGAAGTCAGTATCACGATAGCCACCATTGATGATGGTGATTCTTCGCGCGTCGACCCCACGCTGATTTACGAGATAGTCCATCGCACGCTTGCCCAGCATATCAGCCTGGCCTGCGCGGCTGGTGCGGCCGCCATAGACCATGATGTAGGCCTGCGAATCCGGAGCACCCTGCAGCTCAATCGCCAGGTTATCAAAACGCGCCTTGTCATCGTCAAAGGCCACGGATTGAAACTGATCGAAGGGCTTGCATTCGACCACGGGTGGTTTCTTAGTAATGATCTCAGTCGAAGCCTGCGCCCTTTGGCGGCACAAAGCATCGCCGGAGCCGTCATCTACCAATAGGTTTGCAGTCACGCGCTGGCTGCCGAGCCCGGTGGAGTCCACCGTGATCGTCGCAGTGCCGGCGCCGCTAACAATCCTGGCTTCGGAAGGCGAAACCGTCCAAGTGTAATTCAGCGTCGATGAACCGCTGTACGCGACATCGGAGGTGAATGTGATTAAGTCGCCGTCATTAACGCTTACCGGGGCCGAGATGTTGACCGGGTAGGGGCATGGAGACTTGGTGATGGTGTACTTCTTCGGATGATAGTTAAGGTTGAGGCAGAGCTTGCGTCCGCGCTCAACATCGAAATCGCGCACCCAACGGCCGCCGTTGGGCAAAAGGATTTCTACATTGTGCGGGCCAGGCTCAAGCTCGATCACGCGTACCGTGCTTGAGGTGTCGCCTGCCGGCTTTCCATCAATCCGCAGGGGGAACCCACCAGGATTAGTCGAGACTTCGATCGTGCCGTACTTTACCCGCTTCTTCTTCGCGTAAGCGGTGGTGGAAGTACAAGCCAGACCGACGGTCAGAGCGATCATGATGGTGACCGCGGCTTTGATGACAGTTGAGTTGGGGCGCATGGCAACCATGAGTTTTTTCGTGTTCATCATTACACCTCCGTCATGGCTGCTGCTTGCTTGCTGGCGCGGATCTTCGCATAGCGACGACGCGCACCCGCACTCAGGGCCACAATTCCAGAACCGAACAGTAACAGCGACGCCGGCTCAGGAACGGGCGGTGTCGGAGTCGCGGGTGGGGGCGGAATCTTATGTCCATGACCCGAGCAAACGCCTGTCAAGCAGATTAGCGGAATCAGCGCGAGGAACGGCCACTTGGGGAAACCGCCACCGACTGGCGGAATCTCGCCACAGTCGCAAATCGTACCGTCGACGTTGTCCTGCTCGAACACTTGAACGTCGCCTTGCGGCTGTTGGGGCGCTACTTCAATTCCCGAAACCAGAGTCGGTGCGAGCACCTGGCTGGTAGAAATTGGTGACGATGATGCCAACAGCGAATCCCCATCAGTAGCCGGAGTAACCGGAGCCGCTGAAGACTTTATAGCAGTACCTGCAGTTCCGGGTAAACTCGGATCCTGCGCGACTGCTCGCAGCCGAATGCGCTGGAGTTGGCCACCGTTTTGCAGGTCGCCCATTACGTTCACGACGTCTGCGAATTTGATTGGACTAGCTTGCGCCGGAACAGCTACTAAGAGCAGCAAGCTAATAAACGTCGCAATAGGTCGAAATACTCGAGTCCTCATCTGGTTAGGAACTCCCTCCTCAAGACTTTTCAAAACGGCTGTTGGGTCTTCCTTTTGCCTCGAAAAAAGCGAATTTCTTCAATTTCAGAGACACAGCGGACACAGCTTGCCGTGGGTACAAGCCTTCAAAACCCTTGTGGGCTTGTGTTACCTGTTAGGGAAACAGAGCTAATGCGGAGGGTATTCCAGTTTCAGGAAAGGATTTAGCCCAATTCAGGGGCGGTTTAGAGAAGCGGGTGGGGCCTTTCGCCTGGGCCCACCCGCTTCCTTATCAAATGGCGCTTACTCGTCGTCGCCTTCTTCTTCTTCGGCAGGGGGCGGGGCTGCGCCGCCGCCGTTTTGGTTTTCGTCCTTGAGCACGGCCTTGCGGGACAGCTTAATCTTATTGCCGTCCTTGCCGATGCACTTGACCATGATCTGCTGGCCTTCACGTAACTCGTCGCGGACGTCGCGGATGCGTCGATCTGCGATCTCCGAGATGTGAAGCAGCCCATCAGTGCCGGGGAAGATTTCGACGAAGGCGCCGAAGTCCACAATCCGGTTCACGGTGCCTACATAGGTCGCGCCTATTTCCGCTTCCGCAGTGATCCCGCGAATACGGGCGACCGCGGCTTCGGCGGCGGCGCTGTCGGCCGTCGCAATCGAAACCGTGCCGTCGTCGTCGACATCGATCTTCGCGCCGGTCTCTTCAACCAAAGCACGAATGACCTTGCCGCCTGGTCCGATGACGTCGCGAATCTTATCCGGATTAATTTTGATCTTGATAATTCTCGGCGCCAGGTTCGACATCTCTGCGCGCGGCTCAGGCAGTGCCTGTTGCATCGCGTTGATGATGTGAAGGCGTCCCTTCTTGGCCTGCTCGAGAGCTTCGGCCATGATCTGGGAATTGACGCCGGCGATCTTGATATCCATCTGCAGGGCGGTGATTCCCTCGGCGGTGCCGGCTACTTTGAAATCCATGTCGCCGTAATGATCTTCGGCGCCGGCGATGTCAGTCAGGATTGCGTACTTGTTTCCTTCCATCACGAGGCCCATCGCCACGCCGCCCACCGGAGCTTTCATCGGCACGCCGGCATCCATCAACGACAAAGTTCCACCACACACACTGGCCATCGACGATGAACCGTTCGATTCAGTGATATCCGAAACGATGCGAATGGTGTAAGGGAAAACCGTGTCATCAGGGAGAGCGGGCTCAAGTGCCCGCCGCGCCAGAGCGCCATGCCCAATCTCGCGACGCGAAGACGAACCAAAGCGGCCCACTTCGCCGACTGAGTACTGCGGGAAGTTGTAGTGCAACAGGAAGCGGCGCTTGACCTCACCCTTTTCGAGATCGTCCATGAACTGCTCGTCTTCTTTGGTTCCCAGCGTCGTCGTCACCAGCGCCTGCGTTTCGCCGCGGGTAAATAGCGCGGAGCCGTGCGTGCGTGGCAACCAACCGACTTCGCAGGTGATGGGTCGAATTTCAGAGAAGCGTCTGCCGTCAGGCCGGCGGCGATGATTCAGAATATCGTCGCGGAAAATCTTTTCCTTGAGATGATCGAATGCCTTCTTGGCCGTTACGCGCTTTTCGGGCTGGTCCTCGGGATAACTCTCGACGACTTCTTTTTTCAAAGCATCGATAGCCGCGTAACTCGCGCGCTTTTCCTGACCGGAAGTGTCCAGGGCAGCTCGCAGACGGTCGGCGTAATTGCGTTCAATCTCGCCGATCATTTCTTCGTTCAGCACTGGCGCCTCAACCGGCCGCTTCTGAATATCCAGCGCCTTATAGAGTTCTTTCTGCCAGCGACAGAGGCGATTGATTTCTTTATGGGCGAGCATCAGGGCCTCGACCATGATCGCTTCAGAGACTTCCTGGGCGCCGGCTTCGACCATGACGATGGCTTCCTCGGTACCGGCCACAACCAGGTTCAGCTTCGATTCGCGAATCTCGTCGTAAGTCGGATTGACGATGTAACGCCCATCGATTAGCCCGATGCGGGCTCCGGCGATTGGCGTGGTAAAGGGAATGTCGGAAAGGTAAAGCGCGCAAGACGCGCCGGTGATAGCCACCACATCCGGATTGTTGTCCGGGTCCGCCGAGATTACCGAAGCGATAACCTGGGTTTCATTCCGGTATCCTTCAGTGAACAAAGGGCGGCAGGGCCGATCGATCATCCGGCTGGTCAGTACTTCCTTTTCAGTCGGACGGCCTTCACGGCGAAAATAATTCCCCGGAATGCGCCCGGCCGCATAGTTTGCTTCGCGATATTCAACCGTGAGCGGGAAAAAGTCGATGCCCTCGCGCGGTGTCGACGCGCCGACGGCAGCGCATAAAACCATCGTATCGCCGTAGCGGATCACACAGGATCCGTCGGCCTGCTTGGCCACGCGGCCAACTTCTACGCTGAGCTCGCGCTCACCTACTCGAATCGATTCTTTAAGATACTTCTTAACTGTCATTTTCGTTTGTCTCCTTCTGACGACACCTGCCACTGGGACAGGCACGCAGCGTCTCATCCGCTGCGCTTTGGTCCTGGGGTTATATGGAGTGCGGCGACTGGTCGCCGTTTTCGAAATGCGCGAGTAGTCGCGCCACCAAAGCGCTGACAAGTCAGCGCACTCCAAAAAAAAGAAGGCGACAGAGCCTGGCCGTGAAGCTCTTGCCGCCTTCGGTTTTTGTAAGGCTGCACGCGTCGCCTGGCTCCCTAAATCGCCGTCACGTTCGGCTCGGGCTCAGACTCTTCGATTGACGGTGCTTTTTCTAATTAAGAGACTCGAAGATTCTCTCGTTACTTTTTGTTCTATATTTCGTCCAACAATGATCGATGAAAAAACTAACGGCGCAGACCCAGACGGGCCACGACTTCGTGGTAGCGCTGAATGTCCGTCTTCTTCAAATAATCGAGCATGCTTCGTCGCTGCGAGACCATCTTCAACAGGCCGCGACGAGAATGATTGTCTTTCTTGTGAATCTTGAAATGCTCGGTGAGTTCGTTGATGCGCTGACTTAACAACGCGACTTGAACCGGGGCTGAACCCGTATCCGTATCATGTGCCCGGTAGTCGGTCACAATTTTTTCTTTCGCTTCTCTTGCTAACACTGCTAAAGATGGCCCTCCCAGACCGCAGTAAGCCCAGTTCAGACAATGGCTAACCGCAAAAACTTGAAATTACCTCCGAGAAGTTAACACTTCGTTCGCGTTGGTGTCCAGTTGAGGGCCAGGGAAGGCGGTGTCCCAAATTGCAGCCGTTTAGAGTACCAGCTTTAGTTGGGTTCTTTCTCGCTAAACAAAAAGCCCGACTAAAGTCGGTACTCTGAACACCCGCTGAATCAGACGGGACGCTGCTCTTTGCTCGGTTGCGGCTTTGCCGCTGCCCAGTGCGGTGAGGCTTGCCTCACCGGCCGAGTCACCCCCTTGAGACGGAGGCTATGCCTCCCCACGGATTGATTGGAGGCGTAGCCTCTCGACAAAATCAAACCAACCCACGGTAAGCCGAAGGCTTACCGCACTGGGCGGCGGCGAAGCCGCTACCAGAAAGATCCGGGGATTTATCTCACTTCCTTTCGCATCAGCCGTGCGCCCCTCCACTTTGTCTGCTAAGATTTGCCGCTCCAAATCAAACGGATTAAGTCGACAACCCATGACTGCAAAGAACGCGAAAATTCTAATCATTGGCGGCGGGTTTGGCGGGCTATTCACGGCCCTCGACCTCGTCGGCGCGGGCGACATAACTCTGCTCAACGATGAAGACCACTTTCTGTTCAAGCCAATGCTGTACGAATACCTGAGCGGTGAAGTGGAAGCCTGGCACATCGCGCCCGAGTGCCGGGAACTGCTTGATGAGAAGGTGCGCTTCATCCGTGGCGTGGTTACCGACGTCGATCTCGACGGAAGAGCGGTCACAGTTGAGGGCCGCGCGGAACCACTCGCTTACGATGTGCTCGTATTCTCGCCTGGCGCCACGACCAACTACTCGGGCGTCGCAGGGGCCGAACAGTTTTCGCTGCCCTTCCGCGCACTCAACGATGCCAATCGCTTGCGGCGACGCATGACCGAAGCCCTCGATCACGTGCAGCCCGACGCTGCTCCGCAGGACACGCGCACTGCTTTGACTTTCGCGGTGGTCGGCGGAGGCGCCAGTGGCGTAGAGCTCTCAACCAAGATGGCCGACCTTCTGCGCGATGCGGTGAAGCGCCGCGCGCTTAAAGGCGAGCCGCGCGTGCTGATAATCGAGATGGCCGACCGTCTGGTGCCCGGCATGGGCGACGAGATTCGCAAGTTCGTCGAAAATGCTTTGCACGAATCACGCATCGAGGTACACACCCAGACCCGCGTTGTTTCTGTGACTGAAAAAGGAATGACGCTCGAACACAATCAGAAACAGACTGAGCTGGAAACCGCGGGCGTAGTTTGGGTCGCGGGCGTGCGCATGAGCCCGCTGGCCGAGAGCCTCAAACTTGAAAAGGATCGGCGCGGATTGATTCTGGTCGAGAAGACACTGCAAGTCCGCGGCTACCCAAATGTCTTCGCTCTGGGCGATGCGGCTTTCTATGCTGACGTCGCGCCGACGCTCGCGGGCACGGCCCAACTGGCTTTACAGGAATCGGGTTTGTGCGCGCGCAACGTGCGCGCCTTTATCGAAGGCAAGCCACTAAAGAGCAAACACTTTGTTGAGTTGGGAGAGGCCCTAAGTCTGGGAACTGAGCACGCCGCAGTGCTCTCTGCCGGACAGATCATCGGCGGTCCGCTAGCACGACAGGCGCGGTTCGCGATGTACACCGCGCGGCTGCCCACCTGGCATCATCGTCTGAAAGTGGGGGCTAGTTGGTTCTTCGAAGGAACCCAACCAAGACCGCTGCAGCCCCTGGGGTACTAGCAAGATTTTTGCTTCAATAAATGAGGCGCTCCGCATCAATTTAATGCTATCGTCGCATTTTGATTTGCAGGTCCGTCAGACGCTAAAGGCTTCTCTTTGCGCCTTTGCGCCTTTGCGTGAGAGTTACATAAAACTCCCATGACCGAGAACGAAATCGCGACGCAGATTGTTGACGTTGCTTTCAAGATCCACACGACTCTGGGGCCAGGTTTGCTCGAGTCAGTGTATGAAACGGTCATGTCTTATGAGCTTCAAAAGCGCGGTCTCCGAGTGCGGCGTCAGCAGGCAATCCCAGTAATCTATGAAGATGTCAGAATGGATCTCGGCTTTCGCGCGGACTTAATCATCGGAAGCAAAGTTGTAGTTGAGATTAAGTCTGTCGAAGCACTCGCTCCAGTACACAAGAAACAACTGCTCACCTATCTTCGACTCATGGATAAGAGACTTGGGTTGCTGATCAACTTCAACGTTGAGCTTATCAAACATGGCATTTCACGAGTGGTGAATGGGTTGTAGTCTCACGCAAAGGCGCAAAGACGCAAAGGAAAACAAAAGCGATGGCTGGGCCCGAAGAGAGTAGTTCTCTCGCTCCACCAACCGGCGACATGTCAGCCGAAGACTTCCGCCGCTTCGGTCACGAACTCGTCGACTGGATCGCCAACTACTTCGAACACATCGAAGACCTTCCGGTGCTGGCCCAGATCGAGCCGGGGGATCTCAAGGCGCAGTTGCCTACGTCAGCGCCGCAGGAAGGCGAGTCGATGGAAGCGATTCTCGCCGACGTCGATCGCCTAATCGTTCCCGCGCTCACGCATTGGAGTCACCCTTCATTCTTCGCCTACTTCGCCACCTCGACTTCAGCGCCGGGAATATTTGGCGAGTTATTGAGCGCAGCCTTCGATGTAAAGTCGATGCTCTGGCGAACTTCCCCTGCGTCAACTGAGTTGGAGGAAGTAGTTTTGGATTGGCTGCGGCAGATGATCGGCCTCGACTCTGGCATGAGCGGAATCATCTATGACACGGCTTCAGTTTCCAGCATGCATGCGATCGCCGCCGCGCGCGAAGGAATTGAGATGCGCATTCGCGAAGAAGGCATGAGCGGCCGCAAAGATCTGCCTCTGCTGCGCGTCTACGCTTCCGATCAAGCTCACTCTTCAATCGAAAAGGGGATCATCACACTCGGTTTGGGCCAGCGTGCTTTAAGAAAGATTCCTTCGGACAGCGAGTTTCGCATGGATGTGAATGCTCTAAGAGAAGCGATTGAGGAAGACAAGCGCGCAGGCATGCTTCCTTTCTGCATAGTCGCGACCGTGGGCACAACGTCAACCTCCAGCATCGATCCCATCCCGGAGATTATTCCGATTGGCGAGGAACACGCGATGTGGTTGCACGTGGACGCTGCCTACGGCGGCTCGGCGGCGATTGTTCCGGAGATGCGTCATGTGCTCGACGGCTGTCAACGCGCAGATTCGCTGGTGCTCAATCCACACAAGTGGTTGTTTACCCCTTTCGATCTGTCGGTGCTTTATTGCCGTCACATGGATTTGCTGGGCCGGGCGTTTTCCCTGGTGCCCGAATATTTGCGCACGCCTGAGCAGGCGAAAGTTCGCAGCGGATCGGATTACGGCGTCCAACTGGGCCGTCGCTTTCGCGCCTTGAAGCTTTGGATGATCATTCGCTACTTCGGCCGCGAAGGTTTGGCGTCGCGCATTCGCGAGCACTGTCGCCTGGCAAAGCTCTTCGCATCGTGGGTCGAAGCCGATCCAAACTGGGAGATGATGGCGCCCACGCCGTTCGCTCTGGTGTGTTTCCGCGCGCGAGTGCCGTCGCAGTCAGAGAAAAATCTCGATACGCTTAATGAAGCCATCATGCACGGCGTCAACGCTAGCGGCAGGGCGTTCCTCTCTCACACCAAGCTGAACGACAAGCTCACTCTGCGACTCTCAATCGGAAATATTCGCACGACCGAGCGGCACGTGCGGCAGGTTTGGGAGTTACTGAACGAACAACTAAGGATGCTGTCTTAGTGGAGCGCGGACATCCTGTCCGCCAGCGGGCGCAGCCCGCTCAATCTGCAACCAACTCAAATTCGAAAAGTATTTCGCGCTGCGCGCTCAGGCGGACAGGATGTCCGCGCTCCAGCTTCTAAAGGGGCGGAGCCGAACCAGCGTGCGTGAAAATCACTTCTCCTTTAGAATTCACGGCACCGGACATGCTGCAAACACCGAAAGCATTAGTACGAGTTTTACTGTTCAGCATCCTCGGGATCTGGTTCTGCTCTTCCATCCAGGCCCAGGCGCGCCGCCCTTTAACGCCGCCGGATATTCTCCGCGTCGCCAACGTCGGTGACGCGCAGATCTCTCCTAACGGAGAATGGGTCGCTTACACAGTGTCCCAGATCGAAGGCGATCAAACCGTCAGCGCGCTGTGGTTGGTACGCGTGGGCGAGAGATTTTCCAACGTGCCCACGACCAGCCGCCAACCCGGGCAGCGTCCCAACTGGGATCAGATAAGGAATGCCGGCAGAACCCTATTACCGCCCGGCTGGAATGGCTCGAATCCGCGCTGGTCACCCGACGGCAAGAGCATTGCCTTTCTTTCAACTCATGAAGGACAACATGGGGTTTGGGTTTCCGGAATAGATCGAAGGGTCCCGCGATTGATTGCTGCGGCCCGAGACACGAACTTCTTCATCACCTACGCCGGCGAATCCTTTGCCTGGTCGCCTGACTCGCGAATAATTGCTTACCTCTCGGCCAGCGAAGATCTTGATCGCGATGAGTTCAACGGACCGGGCCGGAACGACGACCCGCGCGTGATCGATCGCATCCAGTACAAATCGCGCACTTCGTTTTCCGATCGCTTGCGCACGCACATCTGGATTACTGACGTCGATCAGCCCCAACCTCGTCAGCTCACTTCGGGGCCGTTCTATGATCATGCGCTCAGCTTTAGCCCGAAAGGTGACGAGGTTGTCTTCCTCTCTAATCACGAGTCGGATCCTGACGCCAACAACAACTCAGATATCTTCGCTACCAACCTGCAGGGACAGGTGCGCCAGATCACCAACACGCCCGGCTGTGAATACGAGCCCGTCTGGTCCCCCGATGGAAAATGGATCGCTTATACGGCGACACAGCGCGAAGTCACCACCATCGACAGCGTAGCGGAGGACCGGCATCTTTGGATCATGGACGCGGCGGGCGGCAACCGCCGCGATTTGTCGGTGAGCCTGGATCGACGAGCCAACAGTCCGCGCTGGCTGAGAGATAGCCGCAATATCGTTTTCTCTTCAGGAGACCAGGGAGGGACTTATCTTTTCATGTCCGATATTTCCGGTCGCGAGGTCAAAAGGGTCTTTCCGCAAACGTTGAGACGCAACGATCCGCCGGAGTTGTCTTCGCCAGTAACTCGTGGTCGCGTTCAAGTCTCCAGCTTCACTGTCTTTGGTGATTCAATCGGCGCTCATGCAGTTGTCATCAGTTCGACCCCGACAACGCTGGGCGATCTCTCGCTGGTGGCCCTGGGATTTTCGAACGGTCCTTTTATCAGGGAGCTGACCGCCCACAATAACGCTTTCGAAAGAGATCATTTGTTCATCGAGCCCGAGGAGTTCTCGTTCAAAGCATTCGACGGCACGACCATTCAAGGTTGGCTGATGAAACCGATTGGCTGGCGCGAGGATCGAAAGTATCCTTTGATTCTCAGCATTCACGGCGGTCCGCACGGCATGTCCGGCTATGCTTTCAATTCCACGTTTCAGGTTTACGCGGCCCGCGGTTACGCTGTGCTCTATCTGAATCCGCGCGGCTCGAGCGGCTATGGGCAAAGGTTTTCCGACGGGACCGTCAACGAATGGGGCGGCGGCGATTACCGAGATTTGATGGCCGGCGTTGATGAAGCACTGAAGCGGAACTCGTGGATCGATGCCGGCCGGATGGGAGTAACAGGCGGCAGCTATGGCGGCTTTATGACAAACTGGATTACCACCCAAACGCCGCGCTTCAAAGCGGCGGTGTCATCAGCCAGCGTCAGCAATCTGGTCAGCTTCTACTCGACCTCTTTGTACCAGGATTTGATCCATGCAGAGTTCGGCGGCTTTCCCTGGGACAATTATGATCTATTGTGGCAGTGGTCACCGCTGCGTTATGTCAGGCAGGCGCAGACCCCGACGATGTTCATTCATGGCGAGCAGGACAATGACGTGCACATCACGCAGGCCGAAGAGATGTACATGGCACTCAGGCGTCGCGGTGTGGAAACTGTGCTGGTGCGTTATCCAAGAGAAGGTCACGGCTTGCGCGAGCCGAAACATCGCGTCGATGCTTTAGAGCGGACGCTGGCGTGGTTCGATCGGTTCTTGAAGTAAGGCTTGTCACTGATTGAAAACGCTGATCATCCGTAGGGATACCGCGAAGCGAACTTGCGGCTTTGCCGCTCTCCAGTGCGGTAAGCCTTCGGCTTACCTTGGCGGCACTTATTTATCGGGAGGCTATGCCTCCGCTTGATCGCGCGGAGGCATAGCCTCCAATTTCTGAAGGGTAATTAACGGTGAGGCAAGCCTCACCGCACTGGAGAGCGGCAAAGCCGCAAGAGCCTTTGCGGCATGAGACGCGGTTGGGCTAACAACTTTGAGAGAATAACTATGCTGACTCATATAGTAATGTGGAAATATCGCGCCGACGCGTCCCAGGATATTCGTGATGAACATCTGGCGCGCCTGAGATCGCTTCATTCCGTCGTTCCGGGAATTGAAAGTTTCGCGGTTGGGGTCGACACACTGCATTCGCCAAGGTCCTACGACACGGGCCTGGTTGCGATCTTTCGCGATCGCGCGGTGCTGGACGCCTACTCGGTTCATCCCGATCACGTTAAGGTCGTCGAGTTCGGTCACGACATCACCGACCGAATGGCCAAAGTCGATTTCGAGGACTGACCGGAGCGTGCCATAGTGGCACAGACTTCAGTCTGTGCTTGTTCTACTAACTAAAAACACAGACTGAAGTCTGTGCCACTCCTGCGGTTCACCGGCGTCCTGCGGGTTCTTATCGAAGCAGCGAGCAGGATGCTCGCGAACCGCCGACAGGATGTCGGCGCTCCATCATGAAGCGAAGAATCTTTCTAATCGTTCTGGGAATCGTGATCCTCTCTCAACTGCCGTTTGCCTATCGGCGTTTCCGCCTCAGACGGCTGCGCCAAACGATCCAGCAACTAGCTTCTCAAAGAGCTCCCCCTCCGGCTCCCGGTGAGTTTGTCGATTACCAGGGTGTCATTCATGTTCATTCGTCGCTGGGGGGACATAGCACCGGAAACTTTGCCGAGCTGATTGCCGCCGCTAAGTCGAACCAACTTGATTTCGTGATCATGACTGAGCATCCCCAGAAGGACTTTGATACTGCCGCGATGACTTTGAATGGAGAACACGCCGGTGTGCTCTTCGTGAATGGCAGCGAGGCCTCCACCTCCAGCGGCGATCGTCTGTTGCTGATTCCAGGTTCGGCAAACGCTGGCGCTACCGGCGCGCAGCCGACGCAGGAGGTGATCGATAAGCAGAGATCGAGTGGCGGACTTTCGTTCGCCGCTTATCCAGGGGACTCGGAGAACTGGCAAACAACCTCCGTTGACGGCGTCGAAGTTTACAATCTCTTCACCAACACCCGCGGTATCAAGCCGGTCGTAATGTTCTTCGATGGGCTCTGGTCCTATGGCAGCTATCCGGAGCTAATGTTCGCTAACTTCTTCGCCCGGCCGACAGAGAACTTGAGACGTTGGGACGCCGCCATCGCTGCGAGCAATCGCAAACTGGCGGCAATCGCCGGCAACGACGCTCATTCGAATGTCGGCGTCAGCGTGAATGATGCGTCGGGAAAACAATGGCTCGGCGTGAAGCTCGATCCTTACGAACGAAGTTTTCGCACGATCCGCACTCATGTCCTGATCGCGAAGGGCAAGGCCCTCAGCCGCGAATCACTGCTCGAAGCGATCGCGCTGGGCCATTGTTACCTGTCCTTCGATATTTTCGGCGATCCAAGGGGATTCAGTTTTTCCCCTACAGGCCTCGCACCCGGGAAGATCATGGGAGACGATATCGATTTCTCGAATGGATTAATCCTGACAGCGAGCGCCCCGCTCACCAGCCGCTACGTGCTCTTCAAAGATGGCAGCGTGGCCGATCAAAAATCCGGCGCCACCGCTGATTTTCCAATCAGCGCGCCCGGCGTTTACCGCATCGAAGCCTACCTCGATTCCCTCCCGGCCCCGGTCAAAGGCCAGCCCTGGATCATCTCAAATCCAATCTATGTAGGGTTGAAAACTGTGGCAGCCCCTAATAAACCCCAATAAAAGAAGCCTCTTGAACCTCACCTAACCGTGTGTTAATCTGTGTTGGCCCGAGTTGGCCACTCCCCTGGTCCGTTCCACCTTCATCCTTCATTTGCATAGAGACTGATGGCAACACGAGTCAGCCACTTCGAGATCGATTGGTGGGTCATTCAAAAACGCGCTGTCTATGTTGCGGCGCTAATACTCGCGCTGTGTCTCATTGCCGGGGGTGCGGCGCTGTACGTTTGGAAGTATGGCAACCCTTTTCGAAATGTGGCGCTGCATTCCGATCCTTTGGCGGGGGCGCGCTTCATGTCTTTCGAAGGCGACGTCCGCGTAATTCGCTCGTCCACCCGACAGGTCGTTTTGGTCAGCAATGACATTCAGCTTTATCCGGGTGATACGGTGCAGACGCAGGCCGACGGTCGTGCGCGCATCAGCATGGCCGACGGCTCAACGGTCGTAGTCAGACCCAACAGCACGATCATCATCAGGGACAATGCCAGCGCTGAAGACGGCAAGCGCTCGAATGTTCACGTCGTGGTGGACAGCGGCCAGATGCTGGTGCGCACACAACCGCAGAGCGAAGACAACAAGAACGTGATCGAGACGCCCAAGACCCAGAACCAGATCAGCGGGCAGACTGCCGCGAGCTTTGGCGTTAACTCAGAAGGCACGGAAGAAATTCGCGTCAACAGCGGCGCGGTTGAAAGCGCTAATCGCACGGGCGAGCGCGTGTCGCTTCAGGGAGGCGAGTACGTCTCCGTCAATCAATCGGGAACGCTATCCAAGCCTCAGCGTCTCCTTGACGTCCCGCAACCTTTGCAGCCTCATGACCTGGAAAAAATTCTGGCGACTGCTAATGGTTCGGCGACTGTTCCCTTGCGCTGGCAAAAGCCGCAGTCAGGAGTGCCCTCTTACTATCGAGTAGAGGTCGCGACTTCACCTTTCTTTGTTCCGGCCGGAAAAGTGATCGAGCGCGATCAGTTGGTGGTGACTCAATTCAGCGCCAGCGACTTGCGACCCGGAGCATACTTCTGGCGCATTCGGGCGACGGCATCTTCAGGCCAGACAAGTGACTGGAGCGAGCCGCTAAAGTTTCTGGTTACCACTCAAGGCCCCAACCGCACCTCTGTTCCCGTAACGAACCTCGCAGCGGTGTACCTGGGCGGAAACGTGTACATCATTCGCGGTACTACTACGGCCGGAACCAACGTGCGGGTCTCAGGTCGCGAGGCGACGGCCTTCAGCGACGGCAACTTCCAGATCCAAATCAGTGCGGCGCCGGGAACTCGGGAAGTGACCATTGAAGCCCTGGATGTTCAAGGCAACAGGACGCAATACCCCGTAGCACTCACGCGGTAATGCGAGGCAAGAAATCCACCGAAGTAAAAGAGTCAGGCCCCGGCGCAGAATCCTCAGTAGTTACGAAACCAGAAGTAGGAAACCCGAGTACAGGGCCGCCGGATGAAAAAGCAAGTCATTTTGCTCACAGACGCTGAAACCGCGCCTGCGATTGAACTGCACGAGAGTCTGCGTTCAGCGGGCATCACCATCTTAGTACACGACCTCGAGGAATCTCGGGCGTTGGAAGAAGTGTGCGTGGAAGACTCCCTTCCAACCCTCGCAGTCCTTTTCGAGATTCCAGCTCATTCTAACCTTCAGGATTTGGGAGTGGTCGTCAGCCGGGCGAAGGAGCTTTGGCCGCGGTTATCGGTCGTTGCTTGCCGGCGTGAGTCAACTAGGGGCAACACCCCGAACAATCGAGCTTTGAAGGAACTCGGCTTTCGCGCCGTTGCCGATAGCCCGCAGCAGTTGCCGGCGTTACTGAGACAAGTTGAAGACGTTGTGGGCACCGGCGAGTTGAAACTGCCGGAAGGCTTCAAAGCAGCGCCGGATAGTCGCTCTCTTTCTCTGCCGAAATCCCTTCGCAGTCAACACCTGCGCGGCTCGTTCGCGCTGTTGACTTCGCTTCATCTCGCATCGGATCAGAAGGAAGCCGGCCTCGCGGCTCTCGCCGGAGTCGCGCGACTTGTGCCTGCCGATCGATGGTCCGTTTTCCTCGTGACGCAAAGCGGCCCCGATGCAGTGAAGTTAGATCCTTTGGTGGGTCGAACCTTCGCGCCGGCGGGAGCTTTGCTGTTCGACGAAGAGTGGCAGCGCGAATTGCTGACTGAGGTTGAACCGCCGGTTGAGCCGGCATCGAAGGTTGCTCACGAAGCCGCCGCCAGAATTGAAACGATCCGCAGAGTCAAGAGTGGACAGCGCCTGGTCGCTTTGCCCCTGGTCAGCGGCGAAAGAGTTTTGGGCGTTCTGGAAGGCACCCGAACGCAATCGAGCACGCGCGCTTTCTCGCGAGCGGAAATGGATCTACTCGGCTCGCTGGCGATTCCGATCGCGGCCGCGCTGGCGAATTCAGTCCGCATCGCCGAGGCTGAACGCCTGTCGCTGACCGACGATCTTACCCGTCTGCGCAATGCGCGCTATCTGCGTCAGTTCCTGGTAAATGAAATCAAGCGTGCGCGGCGTTATCGATCGAGCGTCGCGGCGCTATTTCTCGATCTCGACGATTTCAAGCGAATCAACGATCTGCATGGACATCTGGCCGGCTCGCATGCCCTGATGGAAGTCGCCGCGCTAATCCTGCCGTCGGTGCGCGACACCGATTGTGTAGTGCGTTATGGCGGCGACGAATTCGTGCTCATCCTGACGGAGACCGGACTAGATCAAGCGGTCCAGGTCGCCGAACGTATTCGCGCTAAAATCGAGTCCTACCGCTTTACCGGCGGACGGCGTTTGAAATTCTCGCTGACGGCGAGCTTTGGTATCGCCGTGTTCCCTACGCATGCCTTGTCGCCACAGCAGCTAATCTCCTCTGCCGACCGGGCGATGTACCAGGCCAAGGCCGCCAATAAGAACTGTGTCCGAGTCAGTTCCAACATAGACTCGGCGACCAAAGATGAGCACCCGGCGCAAGCCCTGGTCGAGCCCACACAATTTCAGAGAATTCCCGGCGAGAAGTTAATTTCGTGATAGCGTTAGCGCGCGGATCGTTGTATCTTAATTATCTGGTTCTGCTCAGTAAGTTTTTTGCGGATTTGCCAACCGACTTCGCGAAATCTCGCAGCTCTTAACCAGCGCCAGGAGTGACCGCGCAGATTTCGGGCGAATTCAATTACAGTCAGGAAAACCTTCCAGATGGCTTTCAAATCTATATTTAGTCTGTTCTCAAGCGACCTGGCGATCGATCTCGGCACCGCCAACACCCTGGTCTACGCCAAGGGCCGTGGCATTGTCGTCTCGGAGCCTTCGATCGTCGCCATTAACAAAGTGACCAACGCCGTCGAGGCCGTGGGCCGCGACGCGAAAGAAATGCTGGGCCGCACTCCGGGCAACATCGTCGCGATTCGTCCCATGAAGGACGGCGTGATTGCGAACTTTGAAGTTACGGAAAAGATGTTGCAGCACTTCATTCGCAAAGCCCACAACGGCAAGACCTGGGTCAGCCCACGCGTCGTAATCGGAATCCCTTCGGAGATTACTCAGGTTGAACGACGCGCGGTTGAAGATTCAGCCTATCGCGCCAAGGCTTCGGAAGTTTACCTGGTAGAAGAAGCGATGGCCGCGGCGATTGGCGCGGGCCTGCCGATCACTGAACCGCACGGCAACATGGTCGTGGACATCGGAGGCGGCACCACGGACATCGCCGTGATCAGTTTGAGCGGTATCGTCTATTCGCGATCGGTTAGAGTCGCGGGCAACGAGATGGACGAAGCGATCACGCAATACATCAAACGAAAATATAACCTGCTCATCGGCGAGCGCACCGCCGAAGCAATCAAGATCGAACTCGGCTCTGCTTTTCCCCTTGACGAGGAACTCTCGTTTGAAGTGCGCGGCCGAAATCTCATCGAAGGCATCCCCAAAACAATTACCATCAGTGACGAAGAAATTCGCGAGGCGCTGGCTGATTCCATCTC
This sequence comes from Blastocatellia bacterium, assembly GCA_033857635.1. GTDB lineage: Bacteria > Acidobacteriota > Blastocatellia > Pyrinomonadales > Pyrinomonadaceae > UBA11740. Next base: position 216,409 of record JAWVDF010000006.1, read on the forward strand.
CACGATCATCAATGCGGTGCGCGTGGCCCTGGAACGGACCCCGCCCGAACTGTCTGCCGACATAGTCGAGCGTGGCATCGTCCTCACCGGCGGCGGCGCGCTCTTGAAGAACCTCGACAAGAGGCTCTCGATCGAAACCGGTCTGCCGGTTTCAGTGGCCGAAGATCCGCTCGCCTCAGTGGTACTCGGCACGGGCAAGATGCTTTCAGACTTTGACCTGCTTAAGCGGGTGAAGTGGGACAACAGTCTGACCAGCGGAACCTAAGATCATTGCCGATTTCCGATTGCCGATTTGCGATTGGAACAAATCGGCAATCTGCAATTGGCATTCGGCAATCAATCCATGGCCGCCATTCGCACTCAAAGAGAGATTCGTCAGCGCGCCCCCTGGTGGTTGTTCGGGTTGTTGGCGCTGAATTTCGCTTTGATGACCTATGACGCGCGCGACGACGCCACCAAACAACGCAAGATTCGCTCAATCAGCCAAACGATCACCTATCCCATCCAGAAGGGCACATCGAGCTTTGGAAACTGGATCGGCGGCCTGTTCGGAAATGTCGGCGAACTGCGGCGGGCTTCGACTGAGAACCAGGAACTGCACCGTCAAATCGATCAGATGCAAGCCGAGCTGCGCGATACTCGCGAGCGAGCCGCCGAAGGCGAACGCCTGGCAAAACTTTTCCAGCTGAGTGAAAAGAGCGGCTACCAAACCGTGGTCGCGCGCGTTATCGCCAGAGACCCCTCGATGTGGTTCGACAGCGTCACTCTCGACAAGGGTCGTTGGTCAGGCGTCGACGTCAACATGCCGGTCATTACTTCCGGAGGAATCGTCGGACGTGTCGTGTCAACCAGCCCCTGGAGTTCGCAGGTCATGCTGATAACCGACGAAAAGTCCGGTGCCGGCGCCGTGGTGGGCCAGCTTGGTCAATCGAATGCCATCGGATCCATCAAAGGCATGGGCGAAAATGGCTTGCTCGAAATGCGTTATGTTTCCGGAATGGAGAAGGTGCAAACAGGAGATACGGTCACGACCACGGGCCAGGATGCGATCTATCCGCCGGGATACAACGTGGGAGAAATAGTCGAGGTCAGACCGGGCTCTGCAACGCAGTCACCGGTCATTCGGATTCGGCCAGGCGCGGGTCTGGACCGGTTGAAAGAAGTCGCAGTGCTGTTGTATCGCCCGCCCCAACGCACCGAGTCCGATCAAGCGCTCCCCAATGTGGAAAAGAAGGCCATTAAGCACTAGGCAGAAGGAAGTGAGCAGCGAACTCTGAATCGTTGTGCGTCGAGGTTGATGAATAAAATCAAAAGCTACATTGTCGTTTTGATTGCTCGTGAATTACTCCCGTCCTGTGTCTCCTGCTTACTGCCTACGGCTTACTGTTTACTGTTTCAAACATGCGCCAACTGACAATTGCTGTGTTGCTGCTGGTAGCCGTCGGTTTGCAGTCGGCGCTGCGATCGGTTTGGCAGCCATTTGGATACGTGGATCTCGCTCTGATCCTCGTAGTGTATTTCGCGCTGCAGCGCCAGCCGCTGCAGGCCCTTATCGTGGGCGCGGCGGCGGGACTGTTGACCGACATCATGACTGGCCGACCGGCGTTGCTCGGGGCCGGCGGATTTTCAAAAACGCTGACTGCTTACGCGGTCTATTTCGTGGCCTCGCGGGTGATGCTCGATACGCCTATCCTCCGCATACCGGTCCTGGCGAGTGCCAGTTTGATAGACAACGCTGTCTATGTGGGAATGCATCGACTGCTCGGGCAACCACCGCCGATGCCGTTTATTCAATCCTTGTCTTATAAACTGATCGCGACGACGGTCGCTGGAACTATTTTGCTTTACGGTTACGAATCCTTTTTTAGTACCAGGGCCCGGCAGCGACGCCAGTTCACGATCCGTCGCCGCGTGGCTCGCGGCAGTAGCAGCGGCCTGCGCAGAAGAAGCCGATGAAATTCGTTGACGATTCACAAAACTTGCGCGTGCGCCTGCGGATTGTTCAGGCTTTAATCCTGATCGTTCTGGGCGTGCTGGGGGTGCGCCTTTATCTGCTTCAGATCATCAACGGCGCGCACTATGCCGAGATTGCCCAGAACCAGCGCATCCGCCTGCTGCCCATTCCGGCGCCCCGGGGCGTGATCTTTGATCGCAGCGGCCACATGCTGGTTGACTCTAGACCTATATACAGCGTGATTCTCTCTCGCGAAGATACCAAAGGCATCGATCGTACTTCTTTAATAAAGCCGCTTGCGGATGGACTTAAGATTGACGGTGAGATTTTGCGCGAACGCTTTGAGCAGGTGAAATCACAGCCGGCCTTCGAATCGATCCTGATTAAGGAAGATGCCTCGCAAGCTGACATTGCCTGGGTCGACGCGCATCAATTGGAACTGCCGGCGCTGCGCGTCGATCAAACCCCGCAGAGACGTTATCCGGCCAACGGGATGCTGGCCCACGTGCTCGGTTATGTCGGCGAGATCAGCACCGAACAATTGAACAAACCGGACGTTCGTGAGAAGGGCTACCGGCCCGGCGATATTATCGGACAGGAAGGTCTGGAAGCTGTCTACGACGAATACCTGCGCGGCCGCGACGGCTATCGCAAAGTGATCGTCGACAGCCGTGGCCACATTCAGAACGAGGTCGAACGAATCGAACCGCAATCGGGCCAGGACATCGTGACTACGATCGATCTCGATCTGCAGCAGGCCGCCGAGGATCAACTCCGCAAATCGCCGCAGGGCCGCGGCGTCATCATCGCCATGGATCCAAACAACGGTGAGATTTTTGCGCTGGCTTCAGCTCCGACTTTCGATCCTAATCTCTTCTCGCAGCGCATTGCCACGAAAGCAGGCCGCGCCGAGTATCAGGCATTGCTGAACGATCCCGACAAGCCGCTGATCGATCGCGCGATTCAGGGCAAGTATCCTCCGGGCTCAACCTGGAAGCCTTTGATGGCCACTGCGGGACTACAACAGGGCGCGATTTCCATTGACGATTCAAATCTGGTTTGTGGCGGCGGGATTACCATCGGCAACAAGTTCACCCGTTGCATGGGCGGCAATCACGGCGCGCCCGACGTGCATTTTGCGATCATGAAATCGTGCGACGGATATTTCTATCGCCTTGGTCTGAAGATGAAGCTCGAGGGCATTCAAGCGATGGTCGATGAGTTCGATCTCAACAAGCGATCCGGGATAGATTTGCCGCACGAAGTGCTCAGCTTCACACCTTCGCGTGAGCTTAAGGCCCGCCTTTATCCTACCGACGCCGAGTGGAAGGACATCGACACGGTTTATTCTTCGTTCGGACAAGGCTTAGACGTGCTGACACCGATTGTTTTGTTGCGCGCGCACGCGGCCATTGGGATGAAAGGGAAAATGTATGTCCCGCATCTTCTGAAAGAGGTGCGCGCTATGGCGGCAGTGGGCAACGACCCATCTCGTCCCGAATATCGGCCGGAACGACCAGCCAGGATTTTTGAGCGGCCTCAACCTAAAGTTCTTCCGATTCCAGTCGAGCAGAGCGACCTTGTGGTGCACGCCATGTGGTCGGTTGTAAACGTTGCGGGGACCGCTACCGGGATCAAGATGGCCGGGTTCGACATAGCGGGCAAGACCGGCACTGCGCAGGTTGTGAGCCTCGGCAAAGAGGGCAGCGAGCACAAAGATCATTCCTGGTTTGTTTCCTATGCGCCGGCCTTTAAGCCAGAGATTGCCTGCGTCGCCATGATTGAAAACGCCGGCATGGGCTCGCGCTTTGGAGCTCCGTCGGTGCGCGCGATTTATGACGTGTATTACGCAAAGACACGACCGGCAAAAGAAGTCCCGACGAATGCCGTCGCCCTTAGAATTCGCTGACCTAAATCAGATTAGGAGAAAGTGTCATGGAAGAGTTAAAGAGAAATTATATTGTCGACGAACAAAATCATAGAGTCGCAGTGCAAATCGACATCGAAACCTTCAACAGAATCGAGGAGATTCTGGAGAACTATGCGCTCGCCAGATTGATGAAAGAAAACGTCGACGAGGATGCTCTAAACATTGATGAAGCAATTCTCTACTATGAGAGTCTGGGGAAAGCTGATTGAAGCTAGAGTATCGAAGGCGTTTCTTAATGGATTTGGCCAGGATTCCTTCCGGCCCAAGAAAAGCGATCGAGCTTTCGTTTTTAAGGAAATTCCAAAGCTGAATTCACTCGGCGCCAGCGGAAAAATCGAAAGCATGAAAGGCTATAGGTCATGCTACAAAGCAAGGTTCGGATCCTACCGAATTGGAATGAGTCTAAAGACAGACACCCTGACGCTTGAATGAGCTCTTCATCGCAAGGATATCTATCACTTCTTTCCGTGATTCCAATAATCAGTAGAACGATTCTGTTGCCATGGTTGCTATCCTGCAAAAAAGTAAACTGCGCGACTTCGACTGGCTGATCGCCGTGCTGGCGATCGCCATCGTCGGCTTTGGCGCCTGGGAAATTCACAACGCGCAACCCACAGAGCCCTACTGGCAGAAGCAACTTGTCGGTCTCGGCATTGCCTTTGTGGCGATGCTGGCGATTGCATTCACTGACTATCGCCGCCTGGTTGAGCTGGCCCCGATCCTTTACGTGCTGGGACTCGTTCTACTCGTCATAGTGCTGATACCCGGCATCGGAATGAAGATCAACGGCCAGCGTTGCTGGATCAAACTGCCCGGGCCATTGGGACAATTTCAGCCGTCTGAGTTTGTAAAGATTCCCGTGGTGCTGATGCTGGCCAGATACTTCGGCAAACACCGCGTCGGTCTGCTGACCTGGAGAGAATTGATTACTGGTTGCATCATTCTTGGATTGCCAATGGGTCTGATTATGCTGGAGCCCGACGTTGGTCAGGCGATCACGTATGTGCCGTTGCTGGCTATCGTGCTGTTTCTTTCATCGATGCGAATGTGGGTTGTCGCGGCCGTGCTGGTAGCGATGATCGCCGGAGCGCCGCTGGCCTATACCGTCGGCGTGAAGACAGGACTGCTGCACGGCTACAAGCTCGAGCGCATCAACGTGATTCTCGATCCCGAGAACGCAGACAAGCGCGGGTTTGGTTATCACACCTGGCAATCGATGGTCACTGTCGGTGAAGGTGGACTGGCCGGGGCCCGTGGTTCTGAATATTCTCAAAGCAGCTTGAAGTTCCTGCCTGAGCCGCACACGGACTTTATTTTCGCGGTCACGGCTGAGACGACCGGATTCGTCGGTTGCTTGCTGCTGCTGGCTTCCTACGGCGTGCTGTTGACACGTTTGATTGCTGACGCCCGGCGCGCGCGCGACCGCACCGGCATGCTGGTAATCATGGCCATCGTCGGCGGACTTATTTTTCAGATTTTCATTAATGTGGGGATGGCCCTGGGCATGTTGCCGGTGATTGGAGTGCCGCTGCCGCTCATGAGCGCGGGACTGTCTTCTGTGCTGGCCACGTTCATTGCGATCGGTTTCGCGATCAGCGTGCAACTGCGAAGGTTCGTCAACTAAGCGGGTTTTGACCCCCCGAGTGTTGAGGTCAGTGCCGGGAGCGGTAGCGACCGGGTCTTTGGCGATATCGACCGCCTGGTAGATCGAGACCCGGTCGCTACCGCTCCCGGTACTGACTCCATGAGAGTTGACGATTCGCTCAACGCCGAATAGAGGAGTGTCTCAATGAAGAAGCAATTAAACTTCGCTCTGCTGCTCATCTGTCTTTCTTACCCGCTGGCTGACGCGAGTGCTTCTGTCAACCAGGAACCTCAACATCCGATCGACAAAGCGCTCGAAGCCTGCATCGATAAGAATGGATCGACCGCCGGGATGGTTGAATGCACGGACAAAGCCTATGCCGCCTGGGACCAGGAGCTTAATAAGAACTATGGCAAGTTGATGCGCCTCCTGAAACCGAGCCAAAAAGAAGCCCTGAGATTGGCGCAGCTCGAGTGGATCAAATATCGCGATTTGGATTTCAAGCTGATCGACAGCCTCTACGATACGATGCAGGGCACTATGTATATCCCCATGCGCATCGACGCCCGAATGGAAGTTGTGAAGCAGCGGGCGCTGGAATTGAAGGGTTATCTGGATCTCATCCAGGAAGGCGAAGAGTAAGAACCCAATCGGCTGAATCGCGGACGACCATTAAAGGCAAAGGCGCAAGGGCTAACGATAGAAATCGTTTGAGCTGCTTGCGCCTTTTCGTGTTGGAGGGGCTGCCCCCGTTTTAGCGTCTGCGCCGGCGTGCAGGCGTCTGCAACTTCTTGATCTCGCCTTTCAGTGCGGCAATCTCCTTCTGCTGCTCCTGAATGGCGTTGAGCATGGTCCAGAGAATCGGATCATTATTAACTTGCAGATAACCGTTTGAGTTTCTGGTCACTGCTTCCGGAATGACCTTCTGCAGTGCCTGCGCGGCAAAGCCGATGTTTTCCGGTTCTGACTTAAGACCCAGAACATTGTTCGCTTTGTACTGGTAACGGATTGGCTCCAATTGCATGACGGCCCTGAGCCCGCTGTTGAAACGGCCCTTGATATTCTTGAGACGCTCATCCGAAAACACTGCCCATGATCCTCCACCGGGTTTACTGGCGGTTCCGTTCACTGACAGAGTATCGGTAGGTGCAGAGGTTGCGATGCCGACGTTGCCCCCTTGCCGGTTCAGCGCGAGTACGTTTGTTTGAACGCCATCGCGGGAGGCTTGAATTTCCGAAAAAAGAGAGGCTTGATTAACGCCGAAGTGTAACCCTTGTGGATTCGCAATTCCTCCCTTTACCAGGCTGATGCTGGTGAAGCTGTCCGATGGCGCCACGAACGTGGCGACATCACCAATGTTATAAACCGTTGGAAACGTCGCTCCTGAAGCGAGCACCGACAATCGCGTGTCCGGACTCGCAGTCCCTATTCCCACATTGCCACTGGCATTGATATCTATGCTGCTCGTTGGTGCACCGGGGCGGATGCGGAAAGGCAGACGCGACCCGCCGGTGACATCCCGAACAAAGAAGTTGGCTTCGTTGCCGGCAATGTCCCAGGTCTGCGCCGTAAAACCGCTGGCATTAGTTTGTTCCAGCCGATGGGCCGGAGTGTCGCCGGTGGTAATGTGCAGATCCAACACCGGCGTAGCCGTTCTGAACCCAACCTTTCCGTTACTAGCTACTTTGACGGAGTTGGCCGGAGCGCCGGCATTAACCTGCAACACGATGGTGCCGGTTTCCGAATTGCCTGTGCCGCCCTGGTCTACAAACCCCAGAAAACTATCGCCACCGCTGGCGGAACTGTTCGCGCGGATTTGCCAGTTGTTCGTGGGAAATCCTGCCGCAGTACTGGTGTCGTCGAATTGAATGCGGGTGTTGTTCTCTTTCAACCTGATTGTGTCAAAGCCAAAGCTCTCGTTGTTGACGCAATCAAGCCCGATACACGCACTACCCTGCACGATCAGATCGTCGGGAATCACTTGATCGGGGGCGGCACCCAGAAGCGCGCGATGGTTGCGCAGTCTGGTAAGAGTGTTGCCGGAAACCATTGGGGCGGATTGTTGAGTCACTCTCGCCGAGCGTCGCCCGTCTTCCAGCGCGCCGGCAACCACTGCTGATCCGTTAACGATCGCAAAGCTTCCCGATTGGACGGGAGCCGACACGGTCGATCGTTTGCGGCCGGTACGATCCTCTTCCGAGGCATCATCTTTGGCGCGTGACTTCACCGCATCTGACGATACTGAAGCAAGTCGCAGTTCATAGCTGTAGACACCGTCGGGCAGCCTTTCGCCCTGCTTGTCGATCAGCGCGAAATCGACCGAGCTGCCGCCCTTGTACTCTCTGCGGAAGACCCGGCCGTCGGGTGTCGAGACCACCAGGGTCAGGCCCGAATTGGAAGCGCCCACGTCCCACCTGACGCTCGACCCTCCCGTCATGCTGGCCACTTTGTCATTCGCCGTTTGCCCGAATGCCGCTGTCTCCAGACATGCGAAAACGAGCGCCGCGAATACCACTAGCATAGAAGATTTATTGTTTTTCATTTTGAGACCTCCTACTTGGTTGGTTTAATAACAGCCACCAGCGAATGGGAGAAGGTTGTGCTTTGACCCAGGACCTTCGGCCGCGATCTGATGGATTCGAGGAAGTTTATTAGGGCTAGTGGCGATTTATAGCAAAGAACCTTGCGGGGTGTCAAGAAATTCTCTGAGAGGGTAGTGGTACAGTTTAAGCTTCCAGCATCGTGAAAGCGGCTTGCCGCCCCGCGGTGCGGTAAGGCTTGCCTTACCGTGGCCGCCTGACTTACTCGTGCCCCGGGGCTCAGCCCCGGGGGGCTCTGAAAAGTAGGGCCGCGGTGAGGCAAGCCTCACCGCACTGGGAAGTGGCAAGCCACTAATCCGGTCGTCAAAGTCTCCGCAGCTATGGCAGGTTTTGTTCAAGATGTACCACTACTGAGACGGACAGAACGGAACCAAAGTGAGATTAGCAAGAGGTAGACGCAAAGGCCTCTATTCCTGATGACTTCATCGGGGGAAGCGTCCGCGATACTCGCCTGAGACCAGGAATGCTTTCACCATTTGGGCGTCGCCAAAGTTGCCGTGGAAGGTGTTCAGCTTATCCAACCAAAAGTTGTAGCCTGAAAAGTCCGTGTCCTGTCCGGCGTTCGCGTCCCGGCGCAGGTATCCGAAGTATTGCATCAGCACGAATGCCTGATTGAACTCCTGCTGGGCCAGCACAGAGTTTTCCGCTACGCGGCGCAAGGCTCGACCTCTGGCCGCCACATCTGAGGAAGTTGCATCAGATCCGAACTCAGCGATCGCCGCTGCGCGAGTCTCTGTCGAGGGCGACACACCGGCAGTTGCAAAAAGGTGACCGACAAATTCAACCGGCGTCAAAGTCAGAGGATAGGCGGTCGTGAACCTGGGACGCTGGACAAACTCTGCCATGTAAGCTTGCTTGTTTGAGTCGAGCTGCGTTTCCCAACCGGTTTTATTTACCACCACGCCGTTGCCAATCGCGGCCGTGTCCGGCTTGAACTCGTTAAGCCTGAGCGGCAACGGCGCGCCGGGAATATCACCGAACGCCGCTCTGTAAGTTCTATAAACCAAATAACCAGTCTGCTGGAACTCGATCGAGAGGAAGAACGCAGCCGAAGTATCGACGCGCTTGGCGGCGCGACAATCGGTGTTGTCCCCGCAAGTCTCGATATTCCGGTACCAGAAGTTAAGCCCGGCTTCGTCAGGCTCGCGACCGAGGAAGTCGAGATATTGCTGGCGCACAAAGTACTCAGTTGTATCGAGCGGGTTCAGAGCATTGTTTGTAGTCGATGCACTAAAGGCGGCTTCAGTCTGCTGACCCAGCGCGCTGAAGCTCCGTTGTGCGGGACTGAAGCTGTAGTTCGCTCGCGACGGCACGACGGTGTAGAAGCCGTTGGTCTCGACATTGTCGAAGCTGTAGTTGCCGTTTGCATCGGTAACGGTCAGGCGGTTTTGGGTGCCGCTCATTCTGATGCCCGCTCCTTCGACAGGATGGCCCACGCTGTCGACAATCTGGCCAGAGACTTTGCCATTGGCCGCAGTCGGCGTCACGGTGTGCGCGATCACGAACGGTGAGAGTGAGCTCACGCTGCCACAAAGGATCTTGCTGGCGAAGTTCTGGCTGGTAGTCCGGTCGACCAGCGTACCACCCTCGTTGTGAAGCAGCTTGAGTCCGCCAAAGAATCCCGCATCGGTAATCGTGGGCAGATAGAAGCAGAGCGCTATCGGTCCATCGAAACTGGCCGTAGTTGATAGATCGAACGCCGGCAGAGGTGGACTGGAATTGTTTCCTGCGACATAACCGGCTGGCGGCGTGGGTTGCGCGGCCGGGTCGATCACTGTGATCGAGGCAGAAGGCCTCGTCTCCGGGTTTCGGTCGGCACGAGTTTGCGGGCCGTCCTCGCCGGCTTTAAAAGTACCGCAGCCTCCATTAGGAACGCAGGGGAACGTAAGCTTCACATCAACCAGGTCCACCTGTGAGTTCGCCCCGGCAAAGACTCTGCGTTGCTCGGTCGATTGACGTTCGTAAGCACCAATATCGACAATCGCCCCCGCGGTCCGATCCCCGTCACTCTGCCGGGCAAAGCCCGAACCGCGTTGATCCGTAGTCAGGAACAGCGGCGACGATGTAGTTGCGTTGTCACCCTTCTCAACCGCGGGGCTGTTATAAAGCAGCGCATGTGTAAAGGTCGGACCACCGTTATCCTGAAGCACGCCGAGTAGCGGATCGATCGGCGCGGCCGCGGTCCCGATCTGATTATTCGCCGGCAGGCTGCCCACGCCGTTAATGCCGGTGCCGTCGCCAATCAGGTTGAAGGAGCTCGCGCTGTCGAGCGTGCCAAAAACATCGTGAGCAGTCGTGTTCGAACTCGCGCCCTTGAAGTTGCGGGCGACAATCGTGTTACGCAACAGCACGTTGCCGCCTTCTATAAATATGCCGCCGCCGTCACCCAGAGTATCGCCATTTGAATCGGCGCGATTGTTCGTAATAGTCACGTTGATCGCGGTCGTAGTAGAAGGACCGCCGCCGGAATAATTGTAAATCCCGCCGCCATGCAGCTGAGATTTGTTACCGCTGATAGTCGTGTTGATGAGGGTCAGGCCGCCAACACTGTTGAGAATGCCGCCGCCGAGCTGGACAGCTGAGTTGTTGCTGATGGCGCTACCCTTGACCGTCACAGTCCCAGAGAGGTTGTAGATGCCGCCGCCGCTCTCGGTCGCGGCATTGTCGCGAATACTGCTGTCGGTAACGGTGAGCGAAGCAGTTCCGGTTTGTCCGTTATTAAGGATGGCGCCGCCGGTCGCGCTGTTACCGCTGACGACGCACGCCGTCAGGCTGAGGCTGCCGTGATCATTGTAAATGCCGCCGCCGGAATTCCCCGGGTAGATACCCGAGACCAAACCATTCGCGATCGTCAGGCCTGAGATAGCGACAGTGCGGCCAGGCGTGATCTCGAAGATGCGGAATTGCGCCGCGCTATTACGTTTCACCGTCAGCACGTTCGCGCCCGGGCCGTTGATATTGATGTTGTGATTGATGGCCGGCAGAGCCGTCGCCAAATTGATCGCGCCAGTGACCCCACTGAAGTTGATATCAATAGTGCCGCAGGCCGGCAGCGCGTTTGCTTCCTGGATCGCCGCGCGCAAAGTGCAGCCCGCCCCGCCAGTGGCACAAACGCCATCGGCCGCCGCGGCATCGCCGTTGTCATTCACGGTGAAGGTCGTCGGACACGCATTTACCTGTGTCCCGGCGCTGGCGGTGTTGTTTTCGTTGAGCGGGTCGTCGAGGGACGAGACGCTCGCGCTATTGCTGATCGACCCCGGCGTGTTTGGCGCCTTGACTACTATCTTGACGGTTGCAGTTCCGCCGTTATAGATGGTGCCAAGGTTACAGTCGACCGTGGTCGTACCTGAACAGGTGCCTTGCGACGGCGTACTTGAAACGAAGGTAACGCTGTCCGGCAGCGTGTCAGTCACCTGAACATCGTTGGCGGCAGCCGGACCGTTACTGAAAACTGTCAACGTATAAGTAAGGTCATTTCCAACCGTCACCGGATCAGGCGAATCGGTCTTTTGAATGTAGAGATCGGCTCCCGCGGATACTGGCGTGGCGGTAAAGCAGGAGGAAAACTCCGACGTGTTGCCTTTCGCGTCAGTGGCCGTGGCAGTAAGGATCTGCCCGGCGGTGAACGATCCTGACGGCGCAGTCAAACTGAAGTTGCCAACGCTGCTCTGAGTCGACGCGACAAAGGTTTTACCTTCGCCATTGCCAGACCCGTCACAAGCGTCGTTAACGAAAATTTCGATCGTAAACGGCTGTCCGTTCATAGACGAGTCAAGCGTTCCATAGATCGTCTGCGTGTCAGCAGCCGCATCCGTGATGACGGGAAAGTTCTGCAAGTGATTTGGGCCATCGTCTCCGTCGCCGGCATCGTTATCGGTGACGCCTTCCTGCGCACCACTGGACGGATCCGTGGGAGCGACCAGATTTATGCCCAGCTTGCCGTTGCTGAAGATCGAATTCTGGCTAATCAGGTTGTCAACATCGCCGGCAGTGCTGATCTTGACTCCGTCATGATGATTGAAGGCGATCACGTTGGCGCCTGACGTCGGAGTTGGCCCCGGTGTTGGTGACGGAGCGACGGTCGGCCCGATGCGAGTGGCCTGCTTTGCTGAAGGCGTTAGCTCCTGAGTAAGGAACGCAAAACGATCGCTCGGGGCCTGGTTCCGACTCGAGATTCGCCGCAGCGGTCTGATGGCGGCAGCTCGCTTCCGCAGTGCGCTGTCGGCGCGAGCACCCTCGGTTTTTTGCCGGGCGGGCCGCATTGCAGTGGCCTTCGCTTCTCTCAAGGTGTTGCGTTCCGGCTGGGCCCTGCACGGTCCGGTCTTCGCTGCGATGCTGTCGAGGCGAGTCCGCGAGTTGCCACTGTCGGGCAGCACTCCCACGACGTTACCCCGCGAAGGCTGATTCGGCAGACTGTAAATCTCAACTCCGGATCCGGTGTTACCCAGGTCGCTGGTAAGGTCCGACTTGACCCCGATGAAGTTGCCCTGGACGAAATTGTTTCCCGCGCCGCCGGTTAACTCGACACCCTCGGCCGCATTTCCCGAGATCAGATTGCCTGAACCGCTGAAGGCGCATCCGACCTCATTCTGAAACCCACCAACGATCTTGACCCCTGAGTCTCCGTTGGGGATCGCGGCAGTACCCGAGAAGTTTGTGCCGATGTAGTTGCCAAAGATCTGATTGCTGTCACTGAGCGCCGTGGGGCCGCTGACCTCGATGCGTATACCTTCAAGAGTATTTCCGGAAATGTAATTTCGATCACCGCGGCGAATGCCGCCGCCGATCAGGTTGTCAGAGGCATCGCGGATCAAGATGCCGACGTTGTTAGGAAGCGATCCTGTTCCGGCAGCGTTAGTGCCGATGCGGTTGCCCTGAACGTCGTTGATTGAGCTCGGTAAAGTGGACGAAGGCGATGAGCCCATCAGCAGCCCGGCGCCCGTGTTGCCGGAGATGAGATTGCCCAGCTTCGGCAAGCCGACTGTATTGAGCGGTGCGTCCTTTAGATCGACTCCGATAGCATTCGGGACCGGCGCCGCTCCGGTCTTATCAGTGCCAATAAAATTGCCTTCGATCAGATTCCATGCGCTCTGCTCGATCCGGACACCGGCCGAGCTATTGCCGGAGATCAGGTTGTCGCCGTTAATCACTTTGCAGCCGATGACATTTCCGCTGGAACCTGGGTTGATGTACACCCCAACCGGATTGGCCAGCGCGACATCGCCGTTCTTAGTCGTGCCGATATAGTTCCCTTCAACGTCGTTATCGGTGGCTTCGTCGCCGCTAATCCTGATGCCGTTAACCTTGTTACCCGAGATGACGTTGCGTTCCGCCGGCAGTTCACCACCTATCAGGTTGAATATTCCGAAGGCGATTGCGACACCATCCCCGTTCGCCGCCGCGGCGTCCCCAGTCGCATTGGCGCCGATGAAGTTTCCTGATATCTGATTAGCTCCGTCGTTCTCCAGCCAGACTCCGGCCCCCTCGAAGTTGTTGATAATCAGGCCGCGGATAACTGACCAGTCCGACCCGTTTTGTAAATCCAGACCGCGGCTGCCGTTGGGCAGGCCGGCGCCGTTTAATTGAATCGTCAGCACCGCATCATCACCCGCATCGAGATCCAAATCATTTGGTTTCGATCCAGTCTGCGAATAGCCGTCGATAAAGATCGAGTTGACGATCGTGGGCAGCGCATTAGGCGATGGCGTAATGGTACAAACGCCACTGATGCAACCCGAGTCTCCGGAGAGAATATTGAAAACGATCATCCGCTGGTCGGGCGCGTCAAGATTTGATGCCTTGATAGCTTCACGCAAACTGCAATTGCCCGGCAGACAAGTGTCGTTGGTGTCGGCAGTCTTGGTCACCACATAGGCTTTCAACTCAAACGCGCCGATATCGACGTGATTGCCCTGCGGACGCGCGACGCCGCGCTGATCGGTCGTCAGGTTGAATCCGAGCGGCAGGATATTGCACGAGTTATTGAGCACGCAATCATCGCCCGCATCGATCGCCGGGCTGCCGAAGCCCAGCGCGTGCGTCTGCGTGGGGCCGCCGTTATTTGCCAGCGGGCCGAGTCTGGGATCGATTGGCGAACCTGCGCTGCCGACCTGATCGCCGGTCCCGCTGAAGCCTAAGCCGCCGTCTCCGATCCCGATCAGGTTGTGACCCTGGCTGGTGAAGGTGCCGCTGATGTCCGGCCCGCTGCCTGATGCGCTGTTGTCGGCGATGATCGTGTTCCTGACATTCGCGGTGCTGGAAACAACAGCGATTCCGCCGCCGTTGCCGAAGTTGCCGTTAGAGTCGATAGCGGTGTTGCCGGTCACGGTGCTGTTAGTTAGCGTGAGCGTGCCGTTCTCGAACTCAATGCCGCCACCGCTGCCGAAGTTGGCGGTGTTATCGCTCACCGTGCTGTTTGTCAGCGTGACCGTACTGCCACTGTCGATGAAGAAGCCGCCGCCGTCGCCGCTGCTGGCGGTGTTACCGCTGACCGTGCTGTTGGTCAGCGTGAGCGTGCCGGCGAGGACGTTGTAAATCCCCCCGGCGGCGTCGGTGCTGGTGTTTCCGCTGACCGTGCTGTTGGTCAGCGTCAGCGTGCCGCCAAGGTTGCAGATGCCGCCGCCGAAGTTGGCGTTGTTGCCGTTCACTGTGCTGTTGGTCAGCGTGAGCGTGCCGTTGTCGTTTAATATTCCGCCGCCATTGCCTGATGCGTTCCCGCGAGTGACAGTCAGATCGGAAATGCTGACCGTCCGTTCGGAAGCTATTTCGAAAACGCGAGTTGCAGTGGCGCCGTCGACTATTAAGAGGCTTTCGCCTGGGCCGTTGATGTTTACGTTACTGGAAATGCCTAGTTCGCCAACGCCTCCACCCACGCCCAGCGTGATCGTGCACACGCCGCCGGTGCAGCCGCCGTCAGTGTTCGGAATATTGAACGTGATGTTGTTCGTATCCGGGCCGACATTCGCGGCGGCAATTGCTTCGCGCAAGCTGCAATCCGCATCGCAAGTCCCGTCGTCGCTGTCCGCGGTCTTGGTGACGACCAGGTTGGTGGGCGGCAGCGGAAACAGCACGACATCGTTGCCGTCTCCACCGTGGTAAGTAATCCTCTTGTAGACGCCGTTGACGCTTAAGGTCGAGCCTTCGGGCCGGCCAACGAATTCGCCCACCACCGGATCGCTGGCGCCGTCATTGTCGACGATCGTGAAGCTGTCGCCGGCTGCCGGAGTATATGACCCGCTCAGCACGAGACTGACGCCGGTTAGATTTACGCTCCCGGCAACCTTGAGCTGGGTGTACTGCGTATCGACGGTCGTGCCATTGATAGCGATAGCGAGATCACTGCCGAAAGATAAGGTGCTGGCCGTTACGTCTGTGCCCGCCTTAGTCGGCTTGACCGCCGCGGGAGAGTTGCCCGGGTGAAGCAACAGCGTCCCCCCACCAGTATTGACCTGACCGCCGCTGATCAATACATCGCCGCCGCTCGTGAGCGCCATGTTCGTGCCGGCTGAGCGGGTGATGTCCGCGCTCACGGTGATTGTCCCGCTGCTATTGTTGCCGATGTTGAGCGTGCCGGCAGTGACAAGATCGAGTTCGGCGTCAGTCAGACCCAGCGTGCCGGCGGCATCAGCTCCGCCCAGATCGATCAGTGTGCCGGCTGTTTTTTGCAGCAGGGTGACTGTGCCAGTTGAGGTGGCATTGATCGAGCCCGCGGCAAGATTGATTGAGTCAGCCGTCAGCGTGATCGTGCAGGCGCCGCTCGTGGCCAGATTGCTGGTTACGTTCGGCAGGCTGATCGAGCTCGCGGTGCCGGACAGATTATTGTTGGCCGCGAGGGGCACCGCGCCCGCGAAAGTAATCGTATTGAATTCATTGCCGGCAGATCCGATCGTCAAACTTGCGTTGAAGTCCGGTAGAGCATTGACGACGAGCGTGTCGCCGGAACTGCCGCGATTGATCGTTAGCGAGCCGCTCGGGTTTGAGAAGTCAGTAGTCTCAAACGTCGCAGCACTCAGACGCGACATGCCGTTGCCCACCGTGCCATCGTCCGCCAGAGTTGCCGCGTTTCCCGTCGAGGGCAAATTAAAGATGACATCGGTGGCCGTGCCGCTATTCGATATGGGCTCGAGCCCGGTGTAAGTCACGGTCCCGAACGCGCTCATGGCGACGCTGCCGCTATTCGCGGTGGTGTAGTTATAGGTGACCGTGCCCTGGCTGCCTCCCACAATCTTCAGCTTGTCTCCCGGCCCAGTGGTCGGATCGCCGCCATCAAAGTTCAGCCCATGCGGCATGAAGTTACCGCCGCTGAAGTCCAGCGTCAGCGTGTCGCTTCCATCCAGAGTATTGACCTGAATGTTTCCAGTGACATCATCGACTGCGATCTCGCACGTGTTGGCATCGAACTGCGTAGTGCCTGCGCCGCAAGCCAACGAATGGTTCGGATCGGTGAGGCGAATGTTTGCGCCGCTGAGGGAGATCGTCAGAGTGTCGTCAGTGTTTCCGCCGTTGCCATCAGTGACTATCAGATTGCCGGAGTCCACGGCAACGTTGGTTTCGGGCGGCGCAAAGTTTGCCGTGACCGAGATATTAGCGGTTACGTTGGTGTCGGTCCGCGGATTCTGAATTGAGCTGTCGCTCCAATTCACGAAGTGATAGCCGGTATTCGGCGCCGCCGTCACCGGCGATCCAGCACCGCCGTGATTCACTGTTTGCGGGGACGTTCCGCTTATCGTTCCATTCGCGCCTGCTGTGTAAGTCAACTTGTAGGTATCGATCGCAAACGACGCGGCGATCGTGTGATTGGCCGTCACGTTCGTGAACGTATGATTCGAAACCGCGCCAACAGACACTCCATCGACCAGCACATCTGCAACGTGATAAGTCGCATTCGCAGTGATAGTAAACGATTGATTGGCGCCCGAATTAACTATCACCGACCCGGTTGGATTTATCGATCCATTCGCGGCCGCACTCGCGGCAATGGTGTAGGTAGTGACAATGATCGTGTAATCCTGGGATGCAAAACACCCGGCTGTGTCCGTCGCCTTGATGGTGAAGTTGTACGTGCCCGACATGGTGGGAGAGCCGCTGAGAGTGGCGCTTGATCCGCTTCCGTTGAGACTCAAGCCGGGGGGAAGTGAACCCGTGGTCGTGAAGGAATATGAAGTCGAAGATCCACCCGTCACCGTAACGCCCTGACTGTAATTTTGTCCCGCGATACCGTTCGGCAAAGTTGAAGGCGACAGCGCAAGCGTCGGACAAACGATCGTTAAGGTGTAGTCCTTTGTGCCCGTGCAGCCGGTAGCGGAATCTTTCGCCGTGACGGTAAAGGTGAAGTCACCGGTTGCCGTAGGCGTGCCTAACCATTGTCCGGTCGACTGCACGCTCAACCCGGTCGGCGCGCCGCCCGAAGTGACCGTGAAGGTGTAAGAGCCTGTGCCGCCTGACGCGCTGAGATCGTCATGATAAGAAACGCCAAGCGTGCCGTCCGGCAGAGTTGCCGGAGTTAGGGTGATCGCCGGACAACACGTCCGCAACAGGATCGAGACGTTGTTTGCATTGACGTTGGAAGTGGCGAGGTCCTGCTTCCCATCGCCATTAAAATCGCCGACCGCCACTGACTCTGGAGAAGAGCCGGCAACAGAGCCAACCCCGAAAGAGCTGGGAGGGCCGAAACCGCCCGCGCCATCGCCGTTTAAAATCTTCACACTGTCTGAGTCACGGCTGGCAACCGCCAGGTCCTGCCTGGTGTCGCCATCGAAATCGCCGACTGCTACTGAGAAAGGATTAGCACCAACAACAAAAGGAGAGCCGCCGGCCGGGCTGAAACCGCCATTACCAGCGCCCAGCAAGATCGTCACATCGTTTGAGTCACCGTTGGCAATGGCGAAGTCCTGCGTATTGCCGGAATCGAAATGGCCCACCGCCACTGAAGTAGGCTGAGTTCCGGCGGCGAAAGGAGAGCCGGAGGCCGCAACGAAACTGCCGGCGCCGTCGCCTAACAACACCGACACGTTGGCGGAACCATTGTTGGCGACGACGAGATCCTGCGCGGTGTCATCGTTGAAGTCGCCCACTGCTACCGAGACAGGGTTAGTGCCCACGCCGAAAGGAGAGCCGAGTGCGGGACTAAAACCGCCGGCGCCATCACCCAGGAAAATCGATACGTTGTCCGAGTTACGATTGGCAACGGCGAGATCCTGCCTGCCATCGCCATTGAAATCGCCCA
The DNA here is from genome assembly GCA_033857635.1 of Blastocatellia bacterium. Classification (GTDB taxonomy): domain Bacteria; phylum Acidobacteriota; class Blastocatellia; order Pyrinomonadales; family Pyrinomonadaceae; genus UBA11740. The sequence continues at coordinate 234,703 of JAWVDF010000006.1, forward strand.
CCGCTATTGAAGCAGGGCCATTGGCGGATGGGCCAACACCAAGGTTGCCGGCAGCGCTGAAAGCGCCCCCGCCACTGCCCAACAAGATCGATACGTTGTTGGAGCTTCTATTGCCAACGGCAAGATCCTGTTTGCCGTCGCCATTGAAATCACCTACCGCCACAGAGGTAGGCTCAGAGCCAACACCGGGGTTCGAGGCGGTGCTGAAACCGCCCGCGCCATCGCCCAACAAGATCGATACGTTGTTAGAGGTCCTATTGGTAATGGCGAGGTCCTGTTTGCCGTCGCCGTCGAAATCACCCACCGCGACTGACGTAGGTAGACTGCCCACGTCGAAGTTTGCCGCCGTCCCAAAGACGACCGGATTGCACACCGCCGGCGTCGTCACCGTTAAGGTAAAGCTTTTTGTTGTGGGCGCGGTGCCCTGGTTGAATGCTTTGATGGTGATCGTGTAAGCCCCGGCTGGATGGGCATCAGTCACGCGGACAACGCCGGTGGTTGGATCGCTTTCCAACTTCCCTTTGAAATTGGTCGAGGTCGAGACGTTGATGCTCGTCGTATTCGTCGGCGCGACATTGCCGTCAGGCGCTACGGTCGTGTCGGTGCTGAGCGAAATTGATTTGTCCGTATAGGGCGCGAGCGTCGGCGGATTAACTGAGCCAGGCTCAGCCAACGTCCAATCACTGAATGAAGTGACGCCGGTAACTGTGGCGGTGTGCGCGGCGGTATCGACCGACTGGTTCGCGGGCTGAGTAAAGCCGCCGCTGTACTTGAATATCTTGTAGAGCGCTTCGTTGCCGTTAACGTCTCCGGCAGTCGGCTGTCCGCCGCGATAATGGAAAGTCAGACCGGTCGTCAGGCCTGAACCGGTCAGCGTCCAATATCTTTGCAGAGCATTCGCGCCGGTGATATTTGGCTGTGGTCCCTGCACGGCTTTAACTGTCAGCGTGCCGCTAGTGTTAACCGTCACGTTCGCATCAACGGGCGAGTAACCGTTCGCCGTCCCGACCGGAAACACAAACACTCCCGTAGCGCCAAAGGTCTTCTGCAGATTGCCAATCACATAACCATTCGTCCGCGTGATCGCTGGATAGGCGGCGAGCGAGAGTGTATTCCCACCCATATCAACGGTCCCGTTTGTGAGGTCCAAACCGCCGGACGAGACATTGCCGATCGTCACGTTGGTCGCGAACGTGACTGAGCCATTAGTAATTCGATTGACAGTCAGGAAGCCCAGCGGCTGAGTGCCGAGATAACGCACAGTCCCCAGCGCCCCCGTGCCGCCAATATGTAGATCGGAACCATAGATCGTACTGTCGAGCGCTCCAGCTCCGGAAACGGCGCCATTCAAAATCACATCATGGTTGGCTAGGTCGAGCACATCGCCGGCGCCGTTGAATTGAAGTGCCCCATTGATGGTCAGGTCGCCGGCGACTTTGACGCTGCCGCCAGTCTTACTGATTAGCACATCAAAGAGCGTCACGTTGCCGTAAAGATTCTGCGTCGCCGCTGCCCCACGGAACTCGACCGTGCGGGCGTTCGCGTCAAACGTGCCGCTGTTGGTGAAACTCGCATCCAGAATAAGATTGCCGCCGGCCGTTCCCGACAAGGTGAGCTTGCTGCCATTTTCGATGGTCAGATCATTTACGACTGTGATGGGGCTGGCGCCCGACGCGGCATACATTTGATTGCCGCCGAGCGTCAGGAATCCATAGCTCCGTCCAATCGTTGAGAGCGCTGACAAAGCATTAAACTTCGCCGTGCTTCCGATGCCGAACTGGACTACCGCCCGAGTGTCGCCGCCGAAGGGATCGAGGCCGGCGTTGAAAAACCCGGATGAGCCACTCCCGAAGATGACCGAACCATCCGTGGTCGCGCCAAACGGATTGCCCGTGAAGCCGGTAGAGGTGGTGAAGATCGAGCCCGAGCCAAAATTGATCGCGCCGGCGCCTCCGAGCAAACGATGCGCGCCATCCTGCATGATGAAGTTGCCGCTTATGGCCGCCTTCGATCCGCCCGCTGCGGTCGACAGAGAGATTTGCAAAGCGGAACTGCCGGCCAATGTTAGAGACGTTCCGGTGGGAACCTTCAGACGGTCCTGGCCGCTCCCGCCGTTTAGCGTCAACGTCTGCGGCGCGCCGACTGAAGACGCGTTCAAAGTCACGAACACTCCACCCTGTAGATCGAGTTCGGCGTCAGTCTCAGTCCGAAAATTACTAACTATCGGAGAAGGCGTAGTCGCACCGTCAAAGACGAGCACGTCAGCGGCGTTCGGGGTTGCGCGCGTCGGCGTCCAGTTTGTCGCTATCGTCCAATCCTGATTTGCTCCGCCAATCCATTTGTAAGTTCCCGACGTGCACGTATCAATAAACGTCCAACCAGCGTTGTTCGCTATCGGGGCTGAGCCGGTTCCGCTATTGACTACGATTTGCAGCGGCGCTGCCGGAGGAACTCCACCCGGCGCCTTCTGATCCGAAACATCTACGTCGGTCATTGAGAACGTGCCCGTCCCCGACCAGGTGCGCTGGGTTCCGCTCGATGAAGAGCGAATCTGAATATCATCAGCGTCGCCGCACGGTGTGCCGTGGGCGTTAAAGTTAATCGTGCCGAGATTGTTGACGCCGCCCGAAAGTGTGACACCGCCGGTACCGAGGTTGCGCCAGGTCCCGCCTGACCCCACGGTAACAATATTCGTGGCGCCGCCGGTGGTCATCAGACTCGCCGCTGTTCCTTGATCAAAGACACCACCGCTAATGTTCAGCACGCCGGCCACGTTTGTATTAAGCGCCAGAGAGACAACGTTGCTCGACGACGAGCTGGTGTTATTTATCGTCAGGTTATTAAAGAAGGAATTGTTCAGCCCGCCGATGGTCTGGTTCGCGTTGCCGTTGAGGGTAACTGTGTTCGCGGCGGCATTGAACGTGCCGTAGTTGGTCCAGTCACCACCGTCCAGGATGTTATCGCCCGGAGCAAAAGTGGTCGCGTTCCAAATCCTGATTTCGGTTCCCGCTCCCGTCGTGAGCACGCCGCCCGGCACGGTATAGACTGAAGTCAGGTCAGCTGAGCCGTCGCTCGCGCTCGATAGATCGCTGTTCGCGATCGCGCCGCCGCTGTCTGAACGCACAATGAGCGAGTCCTGGAAAATGTTGAGCGTGCCGATGTCTGAAGTGCCGGAGAGCGTGATCGTGGCGCCGCGCTGAATTGAGGGCGAAGCGATAAACACAGCCAGCTTGTCGCCGCTTGCCAGCGCAACGTCTGAGAAGGAGTAGGTCCCGTCCGACAGCGTCGTGGTGGTTCCTGCGAGTACACCATTCTTGAGCAGCTTGATGGTTACGCCATTGAGCGCTGAACCGTTGCCATGATTTCCGGTGACCGTACCGCTGATCGTCTTGCCGAACAGCCAGTTGAGGTTGTTGCCGGAATCAACTGAATGAGTCGGCACTATCTGACTAGCGCCGCTCGCATCGCCGTCCTTCACGTCGACGTAATCAACCGATTGGGTTGCCGGAGCATGAAGCTTCCACTGCGTCGGCGACGATGTCGAACGCAATGACAACAATTGACCTGCGGCGCCGTTAAGCGTGAGTGCGTGCGTGACTGTCGTCAGGCTGCCGGCGGCGAAATTGAATTGCTGCACGGCTGAGACTGTCTTGGTGAGATCATAGAACGACGTATTGCCGCTGATCGTCTGTAGGGTCGGGCCGTTGAAGGTGACCGCGTTCGTTCCGGGCGTGAACATGCCGCCGCTAATCATGGTCCAATTGCCGTTAACAAAGATGGGGCCGGAAAGCGCCAGCGTCGCGCCATTGTCTATCTGAACATCGTGATACTGCGTCGCACTGGTGAAGGCGCCGGCCTTAACTTCCGTCAATCCCGTCACTGTCAGAGTGCTGCCCGACGCATTGAGACTGCCGCTCGCTTTGTCGATCGTCAGGTTATTGAAAGTTGTGTTGCCGCTAATCGTGTTCGCGGTCGCGCCAAAGAAGCTAACGGCGCCCGTGCTCGGCGTGAGAGCGGCACTGTTGTCCCAGTTACCGCCGACAGATAAAGTCTTGCCATTGAGATTCAGCGTGCCCGCGGAATGGCTGAAGTCCTGGACCGTGATTGCGGTGTTCAACTGAACGCCGCTGCTACCACTGATGACGACATTCCCGAAGTTCTGCGAGCCCGTGCTGTCAGACCAACTCTGCGCAGAGCCGCCATTGAAAGTCAGCGTGCGGCTGTTGTGCGTAAACGTTCCACCCGTGTTCGTGAAGTTGCCACCGACATTCAGGTTGCCACCGCTCGTTGAAGAGAGCGTCAGCGTGCCGAGGTTCGTGACTGAGCCAGGGACATTCAGCGGAGCCGACATCGGCGTCGCGCCCGACAAACTCATCGTCGATCCGGAATCAATCGTCAGCGAGCCCGAGAGTTGGAACGGCTGAGTCGCCGAGCTGTTAGGCAGATCCAGAGTAGTGTTCCCGCTTATCTGCACGTCGTGCGGATAACCCGCGCCGCTGGTCGCGCCCGGGAGCCACTCACCATTGCGACCGTAGCCCGCGCCACCGCTGGCCGTGTTGTACTTGAGGAGTGAACTCGAACCGTAAGTCGGCGAGCCGGAGACATACCCGCCCGTGTTTACCTGGCAAGTGCCGTTAAGAGTCAGGTTCTCGGCGCCCTTGACTCCGGCGGCGTACTGGAACAGACCGCCCGCGGTGCGCGCAACATTCATCTGGATGCCCGCGGCGGGATTCAGGACCGTCACGTTCTGCGGGCCGTTGGTCGTGGGCCAATAGCCGGCGTTGTTGACGCCGTAGGTACCGCTGGTGTTATTGAAGACCAGCGTGGCGTTTGTCGCGTAGACGAAATTATTTCCCGACGCAAAGCCGCCTTCGTTTATTTGGAATACTCCGTTGACGTTGAAGGCGCCGCTGTTCGTCAGTGTGTTGCCCACCGCGAGGGTGAACGTGCTGGTGTTAAGTGTCGCTCCAGAGCCTATCGAACTTGCGCCGGCGGCGGTCGTGCTGGCCGTCAAAGTAACGCCCGCCGTGTTACTGATCGTGAGCGCATTGATAGTTGACGGCAGACCGTTGCCGGTAACCTGCGCTGAGCTGCCACTGTAGGTGTAGTTGGCGCCGGTGCTGAAACTGCGCGCGCCGCTGACGCGAACGTTGCCGCCGGTTGCGGTGATATCGCTCGCTGTGATTCCGTTTGGATCGCCGATGCCGAGCGTGCCACCGGATGCTAAGGTGAACGCGCCGGCCCCGGAGACGAGGCTTGTGCCGCAGTTCAGTGTGCCATTGACCGTGGCCGTTCTACTGTTTGCTACTGGAAGATTATTGGCGAGAGACAGCGACGCGCTGTTATTAACAGTCCAGTTTATGTTTGTGTTTGTCAGTATGCCTGCGGATTGAGTGAAGGTCTTGCCCGTGCCTGTGAACTGAAAACTCAAGGGAGTAGTTGTATTAACGTCAGTGAAAGTACCACCAGTCTGGTTATAATTTCCGGCCAGTTGAATTGTTTGAGCGTTTGCTCCTGCGCCGGCGGAACCACTGAGAGTCCCACCTTGAACGATCAGATCCGCGCCGATGGTCAACGTATATCCGGTAGCTGTCGATAATCTGAACTCGCTTGATGACGTGCTGATGATGGTGAGATTCCCGTTGACTGTGGTCAACCCGCCGGAACAATTTACATTGCCAGGGTTCGTTGTAAAGTTAATGGTGAGATTTCCAAAGGCCGTCCCCGAAGGTCCAGTCGTACTAGAGTTATTAATGATGAAGTTGCTAGTGGGAGCAAAGGACTCGGTCCCATTAAGGACGGTGCTCCCGTAGGCCGTCGCGTTGTTGTGAGCGTAAGTACCGCCACCGTCTATCTGAAATGTCGACGTCGAACCAATAGTAACGGCGACATTAGCCGTAAGCGTCCCACCACTTTCAATCTGTAATATTGTCCCCGATCCGCTAACCGCCCACGCGGCGTTCGCCGTCATGTTGTTGCCGTTTTGAATGACAAACGTTTGACCGGCAGTGGTGAAGTTGGCTGGGTTCGATCCACCCCCGCCCCGAACAGTATTCCAATTAGCAAGTACGGTCGGATCACCGGAAGTCTGCGAGTAATAAACCGGTAACGCCGCAGGTGGGTTCAGTGGCGCCGCGGTGCGGTTCGCGAAAATTCTGCTCAGGCCCACGGGCAAAAAGAAGTTTTGGAAACGGCCGGACTGGCTGCGCACGACCACTAAGGTAGAGGCGACGACGGCAACAAACACGATCACGGCCAATGAAGTCACGATCATCCGCTGGAGCGAGCGAGTTCCAGTGGCCTGCTTTGATCCATCCGCTATAGACCACCCGAAGCGGGTTGCCCGCGGGCGGGACCTCTTTGCGGATGGTGCTGCGCTCTTGACGCGCGACCGGCGCAGTGCCCGGCGGCATGCAGCGAGGAGGGATCTAATGAAAGGGGGGCTGTTCATTCCTAAACTCTATTTCCACCTCAGGTCGCGGGTTGTCTCAACAAAATCGGTTTCAACTGGAGCTTGGCAAAGAAGAATCTCCTTCGCCTTTGAGTTGTTCTGAGAATGAATTACGGATGAAGGCTGGTTGCGGAGTGTGAACGCGGTACAGCACGCTCCCGAATATTGCCGGACGGAGCTGGAGTTAAAAAAATGGGGCGAGCAAGTGGACCGGAGCATTAGTACGGGGGCGCGCTCCTAAAGACAGCGAGCAGTAGATCGGAAGCAGTTAGCAATATGGCGCACTAACTAACGACTGGTAACTGGATGCTTTTTTTGAAGCGACCAACGGTTGAAAAATCCGCGCGACTACGAAAAGTGTCCGCGCAGAGTAAGCGAGCACCCTGAAAAAGTCAACGCAATAATAGTTGCATCACGCGTAATTAAAACACGCTTGCCCCGTCAATCGCGCACGGTTCATCTTGCGATGCGCGCCGCGGGCGCGCGGGGATGGCGCCCGAGAGATTCTTCGCGCACCTTCGTTGCGCGCCTCGTCGTCTTAGATCCTCGATCGCCGGGGCCGCGCACTTCGCGCTTGCCCCTGGCTACCTTCTCAACGTGCCTCCGGCGCGCTCAATCGTCGACGAGCCGACGCACCTCTTGCCACGATTTCCTTTCTGGCTTATCGATGGTGCGCTAGAATACGCCCGCGTGATTGGGCAGAACCTAGGCAACTATAAAATCGTCCAGAAGATCGGCGCCGGGGGGCAGGGCACGGTTTACAAAGCCGTCGATCAAAAACTCGGCCGCACCGTCGTCGTCAAAGTTCTGCCCGCCGAACTCACTGTCAAAGAAGCCAACCTGAAACGCTTTGAACGCGAAGCCCGCCTGGCGTCGTCGCTCGATCATGCGAACATCTGCACCATCTTTGATATGGACCAGGCCGACGGCCTTCACTTTATCGTGATGCAATTCGTCGAAGGGCGAAACGTGCGCCAACTGGTGAATGGCCGGCCACTGGAACTCGAGAGTGCTTTACGAATTGCGATCCAGGTGAGCGACGCCCTCTCTGTGGCCCACGCGCGCGGCATCATTCATCGCGACATCAAGTCGGGCAACATCATGGTCACAGACGGCGGCCAGGTGAAGATTCTGGACTTTGGTTTGGCCAAACTGTTGGATGAAACCGAAGCGGCGGCCAGCGGAATTCATCAAACTGAACTGACTGAAATCGGAGTTCCCTACGGAACCGCCACCTATGCCGCGCCGGAGCAGGCCCGCGGCGAAAAGGTCGATGCGCGCGCTGACATCTTCTCAACCGGAGTGCTGCTTTATGAAATGTTGACGGGGACGTGGCCCTTTCACGGCAAGTCAACCATCGATGTGCGTCATGCGGTGATCTACGATCAGCCGAAGCCGCTGGCCACGGCCCGCCCCGGCGCGACGCCGGCTCGGCTGCAACAGATTCTGGACAAGACTCTGCAGAAAGATCCCCGCGATCGCTTTCAGAAAATTGGCGAGCTGCGCGACGAGTTGCGCCAGGTCCTGCACGAAGTCGCCTCGGGCGCTAAGTTTGAAGAAGCCGCCTCGCCTCGCCATTTGGGAAGTGCCAGTCCGGTCAGCCGCGCGATGCGCTGGTTGCGCAAGTTGGGCGGAGCGCCCGACACCCAAACCAGCGTGCCGCAAACTTCGGCAAAACAGATTACCGATCCGCAGGAAGGAGCGATGACCACGATCACGGACCGCGAGAAGAAGAGTCTCGCGGTGCTGCCTTTTAAGAACCTCAACAACAATCCTGATTCGAGCTTCTACGAATTCTCCCTGGCTGACGCGGTGATTACCGAGCTGGCCCGGATTCGATCGCTGGTAGTTCGTCCTTCTTCGGTGATGTCGCGGTATCAGGGCCAGGCCGTGGATCCCGCCGATGTCGGCCGAGAGTTGAATGTCGACGCCGTTCTGTCAGCAGGCTTTATCCATGTCGGCGAGCGCTTCCGCGTCACTGCGCAACTCATGGACATTAAGAGCGGTGAGATTATTTGGAGTGAGCGGATTGATGCTTCCGCCGGCGACATCATCGCGGTCCAGGACGAGATCACCAAACGCATCGTCGATGGCTTGCGGCTCGAGTTGAGCCCGGACGAACAGGCGGGCCTGGCCCAGCCGGCCACGGTCAATGCCGAAGCTTACGAAGAATACCTGCGCGGCCGAGATCGCTTTGCGCGCTTCATCTTTCGCAGCGTGGCCGCGTCCGACTGTGACGCTGCCATCGTTCACTTCAGCAGGGCGGTTGAATTGGATCCTATCTTCGCGTTGGCTTATGACGGTCTGGGCGCGTGCCACGTGAATCGTGTCTTTAAAGGCTTCGGCGGCGCCGAAGATTTTGAGCGGGCGGAAGAGGCCTTCAATAAAGCCCTTAAGATCGACAGCAATATTATTGAAGCCCGCATGTTGATGGTGTTCGTTCACCTCTGGCGCGGCCAGAAACAGAAGGCGCGCGAAGAAGTGCACCGGGTGCGGCGGGAAGCACCCAACGAGGCCGTGGTCTATTTCGTCAAAGCCACGCTGCACCGGCTCGACGGCGAATACGATCGCGCTCTGCGCAGTTACGACCGGCTGGTGCATCTCGATCCGGCGGCCTTCGTCGTAGTCAGCTATAACCGCGCGCTGATCTTTCTCTACAAGGGAAAACCCGACGAGGCGATGCGCGAATTGGATCGGGCCGCGTCGGTCGAACCGAACAATCCGCTGCTGCGAATGTTTCGCGCGATTGCGATGTATTACAGCGGGCAGATCGAGGCGGCGCGCAACCTGTTGCGCGAAGTGCTCGAGCAGAATCCGAACCTGCACGGTGTGCGGCCGTTTCTCGCCATGTGTCTGAGCGCCGGGGGTGATCACGAAGGCGCGCGGGCTGAACTAACCGGGGACGTGAAGCGGACCGCAGCCGTTGATCCGGACATTGCGTATGCGGTGGCGTCGGTCTATGCGCTGGAAGGTGAACTCGATCAGGCCTTCGAATGGCTGCAGCGATCCGTCGCTCTGGGGAATGAAAACAAACCCTTGTTTGAGCATGATCCGAATCTACGGGCGCTGCGCGCGGATGCAAGATTTGGTGAGTTGGTGAGCAGGATCACGCGTCCGAATAATTAAGCGGTTCGTCCCTCCGCCCGATGATCCGAAAAAGAAAAACCCTATCAGCACCATTCACACACCGGCTGCCCCCAACTGCGGTGCTGCCGGTTGAACTCAGAACCGGCGGATAGAAATAAAGGGCGAGACTCTAAAAGCTCTCGCCCTTTCTTGAGGTTACTGTCGTTGCCGACGTTTAGATGGGTTCGAGTGTTGCTCCCTCAGGTAGATGGATAACGTTTTCGACGATTCTTATCTGCGCCCCCTTGTTGTAATCACCGTCGAAAACTTTTTTTCCAGCTAACCAAACGGTCAGCGACACTCCAGCGGTCTTTGCCTTATAAGACATTACGTCTTCATCGCGCGTCGGACCGTCCCACTCACCGTCTTCCATTGTGATCTTATCAAACGCGGCGATACGTGTTTTTTCAACTTCGCTTACAACTGCCATGAGATTTTTCTCCTTTTCGTGAAGAGGCTGGGTATAGCGAGTGTGCAAATAGCAGACGCTCGGGAGTATTCAGCCTGCAGGTTTTGTGGAAGGACTGGATTGACGAGTTTGCAATGCAGCAGAGGCTCGGGAGTTCAGCCCACTACGTTAAGCTGCGTAAGGCTAAATCAGTTCCTAAACGCTGTCAAGCAAATCCCGGCGATTTTGAGCTCCTCCTTAGGCGGCCTAAATACTCACACGAAAGGCGCTCGAAAGGGCTAGCGTGAAACATTACTTGATCCATCTGCTCACACGATGGTTCTCTTGGGGCAGTGCTGAACTCGAACGTGGGGCAGCTTGAAGTGGAGAGGCCACTTTGGTACTCGATATGGGGAACCCGGCCGCCCTCGCCGGCATTGAGCGCGAAGTGCGAACGCGTTTTCTCTTGAAGGTTAGCGTGGCTAGTCTTGGCGGGAAGGCGCCTCAAGACCAAGTGGCCCCTCAAACTCAAGTTGCCTACTACCCTAACCACCCACTCCTTCTGCTTTCCCATCTCCTCTGGTATACTGCCCCTGCTCGCCTCGGTCAGGCATTCGGCCCGGTCGCAATGCATCGCAAACCTAGTTTCCAATGCAGTTCAGTCGAGCAGGATTTTTGAAGCCGTCAACTATGGCGGCATTTGACAAATCGCGAACCAGGTTTCAGAGCGCGTCCTAGATGGCTACGCTAGGCTCCCTGGCGGTCGCTGCCCGATTGAGCAGCCCCCGAGCGGTTTCCCACGGAGTTTCCGTTTGAATCAAACGCGTATCCACCCGCCAACGCAGGTGGTGCTGAACATCACGCGAGGGATCTCGATCTACTTGATCGGTCTCTCAGACCAATCGCCGGCAAGTTCTGCCGGCAAACTCCAACCATCAACGAGCAAATACTCGCGGGCCGGGACGCCCGCGAAACGCACGCTTCACTGTGTGCGCTCAGGCTCATTAAACGTGCGCGCAGCGCGGGTCTCGCCTACGGGCTTGCAGAGTTCCGCGCCGGCGCGACAGAAAGAATATCAATGTCAAGAGAGTTAATTGTTAGCGTCAACGGAAAAGAAAAGAAAATAGCGATCGTCGAAAACGATCGCGTCACTGAGTTTTATATCGAACGCGGTGAACAGAACCAGGGCATCGTCGGCAACATCTATAAAGGACGCGTGATGCGCGTACTGCCCGGCATGCAATCCGCCTTTGTGGACATCGGACTGGAACGCGACGCGTTTCTTTACGTCACCGATTTCTTTGACGAAGAAGCCGAGTTCGAACGCATCGTCGTCGATAAATCAAAGAAGGTTGATCCCGAAACCGCCACTCGCGCCGCGGTTGAGCACATCGAACAAGGCCGCGTCGAACGCGAGCACCACATTGAAGGCGCGCAGGAGCGAGCTGAACCCTTGCGCGATGTGCCGCTGGTCGAAGGCGAAGCCGCCGTCGTGGCGGAAAAAACGGAAGACACCGAAGACGGCGGACCACGCCGGCGCGGACGGCGCGGCGGACGCGGTCGTGGCCGCACGACGCGCACCGATGGACCCGAAGAGCGCCGCGTGGTACCAACGCCGGCGGAACCGATCGACACTCCGTTTGTGACGACGGACTCTTCATTCGAGCGCATTAGCGACGATGAAGAACGTGCCATGAATGGTGAGATGTTCAAGGACGCGCGATTGCAGGAACGGCTGTTGGATGAAGTGCACGCGGCTGAGTTCGACATGGAAGATTTGCCCACCGCGCCGGTCGGCTCGCTGCTGGGTGACGCTAACCTGGCTGATTCAGGATCGTTTCAACGCATAGCCGATGACGACGACGGCGGGGTGGCTCCGCTCTCGCGCGCCCGCGAATTGGAAGCCGCCCGAGTGCGCAATTTTGTCGACGAAATCGCCGACGAAAGTTCGCGCAGCCTCTCGTTCGAGCGCATTAGCGATGACGAAGCCGCGGAAGCCGCGACCGAAGTCGCAACCCAGTCATTTGAAGCCGAGGCCGCTGAACCCGCAATAGTCGAACCGCCTCCAGCAGCAAAGAAACCCGCTCGGCGGAGCACGACGACAACGCGCAAGAAGAAGCCAAGCGTGATCGACCGCTTGTTCAAGTCAAAGAAAGTCGAAGACGAACCTGAAACGGAAGCCGCGGCAACCGAAGCGACTGAAGAAGCTCCTTCCGATTCCGAAGCCAGCATTAAGACCGGCCGAGTTCATGAAGAATTTGCCACCCGCCGCGGCGGACGCCGCCGGCGCCGGCCCTCTTCCAAGCGGCCACAGGGCGAGGGCGAAACGGCCGACGGAGAAGGAGCGAACGGTCTTGATGAAACGGCCGAGCCCGATGAAAGCTCGCCGCCCGATTTGGAAACTCAAGCGCCTGAGATCAGTGAAGAACAAGTTCACGTCGCAGAGGAAACCGCTGAACCGCAGGAGACCAAAGCTGCACCCGAGGCTCGTCCCGAACGTCGTCCGCCCGCTCCACGCGGTGGTCGTGGCGCTCGTCGTCCCGCGCGGCACGAACGCGCACCGCAACCGGCGATTACCGATCTTCTAAAAGAAGGCCAGGAAATTCTGGTGCAGATCGCGAAGGAGCCAATCGCCAAGAAAGGCGCGCGCATAACTTCGCACATCGCCCTGCCGGGCCGCTTTCTGGTTTACATGCCGACCGTCGAACATCTGGGCGTGTCGCGCAAGATTGAATCGGACAGCGAACGGACTCGGCTGCGCAAGTTGATTCAAAAAATTCACGTCGAAGAGGGCCAGCCGGCCGGCGGCTTTATCGTACGCACTGCCGGAGTCGGCGCCAGCGAAACCGATCTGCACGCCGACGCAGTTTACCTTTTGCGCACCTGGCATGACCTGCGTCAGGACGCGGAAAAGGCCAAGGCCCCGGCGCTGGTGCATAAAGATTTGGATCTGGTGCAGAGGATTCTGCGCGATCAATTGTCCGAGGATTTTACCGCGATCAGGATTGACACGGAGGACGAATTCCAGAGCGTCGTCGAATTCGTTAACCGGATGCAGCCGCGTCTGGTTAAGCGCGTCAAGCTCTACACTCGTGATGAACCGATCCTGGAAGCTTATGGCGTACAGGCGGAGATCGATAAAGCGATCAAGCCGCGCGTCTGGCTGCGCTCCGGAGGCTATCTGGTTATCAACCAAACGGAAGCGCTGGTTTCGATCGACGTCAACACCGGCAAGTTCGTCGGCCGTGGGGCGACCCGTTTGGAAGACACGATCACCCGGACGAATATGGAAGCGGTGGAAGAAATCGCGCGTCAGATACGCCTGCGCGATCTGGGCGGCATCATCGTGCTCGATTTGATCGACATGGAAGAACGCCGCAATCGCCAGCGCGTGATGACCCAGCTGCAGGACGCCCTGCGACATGATAAGTCGCCAACCAAGGTGCTTTCGTTCAACGACTTTGGTTTGGTAATCATGACTCGCAAACGCGTGAAGCAATCGCTCGAACGCACGCTCTGCACACCCTGTCTGTATTGCCAGGGCGCGGGGCTGGTGAAATCGGCGCAAACCGTCTGTTACGAAATTCTGGAACAGGCGCGGCGTCTGGGCCGCGAAGGCGAATCAGGTAAGCGTCAGGCGATGCTGCGAATTAATCCGGAAGTGGCTAAGGCTCTGCGTGGACCTGAGCGCGAAGTGCTAAATGAGATCGAGGACTATCTCGGCTCAGTCGATATCAACAGCGACCCGCGCATTCTGCAAGAGCAGTTTGATTTTGCGTTTGTTTAGCGTGGAGTGCGGCGACTAGTCGCCGCTGTCTTAGGTCGCGACTTGTCGCGGCCACCTTTGAGTTCACAAAGCGGCGGCGACCAGTCGCCGCTTACCAAAGCGCTGACAAGTCAGCGCACTCCACAATCGGCGATGGAGTCCGCCATTAAATACCTGCGTGCTGATGACTCCTACCAACTTTTTGGTGAGGAGTCATCTACGTGGGCAAATTATTTTTAGCAGGCATTGGCGGTTTCATCGGCTCGTCTCTCCGCTATGCGGCAACGGGTTACGTTCAGCAACTGAGCCGCAGCATCGACTTTCCCTACGGCACTCTCGCCGTTAACCTGATCGGCTGCTTCATCATCGGTCTTCTTTCACAACTCGCCGAATCGCGCGGCGTCTTCACCGCGGAATCACGCACTTTTATCTTCATCGGCATCCTGGGCGGGTTCACAACCTTCTCAGCCTTTGGCAATGAAACCATGAACCTCTGGCGTCAAGGTCAGAACACATTGGCGATGGCCAACGTCGCAGCCCATATCTTTCTGGGATTGGGCCTGGTGTGGGTTGGCCGGGCGCTCGCGTATCAGATTTGGGGATGACATCATGATGCTTCCGGAATCAGGTTACCTGCTGCGGATTTTCATCGGCGAGAGCGACCGGCACGACGGCCGGCTCTTGTACGAATGGATCGTTCTCAAAGCGCGTGAAGCAGGCCTTGCGGGAGCCACCGTGATGCGCGGGATGATGGGTTTTGGCGCGCACAGCCGCCTGCATACCTTCAAGATCGAGCGTCTGTCTCAGGACCTGCCCATCATTATCGAAATCGTCGACACGCGCGAGAAGCTTGAGAGTTTTCTGACCTTGATCGATAAAGAGATCGAAGAAGGCTTGGCCACTCTGGAAGAGATCAAGATCCATTTTTATCGCAGCGGGACGCCAACAAGTACCCAATGAGATCGCTTGAGATTCCCCTGTCCCTTTTGGGAGAGGGGTGAGGGCTTGTGCCGAGCTCATCTCCTGTTGTTACAATAAAGACGTGGTTTAAGAAGAGAAGGAGGGGGCGTCTACCAAAACACAAGGGATTGAAATTTCGAGTGGCCCTCACCCCAACCCTCACCCAGTGGGAGAGGGAGAAAAGAAGAGGAACGCTGCGTTATAACGGTGTGCGCGTCGACAATCGTAAACAACCTCGCCTGTTCGCTTGGCCCGCCTCTTGCTCCCTTAGGATATAGAGATCATATCGCCCGTTCGGCTGACCCGTTACATTGCAGTTGAGCAACCTTCTGACACGAACCGGTACAGTATCGAAGTGTCGACCTAATTAAGAAAACCCATTGGGAAGGGACAAAACGTTTTGATCCAACGGTGGTTTGCGGCTCCGCCGAAGCGTTCAGGAAATCGAGGGCTACTCCGTTTACAAATAGCTTCGGTCGCGTCGGCCCTCGTCGTCGTGTTCGCGGCGGCATCAGCCGAAGCTCAAATATCTTCGCGTCAAAGCACGGTGCCGGCACAACCCTCAAGAATTGGACCAGACCAATCAGGTGGACAGTCAGGGCCACGGACGGTTCCGACAGGGCCAATTACCAGTCCGCAGCAAGTACCCGGGGCAGCCAAAATCAGCGCCCCAGTATCCACCTTAAGTCTGGAGCAAGCGATCGCTCTCGCGATTGAAAACAATCTCGCCACGCTGCTGGCAAAGGAAAGACGCAACGAAGCGCGCGGCTTCGAGAAGGAAGCCCGCTCAGGCCTGCTACCGAATATTTCCGGCGCGGCTTATCAGGCGAGCCTCACTGAGAACCTCGCTGCCCTCGGCTTTACTCCGGGTAGATTTCCCGGCTTCACCTCCACCTTCATCGGACCCTTCAAGAACTTCGACGCCCGCCTGCGCCTCGAACAGACCATCTTCAGCCTCAGCGCGCTGAGAAGTTTTCAGGCAGGTCGCGCCGGAGTGCGAATCGCAGAGATGGAACAGGACCTGGCCGGCGAACAAGTGGCTACCGCTACCGCGCTGGCTTATCTGGAATCGATCCGCGCGGGCAGCGCCCTTTCAGCCGCGCAACAGAACGTCACGCTTGCTCAAACACTGCTCAAGCTCGCACAGGATCAGCGGGACGCCGGCATCGCGACTGGAGTGGACGTGACCCGGGCTGAGTCGCGCCTGGCGCAAGAGCAAGTGCGACTCTCGCGAGCCGATACTGACTCGGAGCAGGGACTCTTACAGCTTCAGCGGATAATCGGATTGCCGCTGGGCAGTCCGCTTACGCTCACGGACCTGTTGCATTTTGTACCTCCGACTTTGCCGGCGATTGAAACTGCGATCGCGCAGGCCGAAGATATTCGGCCCGAAGTGCGAGTGGCCCAGGCCCAGGTCACGGAAGCTGTTTACCAGGCGAGAGCGGCGCGGGCCGAACAACTTCCTTCACTCGAGTTTCTGGGCGACTATGGCGTCAGCGGCATCACTCCAACAAATAGTGATCTGCCGACGCGGCGCGCGGCAATTCAGTTAAATGTACCGATCTTTAACGGCGGCTTAACGCGCGGACGCATGGAAGTGGCCGGCAGCCGTGAGAAGGCAGCTCAACTGCAACTCGCCAGCGTTCGCGGCCAGGTGGAAGAGGATGTGCGTTTGGCTTTTACTAATCTGCGAACTACGGCAGAAACAGTACGCGCGGCCGACCTGGCAGTTACGCTGGCCGAACGCGAATTGGAAATGGCGCGCGATCGTTTCCGGGCCGGCGTGGGCGACAGCATCGAACTGATTACGGCCCAGTCCGCCCTGGCCAACGCCCGTCTGGATCAGGTTACAGCGCTCGCGGTGTACAACGGCGCGAGGTTGAATCTGGCGGCCGCCATGGGCCGAGCGAAAGTTTTTCGATGGTGAGTAAGTACATCCGCGTAGGGCGACTTCCGGGAACCCGGTGTCGGCCGCCGCAGGGACCACGGAGCGCGGACATCCTGTCCGCCAGCGGGCAAAGCCCGCTCAGCCTTTGAGGATAAGAGTGGCGTTGGCAGAGGTTCGCGCTGCGCGCTCAGGCGGACAGGATGTCCGCGCTCCGTAATCAAAGGAATTTCGTTGGCACGAGCAACAACGATGGAACGAGAAGAAGACTACAAGGAACCGGCGCCCGCGGACGCAACCAAAACCGACTCCGGCAGAGCAGCGGCTAAGTCTGAAGATCCCGTCGATGAATATGGCGAGCGGCTAAATGAGGATGTTCACGAACATGCGCGCAAAAAACCAGTCTATAAACGCCCCGGCTATTTAATTGGCGCTGCCCTGGTGCTCTTAATCATAGGAGTGTTCGGTGTGCGCTATTGGCTGTATGCGCGGGCGCACGAAACTACGGATGATGCTTTCATCGACGGGCATATTATTCAGGTCAGTCCCAAGGCCTCGGGCTATATCAGCAAGGTCTATGTCCGTGATAACCAGAACGTAAACGCCGGCGATCTTATTGCTGAGATTGATCCCCGCGATTACGAAACGAAAGTGGCCCAGGCTAAAGCGGCCCTCAACGCCGGACTCGCGCAGAAGAAACAGGCAGAAACTCAGGTGACTCTGACGCGGGTAACCACCCGCGCCAATGTTCAGCAAGCAGCTGCCGGAGTACAGCAGGCGCGATCCGAAGTAGCCGGCGCGCGAGCCGGCGCCGCGTCCGAGCAGAGCCGCACAGCTCAGTCCGCAGCTCGAATTGGCGAGGCGGAAGCCAACGTCCAACAGTCGCAGGCACAAGTGAATGCGGCAGTGGCTGAGGCCGCGCGCGCCAACGCGGACGTCCAACGCTATCAAACTCTGTATGAGAAGGACGAAATTTCGCGGCAGCGTTTGGATCAGGCAATTGCGACGGCGCGCACCGCCAACGCACAGGTAGACGCAGCCAGACAAAAAGTTACCGCTGCATCGGCACTGGTCAACGAAGCGCAGGCGGCTACATCGGCGGCGGCACAAACCGCGCGCCGAGCGCAGACTCAGATAAGCGGCGCACGGGCGCAGGTGAACGAAGCCACTGGAAAACTTGCGCAAGCCAACACCGCCCCGCAACAAGTGGCGGTTAGTCAGGCTCAGTCAGCGTCGGCCTCGGCCAGCCTCGATCAACTGCAGGCCGCTGTCGACGAGGCAGAACTGCAACTTTCTTACACCAAAATCTACGCCCCGGAATCCGGCCGCATTGCGCGCAAAGCGATCGAAGTCGGCGCGCTGGTGTCTGTCGGGCAACCTCTGATGGCGGTAGTCCCCGGCGAAATCTGGGTGACCGCGAATTTCAAAGAAAGCCAGATTGGCAAAGTCCGTCCGGGCGAGTCCGTCGATATCACCGTGGATGCCTATCCTGACAAAGTTTTCAAAGGACATGTCGACAGTATCCAGGCCGGGACGGGGGCGCGCTTTAGTTTGATTCCACCAGAAAACGCGACCGGCAGTTACGTAAAAGTAGTGCAGCGCGTGCCGGTCAAGATCGTCTTTGAACCGAATCAGATCGATTCGCAACATCTGCTGGTGCCGGGCATGTCGGTGGTGCCGGAGGTGAAGGTGAAGTGAGCTGAGAGTTGGAAGAACCTTTTTCCATTTTTACATTTTTCATTTACCACTGCGCATGAGGACTAGTACCAGCAGGATGGATCGACTCGAATCGTTTGGCACAAATCAAGTGGCGGATTCGAGTTCGAAGTGCAAGTCACTAACGTGGGTCTGGTATCGCGAAGCGATTACGTCCTACAGCCCAGCGTTGCCGCTACGGCTACCCTGGGTTACAGCATTAGATTTAGATTCAACCGCAACGCGGTTGCGTCCGCTGGCGCAACCCGTTCCGGGTTGACAATAATTCGATTATCCAGGGTTGAAGCAACCCTGGGCTGTGGGACGTAATCGCTTCGCGATACCAGCCCCAATGCACTCAAACTTGAATCCGCCATTCGCTAATGAGAAATGGAAAATGATTTCTTTTGAGTCTCAATGAGCATTAAGCCCGACAATTGGACGCCAAGCTTTAATCCGTGGTTAATCGCGGCTGCGGTTATGCTCGCCACCTTCATGGAAGTGCTCGACACTTCCGTCGCCAATGTCGCGCTGCCTCACATCGCCGGCAACCTTTCAGCCACACCTGAAGAAGCGACGTGGGTTTTGACCAGTTATTTGGTTTCGAATGCCATCATCCTGCCGGCGGCGAACTGGCTGGGACGCTTTTTCGGCCGCAAGAGATTTCTGATCGGATGTATCGTGATCTTCACTTTGTCTTCGGCTGTGTGTGGCGCCGCCGGCAGTTTGGGAATGCTGATCCTCGCACGGATTGCCCAGGGCGCGGGCGGCGGGGCTTTGCAGCCGATTGCTCAGGCTGTTCTGATGGAAAGCTTTCCGGTGGAAAAGCGAGGCTCGGCCATGGCTGTCTTCGGTCTGGGCGTAGTCGTCGCGCCGATCATCGGACCGACACTGGGCGGATGGATTACCGACAACTATTCGTGGCGCTGGATCTTTTACATCAATATCCCAATCGGAATGCTGGCGATATTTATGGCCCGGACTTTTATAGAAGATCCTCCCTACATTAGAGATCAGAGACCCCCGCGCATCGACTATATCGGCTTTGGTTTGATGGCCCTGGCGTTGGGAGCTTTACAGTTGGTTTTGGATAAGGGGCAGGAAGACGAATGGTTCGCCTCTGCTCTGATTACGTGGGTGGTCATTCTTTCCGTGGCCGCGACTATCGCGTTCGTGATCTGGGAATTGAGATCCGCTGACCCGATCGTGGACTTGCGGGTGTTGCTCAACCGCAACTTCGCGGTCGGCACTTCATTGATGGTGGTGATGGGCATTGTGCTCTACGGCACGATTGCGCTTTTGCCCTTGTTCCTGCAGACGCTTTTGGGTTACCCGGCGGTGGCCAGCGGCATGGCCGTTAGTCCCCGGGGATTGGGCGCAATTGTGTCGATGCTCATTGTCGGTCGACTTATTGGTAAGATTAGAAGCCGCTATCTAATCATGTTTGGATTCACGGTGTTGGGCTATGCCACTTATCAGTTCAGTAATATCAATCTGGAAATTTCGATGAGCAGTATTGTGTGGCCCAGCATTATCAGCGGATTTGCGATGGGCTTTATCTTCGTTCCCTTAACCACGATGGCCCTGGGAACTTTGAGCAACGAACAGATGGGCAACGCTTCCGGAGTCTTTAACCTGATGCGAAATACCGGTGGCAGTTTGGGTATTGCGACAGTTACAACTCTGCTGGCGCGTGGTGCGCAGGTCCATCAGGCGGCATTGGTTTCGCATCTGACGCCATACGATCCGGCTTTCCAGCAACGTCTTAAGCAAATGGGTTCGGTGATGACTCAACCGCAGGCTTATGCCGGGATCTACGGAATATTGGTAAGGCAGGCGACCGTGCTGTCTTATATAGACGTCTTTCGACTGCTGGCATTTTTATGCTTCATATGTGTCCCGGCCACACTGTTATTCGAAAGAGTTAAGGGCAAGCCCGGCAGTGTTCCGATGCACTGATAAGTTTAAGTGAGAGAAAAGAAATTGTTTTCGCCGATCCGTTCATGCCAGGTAAAATCGATCTTCGCCGGTGCGTTGCTGGCACTGTCGGTTGCAGCTTCAGCCGGGGCAGCCTATGCACAGAAGAAGTCGCCGCCCAAAACTAAAACCGCAGTAGCTGAAAATCAGAGCGAGGCATCGAAGCTCCACGATAGTTACATCAAGGCGACCAAAGAGTACAAAGCGAGTTTGGAAAAACTTGTGAAGTTGTACCAGGAGAGCGCACGCAAAGCCGAAGACCGCGTGATTCAATCGCGCAAACTGCTGGCCGAGGGTTTGGTCTCTAGACACGAGGTCGAGCAGAGCGAGAGCGCCCTGGCTGACGCGAATCTGAAAGTGCTCGGCGCGCAGCAACAGATCGCCACGGCGGACACGCAGATTGCCCAGGTGTTTCTTGAAATTGAGGGTGAGAAGGAAATCGCCAAACTCGGTCGCCCGGGCAAAGGCCGGTTGCTCACGACGGCTTCCTTCATTCGCTATACGGGCGCCGGCTCATGGGTGCTTTCACAAGCCGGCCGGGTCGAGAGTTTTTTTCAGCAAACTTTCAAACGGCCTTTGCCGATCGCTGTGTTTGGCCAGGGAGCGATTCACAACCAGTGGCGGCTCGATCACCGGAATGCCATGGACATTTCGTTGAATCCCGATGGGATCGAAGGCCAGGCGCTGATGCAATATCTGCGCAGTAATGGAATTCCATTCTCGGCTTTTCGGGGCGCGATTCCAGGCGTGGCGACGGGCCCTCACATTCATATCGGCGCGCCATCGCATCGTTATTAGTGGCACAGACTTCAGTCTGTGGTTAACTGCCGGATGAGATTACAAGCGGAAGTCTACGCCACCAGAAAATCATGACTCGCACGACGATTACTATTTCGCGTCAGATGGGAACCGGTGGTTCTTACATCGGGCAATTAATTGCGACGCGTCTGGGACTTAAATATGTAGACCGCGAAGTACTACATCTGGCCGCTGAGGAATTCGGTTGTGACGAAGAGACTGTGGCGGCACACTCTGAGCGAGTTACATCCTTCTGGGAAACAATCCTCGGCGGTCTTTCGTTTGGTGCTCCAGATTCCCGCTACAATCCGCCGCCGCTGCGAACGTTTTCCGATCGCGAGCTATTTGAAAAGCAGAAAGAGATTCTCAAGCGCATCGCCGGGCAAAACGATTGCGTAGTCGTAGGCTGGGCAGGCGTGTTTCTGCTGCCGCGACATCGCGGCATGTTCACCGCGTTCTGCCATGCGCCGAAGAGTTTTCGCGTCAAGCGAATGATGAGCCTGTATGACGGTCTGACCGACGAAAAAGCTCGCGCGCTAATTACGGAATCAGACCGGACCCGCGAGCTCTATTTTAACGAGATGACTGACCACGATTGGACCTGTGCGCGAAACTATAATCTTTCCATCGATACCAGCATGATGCCCATGGAAGAAATCGCGGACTTAATAATCAGACTCTCCGAAAAGCAGCGTGCCTGATTACGCAGATTTCATAAATTAGATAAAACCATTTGTGGTAACGGGCTTCTTTGGGAAAGTCTGGTTTGGGGTTCTTCTCGCTCGGAGAGAAGCGATCCACGAATTCATACGGACTTAGACAACCCAAACCATTCGTGGGTTTCGTGGTCGTTTTTCCTTACATCATCAGCCGCTCAAAATGAAATACCAGCCGGCAGGCCTTCCTTGACTGATTACTCGCAAATCTGTGAAACCTGCGGAATCTTCGGATAACCCCTACTTAATCTCGTCTAATCTTTCCTTCGCCTGGGCCACCATCCAACGCAGCTTCACAAAATCATCGAGCGTCATCAACAGCCGCGATCGATCAAAGAAGCCGCCTTCAACCGACGCAGCCACGCCGCCGGCGACTTGTTTGAAGACCATGACCTCAAAGTCGCCGGCGGTGCGATAGCGCGCTTCAAAGTGAGTGAGTTTGGTAATTGAGTCATCCGATTTAGCGATCGTATCGAAGGCCCTGATCAGCGGATCGATCTCTTCATAGTCGATCAACGAGCGAATCTCGCCCGGCGGTCCACCGTCGGCCACGATGGTGATTACTACGCCGGTGACTCGATTCGAGTTGGCGCTGTCGCGAATCTCAGTGGCCTCGACGCGGGCATAGCCATTCTGCGCTCGCAACGTCGCGACGTAGGTACGGCCCTTGATCAGGATCGTCTCCATGCGCCCCTCGAACTCTTCCAGCTTGTTGCGCGGGACGTAAAACTGCGGGTCCCGCGGCGGCGGTACGCGTTCCCAACGCCTCTGCGCAAACACAGAACCGAAAGACGCGGTGATGATTAAGGTTACGAAAAGTATTGAGCGACCCAGTCGCATAAGTGACTCCGTTTTTCTTTGTACGACAAACTTTAGTTTGTCGATCTTAGTTGGGTAGATGCACCGGCAACGACAAACCGAAAGTTTGTCGCACATTCGGAGAGAGCGAACCTGGTAAGTGTAACTCGGGAAGAGGAGCCGAGTTCCAAAAAGTGGCACAGACTTCAGTGTTGTGCGAGTTTCGGAACCAATTACAAACTAAAGGAAGTACCGCGAAGCGGTTGCGACCTACAGCCCAGGTTTGCCGCTTCGGCTAACCTGGGTATCGGGTTCCGAATCCGCCTCAACCCCGTTGGGGTTGCGTTCGATTTTGTCCGCCGCACCCAACGTAGCCGCCGAGCGGCAACGTTGGGCTGAAGGTCGCAACCGCTTCGCGGTAAAAGCCGGCATCGCCTTAGTGTCAATACCAAGCCCTAACCAGATATGCCTTGATCAGAGGTTTCCAAAAGGCTGATCCTGTTACAGCTCTTTCGCTATTAGCGGTTCGGAATTCTGTTCAGGTCTGTCCCGCTGGGTGACGGAAGCCGGCAGGGGCGGCGGCGGATTGGCGACGAGCTTCTCGAGCGCGGCTTCGACCACTTCATTGATTCTGGTCACTGGAACGATCGTAAGTTCACGACGCACGTCCTCGGGAATGTCTTTCAGATCAGCTTCGTTGCGGGCCGGCAGAATGATCCGGTGGATGCCAGCGCGATGCGCGGACAAAACTTTTTCTTTGATGCCGCCGACGGGGAAGACCAATCCCGACAGGGTAATCTCGCCGGTCATCGACGTGTCGGGCCGCACGCGTCGGCCGGTGTAGAGCGAAGCCAGCGCGGCGGTAATGGTCACGCCCGCGCTTGGTCCATCCTTGGGAATTGCGCCGGCCGGAACGTGCAGGTGCACGCCGTAACCCTTGAACATTTCCGGGCCGATGCCAAATTCTTCAGCATGCGACCAGAGATAGGAACGCGCCGCCCGCGCCGACTCCTGCATGATCTCGCCAAGCTGTCCGGTGATCGTCAACCCACTCCCACCCGGCAGCAGTGATGCTTCAATGAAAAGAATTTCGCCGCCCATCTCGGTCCAGGCCATGCCCGTAGCCACGCCCGCCGGTAGTTCCTTGCGAGCTTCTTCCGGATAAAAACGCTGCGGTCCGAGAAAGTCCGCAATGTCCGGAGCGTCGACGGTAATTTTTTTCGTTTCTCCCTGGGCGATCCGCAGAGCGACCTTGCGCCCCAGGCGGCCGATGGTCCGTTCGAGTTGGCGCACGCCGGCTTCGCGGGTGTAACGCGTGGCTATTAATGTAATAGCCCCATCCGTGATTTCGAACTGTTCCGGCGTCAAACCGTTTTCGCGGATCTGGCGCGGCACCAGATAACGACGGGCGATCTGCAGCTTCTCTCGATCGCTGTAACCGGCAAGCTGGATCACCTCCATGCGATCGCGCAGCGGCGGCGGTATCGGTCCGATCTGATTTGCCGTGGCGATAAAAAATACTTTCGAGAGATCGAAGGGCAGATCCAGATAATGATCCGTAAAGGTATTGTTCTGTTCCGGGTCGAGAATCTCCAGTAGCGCCGAAGCCGGATCACCCCGATAGTCCGCGCCGAGCTTGTCGATCTCGTCGAGCATCATCACCGGGTTATTTACCGTGGCCCGCCGGATCGATTGAATGACACGCCCGGGCATGGCCCCGACGTACGTCCGCCTGTGGCCGCGCAACTCTGCCTCGTCGCGCACGCCGCCCAGACTCAGGCGTTCAAAGTGACGACCCATCGCGCGGGCAATCGAACGGCCCAGCGAAGTCTTGCCCACGCCCGGCGGTCCGATGAAACAAAGTATCGGGCTCTTGGCGTCGGGCCGCAGTTTGATCACGGCGAGGAATTCCAGAATCCGCTCTTTAACGTCCTGGATGTCGTAGTGATCTTCGTCCAGGACTTTCTGTGCTTCATTCAGATCAAGCCGATCTTCGGAAGATGTTTTCCAGGGCAACTCGAGAATGAAATCTAGATAGGTACGAATGACGTGATAGTCCGGCGCCATCGCCGGCAGTTTCTCCATCCGGCTGAGTTCGCGTTCGGCTTCTTTGCGAACGTCGTCGGGCAAATCGGCTTTCGCCAGACGCTCGCGCAACTGCGCGGCTTCGGCCTGTTCGCCGCCTTCATCGTCGCCCAGCTCTTTCTGGATCGCCTTCATCTGCTGACGCAAAACGTAATCGCGTTGCGCCTTGTCCATTTCAGTCTGGGCTTCGCTGGCGATCTTTGAGCGGAGGCGGATGATCTCGACTTCATGCGCGAGAAAATCGTGCGCCAGATGCGTCAGCTCGTCGACCGAACTCGCTTCCAGCATGTGCTGCTCTTTATCGACCCCAAGGTTTAGGATCGAGCCGAGAAAGTATGCCAGCCGGACCGGGTCGTCGGCGCCCAGCACCATCATGCGGACTTCCGGCGGCACTTGTGGCAGGTAAGCCAGCGCTTGTTGAATCAACTGCTGAACGTTGCGCTTGGCGGCTTCGACTTCATCTTTGTTTTTTACTTCCAGCTCGGGAAGAGTCTGCACTCGCGCGCGCAGGAAAGGTTCGCGTTGCACCCACTCGAGCACGCGGATTCGATCGGCGCCCTGGACAATCAGGTGCAGCGTGTCTTCGACGCGCTCCATCCGTTTGATCATGACCAGCGTGCCTATCTCATAAAGATCTTCGGGCGTTGCGTCGCCCTCCGAAGCTTTCTCAGGACGCACGCTGATGCAAGCCAGCAGTTTCTCTTCGCTTGAGAGCGCGGCTTCAACCGCGGCCATCGAGCCCGGCCGCCCGACGGACAGCGGCACCATGGTCTCTGGGAACAGCGTCGTGTTCTGCAAAGGCAGAACGGGAATCTCAAACGGCACGCCTTCACGTTTGACTGACGCGGACGGCGTGGCTTCCTCGACGGGCTCGACGGGTTTTGTTTCTGCTTCGGCCATTGGTTTAGTAAATCAAAGCTCGGGTCATTAAGAAGCGGGGGTTAAAAAGTTATTTTCGACTAGCAGCGTGCGCGCGCCCTTTTTCGCCCGCTTCGCCTTCCTGGCGCAGCCGCAGGATTAAGAGGCCGTCACGATAATCGCGTTCGACCGTCGCGTGATCGATCGAGCGGGGAAACTCGATCATCTTTTCAAATCTGCTGTAGGTTATCTCGAGCTGATAATGAGAGATTCCTTCGCCGCAGGTCGCATCGCGCCGCGACCCGCTGATCCGCAGCACGCGGTCGTCAAGGCTAATCTCGATATCCGCGGGTCGAATGCCGGCCAGATCAACTTTCACAATCCAGCCATCGCGAGTGCGATAGACATCGGCCGCCGGGCACCACAAACGCCCGGAAGGCCGGCTCTCACGCGAGCTCTGGCTCAATCGAAAGTAACGCTCAAGCGATTTGCCTGACATAACGACAGCTCCGCTCAGAATTCATTAAAACTTTCCGCTGAATAATCGATGCGTGAATTATAAAGCTTTGTGGCGCAAATTGGTAATTTGCGCGCCCGCAAGTTAACAACTTGCGCTACTTCACCCATCATTGCCAATTGCTTCGACCGGACAGCACGCCAGGGCCTCTTCGCATGCAGCCACCTCGGTTTCGTTCTCGGGCTGCTTGCTGACATATGAATAGGCGTGCTTGAACGAGCGGGTAAAGTTGTTGGGAGCAGTTTCGCGGCAGACATCGCAATCGATGCAAGCCGAGTCGACGTAGAAGTCGCCGGGTGTATTCTCTTTAACTTTGTCGTTCGGGTCAGGCACGAGTCCGCAGATTACGCAGATTTCACCGATTAGACAAACCGGAGGAAAGCGGCTTAGTTTCGTGGATCGTTCTTAATCGGAGGAAAAGCGATCCACGAAATACACGAAGCGAATTGTTTGTTCGTGCGGTTTCGTGTGATTTCGCGGATCGGCGTTGCCCCAGCGGAGAAAAACACTACCGGACCAATGTGATCACTTGGACTCTTTCCAGTGACCGTGAAGGACCAACCATGCGGCCGTCGCAGCTTGTTTCTCATCAGCTCGCCAAGGTGCATCGAGCAAACGCCCCAGGTCGTTAAGCCTTCGCTTGATGACAGCGCTCTGAAGTCCCAACTCAGTCGCGGCGATCTGATCCAGATCGCGATCCGGGAAGGTTCGCCTCTTCAGTCCGTTTGTGTCCGCCGCCAGATCAAGCACGCGGCGAAACAATAACCCTTCGGCCGCATGCGCGCGAATGTGGTAGTTCCCGATCCTGGCCAGATCACGATCCTTCGAGCCCACGATTCCGGCTCCATAAACTTTCATCCCCTGTGACTGTAGTTGCTTGATCAGTCGTGCCATCGCCCCGCGCGCGACGGCTTCGATTGCGGCTGCCGATTTCCGCACGGCTTGCTGACTCTCTTCCCAGGGTAGATCCATTACTTCGTGATAAGGCTGAGACGTGGCCGGAACCTTCGGGTCAACTAGCTTGATTTCTAATTTGGATACGACGCGCGGCGCGTCAATCGATCCGCCGAGCACAACTGCGATTGCGCGGCCGGTCTTGGCGCGAAGACCGATTGTGACAAGGTTGTTCATGTAGCGCAAATTGTTAATTTGCGATTCGCTTTCATGTAGCGCAAATTGTTAATTTGCGAACGCAAGTTTACAACTTGCGCTACTACGGATGCGTCATCTCTTCGGGTTTGACCAGTTCGTCAAACTTTTCTCCGGTCAACAAGCCAAGTTCGATGGCCGCCTCGCGCAGGCTGGTTCCTTTCTTGTGCGCATGCTTGGCAATCCTGGCCGAGTTGTCATAGCCGATGTGCGGATTCAAGGCGGTGACCAGCATCAGAGAGTCTTGCAAGTACTCGTCAATCTGTTCCCGATTGATTGTCATGCCGGCGATGCAGTAGTCGACAAAGCCTCGGCTGGCGTCGTGCATCAAACGGATCGAATGCAGCAGGTTGTGAATCATCACCGGCTTGAAAACATTCAATTCAAAGTTGCCCTGCGAGCCGGCGAAACCAATCGCCGCGTCGTTGCCCATTACCTGCACGGCGACCATGGTCATCGCTTCGCTCTGAGTCGGATTGACTTTGCCGGGCATGATCGACGAGCCGGGTTCATTCTCAGGAATAACCAGTTCGCCCAGCCCACAGCGCGGTCCGGAGGCCAGCCAGCGAATGTCGTTGGCGATCTTCATCAAAGACGCAGCCAGAGTTTTCAAAGCGCCGCTGCAAAAAACGATTTCATCGTGAGCCGAAAGCGCCGCGAACTTGTTGGGATGTGATTTGAAAGGCAAGCCGGTCAGCTCGGCAATCTTCTTCGCCCCGCGTTCGCCGAATTCCGGATGAGCGTTCAAGCCGGTGCCCACCGCTGTGCCCCCAATCGCGAGATCGTAGAGCCCAGGCAACGTAACATTCATCCGATCGATGTCCCGCTCCAGCAAACTGGACCAGCCGGACATCTCCTGGCCGACAGTTAGGGGAGTCGCATCCTGTAAATGGGTGCGGCCAATCTTTACTACGTCTTTGAACTCTTCGGCCTTCACATCGATCGCGCTCTTCACTTCCCCAATCCGCGGTATCAACTTATTCATCCGCTCGGCCGCGGCAATGTGCATCGCGGTCGGGAACGTGTCGTTCGAAGACTGCGACATGTTCACGTCGTCGTTGGGATGAATCGGTTTCTTGCTCCCCAATACGCCGCCGGCAATTTCAATCGCGCGGTTTGAAATGACTTCGTTGGCGTTCATGTTCGTCTGGGTGCCGCTGCCTGTCTGCCAAACGCGCAAAGGAAAATGCTCGTCGAGCTTGCCCTCAATCACTTCGTCACAAGCATCTACGATAAGCTTCAGCTTGTCGTCCGCCAGCTTCCCCAACTCATTATTAACCAGCGCCGCGGCTTTCTTGAGAATGCCAAACGCGCGAATCATCTCGCGCGGCATGACGTCGTTGCCGATATTGAAGTGCAGCAGAGAGCGCTCAGTCTGCGCTCCCCAATATTTATCGGCGAGCACTTTGATCTCACCCATCGAATCGGTTTCGATGCGGAACTGGGATTCCATTTTTTCCTGTGGCATTTTTTCCTGCGGCATTTTGATGTTCGACAAGGGACACGGCAAGATTCGGTAAAGTCCGAAGCAGCTAATTGTACACCGCTATTCTCGAAGCTCAACCCGTTCGCAGCGTCCTGGTCCGGCTTTGCGTCTTTCGATTTTTTACTCTGCGCCTTTGCGCGAAATTCATTTGTTGCTACGACTTTGTTTCACGAATCGGAGCCCTCCCTGACGGTCGGGCTAATGCCCCGGAGATTTGGCCGCACTTTACAGTGCTCCGCATCGTAAGCCCCTCTTGAATCACACCACTATTTTGTTATAAGGTTCTCTTCCCCAAATCATTTTCCGTTCCCCTTGCGGATTTCGACGAGAACATAATGTCCCCTCCAAAGACCGGGGCGCACCCCCTACCCGACCGCCGCGCACTGATTCTGGTCGTTGAACGTAACCCCATCGTTCAGCGTCTGGAGAGGTATTTTCTCGAGCAGGCCGGCTTCGGAGTCGAGTTTGTCGTCGATGGTGTTTCGGCCCTGGCGCGCGCCCGTGAGTTGCACCCCCAGATTCTGGTAACTGAAATCCTGGTGCCCCGGATGGACGGCTTGAGTTTGTGTCACGCGCTCAAGTCCGATCCCAACACCAAAGACATTCGCGTCCTGGTGTTTAGCCATCTCCACGCCGAGGATCGAGCCCGCGATTCAGGTGCTGATGCGTTTCTGCTTAAGCCGCTGAACGAACAGCTGCTGATCGAGACGGTCGCGAAGTTAATCGGTAACTCATCGCGAGAACAAGAACAATGATCGACAGGGTAGCAACTGGAATCGCCGGGTTGGACGAAATTCTGAACGGCGGAATTCCCACCAATACTATCAGCGTGATCATGGGCGCTCCCGGCACGGGCAAGACGATCCTGGCGGAGCAGATTGCCTTTACGAACGCGACTGCCGAAGCGCCGGCGCTTTACCTGACGACCATGTCTGAGCCGCTCGAGAAATTTATCATGCACGGCCAGAATTATGGTTTCTTCGACGAGTCGCAGGTCGGCGTTTCAGTTCACTTCGAAGATCTCGGATTAATGCTGCGCGAGCGGGGAATCGCGGAGCTCTCTGAAGTCGTCGCCGAAATGTTGACGGCCTTTCGCCCCAGGTATGTCTTTATCGACTCGTTCAAGGCCCTTAACGAACTGCTGATCATGCCGCAGGATCGTCGCACGGTGATCTTTGATTTGGCGAGTGTGCTGTCGGCTTATCAGTGCACCAGCTTTCTGATTGGCGAATACGCGGACGGCATGATGACTGAGCTTCCCGAGTTTGCAATCGCCGATGTGGTCCTGCAAATGATCAAGCTGGAAACCAATGTGCGCGAAGAAAGGTTTATCCGGGTTGAGAAACTGCGCTCCTCGAATTCTATTCCGGGCCTTCACGCGTTTGCGATCACCCCGGACGGCCTGGAAGTTTACCCTCGTCTGCTGACTCCGAAAGTTGCCCCGGATTACAGTGCGCGTCCGGAGCGCGTGAATACGGGCATCAAGGGTCTGGATGAAATGATTTCCGATGGCTTCTGGCGCGGCAGTACCACGCTGGTCGCCGGACCGCCCGGCGCCGGAAAGACGATCATAGGGCTGCAATTTATCGGCGAAGGGGCGTTGAAAGGCGAGCCGGGAATCTACCTGGGTTTCCAGGAAAACCCCACCCAACTGGCGCGCGTGATGCGGAACCTGGGGTTGCCGGTAGAGAAACTGGTCAACGACGGTTTCGAACTGATGTATCAATCGCCGGTTGAGGTGCAGCTCGATAAGGTGGTCAACGAATTGTTTCGCCGCGTGCGCGCCGGCAAGGTCAAACGAGTAGTGATCGACGCGTTGGGCGATGTTCAGCGGGCCAGCGTAGACCGGCAGCGCTTTGCCAATATGATTTATGCCTTGATGCAGTGGTTCGCAGCCGAGAACGTTACCTGCCTATTGACCTACGAGATGAGCCATCTCTTCGAGGTGCACGGCATTAGTGACGAGCAGATTTCGAACATGAGCGACAACGTCGTGTTGTTGAGGTTTCAACCCGGGCCGGAGCTCAAGCGGACCTTGCGGATAATAAAAACCCGCGGCAGCGATCATGACCATTATGAACATGAAATTCGGATCACATCTCAGGGTCTGATAGTCGAAGACATCCAGAAATGAATCTCGCGATGAATAACGAACCAGGGGGAACACGGAAATCGGCTTCGGGAAGATTGGCCGACATCAATCGAGCCATCACTACCTCACTTAACTTCGACAAAGTACTCGACCTCATCGTAGAAAATGCCACCCACCTGGTCGGCGCACGCGCGTGCGTCCTGCTGCTGGTCGATAAAACCGGTACGTTGAAGATCCGGGCCGAACGCGGGCTGGCGCCGGAAGTCGCCAACAAATTCTCCGCGCTGATGGATGAAGATGTGGTGAAGATCCTGCATGACGTTCTCTCTGTTGGTCCGGATGAAGTGCTCGTATCGGTTCCCGTGATCGCCAAACACTCGCTCAACGGTTTGCTTGCCATTGTTCGCGGCGAAGCCCTTGATGCTGACGAAGAGTGGCAGTTGTCGGCTCTCGCCGATCAGGCAACGATCGCACTGCAAAACGCCCGGCTTTACGAAATGGAAGTGGCCGAGGCCAATCGCGAACGCGACGAGACGCTGGAAGCACTGCGCGAGTCCAACCAAAGAATCAAGACGATCCTGGAGAGCATTACCGAACTGTTTTATGCGCTCGATCGCGAATGGCGTTTCATTGAAGTTAATCAGCGGGTCGAGAAACTATACGGAAAATCTCGTGACGAACTTATTGGCCACGTGATTTGGGAGCTTTATCCCGCGGCTATCTCGTCCTCTCTATACGTAAACTTCCACAAAGCGATCGATGAGAAGAAAGCACAGCACTTTGAGCTGGAATCAAAGATCGCCGTCGGAGTTTGGTTTGAAGTCCACGCTTATCCGGCCGCGGAAGGTCTGACGGTTTATCTGCGAGACATTACCGAACGCAAACGCTCGGAAGAAGAAATTAAGTTTCGCGCCCGGCTCTTGAATTCGGTTGAGCAGGGCGTGATTGCCACCAATCTCGAGGGCAAGATCATTTATTGGAACGCCTTTGCGGAACAGCTTTATGGCTGGTCGGCCGCGGAGGCTATCGGCGCCAGTATTTTCGACCGCACTGTCGCGAACGCGTCGAAGGAACTCGGAGAGCAGATTTTTTCGCAGATGAAGATCGGGGGCAGTTGGTCGGGAGAGTTTCTGGTGCGGCGTCGTGACGGAAAAATATTTCCCGCGCTGGTAACCGACTCGCCGATCTTCAACGATAAGAACGAGCTGATCGGCATTGTCGGCGTTTCGTCGGACATCAGCGCCCAGAAACGAGCTGAAGAGGAGCGAACCAAACTGCTCGATGCCGAACGAGAGGCCCGGGCCGAAGCCGAAAGGGCTAATAGTCTCAAGGATGAGTTCCTGGCCACGCTGTCGCATGAACTGCGGAATCCGCTTAACGTCGTCATCGGATATGCGGACATCCTGCTGCGCAGTAATGAAGCCCGGGAACACGAACTGGTTATGCAGGCCGCCAAAACGATTCGACGCAACGCCCTGGCCCAGTCTCGCCTGGTTTCTGATCTGCTGGATCTATCGCGCTTGCAGATGGGCAAGCTGTCGATCAATCAGCAACCGGTGTCTTTCTCGACAATCATTACCGACGCCATTGCCGCGGTGCGCGACGAAGCGGCGGCCAAGGAGATTTCGCTCGAGGTCGACATCGAGGACGAAATCCTCGTGGTTGAGGGCGACCCGTTACGGCTGGCCCAGATTGCCTGGAATCTATTGCACAACGCGGTGAAGTTCACGCCCGCCCAGGGTCGCATCAAGATTACTCTAAGCCGCGCCGGTGAAGAGGTGTTCCTGGCCGTCGCGGACACTGGCCAGGGCATCGAGCCTGAATTTCTGCCGCACGTATTTGAAATCTTTCGTCAGGCCGACGCCAGCAGTTCGCGCAGACACGAAGGGATGGGCATTGGCCTGGCGCTCGTCAAGCAACTGGTCGGGTTGCACGGTGGACGCGTTCACGTTGAATCAGCCGGCGTGGGCCAGGGTGCGACCTTCGCGGTGTGGATTCCCTTGTACATCGAGGACCCGGAAACTTCGCCACTTGAAGAGTCAGTTCCCAGCGGAGTACTGAATGCAAAATCGATTTTGATAGTCGACGATTCGCGGGAAACCACCGAGATGCTGACGGCCCTGCTCACCGCCGAAGGCGCGGAGGTTGCGGCTGCAGGAAGCGGCAAAGATGCGTTGCGGCTGGTTAACGAAAACAGTTTCGATCTGGTCATCTCAGATATCTCGATGCCCGAGATGGACGGCTATCAACTGCTTCACGAAATCCGAGCTTCGTCGTCTTTGAAGAACTTGCCCGCGCTGGCCCTCACCGGTTACGGCCGCCCAGTCGACGTCGCGCGTGCCCAGGCCGCCGGCTTCGCCCGCCATCTCACAAAACCACTCGATGTTGGTCGATTGTTGGAAGTCGTTTGCGAGTTAACCGCGGAACGCAACGTCTAGCCTTGCTTGACTGGGTATCGGCACAGGTCAAGAAAACCATCCACGAAATCACACGAATAAAGCGAATTGAGTTTGGCTCTTCGACTTGTTTCGTGTGATTTCGTGGATCGTTTTTTGAGATAACCAGGAGCAGGGTTCGACGTTGATCGCTGGGAGCGCGGACGTCCCGTCCGCTCATCGAATAGAGGCGGCGCCTGTCCCGCCGAATGCGGACGAGCCGTCCGCGCTCCCAGGATTAAGAACAGCGTTCAAGGCTTCGCGGGTTTTCGCACCGGCGGCACGGCTTTGGGAATGTCGCCGTCGTCAAACGTGAGTTGCTGGCTGTTTTCCTGTCCGTTCAATTTCGGCGCGCTGCGCAGTCCCGGGGGCAGTTTGGCCGAGGGCATCTTCACTGTCGCGAGGGCTTCAGTGCGGCGCAGGATCGCTCCGCCGCGACCGGCGACCCAGACGTTCGCGCCGCCGCGATAGGCGACCGCGAACAGCGGGGAGCTGGTGATAGTCGGCTGCGTTTCCCAGGTCAGCCCGCCGTCCCTGGAAGCCAGTACGCGCCCCATGTCTCCGGCGATCATGACGTCATCGCGAGTCAGGACCGAAACCGCGAACAGCGTCGTCTTCACACTGCTCTCCTGATCTTTCCAGGTCAGTCCGCCATCGTCCGTACGCAGGATGATTCCTTTTTCGCCGACTGCATAGCCGCGACTCTTGTCTGCGAACGCGACTGCATACAGCCACTCTCGCAAATTGTGCGAGACGTCTTTCCAGGTCTCGCCGCCATCTTCCGTGCGCAGAATTGTACCGCCCGAACCTACTGCGATGCCGTGCTTTTCGTCGACGAAATGAACGTCTTCCAGCCAGGCTTTAGTTAGGGAAGGAAACTGCCGCCAGAGCTCGCCGCCGTCTTCGGTCTTAAACAAAGTACCGCGCGCGCCGACCGCCCAACCGAGCTTTTCAGAAATGAAATAGACGCCCAGCAGTTCCTGTTCGGTGTCGGCGTTCTGTTTAGTCCAGACTACGCCGCCGTTTTCGGTATGCAGGATGGTTCCGTGTTCGCCGACGGCCCAGCCTTTGGTTTCGTCGACGAAGGTGATCGAGTCAAGGCGCACGTTCGTGCCCGAGGGCCGCACCGTCCAGAACTTGCCGCCCGATCGCGTCTCGAGAATTTTGCCGTGCTGCCCAACTGCCCAGCCGCGCGAATTGTCGAGAAAGAAAATGTCCGCCAGATCGTCGCGGCCGCCTTCGGTCAAACGGCGCCAGCCCAACCCGCCATCATCGCTGCGCAAGACCAGGCCGTCAGTGCCCGCGGTCCAGCCCGTGTTCTCGTCGGCAAAATAGATTGTCACCAACTTCGGATTGGTGCGAACACTTGCCGGCAACCAGAGCTGGCCGCCGTTCGCGGTGCTCAGGACCAGACCATTGTCCGCGGAAATCCAGCCGTGTTGCTCATCAGAAAAAAAGACCGAGAGCAAGTCGTTAGTCATCAAGACGTCGATGGGCGCCCAGGTAATTCCGGCGTCCTCACTCAGGATGACGCGTCCGCCGAAGCCGACCGCGATGGCGCGCGTGGGGTTGATGAATGCAACGCTGGTAAACGGAAACGACCCGAGCCGCACAGCTTCTTTCCAATGACGACCGCCGTCAATCGTGCGCAGCACGGTGCCTCGATCGCCGGTAGCCAGTCCGACGTTCTTGTTAGCGAATGCAACTGTGTAGAGGTGGATGCCGGCCGGACTTTTCTGCGCGGTCCAGGTCAACCCGCCGTCAGAGGTCGCAATGATGCAGCCGTAAGTACCGACCGCCCAACCGTGGGTGGGGCTGTCGCGTGCGAAGGTCACTGAAAAGAGATGATCTTTGGTGGGCGTGTGGATCTCGGTCCATTTCACGCCGGCGTTTTTCGTAATCGCCACGGTGCCGCGCGCACCCACCACGACCGCGCGCTTGGTGTCCTGCACGTAGAGTCCGTTGAGCCCGGCGATAATTCGCGTCCGCTGATTCTCCCAACGAAAGCCACCGTCCGGCGTGTACAGAATCACTCCGTCCGCACCGACAGCCCAACCATGGAGTTTGTCGGGCGCGAAACGTATGGCGTTGATCGCGTTGCCTTGCGGTCGGGGGTTCTGCCATTCCCAACCGCGGTCGGCCATTTGGGCTAGCGCTGAGGTTGAACTGCCGACGAATGCGAAAATCAGCAGCGCAACGAGGCCTGCACTGCGAAGAAAGAGTTCGGCGGCTTTGCTGCGGCCCAGCGCGGTAAGGCTCTGCCTTAGCGGGGCGTAAGCCTCATTATTTGTGAGGCTAAACCTCGCCCTTATAGCCGATTCGAAAAGGGACGGCCGACCGTGAGGATCTGGTTTTGAAGATTGTCGTAACACTTGTTCTCACCTGAGAAGTATCGCCGGATTTGTTAGGTTGCCCGATTATAGATTTGTGACGGCAGGAAAGCGAGAGAGGGGTCATGAGGTCAGTACCACCCGCGTGAGCGGGTGGGTCTAAGATTCAAGCCAGCCGGGCGGACTCTATGATCCACCTGCTCACGCAGGTGGTACTGACCTCATCATGTCGTGACTTCAAAATAATTCCGGTTCGGTGATCGGTTCATCCTCAGTCACACCCACCCGATCCACTGCGTCCTGAAGCACGCTGGGCTCGACATGGCCCAGCGCAGCGATCTTACGCGCGGCCCGATCGGCGGCTTCCTGAATCACGTGGCCGGCGTGACCTTGCTCCCAAATCCACTGGACCTGATGACGCTCAGAGGCATTGTCCAGACGCTTCCACCACTCGTGATTGGCTTTGCGACGAAAGCGGCCTGACATGGTCTCGACGACATAGCGCGAGTCGGTGTACAAACGCACGGCGCAGGGTTCGGTCAACGCTTCAAGGCCAAGCGCGGCCGCGGCAATTTCGGCCTGCTGGTTCGTAGCCTTGCCCAGATAAGTTCCGAAGGCGCGCCACAGTCCGCGAAATCCGAGCAGCGCCACCGCCGCCGCGCGCGTCTCTTCGCGGCCATTGCCGAGGCTCGATCCGTCACAATAGATCATGACCGACTTCGCAGGTTTTCGATTGGGATTGATATCGGTCACATGGGTTCAGAGATCAGCGATGGTAAGTTTGGTATCCGCGTTCTTCCAGGCGGCTTCAAATTCTCGTTGCACATTGGCGGCTGCGGCATTTTTCTTTTGGGCCTTCAGACTCTCCATTAATCCAAACAGAGAGCGTCCGCTCCGTTTGTTTCTTTCCAGATCTTGCCAAAACAATCCTCCCGCATCCACATAGTTTCCGGTCCGCAGCAAAAAGCCTCCCATCGATTCGCGCACCGGATGAAACCATTGTGGTGGCTCGTCATACGCCAGAGAGTCCTCTTCTTTGATCCCCTTGAAATAAGAGTCCAGGGCCTTCTGGTAGTCGTGCTTCGCTTCAGCAATCCGAGCCTCGAGTACGTATTGTGCAATCGCAAGCACCTTACTGGTCGGATTCAACGACGACATCGAATCAGCCGGAACTAACTTAGCAGCTTTTAGGAACGCCTGCTGTTCAACTTCCGCGTGGACGATGTCGCCGCGCGCGACAAAGGCCCTCGCGCGCGCAAAATGCCAGACCGCCAGGGTTGAATGCTGGGCAGCATCAGGCTCGGGCTGCTTCATGATTTCGTCCCATTGATTGAAGCGTTCCCAGATCAGAAGTGACTTTGCCAAAATCGGTTCGAACATCGGCACGTCCTTGACCATGGGACGAATGAAGTCAACCAGCTTCATCGATGCACTGAGCGCGTCGCGGTAACGACCCTGCATGCTGTGGGCCACCGCCAGGAAGTCGAGATTGTGCGCATAGTACATCGAATAGAAACCCTGCTGGCCCGTCGCCTTGAAAAAGGTTTCGTCCGCTGACGCCGCTTCGGCATTGCTGCGCGCGGCCGCCGCATAATCGCCGACGCGCTCGTAGATATGCGCCGGCATGTGCACCAGGTGACCGGCCATCGGCATTAGCTGCGGCAACCTTGGCGCGTAAGCGAGTGCGCGCTCGGGATGCAGAGAAGCTTCGATGGCATGGATGTAATAGTGAATCGCGCCGGGATGATTTGGATTGCGTCGCAGGACGGATTCCAGCACGGCGACAATCTCTTGGGTGCCTTCAGCTGGCTTTCCCTCCGGGGTCCAAAGTTTCCAGGGCCGCAGGTCCATCATGCTTTCCGCGTAGAGCGTCGCCACATCGAGATCGTCGGGATACTTCCTGCTCAACACGCCCATTGCGTCCTTGTAAACAACGGCGAGCTTTTTTAGATCCGATCCGGGAGTGAGCGAGTAACGCTTGGCCAGGGCTTCGATGTAAGCACGCTCGACCTCAGGTTTGTCTTTCGAAAGGCCAAGCGCCTTCTGCGCGGCGTCGTAAGCAGCCTCTTCATGCGCCAGATCGACGTCCTGGTTTATGTTCGGCCCCAAAGCCAGCGCCACGCCCCACCAGGCCATGGCCATCCGCGGATCAATTTCCGCGGCCCGCTTGAAAGAGCGGACTGCTTCGTCGTGATTGAACGCAAAGATAAGCGACAGTCCCTGATCAAAAAATCGCTGGGCCTCAGGCTTGTTGGTGGAAACCGGATGATGCAGAGAGCCCAGGCCGGTCATTATGGCGACGGGCTTTTCAGCAGGGGCCGGGGCCATCTTCATCGGCATGTCGGACTGCTGGGCAAAGACTGTTGACGTCCCGAGTAATAACAGGGCGATGATCAGATAAACCTTCATTTAGACTCCCGAGCGTTAGCGCCTGACTGGATTTACGATATGAAGTTTTTTACTCTGTAGTGCGCTGAGAGTATAAATTGTTTTCGCAATTCGTCCATTGTTGTTGACGATGATTGTCGCGTCAACTCTGATAGCCCTATCGAGAAATATTTTGAAGGAAGATGTCCTCATGAACCGTGGCCGGGTGTTTCGCCGAGGGGCTCTCTTATTCACACTGCTGGTTAGCATCCTTGCCCAGCAGGTCTCAACCGCTCCTGTCAGCCAAATTGCGAACCGCTCGTTCAAAACCAAACGTCCTTTCCGAATGCTGGTGCTCGGCGATTCAATAGTGTGGGGGCAGGGCCTGACAGATGAACATAAGTTCTCTTACATGCTGGGCCAGTGGATCTGCGCGAAACGAAACAACGGCAGTTGCCCGGATAAGGATGACGTCCAAATCCATGTCGAGGCCCACTCGGGCGCCTTGATCGCCAGACCCGAAAAGGACAGTCAGAAGAAGGAAGAAGATCGATTTACCCGGAAGGTTTCGCCGGTACGCTACCCAGGTGAAGTCAACCATGACTATCCGACTGTCTGGGGACAGGTCGAGCTCGCTCAACGCTACTATTTGGACAACTCAATTCCGGTCGAGCAGGTCGATCTGATTCTCCTCAATGGCGGGATCAACGATATGGGCGCGCCCCGGATTCTTGCAC
Source organism: Blastocatellia bacterium (assembly GCA_033857635.1). Taxonomy (GTDB): domain Bacteria; phylum Acidobacteriota; class Blastocatellia; order Pyrinomonadales; family Pyrinomonadaceae; genus UBA11740. The sequence goes on from JAWVDF010000006.1 coordinate 273,319, forward strand.
CCAAGCTCCTGGGATTCATCGCCGGCAACATCAACGACTTCGCCAAAAAATATTGCGAAGACGAGATGAAGCTGCTGCTCGACAAAGTGGCGAACACCTTTCCCAATGCCAGGATCGTGGTGCCCGGGTACTTCCCTCTTGTTTCCCTCGACTCCCCTGAGAGCTTACTGACCGAGACGATAGGATATTTGTTTCTGGGCCAGAAAGAGAAAGCGAACGGCAAGAATGCGATCGCCGGAGAACCATCCAATCCGCCCAATGACATCGCCGTGGTCAAAAAGCCGAGTAAGTTTCTAGTGCACATGGCAAACCGCTCGAGGGATTGGACGGTGTCTTCAAACGCGGCGCTGGCGGCAGCCGTCAGCAGCTTCAACAGCAGTCATGCCGGATTGCCGTTGATGGGAACTGAATCTCGATCGCCACTTCCAGGCGCATCAGCGCGGGCTCTGTTCGTGCCCGTTCTGTTCGCTGACGAAAATGCTTACGCGGCGCAGAACGCCTTCCTCTGGAAATTGGTCCGTAAGAGTCCCGACGTCCTTCTGGAGTGTGCGGAGACGAACCATTTCAAAAATCTAATTGCGAATGATGAGCTGCAAAGTAAACGCGGTTGCATGTGTGAGCAGGCCGGCAAGAAGGATGACCTGATTTGTCTGCGAGCGGGCGCATTTCACCCCAACGTGCAGGGCGCAGAGCTATATTTCAAATCCATCACCAAAGCGCTGGCGAGAATCCTTCCCCTTACCTGGTCAACGCCCAAATGATGTTCGTGGTTCGAACACCACGGGGCGTATCATAGGAACGATGCTCAACGCCGGAACCCTTACATTCGAGGAGTTTGCCATGCGCGAAGAATTGCCCCTGGCGACCATCCATGACGCTGTGCTCGAGTTTTTGCGCGGGCGCGATGATGTCGGAGCCCAGGCAGTCAACGCCTATGTGAGCGAACCGCGAATGAGCCATGACGTTGATCTGATTTCCACTCGCGCCCGCGAACTCGCCGAAGATCTGCGGGAACACCTGAGCGAACAGTTTCATATCGCTGTTCGCCAACAAGTGATCGGAACGGGCAAAGGGTATCGCTTATTTCAGATTCACAAACCTCGCAATCGTCATCTGGTTGATCTCCGCCCGGCCAAATCCCTGCCCAGCGCCGAACGGATCGAAGACGTGCTTGTAATGTCCCCGCCGGAGCTGATCGCGCACAAAGTGATCTCGTTTCACGCGCGTCGGGGTCAACCAAAAGCCGGAACAGATTGGCGCGATCTGGCGATGCTACTTTTGACCTTTCCGGAGTTGAAAAAAGAGCAGGGTGCCGTCAGCGAGGCCTTGAAATTAATCGGTTCCACTGAAGATGCGATGAAAACCTGGCGTGAGTTAGTGGCGCGGGAGTTGATTGAGACGGACGATGAAGATGAGTTCGAGTGAAGTGGTCGGACACGTCATTGAGCAGGAATCCTGTGTTCAAGGTCGCTGCTTTTGATTTAGCAGAAAGTCACAATTAGCCTCTGGCGGCATTACTAATCTCACGGGCTTCGTGTTCTCTGTAGCAACCACTTCGACTGACGGTGCTGGAAGGTACCCGACGGTGCGACCGTTCTTATCAGTCACCGGAACATACGCTTGCACAGCATACCTATAGCCATCAACGGCGGTGAGTGTAAAGCGCCCACCCTCCTCGACTCTCATTTGAGTTCCTGCCGAGCCTGTCTTAGCGAATCGAGCGTCAATTAATCCAACCATCGCACATAAAGCAGGATCTCCGTTGGAGAAAACTACCGAACCTGTGATGGCGCGGGTTACCAAGCGCGGCAGCAGTTGAAAATCTTGGTTCGACTTTTCTCCGGCTTCCGGCAATTCAATATGAGTGGCTTGCGATCGATTGGACGTGCCCGCGTAAAAGGTTCGAGGGAAAAGATTCCAACCAGGTTCGGGTGGGCCTGGGCCGAGGTTGACACCAAGCAAATATCGGCCTGGTGGTACTCCGCGAATTTCGTATCGGCCTTGATCGTCGGCTTGTGCTCCCAGTCCGTGCATTTCGCGACCCGTGGACAACGACTCGTCCGTCGGAAACAGCTCGACAGGAATCAAAGACACGCCCACGTAGATAGCGGGTTTGCCATCGGCGTCAATGACCTTTCCACTGACACGGCCATCAGTCTGTAACCAGAAATCAACATGCGAACAGGGAGTCCTAATCAGGTCGACGCCGGGTTGCGGGACAGGCGTGTAGAGCCTTGGCGGAGTACTAATAATAACCTTGTATGTTCCAGGCGTTATGTTATCGAACCGGTACGTGTTTTTTTCGTCGGTCTGAGTCTCGCGACGAAGCCCTTCAGCATTCTCTAAGAGAATACGAACGTTGGCAGGTGGAGTGACCGGAGTAAGCTTCCAGTTAATGACGTCAAGAGTGTGCTGGAGAATCTTTCCTGAGACCCCCGCAACCGGCTCTCCTTTTTGAAGTCTTCGAAGATAGGCCAACTCTGCCGATGCTTCGGACAACGGCAGCGCCCGTTGTGCTTTAATGTCAGGTTCATAGGGACGCACGGGGCTGAATGTGTAAATGAGGTATTGCTCTCCCAATTTGAAGTCAGGTTGGCCGGCAGTGCTCTGGGCGGCCACCGCTTCTGCTGTTACTTTCGCTTCACCTTTGAAGCGCTCTTCGACTGAATAGCGAATGATCCTGGCGTGAAAAACTCCGCCACCCATAATAGGATTGAGCTTTATGGAGACAGGTTCAGTGCCAATGACCTTGCCTACGAATATGGCGGCTGACTGTCCATAGGCTTCGCATGGTGAATACACCTGTGCGACACAGACGATACTCGACGTCACTAACAAACTTATGCCGACCGTTAATTGCGCAAGAAGTCTTGTCGGATGTTCCATGGTAAGCCACCGTGAATTTGAGTGATCTCACTCGTTAACCTTCAACCTCGCCAGAAAAGCTTCTGCGGAATCTCAACCCGGCCGACTTTCTTCATGCACTCTCGAGAAACTTAGGTGGCGCGTAGAATCCGCGTTTGCGCAAAGGTTCGGGAGCTTCGCGCTCACACAACGTCCGCAGGTGCTTCATGGTTGCGGCCGCTTTTACCAAATATATCGGTTCCGGCAAAGCACCTATCTCCCGGGTCCAAGCGGGCGGCTCTGGATGTAAGCGCAGGGCGAATAGCTCAATCAGGGCTGCTGCCGCAGCAAGCGTTTTAAAGTCAACTGCCACAGGTCGGGGAAAGTCTTTCAGCGTCGGATGCTCGCCCAACAACTCCTGCGTCAGACTTCGGAGCGAGAAGGCGTCCTGGTTAAGGGCTGCTTCGGCCAGTTGTTCAATTCTTACCACGTTGTAGCTCCCAGAGATCAGCGTAAGCCAAATGAAAGGAGGCAGATGAGCAATCCACCCAAGCGACCTTGGTGCGCCAAACAAACGCAATGCTAAGAGTAATAAATAGTCTTCAAGTCGGGAAAATTCAAGCCTACCTGATCGAGGTCACGCGTTAGAAGAACGAGTTTGTAGTGAACTGCACTGGCTGCTATCCAGGCATCTCCCGCTTCTAACCTTCTGCCGATTCGCTTGCAGTGCGTGGTAAGTCGCGCCCAGGTCTTCGGCAACTCTGGATCGTAGGGAATCACCAGAAATTTCTGTAGAAAGATTTCGAGACCCGCACGCAGCGTCGTTCCCCAATCGTTCTCTTCTGCCCACGACCACAGCTCGGCAACCGTTTGAAAGCTGACAGCCAGGATTTGGCCTTCCATATGCGTCTCGTACTGAACACGCAATGCATCATTCGCTTTCTTTGGATGTAGCAAGCTGGCGACGGTCGTGTCGAGTAAGACCGTGCTCATTTGGTGTGCTGATCCTCAGCATTGAGTTGCAGTCGCGTCTGTCGTTCTGACAGAACGAAGTTCATCAAAGCATCCGGATCATCGTCGGCGGGCCACAAAGCGGCAAGTGCGTCAAGGTCGTCGATTGGCATAATGCGCTGGTCGGCAATCAACCGGACCAAGGTGTCCTCGGCTTTCTGGCCTACTGCATCTTTTTCCGACGTGTCGACTCTACTCATGCGCTTATACCTCCATCCACGTTTTTCTCGCTCATAGTAAGCTACGATAGTTGGCTTGAAGAAAGGTTCAATAGCGCTTCCTTTGCTCCTCAACCTAGGACCTTGGAAGAGTTGACCGCCAACGCTTATATTGATCTCTTTTTCAAGGATTAAAATTAGCCGCGAAAAACTGAGGCGTCAAGAACCACCACTACTCATTCACTTTCAACACCGCCAGAAAAGCTTCCTGCGGAATCTCTACCCGCCCGACTTTCTTCATCCGCTTCTTGCCTTCTTTTTGTTTCTCGAGCAGTTTGCGTTTGCGCGAGATGTCGCCGCCGTAGCACTTGGCGATTACGTTCTTGCCCATTGCCTTCACCGTTTCGCGGGCGATGATTTTCGCGCCGATGGCTGCCTGGATTGGGACTTCAAAAAGCTGGCGCGGGATCAGTTCCTTCATCTTCGTTGCCAGAGCCCGACCCTTAGCGGCGGCGGTGTCGCGGTGCAGAACCAGAGACAGCGCGTCAACCGGTTCGCCGGCCACCAGCACATCGAGCTTGACCAGATCGCTCTCCCAATAACCCGCGAGGTGATAGTCGAGCGAAGCATACCCACGCGAAGTTGATTTCAAGCGATCGTAAAAATCCAGCACGATCTCGTTCAGCGGCAGCTCGTAAGTCAGCATTACGCGATTCGACGTGATGTATTCAAAGCCCTTTTGCTGCCCGCGTTTTTCTTCCAGCAAAGCCAGGATTCCGCCCAGGTGTTCTTCAGGCGTAAGAATCGTGGCCCGAATGGCCGGCTCTTCAATTTTTACAATACGGCCGGGGTCAGGCATCTTTGCCGGCGAGTCGATCTCCGTCACCTTACCGTCGGTCGTGGTCACTACATAGCGCACGCCGGGAGCGGTTGTGATCAGATCGAGATTGAACTCGCGCTCGAGCCGTTCCTGAACAATCTCCATGTGCAGCAGCCCGAGAAAGCCGCAGCGAAATCCAAAGCCGAGCGCGGTTGACGACTCGGGCTCGTAAAAAAATGAAGCGTCGTTAAGACGAAGCTTGTCCATCGCATCGCGCAGCTCTTCGTATTGGTTCGTGTCGATCGGATAGAGACCCGCGAAGACCATCGGCTTGATTTCCTGATAGCCGGGAAAGGGTTCTTTGGTTGGGCGGGCCGCTTCGGTAACGGTGTCGCCGATTTGCACGTCGGCAACCGTCTTGATCGAAGCGGTAAGAAAACCAACTTCGCCGACACTCAACTGATCGATCGGTTTTGGTCCCGGGCGATTCACTCCCAATGTCTCGACCTGGTAATCGCGCCCGGCGTTGAAGAAACGAATCTTCATCCCGGGGCGAATCGTGCCGTCGATGATGCGGAATAAGACGATCACGCCGCGATAAGAGTCGTACCAACTGTCGAAGATCAAAGCTTTGAGCGGAGCGTTGGGATCGCCCTTGGGCGGCGGCACGTCGCGCACAATCGCTTCCAGGACCTCGGCGACTCCGACGCCGGTCTTGGCGCTGGTGAGAATCGCGTTGTGAGTTTCCAAACCGATGAAGTGCTCGATCTGCTCAATGGCTTTTTCGGGTTCAGCGCCGGGGAGATCGATCTTATTGATTACCGGGATCAGTTCGAGATTGTTTTCGATTGCCAGATAGGTATTGGCGAGGGTCTGCGCCTCGACTCCCTGCGACGCATCGACGATCAGCAGCGCGCCCTCGCAGGCCGAAAGCGAACGCGAAACTTCGTACGAAAAATCGACGTGCCCGGGAGTGTCAATCAGGTTCAGCACATACTCCTTGCCATCCTGCGCTTTGTAGTCCAGCCGCACGGCGTGCGCCTTGATGGTGATGCCGCGCTCGCGCTCGAGATCCATATCGTCCAGGATCTGCGCCTCCATGTCGCGGCCGGTCACAGCGCCCGTTAATTCGAGCAGGCGATCGGCCAGAGTCGATTTTCCATGATCGATGTGCGCGATGATCGAGAAATTTCTAATGCGGGATGGATCCATTGGCGGTAGTCAGTTGTCCGTGGTGAATTGTCAGTTGTTAGTTAATGGGAACGGAGAGGATTTTGCAACTGAGGAGTAAGAAGTAACCAGGGAATTCAAATTAACGAAACACCAGCGAGTGGACGGAGGGCCGAGCTAGAGGTGGAAGTTGTATTGGAGTTCCATCCACATCGACACGGGCTGGCCGTCTTTCATTGCTGGTTTGAACTTGATCCTCTTAGCGGCGTCAATCGCGCGTTCGGTGAGTCCATCAGGCAGCCCTTTAACCACATGGATGTTTGTGACTTGTCCTGTCGAGGAGAAGATACAACGCAGGACAACTGTACCTTGAACCCCATGGTTCCTCGCATAGTCTGTGTAGCTGGGTTCCGGCTTTTTCTTAACCGACACTCTCTTGTCGACTTCTTTGCCCTTGTAGATACGGTCAGCGTCCGGTGTTGGGGAAGCTTGAGGATTTCCAATCTGGGCAGACGTCAATGACGGATTAGCGAAAAGCAGGGCGAAGCCAATCGCCCAAAAGAATCGCTTGGCTCTTTCCATACGTCTTGCCTCACTAACAGCGGACAGGATGTCCGCGCTCCCAGCCTCAGTCGCCTTATATATCTTCTATTGCGTTATCGATCTGCGCTCGCTGCAGCGTTCCGCTGTAGTCGACATAGATCGACTTCCATTCCGAGAAGATATCGAGGACCTGGGTGCCGGCTTCGCGGTGGCCGTTACCGGTGGCTTTAGTGCCGCCAAACGGCAAATGAACCTCAGCGCCGATCGTGGCGGAGTTTACATAAAAGATCCCGGTATAGGTTTCGTTCATCGCATGGAAAGCCTGGTTTACATCCTGGGTGTAGATGGCGGCCGACAGACCATAGCGAACCCCGTTGGCAATCTCGATCGCTTCATCCAGAGAATCGGTTGGGATGACGGAAGTCACCGGTCCAAAAATTTCTTCCTGCGCGATCCGCATGTCCGGAGTCACGTCGGTGAAGACAGTCGGTTCGATAAAATACCCGCGCGCAAAGTCGCCTCTGGTCAGATGATGACCGCCGCAAGCGAGCGTGGCGCCGTCTTCCTGCTGGCCGATATCGATGTAGCCCATGATCTTGTGCACGGCTTCTGAGTTGATCACCGGACCCACTTCAACTTTCGGATCGGCCCCGTTGCCGACGCGCAGAGCTTTGGCTCGCTCAACCAGTTTCTTCGCGAATTTCTTGTAGACTTTCTTGTGCACGATCAAGCGCGAAGATGCCGTGCAGCGCTGCCCCGAAGTACCGAAGGCCCCCCAGACCGAACCTTCGACCGCATTGTCCACGTCGGCATCGTCCATCACGATGATCGCGTTCTTGCCACCCATCTCGAGCGAACAAATCGCATTGCGGTCGGCGCACGCCGAGGCCACCAGCCGTCCCGTGTCCGTCGATCCGGTGAATGAAATCAAACGCAGTGAAGGATGGCCGGTGATTCCCGCGCCCACAGTTTCCCCGTAGCCGGTGACCAGATTCACGACCCCGGGCGGCACGCCGGCTTCTTCACAGGCCCGCACCAAATTGTAAGTTGAGAGCGGCGTGTCTTCCGCCGGCTTGATCACTACCGTGTTGCCGCAGACCAGCGCAGGGATCATCTTCCAGGAAGGAATCGCCATGGGAAAATTCCAGGGCGTGATCAAGCCGCAGGATCCGACCGGTTGGCGCACGCACATCGCGAACTTGTTCGGCATCTCGGCCGGGGTGGTGAAGCCATGCAGACGGCGGCCTTCGCCGGCCGCATAGTAGGTGCAGTCGATCGCTTCCTGCACATCGCCGCCCGCTTCTTTCAAAACTTTCCCCATCTCCCGGGTCATGTCGGCGGTGTATTTGGCCTTGTCGCGAATCAGGATTTCGCCGACGCGAAACAGGATCTCGGCTCGCCGGGGCGCGGGCGTGCGGCGCCAGCCATCGAACGCGGCCACAGCCGCTGACACGGCGGCACTGACATCGTCGCTGATTGAAAGTGGGAACCGACCGATCAGGTCGCGTGTGTCGGCCGGATTTCGATTTTCCAGCCACTGGCCGCTCTTGCTCGGTACCCAGCGGCCGCCGATAAAGTTGTTATAGGTCTTACTGCGCGTGCGCTTCGTAGCGCGGGCTGCGGTTTGCGATTTTTTTGCTTGAGCCATAAAGGGACCAGAGGTCAGAAGTCAGAGATCAGAAGTCAGGGATGAGAGGTCACCGGAGTCAAACCAACTCTCTGACCTCCGACTTCTGATCTCTGACTTCTGACCTCCGACCTCTGCTTTACTGATAGGTGAACTGAACTATTCGCTGGACCACGCGATTCGGGTTTGACGAACGGTCGAACCGCGAAAGATTTAGAACGATTGCGTCGCCCGGCTTCAGTGACTCGACGACGCGCTGGAAATCAGCCAGCGTCGTCACCGGAACCCGATTGACCCGCGTGACGACTTCGCCGGCATTTATTTCATAAGGCCGAATGTCGGCGGCCAGTCCGTTAGGATCGACCTCTTTTACATAAAGCCCTTTCACGCCGGTCAGATGCTTTTCGGTAATCTGTTGCGGCGTCAGTTCCGCCAGCGTCAAACCAATTCGCCCGCTGCTGGTCTTGACGCTTTCCGGCTTGTCTTTAGAGCTCGGAAGCTCGACATCACGCGGGATTGGATCGAGACGTTCGGCCAGGGTGACACTGACACTGCGGCGGTCCAGTTTGCCGTCGACATCGCGCAGAAATGTAATCGTGACCGTCTGCCCCACCGCTGTGCCGGCAACCTTGGCAATCAAATCGTTGTGATCCTGCACTGGCTGGCCATTGAACTCGACGATAACGTCATTTGTCTGCAGCCCGGCCTTAACCGCGGGCGACGGTTGCGTGCCGGCTTCGGAGGGCACGTCGGCCACTATTGCGCCCCTGACATCCGGCAGGTGGTATACACGAGCAAACTCTCCCCGCACCGACTCCAATGTTACTCCCAAAAAGCCTCGCTTAACTTTTCCGCTGGCCAGGATCTGTTCGCAAACAAACTTTGCTTCGTTTGAAGGCAGGGCAAAACCAATACCGTTATAGTCGCCGGTCAGGGTAGCAATTTGCGAGTTCACTCCGATCGCTTCGCCATGCATGTTGACCAGCGGTCCGCCACTATTGCCGCGATTGATTGCCGCGTCCGTCTGCAGGAAACGTTGAAAGCTCGAGAAGGCCTGCGAGTCGCGCTCCTTTTTGGAAATGATTCCGGCCGTCACCGTTTGATCGAGACCGAAAGGCGAACCGATCGCCAGCACCCAATCACCCACCTGGGTCGAGTTGGAATCACCAAACTTCATCACCGGCAGATCATGCGGGGCATCAATCTTGATTACGGCCAGATCGGTTTCTTTATCTACTCCGATTACTTTGCCGCGAAATCTCTCGCCCGTGAGCAGGCCGATCATAATCCTGGTAGCGCCGTCGATCACGTGATTGTTGGTGATGATGTAACCCTTCGGATCGATAATGAATCCACTGCCTACGCCCCGGGTCGGCCGCGCCGGTTGGCGGCGGAACATGTCGTAAAGCGGATTGCTCTGAGTCCGATCGGCTTTGTCTTCGTTATCGCTTTCAGCGAGTTCGGCTGAGACCTGCATCGTATCGATATTCACCACCGCCGGCTCGACCCGGCTGGCGATCTCTACGAACGAAGCGGAGAGCGCTTCCGGCGCCCGGGCAGCGGATTGCACTCCTTCCTGAGCGACCGCCGGACGACCTGCCAGGATCGCGCCGATCCCAACGCCCGTCAGCACGCAGGCAACCGCCATCACCGCGATCCACACCCGCAGTTTCCGCAGGAGGGTCGCTTCGTCGCCAGTGGTTTCTTTGAAAGACTCAAACATAATTCACCGCCTTACAAATTTCTCTTGAACGGGTTTCAGCTCAGGGTAGTGCCACGTCTTCAATCTCGGGGGAAGCAGTATAGGCAGTATAGGCAGTATAGCGAAAGGGCGGGGGAAAAACTAGAAGTCTACAGCCCGGTGTGCGGGAGGAGTACGACTTTCAGGGCCGTAACAGAATTTTCAGCACGCCAGGTTCGCCGGCCCGGGTGATGGCCGCCAGCCCATCGTTTAGCGAGTGCTCTTCGCTAATCAGGCTTTCGACGTCAACGGCGTTTGTTTTAAGCAGTTCCAGCGCCGGCGCGAACCGGCCGCAGCGGGATCCAACCACGCTGATTTCATCCACCACAATGCGGGCCGCGTGCAAATTCGTCGCGCCATGAAAAGTAGACTTCAGAACCAAAGTGCCGCGCGGACGCAGCAGATCGAGCGCCAGATCGAACCCCGCCGCTGAACCTGAAGCTTCGACCACCACATCGAACTCGCGGGTCCGCTTCTTTGCTTTATCGAGAGTGAGCGTTTCGATCCCACGGCGGCCGGCGATTTCAAGCTTGTTCCGATGCTTTCCCAACAGAGTTACCGAAGCTCCGGTGGCGTTGAGCACTTGCGCGCAGAGCAAGCCGAGTTTGCCGTCGCCTATGACCGCGACCTTGGTCTGATCGTCGATCCGTGCGCGCTCGAGAATCCCACAGGCGGCAGCGAGCGGTTCGGTAAAGACTGCGCGCTCGTCGGAAATTTCGTCGGGAACCCGCAGCAGGTTTGCAACCGGTAGCTTCAAAAATTCGGCATGCGCGCCATCGCGACCGACGATGCCCAGCACGGTGCGGTTTGAGCAATGACGCGAATCTCCCGCGCGGCAAAGATCGCAACTGCCGCAACCGGCGTTGATCTCACCAACGACGCGTTGGCCCCGTTTCAGAAGCCCGACCGTGAGGGAGGGCTCGGTTGCATTAGGAGCCCTCCCTGACGGTCGGGCTTCTGACACCTCGGGCAAGCTTTCGATTACGCCTACAAACTCATGCCCGATCGTTCCTTCAAAGCCTGCATAGCCGCGCGTGATCTCTAAATCGGTATTGCAGATTCCCGAGAGCGTTACCCGCACCAGCGCTTCGCCAGGGTCGTCAGGTCGGCAGACATCACTCACTGAGAGCTTTTGATTCTCGTAGCGCAGAGCTTTCATAGCATTCGATCAATACACCGGGCAGTAGATAGTTTCTTTCTTTGCGCCTTCCGATCCTCTTTGCGCCTTTGCGAGAAACAAATCTTTCGATGTGAGTTTTTACCCAAAGGCGCTAAGCCAATACTTAAGTCGCAAAGAAAATCGAACTAGGCGACCACTGACATCCTTCAAAACGTCTTGGTACGTTCGTAGGCATTTTCGACAGTCAGTTCGATCGTCTGTCCGCGACCAAGGACCTTAAGGGGCACTCGCCACTCGAGCCTTTCGCCGCCGGCCAAAGCAGCCGTGGCTCTGATCCACCAATTACCTTCAGCCAACTTCGTCACTGCCCGTCCATAACTATCGAGCTGCGGGCGCACCGGCGCCAGTCCTTTGATCCTTTGCGCCAGAAAATCATCGAAGCTTTTTCCGGGCCTCAACACGGTGGAAAAATCCTTCTGCGCGGTCGCAAAGTCGATCGGGTAGATCTCAACTTGTGTGTTGACCGGCGCGGACGCCGAGTCGCTATGGAGAACGATGGTAACTATTGAGTTAGCATTCGGATCGAACGTTTCAGACCGGGGCCGCGACCCGTCGGGCGGCAAACGGCGGTAGACATTCCAACCGGCGCCGAAAAGCGAAACCACCAGGGCGGCGCCGAGGAAGATTTTGATTACCGTAATAATCGAATTTTCAGTTCTCACCAATTGATACCATCGATACCGGGCCGTTACAGATCGAGTTATTTATATCATCGAAGCTCGATTATTAAAGACTCGATCCAGTTGAAGCAAGCAGCTTCTTATTAGCACCGAGGCTTTACCCCGGTGATTAGTTAGTGGGTTCGATAGGGAAACCGTTTCAAACGGTTTCCTCGTATGCCTCTCAAACTTCACCGGCCTTAAGCTACGTGATAATGAGGCCCACACGAGTTCAGAGTTCAACCTTCAGGTTGCCGTTAGCAGGCACAAGCTAAAGCTTGAACTCTAAACTAAACCACCAACCGCGCGACTCTGGTTGAACGCGATGCGAATGCGCGATAATCTCAAACCGTGAATAATCTTTGGGATGACAAGCTCCATGAAGAATGCGGCGTGTTCGGGATTTACGGACATACCGAAGCAGCCCGCATGACGTATCTCGGTCTGTACGCGTTGCAGCACCGCGGACAGGAGTCGTGCGGCATCGCCGTTGCCAATGGCAGTCAGATGGTTTCAGAACGAGACATGGGCTACGTCTCGGAAGCTTTCGATCAAACTCGTCTGGATCGCATGCCGGGAGCGAGCGCGATCGGTCACGTTCGCTATTCCACCGCCGGTGAAGTTTCGCTGCGCGAGTGCCAACCCTTCCTGGTCACCTGCCAGCATGGTCAGATCGCGGTTTGTCACAACGGCAATCTGCCGTTCGCCCGCGAGGAACGAAAGAAGCTCGAGCGCGAGGGCGCGATCTTCTCCTCGACCTCTGACACCGAAGTTATTCTGCATGGCGTAGCCCGCTCTCACGCCGCCAGCGTGGCCGAAGCCATTCCCGAAGTCCTGCGTCAAACCGAAGGCGCCTTCTCAATGCTCTTTCTGACGCCGACTGAGTTGATTGCGATTCGCGACCCGCGCGGCTTTCGTCCGCTGGCGCTCGGTCGTTTGGGTGATGCCTGGGTGGTCGCTTCCGAAACGTGCGCCTTCGATCTCATCGACGCCAAGTACGTGCGCGACATCGAACCCGGCGAGATGGTAATCATCAACGAAGACGGCTTGCGCTCTTCGCGTCCGCTGACGGCGCAGCAGCATTCGATGTGCATCTTTGAGCATGTCTACTTCGCGCGTCCCGACTCGCTCGTCTTTAGTCAATCGGTAAATCTTTCTCGGCACCGGATGGGCAAGCGCCTGGCGATCGAGCAACCGGCGGACGCTGACATTGTAGTGCCGGTGCCTGACTCAGGCGTGCCGGCGGCGATTGGTTATTCGTCTGAGAGCGGGCTGCCTTTTCGTTTCGGCCTGGTGCGCAATCACTATGTCGGCCGAACATTCATCGAGCCCAGGCAATCTATTCGCAGCTTTGGCGTACGCATCAAGCTGAATCCCGTGCGCGATTTGATCGAAGGCAAACGCATCATCCTGATCGACGATTCGATCGTTCGCGGCACGACTTCAAAAAAGATCGTGCGCATGGTGCGCGAAGCCGGCGCGAAAGAGATTCACGTGCGCATCTCCTGTCCGCCGACCATCAGCCCCTGCTATTACGGCGTCGACACCCCGAATAAATCAGAACTGATCGCCGCAAATTATTCCGTAGAGGGCATCCGCGATTTTATCGAAGCCGACTCGCTCGGCTATCTCTCGTTGGAGGGCATGCTGGAAGCCACCGGCATCGATCCGAACTCCGCCTGCGTCGCCTGCTGGAACGAAAAGTATCCGACCCGGATCACGAGCAATGCTGAGACAATGCACTCGCGCGAGCAGGCGGGCGCGCCGCGTGTGGCGGTTGAGATTTGATTATAGAACTTTGACATCGCAATTTGAGATCTCAATGGCCACACGGCGTTACAGAACCCCGAGCGCAGCGAGGGGATGCTAAAGTCACCTTTAGGATCATGCCCTCTCCCAAAGAATTCCGAGACGACCACATTCCTTTTGGCTACTTAATAACTTTTCGTTGTTACGGCACTTGGTTACATGGGCGACCTGGTTCAGTTGATCGCTCTCACCAAACATATGGAACTCCTCGATTGGCTGGTGACAAAGCCCGCTGGCTGTATAATCGACGCACTCTAAGTCAACCGCCGGTGAAGTTGAAGAGCCGGCAGAGGAAGCTGGTTGAAGCTGCGATTTTAGAAGCTTGTGACGTTAGAAAGTGGTGCCTGTGGGCTAGCAATGTTCGCAGCAATCATGTTCATGCGGTTGTAACCGCCAACTGTCCACCTGACCGAGTGATGACAGCTCTCAAAGCCAACGCTACACGGAAGATGCGGGAGGCGAATTGCTGGAATAGTGATCAAAGTCCGTGGGCTCATCGTGGAAGCAAGCGTTATCTTTGGACTGAGGATGCATTAACCGAGGCGATCGCTTATGTGCGAGAAGATCAAGGTGAACCTTTGGATTGAAGCGACGATACAGAACCCCGAGCGATAGCGACGGGATGCTAGAGTCAACTGCCGCATCCTTTGCTACGACTTCATGGACTCCGGTGGAATAACGAACGTTGTCCTTAGCATCCGCTCGCTACCGCTCGCGGTTCTGTAACGGTCTGACTCTAAACATGAACCTCGTTGGCAAATCAATCCCCCGCAAAGAAGGCCGGAAGAAAGTTACCGGCCAGGCGCTTTACGTTGATGATCTGAGTTTTCCCAACATGCTGCACGGGGTCACCGTGCGCAGTTCGATTCCGCGTGGTCGCATCAAGAGCATTTCATTCGATCAACCGCCCGCTACCGCAGGCGGTTCTGACCGCAACATTCCGTGGGATGAATTCACGATCGTTACCGCGAAAGACATTCGCGACCTGAAGCTTGGTGAAAACTACGTCGCGCTGATCCTCAACGACCAGCCGTATCTCGCTGATGAAGTCACGAATCATCCGGAAGAGGCAATCGTCCTTCTTGCTCATCACGACAAGTACTTACTTGAAGAAGCACGTCGTCATGTTGTGATCGAATATGAAGAGCTGCCCGCGATCTTCTGTTTGCAGGATTCTCTGGCGCAAAAGGAAATTATCTGGGGCGACGACAACGTTTTTAAAAAGTTCCTGGTCGACAAAGGCAACGTCGACGACGCGTGGGCCAAGGCAGATTTCATCGTCGAAGGCGAGTATGAAACCGGAGCGCAGGAACAACTCTATATCGAAAGCAACGGCGCGATCGCCCTGGCTAATGCAGACGACGGCGTGACTGTCTGGGGATCGATGCAGTGTCCTTACTATGTCCACAAAGCTCTAATCAAGTTATTTGGTTTGCCGGAAGAGAAGATTCGCGTGATTCAGACTGAGACCGGCGGCGGCTTTGGCGGTAAGGAAGAATACCCTTCCATGATTGCCGGCCACGCGGCGCTGCTGGCGTGGAAGTCGGGCCGGCCGGTCAAGATGATCTATGACCGCGCCGAAGACATGGTCGCCACAACCAAGCGCCATCCTTCACGCACCAGACACAAAACCGCGGTCACCAACGACGGAAAGCTTTTGGCGATGGAGATCGATTTCGTGATCGACGGCGGCGCTTACTGCACTCTGTCGCCGGTGGTTTTATCGCGCGGAACGATTCACGCTGCCGGTCCTTACTTCTGTCCAAACGTAAGAATCAAGAGCACGGCGGTCGCTACGAACATGCCGCCGCACGGCGCTTTTCGAGGGTTTGGGGCGCCGCAGAGTATCTTTGCGCTTGAGCGTCACTTCGATAAAGTTGCGCGGACTTTGGGGCTGACTCCCGAAGAGTTTCGCCGCCGCAACTTTATCTTTGAAGGCGAGACGACCGCGACCAATCAGACTATTCACGAGAAGGTTGATATGGGAGGGTTGCTCGATCGAGCTTTCCAGTTGACTGACTATCACGCCAAACGCGAACGCTTCGCGAAAGAGAATCAGAGCAGAGCGAGCAGGATGCCCGCGAATCGCCGACAGGATGTCGGCGCTCCCAGGATCAAGAAAGGTATTGGGTTCGCCTCTTTTATGCACGGCGCTGGGTTTACTGGTTCGGGTGAAGTTTATCTGCAATCCGTTGTCGGCGCGGAAGCGACACCGGAAGGCCGGATCAGAATCCTGGCAGCCAGCACCGAGATTGGTCAGGGAACAAATACTATCTTTGCGCAGATCGCCGCCGAGGCGCTCGGCCTCGATTACGATCTCTTCGAAGTCGCACAGCCCGATACGGCCCAGGTTCCCAACAGCGGCCCCACCGTCGCCTCTCGCACCTGCATGATCGTCGGCAAGCTGGTTGAATCAGCTGTGCTGGGGTTGAAACAGACGCTCGTAGGCAGCGGCTTGCTGACGGAACAGTTCACTCAGCTTCAGTTTCAGAAAGCCTGCGCTGACTACATCGGCAAATTCGGCCCCTTGAAATCTTTCAGCAAGTATCAACCGCCGCCGAATGTTTTTTGGGACGACGAAAAGTATCAGGGCGATGCTTATGGCGCATTTGCCTGGGCCGTCTATGTCGCGGAAGTTTCGGTGGACACTTTGACCTATGAAGCCCACGTCGATGACTTTGTCGCAGTGCAGGAAGTCGGGCGCGTGATCAATCCCGTGCTTGCCGCCGGACAAATTGAAGGAGGGGTCGCGCAGGCAATCGGAATGACGCTTTACGAAAACGTGGTCTGGGAAAATGGCCGGATGAAAAATGGCCAGATGACTAACTACATCATGCCGACCGCCGCCGACATTCCGCCGATCCGGGTTTATTTTGAAGAGAACCCTTACGCCTATGGCCCGGCCGGAGCAAAGGGAATCGGCGAGCTGCCTATGGACGGACCGGCGCCCGCGATCCTTAGCGCGATCGAGAATGCGACGGGCGAAAGTTTCAAACAGATTCCATTGATGCCGGAAGCGTTAATGGAAGAGTTGGTTAGTTAAATAGATTTCACGATACTCGCCGGCGGTAATTTGGGAGAGCGCTGAGTGATGAGGTCAGTACCGGGAGCGGTAGCGACCGGGTCGTTAGGCTGACCGTCGCGTGAATTGAGGACCCGGTCGCTACCGCTCCCGGTACTGACTCCCTCGCTCTGTCGCCTTCATCTATCCGCCTGCTCTTATGGAACGAATCATCAGCGCCGCGTTTTCCTTCCTGATAGGCTCGGTCGGAGTTTGGGTGGGTTTCAAGCAGTTAAGAAATCGTACCCGGCTCAATCAGTGGCCGACGACTGAAGGAAGAGTGATCGAGCGTGGCACGTTTCTACCTGACGTACCCTCCACGGGTCCGCCCGCGTTTCGCCATTCGCCTTTGGTAAAGTACGTTTACGAAGTTTCAGGTAAGCAATTCACCAGCGATCGCATTCGGCCGAAACGCATTCAGCTGCCACAGCACAACACCAAAAAGTGGGCACAGAAGAGAGCTGAGTCATTCGCCGACCAGGTGACCGTCCATTACAATCCCGAAGATCCGAGCGAGTCTTTCCTCGTCCAAACGTCCAGGGCAATGCTATACATTGTCATCGGCGCTTCAGGTCTGGCGATTCTGTTCGGACTGTTATTTCTGCTGGTGTTTTCGCCCAAGTGAGCAACGCACGCGCTTGAGTAATTGGCTATGGATAAGGTCAGCATGAATTCCAAGAGCGCTGTTCACTGCTCGGTCAACGGCGAGAGCAGGACTCTGCATGCGTATCCGATGGAGCGCTTGCTCGACGTGCTGCGCGAGCAGCTGCGTCTGACCGGCACCAAGGAAGGTTGTGGTGAAGGAGAGTGCGGCGCGTGCTCGGTAATGATCGACGGCCGGATCGTCAACAGTTGTCTGGTGCCGGTCTTGCAGGTTGCCGGCGCGTCGATTCAAACCATCGAGGGCGTTGCTACCGAAGATCAATTGCATGCGGTGCAGCAGGCTTTCATTGAATGCGGCGGTGCACAGTGCGGCATCTGCACGCCCGGAATGGTTTTGGCTGCAGTCGATCTGCTAAAGCGAAATCCGAATCCGACTGAACTCGAAATTCGCACGGGTTTGGCAGGGAATCTTTGTCGCTGCACGGGCTATATGAAGATTTTTGCATCAGTGGTGCGGGCGTGTCAGAAGTGAGCGGCAATGTTAGATATATTTGACGAGTTACGAGAGCTGGTAGCGAAGCTCGACGAACAGAGCATCGAGTACGCCTTATGCGGCGGCATGGCAATGGCCGTGCATCATCGGCCGAGGTTTACAATCGACATCGATCTTCTTCTTCAGGAGGACTCGTTATCGAGGGCGTTGGACGTCGCCGGAGCTTTGGGCTACAACATTCGCGGCAAAGATCTCAGCTTCAAAGACGGGGCAGTTGAAATTCGCCGCGTATCTAAGATCGATCCTGACACGGGAGATCTGTTGACGCTGGATTTGCTGCTCGTTACACCTGCGGTGCAGCTCGCATGGGATTCTCGCGTTCAGGCGGAGTGGGAAGGCGGAATGCTCTCCATCGTATCAGCGGTTGGCCTCATCGCCATGAAACAACTGAGGCGCAGCGGTGTCGATCTGGACGATATCAAGGCCCTGGAAAGAGGTGAGCGAGATGCCGAAGGTTGACATGTCCGCGCAAGCTGTGACGACCCGTTTGAAACGCGTATCACAACTTCGACGTCTCGGGCTGTCTTTGCAGAAAGCCAAGATCAAGAAGATAGAGCCGCCGCAGTCAGATGGGAGCAGCGAAGCAGCCGCAGACAGTAACCTCTGGCATCAGCCGGTGCGTAAAGATTTATGATTGATCCAGAGCGCTGAAGGGAGTGACAGACCTTCCTTATCGATATCGACATCGACGATAGGCAGAGAGCTTCATTAAACGGGATAGTCTGTCGCCTGCTCTGCGGGCTTGGGTATTCTTTAGACCAGATCCCCAGGGCTTACGCCCGGGGCTACACTCTGTCGCCGCTTCGCGGCTCGTTGACGCAGACATTCAGGAGTTAGGCATGAGCGGCGGAAAAACAATTAACATGTCCTCCGAAGCGGTCACCGCGCGAATCAGGCGTACTTGCGAGCTTAACAATTTCGCGCGAGCGTTAGCATCGGCCCGTTCGGCTGCCGCCCGCGCAAAAGCGGACCGGCCTCGCATCAAAGAAGAACCACAGCCGAAGGAAGCAGAGATCTCCAAGCCAGAATGAGAGCCTACGTTCCAGCTTACCAATTGATCACACCCGACACCCTCGGCGACGCACTCAATGTGCTCGCGCGCGAGTCTGGTCGATGGAAACCATTCGCCGGCGGCACCGATGTTATGGTCCTGCTTGAAGCTGGGAAGCTGCCACACAAGAACTATCTCAACATCTGGAACCTGTCCGAACTGCGCGGGATTGAAGTGACCGATAGTCACATAACCCTCGGCGCGCTCACCACGTACACAGAGATCCAGGACCACCAAACGCTGCAGACGGAATTTCCGATGATCTGCCAGGCTGCGAGCGAAACCGGCGGACTGGCGATTCAGAATCGCGGCACGCTGGGCGGCAACATTGTCAATGCTTCGCCTGCGGCGGATTCGCCACCGGCGTTGCTGGTCTATGATGCCGAACTCGAACTTGTCTCAGCCCAGGGGACGCGCACGGTTCCCTATCGGAGCTTTCATACCGGCTATAAGCAGATGGACATCAGGCCTGAAGAGCTGCTGCGCGCGATTCGTCTGCCGCGCGCATCCAAAGATTGGTCGCACTATTACCGCAAGGTCGGCACACGCAAGGCCCAGGCGATTTCGAAAATTTGTTTTGCCGGCACTGCTCTGATGGAAGGCGATCAAATCGCTAACGTTCGCATAGCGCTGGGCAGCGTCGCGCCAATCCCAATCCGTTGCGTGCAGACAGAAACCGCTCTGCGCCGACAGGTGATTGACGTCAACACCCTGACCGCTGCCAAATCAGCTCTGACGGCTGAGATTTCTCCCATCGACGATCTGCGATCGACCAGATCTTACCGGCTACAGGTTTCGCTCAACCTGCTGGAAGATTTCGTGCGGGGACTGTCGCGAGATTATTGAGATCGGAAGCGGTGGCGAGCGGGTTTCAATCGAAGCGACCCATACTCAAGTCTATTCACCACAAAGACACAACGACACAAAGTTCAAAGATGTCTTTGTGGCTTCGCGTCTTTGTGGTTAATCTTCAATCATTACAAAAACTCTGCATCGCCGGCACAAGAACGATCCACGAATTACACCAAACTGCCAACAAGATTTTTCGGCTTCGTGTGTTTCGTGGCTCGTCCTGCCTCGCAAGGAAATCAGATTCGAATAAACGGCAGTGTCTGGAGGCTTAAGTCCGCGGCTCTGCCGCCTGATGTGCGGAAAGCCTATGGCTTTCCGTTTGCGGGACATTGAAGCTGAGGCTACGCCTCAGCTTTGAGGGCGCAGCCCAAGAAAAAGAAGAAGCCGGAACTCGGAAAGGCAAAGCCTTTCCGCACATCAGGCGGCATAGCCGCAAACTCCGGAATACATTCACGACCCAATCTCTAAACATCGTGACCTCCTATGCTGCATGCGTTAGAATCTGCTGCGAGCCCCTGGCATGAAACGCATTATCTATTCTGCGAAGTATTCCCTCCCCGCCGCCCTCGCGGTGATCGTCTTCATTTCCGCGCTGCCGGTTTGCGCACAAAGTCAGACTGCGCCGCCAGACCCGCGGCTAAATCTGCTCGTACTCGGAGACTCAATCGCCTGGGGGCAGGGCCTGCGGGATGAACATAAGGCCTGGTTCCTGGTGAAGACGTGGCTGGAAACCAACAACCGGCGACCGGTGAGCGAAAGAATCGAGGCCCACTCGGGCGCCGTCATCGGCACAGCCGGAGAACCGGGCGGCAATCTTGGGCCGGTGCTGGACGGCGAAGTGAACCGCGCGGTGCCCAGCGTAAACGATCAGATCGAAAACGCGCTCCGCGCATACGCCGATCCGGCGAAGGTTGATTTGGTAATCGTGGATGGCTGCATCAATGACCTCGATGCGCGCCGGCTTTTGAATGCCGAGAATACGCCGCAGTCAATCCACGCGTTGGCCCGCCAGAAATGCGGCCCGCCGATGGAAGCCCTGCTGACCCGGATTGCCGGATCGTTTCCGAATGCGCATGTGATCGTCACCGGCTATTACCCGATTCTCTCTGAAGAAACATCCAGAGATCTTTTCATGAGAGCGCTGGCGAAAAAGTTCTATACCGGAACCGCGCGGATGAATGATAAGCAGTTGCACGCGCGTTTGATCGAAGTTTCCCGCGAGTGGTACGAAGGTTCGAACGAGATGCTGGCCGGCGCCGCCGGCAAGGCCGATGCGCAATTGGCCGCCAGGGGCTCGCGGCAAAGAGTTCTGTTTGCCGAGGTAAAGTTTCTGCCCGAGTATTCTTTTGCTGCTTCACAGTCGCGCCTGTGGGGGTTCGATGCTTCCTGGATCAGAAAGCTCCTGGTAATCCTGACGCTGGGCAGAGTAACCCTGAAGACCAACGACGAGCAGCGCAACCAGCGCGGCTCCAGCTGTAACAACACGTTCAAGGCTTCGGCGGGCGAGACCAAACAGCAAAAGAGAGATCGAGAGAGCCGGATCATGCTGTGCCGGCTGGCGGCTATTGGACACCCAAATCGAAGGGGCGCGCAGATGTACGCTGAATCAATCAACAATCAACTGAAAGTATTGATCGGCAGTGCGGGTTGGTTGAGGAGCCCGGGCGCAGTCACTGGTGGGAATACGGTTCGATGAAATCGTGCGGGTTTGGTTCAGAGTTCAACCTTTAGGTTGCCGATGAAGTCAGTACCCCCGCGTGAGCGGGTGGATCCAGGACTTAAGCTGAGGAGGTCACTGCCTGGTCCAACCGGTGACGCGGACCTGATAAGAGGATCCACGAAACACACGAAGCGGAAATGGTTTCTGTTCGTTTCGGTTTCGTGTGATTTCGTGGATCGTACTTCGCGGAGCGAAAAAGCACTAAACCAAACCAAGACACTACTCGACCGACCCTGGGCTTGACCGTGTGCCCGGCCCTCCCTTACGGTCGAGCTTCTGACACGGCTTTCAATTGAAGGAGAACAATGACACCCGACAACATTCAGTTTCGCACCGGCGTCATCAAGCCAGGCGAATGCATCAAGGAGGGTTGGGCCCTAATCAAAGATCAGTACTGGCTGTTTTTGGGGATCGTTTTTGTCGGTGTATTTGTTGGCAGCGCGGTCCCCATCGTTCTTATCGGGCCGATGATGGTGGGCATCTACCTATGCCTTTTCCGCAAAATGCGAGGTGAGCCGGTTGAGTTCGGCACGCTGTTCAAAGGCTTCGACTACTTTGCCCAAAGTCTGATTGCGGCGCTGATCCAAATGATTCCGATGGTCGTGGTGATGGTGCCGCTTTACATCATCATGTTCGCCTTCATGTTGGTGTCGATGCCGCGCGGAGGCGCGCAAATGAATCCCGACGACGCTTCATCATTCGTTTTGAGGTTCATTGGTTTCTATATAGTCTTCGTCGTAGTGATTGTTACCGTGGCGGTGATTGTCACGCTGTTCTTCCTGTTCTCATTCCCCTTGGTTGCTGATCGGAATCTTTCCGGAGTTGATGCGGTTAAGCTTAGCATCAAGGCGGCCCGGGCAAATCTCGGCGGAATTCTCGGACTGGTGCTGATAAATGTCGGTCTGGGAATTCTCGGCGTGCTGTGTTGCTATGTCGGAGCCCTGTTCGTCGGGCCGGTTTCGTTGGCTTCATATGCCGTGGCGTATCGTCGCGTCTTTCCCGAAGTCTCGCAAAACTTCGCCTCGCCTCCGCCGCCGCCGGGGAATTGGGCCGCTTAAAAAGTCGCTCGCGGGCATGCACCTAAGTTACAGAACCGCGAGCGGTAGCGAGCGGGATCAGGAAGCACGCTGGGCTATTCAACTAGACTAGTTCAGCAATAAATGAATTCGCCCTTGATTAAGTAGCAGCCTGATCCCGCTCGCTACCGCTCGCGGTTCTGTACCCCAGCTACGTTTGGCTGACTTCCTGGCGGTGACTTTTTATGCAAATCCGCTCACCTTAGAAACAGGATATAAAGAACAGCATGCCTCAAATTGATCTTGTAATTCGTGGACGCCGGGTGGTTTTGGAAAATAGTCTGGCCCCGGCGTCTATCCATGTAAGCGGCGGACGTATCGTCGCCATCGCTGCATTTGAAGCCGTCCCTTCGAACTGCCAAATAGTCGAAGCCGGCGAGAACTCGGTCGTGATGCCGGGTCTGGTCGACAGTCACGTGCACGTCAACGAGCCGGGCCGGACTGAGTGGGAAGGCTTTGTCACCGCCACGCGCGCCGCCGCGGCCGGAGGCGTGACCACGATCGTCGACATGCCGCTCAACTCGATTCCGGCAACGACGACGCTGGATGGTTTGAACGCAAAACTGGACGCGGCGCGCGACAAGCTAATGGTCGACAGCGCGTTCTGGGGCGGCGTCGTGCCTGGTAATGTAGGCGAACTGTCCAGGCTCTGGGCTGCGGGCGTGGTCGGCTTCAAATGTTTCCTGGTTCATTCCGGTGTTGACGAATTTCCCAACGTCACTGAAAGCGATCTCCGCGAAGCTATGCCCGAACTGGCGCGGCTGGGCGCCATGCTGATCGTGCATGCTGAAGTTCCAGGTCCGATCGAAGCAGCTTGCTGTCAGATATCACTGGAACTCGGCACCGATGTTCGATCCTACGCAGCGTTCGTGCATTCCCGCCCGCGGGCCGCGGAAAATGAAGCGGTGGAGTTAATGCTTCGTCTGGGCCGCGAAACTGGTTGTCGAATTCACGTCGTTCATCATTCGTCGGCAGATGCGCTGGAAACTTTACGTGCAGCCAAAGCAACCGGCGCGCTCCTCACCGTCGAGACCTGTCCGCACTATCTCCATTTTGCGGCCGAGGACATTCGCGATGGGGCTACTGAATTCAAGTGCTGCCCACCGATCCGCGAGCGCGAAAACCGCGAACAACTCTGGCAGGCTTTACGTGATGGAACGATCGACATGGTCGTTTCGGATCACTCGCCGTGTCCGCCGGATATGAAGTTGCGCGAGCAGGGTGATTTCATGAAAGCCTGGGGAGGCATTTCTTCTTTGCAGCTTCGTCTGCCGGTGATGTGGACGGAGAGCCGCGCGCGCGGGTTCGATCTGAATCAACTGGCAGAGTGGCTTTGCGCCGCGCCCGCGCGGCAGGTGGGACTGGACCATCGCAAGGGATCCATCAGCGTCGGCAAAGACGCGGACATCGTAATCTGGAATCCGGACCGCGAGTTTCGCGTCGCGCCTGAAATGATCCAGCATCGTCACAAGTTGACGCCTTACGCGGGCGAGACTCTGCGGGGAACAGTAGAAAAGACTTTTCTTCGCGGACAGATGGTTTATGATGACGGCGCATTTAGCGAGCCCGGTGGGCAAACCATTCTGCGTGGAAGGAATTAGCCGCAAAGAGGCACAAAAGGCACAAAGGAATGCAGGAGAGAGATCATCGAAGTCCGCTGGTGGAGAGACTGCTCACGGCTAAGGATACAAAGGTCCCCAGTCAGCTCGAGATTAACCAGCTCTGTGACGTAATTCGACAGACCAGTTTCGAGATTCATAAATACTTTCGGAGTGGACATCTTGAGAAGATCTATGAAAACGCGCTGACTCATCGCCTAACGAAGGTTGGAATCGAGGTTATCCAACAGCATCCACTGAATGTGTTCGATGAGGACGGAGCGTTGTTAGGACATCTTTGCGCGGACCTGTTTGTTGCAGGATCCCTTGTTGTTGAAGTGAAGGCGTGCCGCAGTTTGGTTGATGAGCACATCGCACAATTGTTAGGTTATCTTCGCGCCTCTCGAATTGAGCACGGCCTTCTAATCAATTTCGGCGGACCGAAACTTCAAATCAAGAAGTACATTCTCAGCCGGGATAGACCATCATGACTCTCCTTTTTGGGCTTTCTGTGCCTTTTTGCGGCTAATACTCCGATGGACTTTACTGAACTAATCGATCTCGCATCCGAACGTCTTGGCGGTGCGGTGCTGTTTGCCAACGACGAGTTCTTTGCTCCCAAAGAAAATCTTTTGAAGCCGCAAGCCCCGATCTTTATCGAAGGCAAGTACACCGATCTGGGAAAATGGATGGACGGTTGGGAGTCGCGTCGCCGCCGCACGCCGGGATTTGATTGGTGCATCATTCGCCTCGGCTTGCCTGGGGTGATCCACGGCGTGATTGTCGATACCAGCCATTTCAAAGGCAACTATCCCGAGCAGTGCTCCCTCGAAGCATGCACCATCGATGGCTTGCCCACGACCGAACAGCTCACTGCTAAATCCGCACCCTGGACCGAGATCCTGCCGAATACAAATCTTAACGGCGACTCGATCAATCCATTCGAGATTGCCGGCGATTCGCGCTGGACCCATCTGCGTTTCAAGATTTTCCCCGATGGAGGCGTCGCCCGGCTCCGCGTTTTTGGCGAGGTCGTGGCTGATTGGAATCGTCTCAAACAGATCGGCGGCGAAATCGATCTGGCGGCGGTTGAGAATGGTGGGATCGTGCTGTCGTGCAGCGACATGTTTTTTGGGCACCGGCACAATCTGATCATGCCGGGGCAGGCCGCGAACATGAGCGATGGCTGGGAAACGAAACGGCGCCGGGGCCCGGGGCACGACTGGACGATTATCAAGTTGGGCGCAACCGGCCACATTAAACGATTGGAAGTGGACACTTCGTACTTCAAAGGAAATTTTCCCGAAAGCTGTTCGCTGGAAAGCTGCCTCGCGGTCGATCTGCCGCTCGAAACTCTGCAAGACCCGGAGTTTATTTGGAAGCCTGTGCTGGCGCGCACGAAGTTGCAGTCCCACACGCGGCACTTGTTTGACGAAGTCATGGAGACGGGACTCGTCTCGCACGTGCGCTTTAATATCTTCCCCGATGGCGGCGTGAGCAGACTGCGAGTCTTTGGAACGATTGAAGATTAATGTAGGGGCAGGGCTTGTCCCTGCCCGAACCAAGGAGCGGGCAACCACAAGGGTTGCCCCTACAATTATTTCGTCATTGAGGCTCGAAGATCTCAATTCGCTATCAAACAGCGAGGCTGCTGCCGAACTGCTGAAGTGCTGCGGCTCGGCGCGTTGGGCTCGAGAGATGACCAACGCCCGACCATTCGCAGACGTCGATGGGCTCCTTGGAGCGGCCGAAAGCATCTGGTGGTCTTTGAGCGAGCCGGACTGGCTCGAGGCCTTTCGCGCTCACCCGAAGATCGGCGAGCAGAAAGCCGTAGCGGTTCAATCAGCGCAGGCTCAAACCTGGTCGGCGCAGGAACAGTCGGGCGTCGCTAATGCTGCGGCAGAGACAAAGGCCGAGCTCGCGGCCCGAAACCAGGAATACGAACAGCGCTTCGGTTTCATCTTCATTATTTGCGCGACCGGAAAGACTTCCGCAGAGATGCTTGCGATTTTGACTGAGCGATTGCAGAACGATACTGAAGCGGAGTTGCGAATTGCTGCTGATGAACAACGAAAGATCACTCGACTGAGATTGGAGAAACTGATTAACCAGTGAGCGCGATCACGACACACGTTCTGAATACTTCGCGGGGGCGGCCGGCGAAGGGTATGCCGGTCACGCTCGAAATCGAAGCAGCCGGTGGTTGGGAGTTAGTCGGAAAAGGCACAACCAACGCGGACGGCAGAATCCCTGATCTGGTTGCGGAAGAAATCACGCTGGCTACCGGCGTTTATCGACTGATCTTCGATACGGCGACGTACTTTGCCGCGCAGGATACGGAAAGCTTCTACCCCTCGGTAACAATCGTTTTCAAGTTTGACAATCCGGCGCAGCACTATCACGTGCCTTTGCTGTTGAATCCGTTTGGTTATTCCACGTACCGCGGAAGCTGAGTGGCACAGACTTCAGTCTGTGTTCGCGACGTACAAATCACGGACTGAAGGAACTTCTGGACAAGTGGCTTCGACGCGTAGCGTCGGTATGAGTTTAGCCCGGCGTTTCAACGCCGGGATCAGTTGGTTAAGCCGGCCTTGTCGCCTAGCGACAATTGAATTCGCACTAGTTTCAGGCGTCGCTATGCGACGCGAAGACTTCGTGCACCTTTACCCGGCGTTGAAACGCCGGGCTAAATTCATCCGACGCTACGCGTCGAAGACACTTAATCAGAGGTTCCTTCAGTCTGTGTTCGCGACTACAAATCACAGACTGAAGTCTGTGCCACTTTTCTTTATGAACATCAATCCAACTATCCATGAATGGCTCAGCCTGATCGCGAGGTGGGTGCACGTGTTCGCCGGCATCATGTGGGTCGGCACGACGTATTACTTTACCTGGCTGGATGCGCGGCTGACCGAAGAAGAAAAAGCCGTGCGCGCGACGGGCAGCGCGGCGCAGCTCTGGATGGTTCACAGCGGCGGCTTCTATAGGGTCGAGAAGCGTAAGGTACCCGACGAGCTTTCGCGCAAACTGCATTGGTTTCGCTGGGAAGCGGCAACCACCTGGTTGAGCGGCATGGCGCTGCTCGTCATCATTTACTACCTCGGCGGTGGAGCTCTGGTCGACCGTGACGTTTCAAACATCAGCATCGGCGCCGCCATCGGCGTCGGCGTCGGCGCGTTGGTGTTTGGATGGCTTATCTATGACATGTTGATGATCTCGCCCCTGGGTCGCAACGAAAAGCTGTTCGCGGTAGTCGCTTACATGCTGATCGTGGGCACAGCCTACGGATTGTCCCGCGTGTTGAGCGGCCGCGCCGTCTACATTCATATAGGCGCTATCTTCGGCACGATCATGGCGGCAAATGTCTGGATGCGAATCCTGCCGGCGCAGAAGAAGATGATCGAGGCCATCAAGGCCGGGAAAAAACCGGATGAAGGGCTCGCCGCCCAAGCCAAGCTACGATCAAAGCAGAACACCTTCATGGCCGTGCCACTGGTTTTGCTTATGATCAGCAATCACTATGGCGGCAACACGACCGGTGGGTACGATTGGATTCATTTGGCGCTGTTCGTTCCGGCCGGTTGGCTGGCGGCAAAGTTTATTAGAAGAGGCTGACCCTAATTTCATGTTTAGAAGCGGGCTACCGCCCGCTGGTCGGGCAGTAGCCCGACTCTAAACGATCCGAGAGGCTGCAATCACTTCTTCCGGGATTTCTTCCCTGCGCCCATTCCGACAATCGTCTCGAACTCGTCTTTTGTCAGAGGCATCACTGACAGTTGCGATTGGCGAATCAGCGGCAGGTTGGCCAGCTTGGCGTTATAACGGATCGAAGCCAAAGGCACGGCTTCATTGAGCGGCTTCGCGGGTTTGAGATCAACGGCCACCCACTGCGGGTCGTCGGCAGTCGGATCGGTATACGCCGCTTTGGCGACTTCCGCAATTCCCACCACGCACTTGCCGGTGCCGGAATGATAAAACAGGACGCGATCGCCCACCTTCATTTCTCGCAGGTTGTTCCGGGCCTGGAAGTTTCGTACACCCGTCCAATCCGTGCGGCCGTCGCGCACGAAATCGTCCCATGAATACGTTTCCGGTTCCTGCTTTACCAGCCACAAGCCGGAGCCGTCGATCTTCTTTGCAGATTTTTTCTTCGGGCTGCTTTTCTTTGACGCTATTTTTTTCTTGATCATTTGTCGTTGCGGGGACTCGGTTGAAATCGTTAGAATCCCGGAACGTTCTTTCATTCCACACTAGGATTCAAAAACATTTTGGCGAAACTAAAACAAGGTGACAAAGCTCCCGACTTCACTGTGCGCGACGGAGCAGGAGAGACCGTGCGCCTCAAAGACCTCCGCGGTAAGAAGGTCGTGCTTTACTTTTATCCCAAGGACGACACGCCCGGATGCACCAAAGAGGCTTGCTCGTTCCGTGACTCATTCGCAAAGTTCAAAAAGCGCGGCATCGAGGTCCTGGGTGTTTCATTCGATACTGAAGCGAAGCATAAGAAGTTCGCTGAGAAATACGATTTGCCTTTTCGCTTGCTGGCCGACACTGACAAGACAATCGCCGAAGGGTTTGGCGTCTACGGCGAGAAAAAGTTCATGGGACGAACGTACATGGGAATTCACCGCATGACGTTCCTGATCGACGAGAAGGGGAAAATTAAAAAGATCTTCAACAAGGTGAAGCCGGAAGAGCACGCTGAAGAAGTTCTGGCCGCGTTTGACGAATGAGTCGTTACGGACGTATCTAAGCGCTCTTTTCCTTCGCCTCATCGCCGGCGGTTGTCTTCACTGAATGTTTCTTGCCTTTGGCCGAGGGCTTGCGACCTGGCATCAATACTTCCACTGAACTAAACGAAGGATTCAAGCCGTGCTTTCTCTTGGCTTCCGCGGCTTCGCGGGCTTTGAGCAACTCCTCGGAAGCCTCATTAATGAAGTATCGTCGCGTGTGGCTAATGACCTGAGTGCGAATCTCACGGGTCCAAAGAAGAAGGTTCGCCAACGCGTCGCAAACCTCGTCTTTCGGAAGCCTGGTGACATGGGCAATCTCCGTTTGGGTTTCGGCGCCGCAGCGAATAGCCTCTCGCACGCGGTCGGCGGGCGAAAGCTTTCTCAGCATTCGCGCTATGCGACGCGGCGAGAAGCCCGATTTGGCGTCAATGGACACGCGGGACTTGTCCGGTCCTACAGTCGCTCCATGCTTGACCCGCGCATTTTTGTATTCGCGCAAAGCTTGCCGGCTTTGGGCGATCTTCTGGCGAATGCAACTCTTGCAATAAAGATTCAGACCGTCTTTGCGGGCGCGGCACACGCCGAAGTCTGATTGCGGCAGCGACTCTTCGCACCGTGGGCATCTTTTCAATTCAACCACGTTTACTTCCGCTGGTCTGGTCACTCTGTACGCTCCACTAAGATGATTTTGATACGCAATCCTGAGACAAAAATGCCCGCCCCTGCAGACGGACAAGCCGTCCTGCACCCCTGGCCCGTTCGAACCCTCTGTGACTAATGTTGGCGATGTACTCCGGATGTGCGCCGGAAAAAATCCGCCGTCGATGGCCACGCTAATTTAGTCATTGCGTGACAACGCCCTCACGCACCGACGCATTGACTAACAATGCGTGGCGAGGTTGTCGCAGGAAAGCTGACGTTTGTTTTGCGAGGATGAATAATTGCATCTATCTAACTCAATGACTCGTCAACTCGATCGCCAGTGCGCCCACCTCTGAACTAGTAAGGGACTGGCATTATATTTAGGAAGATTTTTTTTGCAACCTCTTTCTCACATTGAGGTGGTCCAACTCGATCAAGTGATCATTTCGCGAGCGAAAATATTTTTGGAAATGATTTCTCTTTCGCAACGTCTCTGACGAAACAAGATACAGCGTCTCGATTTTATGTTGCTGTAATTTCGAAAGCTCGTCGGACGAAAACTTTGCGCCGCGACCTGCGAAATGATCCAGCAAAAACATACTTTCCTGATCGAGATAGAAAGCGTTCGCCGTATGTTTCGCGCTAAACCTTCGATGAATGTGATCGTGGTCCAACTATTAGTTGATTTGTCTTGAACCTCATTCGGCTGGAAACCGATTTTAGATCGCAGACGTGGGAAACTTTTTACGAATCGATCGTCAAGCTTTCATCAAACGACAACTTTACGACAAGCATCGATCGCACTTAGTCACGGCGTTGCTGATCACTCGTACACCTCTCACCGTTTAGAGGCGGGCTACTGCCCGCCTAACTTGAGCGGACGTAAAGAAGGCGGGCAGTAGCCCGCCTCTAAACACCGCAAGAGTTTCGCCGAAGTTAACTCAAGACAAAATGGATCGGTGCAACCCCTTTGGTTCTGCCGTTACTGCGAAAGTTTTGCCGCGCGTCGAATCTGTGGATGCCGCTTGGTTGTGCAAAACGCGGAAAGCTGTTTTCCTTGAGTGACTTGCCTGAGAGTCCAAGGGGGCTATCCACAGCTTTTCAACAGCTTCTGTGGAAAGCAAAATTAGCAGTATTTTCGAGGAAATCGGGGTCAGGCGCGCACCAATCATCCAGGATTTATTTCCGCGCGATCCTTCAGCCGGTAGACGAACTTCAGCCCCGACCAGACTTCACTGACGGCGCAGACCTTAACGTCCACCAGTCCCGCTGCCAGACCAATCGCGCGAACGACGTTCTCGGAAAGATCGCTGGGCACGCCCGAACTTCTTTTTGGCCAGGACACCCAGAGCATGCCTGAAGCGTTAAGCCTCTTAGCGTACTTAGAGAAGTTTGTCTTCAGTTCTTTTTCGTTCTTAACAAACAACTGCGCGAAGTCGAGCAGCTTGCCCGATCTCGAGATCATAGTAACGCCCGCCGGCAAATCAAGTTCCTCTGCATAACCCTCCGGCGCATTCAGGAAAGCGATATTAGAACCGGGCTTGATACCCAGTTTTTTGACAAGTGGTGTTCCGGAATAACCAGCCATTTCAACTTCTCTTGGGCTATGTTTTTTTGAGCTGACCAACGCATCGACGCGATTGATAATTTGTCGTTGAATGCCACTCGCTGACTACGGGTCACAAATAAGAAACAGATCCGCTGGTAAGGCCCTCATCCCCGGCCCTTCTCTCAAAGGCAGCGACAGACTTGACTCACCAAGGTCCGGCTGTTGCCCGGTGTTAATGCCGAAGGCATTCGCCAATCCCAGCCCAGGGCAACGCCCTGGGATCGAGAACACGTTAGTTAACGGGGAACTCTGAAAGAGTTCGCGATGACGCTCCGATAAACGATTCCTGCAACATCTCGGAAAGGTCTGGCTGCATTGGTTAACTCTTTCAGAGTTTTCCGATCTCAATCCCCATCTTCCCCAGGGCGTTGCCCTGGGCTGGAATTTGCGAACGCCTTTGGCGTTATACCGGTAAGCCATTCAACTGAGTCAACTATATTATTGCCCTCCCAATGGGAGAATGGAGAAAAATTCACCACCATCCCAAAATCTTCCACCAAAGAATGCCTACCCCACCCCAGATCAGGATATTAGGAAGCGAAAATAGCAGGCCCATTCGCCACCAGTTTGTTTGGCTCACATATCCGGAGCCAAAATAGATTGGCGCTGACGTTGTCCCATAGTGTGTTAGTGATGCGGCTAGATTTGAGAAGTAAGCCAGAAACAAAACAGCCAGATAAGCCGGAGCACCGGCAGCGATGATTACTACCAGAAACGGAATGAACATCGCGGTCGCATGCGCGGTGATGCTGGCAAACCCGTAGTGTGAATAAAAATAAACCAGAACCAATCCTCCCAGGGCCAGCCACCAGGGCCATCCAGTTGTAAAGCCGGCGGCCGCTTCCGCGAAACGCTTTGTGATGCCCGTTTCGCCCAATGCTTCCGCCATGCGGACAAGTCCGCCATACCAAAGAAAGACGTCCCAGGCGCTTCGTTCCGTAATGATGTCTTCCCAATCCAGCACCCCGGTCAACAACAGCGTGCAAACTCCCAGCAGCGGAGGAATCGAATAATCGAGTTTGGAAATGTAGGTCAGCGCGGTCAGGAATGGCGACGAACCCGCGGGCGTCGCAGGGAGAAACCCGGCTAAACCCCGAAGCATCCATAAAGCCGCTACCAGAACAAACACCGTCAGCAGGACCCATTCATGCCGCTTCATCGGACCCATCGCCCGCAGTTCAGTGCGTGCCATCTCGGCCGCGGCCGGAGTGTGCTTTATCTGCGGCGGAAAGATTCGATAGAGAATCTGCGGCACGACCGCCAGAGCAATCAGACCCGGGACGATGCCGCCTAATAGCCAGCGGCTGTAATTGAGATCGACTCCCGCAGTTTGTTGCGCAAACTTGGCTATAAGAAGATTTGACGCTTGTCCGGTGAAAAAGATCGCACAGATATTAACTTCGCACTGGTACAACATCACCATCAGGAACGCCCCGAGTTTGCCTGCCGTCTCTCCCGGTCTCGAGTCGTAAGCCTCGGAAATGCTTTTGGCGATGGGAAAGATCACTCCGCCAACGCGCGCGCCCGTAGACGGAATGATGCTGGCCAGCAGAAACTCAGTCGAAACCAGCGCGTAGCCCAACCCCAGCGTGCGATGACCAATGGCGCGGATGAAAATTAGCGCGATGCGATGCCCTAGTCCGGTCTTGACCATGGCGCGCGCGATGAAGAATGCCGCCAGCACCAACCAAACAATCGGGTCCGCGTATCCGCCCAGCGCGTCGCGAATCGGCAGTGCGCCGGTGATTCCAACCGCCGATACGCCCATCAAAACAACTGCGCCGCCGGGAATCGGACGAAGGATGCATCCCGTGATCGTTCCCAGAAAGATCGCCAGCAGCCTCCACGACTGTGAAGTGATCCCCGCGGGGACCGGCAGCAGCAAGACGACCAGAACTACAGCCAGCACAATCGCCCAGCGAATTAGCCGGTGGCGCACGCTGCCGTCGTGCTCTCCTTCAGATGGAATGATCTCGGGAGGTGCTTCGTTATGATTTTCCATTAGACTTTGATTGCTGGTCAGTTTGAGCTTAAGAGACCACTTGTTACTGGGAACGCGGGCGCCCTCGCCCGCAGGCATTACCTTCGAAAGAAAACGCGTTCGCGCTTCGAGCTCAATGCGGGCGAGGGCGCCCGCGTTCCCAGTAACAAGTAGCTCTATTCAATCAGAAATCTCAAACTGAACCACTACCCTGACCTTGATTGACTTGACCCGGGCAAAAACGCGGCGATACTAATATTTGCAGACTGTGCGTTCAAGAGATTTATTAAGCTCATCCAATGCATCAAACCAATTGCGGCGTTGCGCGCGTACTTTTGAAGGTAAGGAACGAGGGCATTAGCGGGACCGTAAGGGAGGGCTCACCTATTAGCAAGCTCTAAAGAAGAGCCCTCCCTTACGGTCGGGCTAGCGCCCCGGAGACTACGGCACCATGATTAAGAAGTCGGCTGACATCAAATCAAGCGAGATTACCGACCAGAAGGTCTACTTGAACCGGCGTCTGTTCATGCGCGGCGCGATTCTGGCGGGTTCGGCTACCGCGACTGGCTTGCTCTACCGCAAACTGAATTCGGCGCCGGCCATCGTGGAACAGCGTCCAGCGATAGCCGATCTGGTCAAAACTCCTTCCGACGAAGCAATGCGCCGCGGTTTTGTCGTCAAGGAACCGCTGACTTCATTTGAAGACATCACCAACTACAACAATTTTTACGAGTTCTCGACCGAAAAGCGTGCGGTCGCCTCAGAGGCGCGCGGTTTTGTCACGCGGCCGTGGGCGGTTGAGGTAGGCGGACTGGTGAATAAGCCGAAGACCTTTGACCTGGATGATTTATTGAAGCTGGCGCCGCAGGAGGAACGAATTTACCGGCATCGTTGCGTTGAAGGATGGTCGATGGTAATTCCCTGGGCGGGATTTCCGCTCGCCGCGCTCTTGAAGCAGGTCGAACCGCTTTCGTCGGCGACTTACGTGGCGTTTCAGACTCTGCTGGATCCAAAGCGGATGCCGAACCAAAACACAAGCGTGCTGGATTGGCCTTATGTCGAAGGCTTGCGTCTGGATGAGGCGATGAATCCGTTGGCGATTTTGGCGACGGGACTCTATGGCGGGACCTTGCCGCCGCAGGACGGAGCGCCGATTCGCCTGGTTGTGCCGTGGAAGTACGGATTCAAAGGCATTAAGTCGATCGTGAAGATTACGTTGGTCAAGGAGCAGCCTCCGACCACCTGGAACATAGCGGCGCCGGGTGAGTACGGCTTTTATTCAAATGTGAATCCGGCGGTCAACCATCCGCGCTGGAGTCAAAGCACTGAGCACCGGATCGGTGAATTCACCTCGAGGGAGACGCTTCTGTTCAATGGCTACGCGGATCAGGTCGGGTACCTTTATCAGGGCATGGATTTGAAGGCGAACTACTGACAGTGGCACAGACTTCAGTCTGTGGCTGCACGCTTGAGAAACACAGACTGAAGTCTGTGCCACTAATTATGAAAGACACGCGCTTTGCCAAACTCGTCCTGCTGGTCAACGGCCTGGTGCCGCTGACGCTTTTATTGTGGGACGTTTATCGCAAGCAGGTGGGCGCAAATCCTCTGGAGTTCGTCACCCGCACCACAGGCATGCTGACCCTGGTGTTTCTGCTTCTCTCGCTGGCCGTAAGTCCTTTGCGCCGGATCATCGGGCTCAACTGGTTAACGAGGTTTCGTCGAATGCTGGGGCTGTTCGCGTTCTTCTACGGCTCGCTTCACCTGATGACGTACGTAGCCTTCGATCGTTTCTTTCATCTAACAACCATCCCGGGCGACGTCGTCAAGCGTCCATTCATCACTGTGGGCATGGCAGCTTTTTTTCTGATGCTGCCGCTGGCGATCACTTCAACCGATAAGATGGTCAGGCGTTTGGGCGGCAAGCGCTGGACGCGCCTGCACCGCATTGTTTATTTGGCAGGCGTTCTCGGCGTGCTGCACTATTACATGCTGGTCAAATCTGATGTGCGCTTGCCAATTACCTTTGCGTTCCTGCTGGCGGTCATGCTTGGTTTCAGGATTTTTGCCAGGTACTACGTGTCGCCGCCAAGGGTTTCGGGAAGTATTGTGCCACCACGGTAGCAGTCGTGCCCCTCCCGCCGCAGTGAGGTCAGTACCGGGAGCGATAGCGACCGGGTGCTCAACCAACGCGACAGTAGAGTCTCAGGAAATGACCCGGTCGCTACCGCTCCCGGTACTGACCTCCTTATGGACAACGTGCACCGATTTGGCGGTTCAACACTGGGTTAGTGTCCTAACGCCTATTGCCTTAATAGCGCATCATTGTTACTTTCACCCGTGCTTGATCCAACCAGACGCTTCACAAAACGCGTAGAAAACTATCTCAAGTATCGTCCCAGCTATCCGCCTGAGATTATTGTTTTGCTGGAGTCTGAGTGTGGGCTCACGACTGAGTCGCCGATCGCCGACGTGGGTTCAGGCACTGGTTTCCTGACAGAGCTTTTTCTGAAGCACGGCAACCCGGTTTTTGGGATTGAGCCAAACCCGGAAATGCGCGCGGCGGGCGAGAAGGTCCTGGCGCAATATCCAAAGTTCCAAAGCGTGGATGGCGCTGCTGAAGCGACCACGCTGCCCGATCATTGCGTGGATTTCGTTTCGGCCGGTCAGGCCTTTCACTGGTTCGATCGCACGCGTGCCCGCCCGGAGTTCGAGAGAATCCTGAAACCCAACGGCTGGCTTGTGCTTGTCTGGAACGGATATCGAATCGAAACCAGCCCGTTGATGGCTGCCTATCAGGAGGTGGTGGTTCGCTATGGGACCGATTATTCCGAGGTGCAACGTGAAGTGGTCGGTTGCGATGTCGAATCCTTTTACGCACCGGGCAGCTGCCGATTAGCGAATTTCGATTTTCAGCAGACGTTTGATTACGAAGGTCTGAAGGGACGCCTCCTGTCAGCTTCGTACGCGCCCGAACCCGAGCATCCCGATTACGAGGCCATGCTGATCGACCTACGAAAAGTTTTCGATGCACACCACAAGGATGGCAGAGTTATCTTTGCCTATGAGACCGAGGTCTATTACGGACAGCTGCCGGCGAGATGATGAACGGACCGCGGACATCCTGTCCGCCTAAGCGCGCAGCGCGAATCTTCCTGTCCCAAAAAATTTTGGCATGACTAAAGCGGACCTTGCCCGCTGGCGGACAGGATGTCCGCGCTCCATCTTAATAAGAACAACCTAAAGGTTGGACTCTAAACAAAATTTTTACTGCGCGGCGAGGGTGGCGATGCGCGCCATGGCGTGGGAAAGATCTAAACGAGTGAATGAGCCTTGCGGATTGAACATCGTCCCATTGATCCTTATCAATCCGTTCTGCACCGCGACCGCTACGTAACCTCTCAACGAAGCCGGAATCGATCCCGCGTCAGTGTAGGTTAGCGTGTTGGTGCTCGATTCAGCCTGCTGGCGCAGTCCGGCGGCGCGAACCAATGCTATGACCGCAGTCAGACGATCGGCACCGCTGTCAGGCAGGAAAGCCCCGCCCGGAGTTGCGCCCGGGAACAAAGCGCCGTTCGGTGATCCCTGGACACTTTCAACAAACAGCATCGTAGCCCGATCGCGGATGTCCGTGTAATTCGATTGCGCCGGCAGATACTGCGGCACGCGGGCGCCCAACACCAAAGCCATGGCCAAGTCAGCGCGAGTGATTCCAAAGCCGGGACGAAAGCGCTGGCCAACCGGCGTCATCACCAGACTACGGAAGTTTTGATGAATTTCAGAGATGGAAGCACTGTCCAAGCCGCCGAGATCGATCATCGACTTGTATCGCGCGGTAGTCGTTTGAATCGTCCCAATGTAAGCCTGCGGACCGTACCGCGAGCTGGTCAACTCGGCAGCGCCAATGCTAGGAACTGATTGCGGTCCCACCGGGCCGGCCGCGTGCTCCACTCGTGCCTTCCAGGCGCCGGCGCCCGGGGAATCGATCACGCTACGCTGACGTCGTCCCGTCAATCCAAGTGAGTTAGCTGCGCTTGCCGAAGCCTGTTTAGCGCCTTGAGCATTAAGCATGGTCAAGGCAAGTGTGTTTGGGGTAAGCCCGCCCCAGGCGATTTGGACTGACGCGCGGAGCACGTCGGGAGCGATGTCGATAGCTGAATCATTCGCCGAACCTGGCGTCACCGCGCCGGTGAAAACCTGCGGCGCATTGTTGATGAACTGCACCTGTCCCTGGTAAGCCGCGCCGCGCCATTGTCCGAAACGTCTCTGTGGAAAAGCTGCTTCCAACACCGCGGCCTGGGCATTCAGCATGCCCGCTCCTACTTCGTGCGCATAGTATGGCGGTAAAGGCGTCGCAGTCCTCTGCAGTATGTCGCGAACCTGCGCCGGCGTCAGCTGCGGATTTGCTTCGAGCATCAGCGCAATCACGCCCGCAACTTGCGGCGCCGAAAAGCTTGTCCCGTTCCCGGTCGTGTAATAAGGAACCTCGGTCGGGCTTAGAACCGCGTCATTGGCCGCCAGTCCATCTACGGTTGTAACCGCAGCCAGGGTTGAGGCTCGCAAGCTGACCGTGTTGACACCCGGAGCGACCAGAGTTGGCCGGAACAGCGAACTTCCGAAATCACCGCGCGATGAAAAGCTCGCCAAGCGCCCCTGATTGTCAGTAGCTCCGGTGCCGATGACCCAGGGCGCAACTGAATAAGGATTCAAAGTGTCGGGACCGGGCCCTGTGTTGCCGGCAGAGAAAACCACGTTGACGCCCTGGTCGGTCAGCATCTTCGTGGCGATGTTCACCGGATCGTTTACGTCAAACACCGTGTTGGCCGAGAAGCTGCAATTGACCACTCGAACGTTGAAGGCCGCGCTATTAGTCAGAAGGTAATCAAGTCCTGACAGCACGAACACCAGGCTCGCATCGCCCGCGCTCAAGCCCAGGATATTTGCGTTGGGAGCGACACCGGCGTATTTGCCTCCCGACTGCTGACCATTGCCGGCGATGACGCCCGCGACGAACGTGCCGTGTCCATAAGCCTGGTCGGTATTCGGAAGGTTGGGCGCGGCCACTGGATAGTTGAAACCGACACCGAGACTCTGTGTATCTGCAAGCTTGAGGTTTTGAATCACGCGACCGGACAAATCAGCGTGCATACCGTCAACGCCTGTATCCAGTACCGCCACGGTCACGCCGCGACCACTGACGGGCAAACCTCTGTTCGCCCCGGTCAGCTCTGAGTTGCGGCGCACACGCTCGACGCCCGTAAGATTTCGGGCCGTAGAATCCAGGTTCCACTGGAAGGTTCGGTTGGTATAAAGCGAACGAATCGACGGCAAGTGCGAAATCGCGTTGAGCCGGCCCTTCGTTGTAGTGACAGCAATCACCGGCAGGGCGCGGTAGCGCGTGCCACCCAAAACGCCGAGGGCTTGCAAATCAGCAATGTCAGAGTCGTTGGGCAGGTGATGATAGACCAGGACGGCGTCGACGTTACTATCGTCAGTCAGGCGATTAAGCAGGATTGCGAGCTCCGGATCAACGCTCCTTAAGCCGGTAGTCCTGGCATCCTGAATCGCAAAGGCGATTGCGCTGACTCCGGTCTGAACAACGCTGTCCGCCCCGCTAATCGTAATTCCGTCGGCGCCGATCGCCGTGATTAGGTTGACGCCTGTAATTGTGTACGTGTTGGGCGTTAAGGGAATGACGGTTCCGTCAGCCCCCGAAGCGGTAATTCCGTCGGCCCGGTTGATTGTCAGAGTTTTGTCGGCGCCACTCGCGGTAATGCCGTCGGCGTGATTGATCGAACGGTCGGCGCCGCTGGCGGTGATCCCGTTGGTGCCGGTCGCGATTATGTTGTCGGCGCCGCTCGCGGTAATTCCGGTCGGGTTTCGGATGGTGACTGAGTCAGCCCGATAAGTGCTGCCGTCCGCGCCGCTAATAGTAATCCCGTCCGCGCCGCTGGCCGTGATTCCATCGGCGCGATTCATCGTGGCCGAGTCCGCGCCCGATGCGGTAATGCCATCCGCGCCGCTGGCGGTGATACCGTCGGCGCCCGATGCGGTAATGCCGTCAGCGCCGCTGGCGGTAATGCCGTTGGGCCGAAAGGCCAGAACGCTATCCGCGCCCGAGGCAGTAATACCGTTGGTGCCGTAGTAATCAATGCTGTCGGCGCCGCTGGCGGTGATGCCGTTTGAGCCAACAATAGTCAAACCGGCCATCGCCGGGACAGAGCTCAGAAACACTGCCAGGGCCAGCGCGACCAGTCGCTTAAATTGTATATAGAGTTCGCGAATCATTAAGCACAAGCCATCGCCACAGTCGGGTTAAAGACAGCGGCTTGTTAGCATCCTGGGAGGTAGAAATTTTCAAACGAACTGAGACAACGGCCGGATTCTAAGCCACCACTCCTCAACATATGATTGCGTTCGCCTTGCATTTATCTTCTTGGTAACTGAGCGCGTTTGCCCGTGTTTACTGCCGGTGGCACAGACTTCAGTCTGTGATGTTTAATAATTCAAGACCCAATCACAGACTGAAGTCTGTGCCACTAACCAACTCGTGATAGGTCTTCTGAGTTTGCATTGCAGGTTCGACACCTAGCTCTTTTTGCAAGAGCCCACGCAATGTTTCGTACTGCTCTTTCACGGCCACGCGGTTACCCAGGGCCGCCTGAGATCTCATCACCATGCAATGGATGTCCTCTCGAAAAGGATCTTCATGGAGGATCCTCTGCGCCAGGTCCATCGAGCGAAGCCAGTCGGTTTTCTTTTCCGCGACTCCAGCCAAAGCTTCGAGCAAGCGCAGGTTCTGTTCGCGATAATATGAGCGCTGTTCGTCAACCCATTCTTCGTAGCTGCCCCTCATGAATTCGCCGCGATAAAGCGCGACGGCCTTTTCGTAACAGGCAATGCAGCGCTCAAGTTCACGCTCGCGCCGCGCGCTCTCGCCGTCGGCAATCAGCCGATCGAATTCCTCGGTATCGATGCGATAAGAAAACTCAGGATTAAGCTGGTAATCCCCATCGCGATAAACGAGAAAGTTCTGCTTGAGTGGCTGATTGCTGTTGAGCGCCTTGCGCACGTGGGACATCGTGGGGTGAAAATTCTTTTCGACTGCCTTCGGATCGGTATCGCGCCAGAAAGTATCGATGATCGTGTCTTTCGGTGTGCGGTGATGGCTGCGCGAAGCGATGAAGCACAGAATGTCGCGCGCCCGCCGCGTCGTCCAGGCGTCGGCGGCAAACGGGCGGGCCACGTCGCGGACAATTTCCACCGGCCCCAGCATCCTGATGGTCAGATCAACCAGCGGCTTGGTCAGCACCGCCGTCGTTAAGATCGGTTCGATCACGGCCGGCGTAGGCGAATCGACAACCTGCGCGATCAAATCCGGCGGCAGCAATTCGCGGGCGTCTTCTGACGCAAATAAGGAAGGATGCGCGCTGATCTCCTGGCGCAGCCAATGTTCGTAGTCATAACGAGCGGCGAGGTCGAGCACGCGTCGCAGATGCTCCAGCATTTGCGGCTCGCTCGACGATTCATAATCGCAGATGGCCAGGGCCATGCCGGCCTGCGCTTCATAGTAGTAGAGACCCTGCTGATTAAAATATGCGAGCGCCGGATCCAGATCGTTCCGCGCGTCAGCGTGTTGAGATTGCGCCAGGAGAATTAGCCCGCGCGCCAGCCTGGCCGTGAAGTGACCGATGTCGTTTTTGTCGGCGGGCCGACGTGCCACCAACCGGTCGATCTGGCCGCGCGCTCGCGCTGAATCACCAGCCTTAAGACTTAGCAAAGCCTGTTCTTCGAGCAGCTCGACTCGCGTGAGATCGATGCCGGCCTCGTCGTAGGATCTGGCGGCGCGTTCGTAGAACTCTGCGGCCCGCGCCAGATCGCCGCGCTCTCGATAGAGATTGCCGTAGGCTTCGAACGTCTCGCCCAGTTGCCCCACCAGATTGAAGAGCTGGCAACGCTCGAGTGCTCGATCGAGATGCTGTTCGCAGGCTTCCGTTTCACCGCGATAAAGGTGGCAGCGAG
The DNA here is from genome assembly GCA_033857635.1 of Blastocatellia bacterium. Classification (GTDB taxonomy): domain Bacteria; phylum Acidobacteriota; class Blastocatellia; order Pyrinomonadales; family Pyrinomonadaceae; genus UBA11740. Next base: position 314,382 of record JAWVDF010000006.1, read on the forward strand.
CGATATTGAGATGTGCCCAGGCCTCCTGAGGAATCGGCTGTTCGCCTGATTCAGTGCGCAGCATGCGGCGCAGCCAACGGAGCGCTTCGCCAAAATCTCCGCGCATCATCGCCGGCAGCCCGAGGTTGTGAGTGATCAGCCGGATGTGATGTTCGTCGTTCCGCTCTTCGGCAGATTGCAGGGCCACGCGAAATTCTCGCTCGGCCGCTGTCCAATCGCCCATCGAAACCAGACACAGCCCGCGGGTGTTGCCGCACTTTGTACGCACGACTGAACTCGCCTGGGTTAATTCAACTGCGCGGTCGAGGTATTCAAACGCTGCGCGATAGTCGCCGCGCCGGCGGGCAATCGTGGCCAGCGAATGCAGCGCTTCAGCCTCGCCTTCGCGATCGCCGCGGTCACGCAAAGAAGCAATTGCCCGGCGAAACAGATTCTGTGCCGCTTCGAATTCGCCGCGCAGACGGGCGACCTCGGCGCGATATGACAGCGCGCGCGGGTGCGCCTCTACTGCTGCCGAAGGAAGCGATTCGCTGAGCGAAGCCAGCGATCCCAGTTTGCCTGAAGCAATCCAACTCCGGCCGTGTTCCGCGATCATTTCCGCGGCCCGATCAAAATCTTCCGCTTCCAGCAGGTGTCTTACTGCCGGTTCCCAGGCCGCGCGCTCAAGAAAGTATTCAGCATAGCGAGCGTGTTCAGCCGCGACGCCCGCCACTCCTGTTTCCGCCCGCAACCGGCGACGCAGGAAACTTTGAAACAATGGATGTAGCCGATATTCTTCGCCCGAACCATCCCCGGCCACGGTCATAAAAACATTCCCGCGCACCAGATACGGCAGCACCGCGGAGGAAATAATCTGCGGAAACAGCTGCGCGCAGGTGGCCACGTCGATCCGATCGAGCAGAGCTATACGCATCAGGTATTGCTGAACCGCAAGGGGTTCAGCGGCGAAAACCTCTTCGGCAAAATACTCAAAAATATCGCGCTCCGAATGATGCAGGACCGCCAGGGGATCGGGCGCCTTGTCCGTCGGGCCCAAATTAGCCTGTCGCTTGGCTACCTGACGCACCAGTTGCAAAGCAGTGATCCATCCGTGAGTGCGCTCGCCGTATTCGCGCAGCTGCTCGGCAGTTAAAGCCAGCCCGAACACTTTGCGAAACAGCTCCTGAGTTTCTTCGTCGGTGAAAAGCAGATCCGCGCGGTCGATGATCGCGAGCGAGTCCTGAGAGCGCAGCCGCGCCAGTGTCAGCGGCGGAATGTCGCGCGAAATAATGATGACGTGAATTACATCGGGCAGATAGGCGATCAGCCGATCCAGGACCGCGTGCACCGGCGTCTCAGCGCCGAGGTGATGATAATCGTCTAAGACGAGAATCATCTGCTGTTCGACGCCTTCGAGAATCTCATTCAAGAGGACGTCGGCTGCCCGCTCAGGCTGCTGAGCCAGTTCCTGCGCCTGCTGCAAGAAAGCGAAGGTCGTTTCGCCGAATCCTTTGACGCGTTGTTGAATTCCGTAAGTCAGATAACCGAGGAAGGCCGCCGGATCGGCGTCGGTGTGGTCGAGTTGGTACCAAACGTAAGGCTGTTCCTGCTTTCGCAGAAAGTCAGCGATTAGCGTCGTCTTTCCTGAACCGGCATTGGCCGTAACCAGCGTCACCGGCAAAGCCAGGTTTGCCTGCAAGCGTTCGACCAGGCGCGGACGGACTAAGATTTCAGGCGCGGGACGCGGCGGCAAAAGCTTGGTGCGCAAAAAGAACGCGCCTGAGAATTCAGGTGCGTTAGGCCGAGCGATGTTCGTGGCTCCCGTTCGGGGGTCCTGACTGGCCATTAGTATACTCAGCGGAGATTTCTGACTGCCGCGGAGATTAGCACAGCCGAAAGCGCGAGTTCTATCAATCACCAGACAGTCTGCCAGAACTGCGCGCCTGTCAGCGCCGTTGACGTCAAGACCGGATCGAATCAACTCAGGCATGGCTTAGGGGATCAGCAGACTAAGTTTGAAAATCAGGCTCAGGAGCGGATAGCGAGGTGAACGTCGACCGCTTCAGGGTTAGAAGGCTATCGGCAATCGCCCGACCGGCGCGTCCGGGCGTGCTCGCAAACTCTGCGATGTTGGCGGCCCGCCCGTTGGTCCGGTGCCAGGCGATGGTCGCGGGCTCGTCGCCGAGACCATAACTTTCGAATAAAGTAATCGCTTCTTCTAGACTGAAAGCCAGTTCGGTTTCTTCCACCACGCGCAGCATCTGTTTCGAGCGCAGCCGCCATAAAGACGCCGGCGGCATACAACGACAGGTAATCAGCAAATGAACATTCGCGGGAAGTAGCGGCAGTAAACGGCGAAAGAAAGGAACGACCCAATCGGCGTCATAGATTAGGTGCAGGTCCTCGATGACGATCAGCAGAGGTTCGGGATTACCCTCGCTTAACTGAAACACGAAGGCCTCGGCCAACAGTTCAGCGCGGTCACTCTCTACCGACTCAGTAATGCCCAGCAACCGTTCGGCATCTACCGGGATTCGCTGTTGCTGCAAGGTAGCTGAGAGGTACTCGCAAAAAAGACGCAGGTCCCGGTCGGCCGCGTCAACTTTGTACCAGGAGACCGGCCGGCCCGCATGCCGCGCGAAATCCGTGGCCAGGGTCGTCTTCCCGGTGCCGGCTCGTCCATTAATGATCGTCGCGTTGCAGCAGACCAGGTTCTCGGCCAGGAGCTTGAGCAAGCGCAGGCGAGACACGCGTGGGAATGCATCGGGCGCGACAATCTTCTCGAGGATGAGGGGTTCAGTATCTTTTTTCATAAGCAGTAAGCCCATGTTTTGGCCTCTGTTCTTTATAAGGTTTTCTGACGCCCGGACCGTAGGCCACTCGGCGATCTATCTGACCGTTGGGATTATCCGTAGACCCCCTTGAGGAATTCTTGAGTTTTGATTGCAATGACAGGAATTGCTGGGGAAACTTCACGGTGAAGGACGTGTCAGAAGCCCGACCGTGAGGGAGGGCCGGCACGCGCCGCCACTTGATTCAAGAAAAGGGGAAACTACTGCTGGGTTGATGCGAAGACCAATCGTCGCGAGCGTCGCCCTTGCTTACACGCGGGCGTCTGACACCGACTCTTCAGAGTTGGGTTCCTTTCTTATCTCCTAATCTTGCCCGGGATTTTTCCTCGCCAACCTTGCCAGCTGTTGTCAGGCGTCCGTCCAGGTTATAGACTGCAAGCCGAATGACCGCAGAAGATCAACCGATTCCAAGCGACTGGCTTGAGGAGTTTCAAGCGGCGGCTCGTCGACCTCTCAAGGAAAGGTTGCGTTACGCCTTCATTAAGACCTATAAGCCGGTAATGGATGACGAGAAATTCCGTTCCTTTGACACCATGGCAGAGTATCGGCGCTGGTGTGCAGAGAACTTACCTCGATGGTTGGGATATGCGCGCGTTTGAGTACCGGCAGGCCGAGGAAATTCGGGACGCGCTTCGGCGTCATAATGTCCGCTACTTATTTATTGGAAAGTCTGGCGCGATTCTGCTCGGGTTCCCGGATACCACTCAAGATGCGGACTTGTTCGTAGAGCGTAATCTAGACAATGGGCGGGCGCTGGTTGCTGCTTTGCGAGAATTAGGATTCGACCTTAACGATTTACAGGCGGCGGAGATTGAACGGGGCAAGGATTTTGTGCAACTCAAAAACGGCCCGTTCGACCTGGATCTGATATTCGCGCCGGATGGGATTGAGCGATTTGAGGATGCCTGGGATCGGCACGTCGAGGTCGAAGACTTTCCCGTTTGCCATATCGATGACATCATAGCCAGCAAAGAGGCAGCCGGACGCGAACGAGACCGCGAATCGCTTCCGCGCTTGCGCGCTTTTCGAGAATACTTGATGCAACAACCCAAACGCTCGACGTTCTAAGGTTTTTCGTCTGTTCATGAAGAGGAGATCATATGTTTAGAAGGCTTCTCGTTTTTACATTCATCCTTGGCTCGACGGTCCTGGCCGCCGCGCAACAACCCGCTTCCGCCCCGGCCGTCACTCCGCCTCCCCAGGTCCCGGCCAAAGCCCCGCCGCCGGCCCCGCATACAAATCTGAAAGTTGGTCAGGCAGCGCCCGACTTTACGCTGCGCGCGACCGATGGCAAGACATACAAGCTCAGCGATTTCAAAGGGCAGAAGAATGTAGTGTTGGCCATTTATGTTTTGGCCTTCACCGGTGGTTGAACGACCGAATTGAAGGCGTATCAGGCTGATATCGCCAAATTCGAATCCAGCGACACCCAGGTTTTCGGTCTCAGCGTTGACAGTGTTCCCGCCAATAGAGAGTTTGCCAAGCAGATCGGCGTCACCTTTCCTTTGCTAAGCGATTTCAAACGGACGGTAGTGAAGGACTATGGAGTCTTTAACGAAGATCAGGGATTTGGGAATCGGGCCACCTTCGTCATCGACAGGGATGGCATCATCCGGCACATCGACGAAGGCCGTGAAGCCATCGATCCCAACAGCGCTGCCGAAGCATGCAACATCCTGACGCATAAAAAAGCAACGCCGTAAAAGGAGAGTTTGTGGAAGGAGAGCCTCTCAACTTTCCCACACCGCGTGGTCAGTCAAGTATCCTGATTTAGTTTCGTGCTTTTCCGCTGGGATAAAAACGATCCACGAATCACACGAAATGGGCCAGGATGCTCATTCGTTTCGTGTGATTTCGTGGATCGCTTTACTTGGCAAGGCAGTCGCTCAAAATAGGATGCTATCGGTTCTGTTGGTTCTGGCCTGCGTCCGTGCCGCAGTCTTCCTTGGTCCAACTCGTGAGGGAGTAGGCCCTCTGTAAGTTCCGGTAGACAACCACGCGGACTAACTCGGTTGTGTCCGCGTCGTCATCTTCTTTGTGGTACCCGACCTTCAGGCAAAGCCTGTAGTTGATCCCCGCCACTACCTGCTGCTCGGCGTGCTCAACTGAGACCAGGTTGTAAGTCATCTCCTGCTTCTTGCCTTGTTCGGTGACAGCGAACTCGGCCGCGGCCATAACTTGCTCGTCGTCTGTAGCGACTTCCTTGTAACCGCCCGTTCGTTGCGCCAGACCGATCGCGAACGAGCCAAGCATGATACTAAGAACCAATAGGACGATTACGCTACGTGAACTATTTTTCATTTCGCACCTCGGAGCGCCGACATCCTGTCGGCGGTTCGCGCGCATCCTGCGCGCCTTCTGTGGGTTTAGAATCTAAGCCCGGCAAGATGCCGGCGAACCGCAGGCAGGATGCCTGCGCTCCTGATTATCTAAAGTAAGACGCGCAGGGTTTTCGTTTCAGAGTTTGTGATTGACCGCCCGAGTTCTTGAGGGTGAGACCGGTGGCCGTTACTGTGCCCGCGAACTTCTCATCTCCCACCGTAAAGTTCACGCGGGTGCCTTTTACTGTAACCGGCACGAATTCCGGTTTCGGATCTTCCGCACCGCCCTGGGCGATTTGGACAATGGCATAGTGACCGTTGCCGGCAGCGACGAGCACGACCCGCATTCCTTCGAGGTCGCCGGATTCCCTACCAATCCTGAAATTTTCGTAGACTCCCGCGACGCTTGCGGCTGGTGGCGCAGCGGCCGGTTTTTTGGCGAGGGTCGCCGGAACCACGATTAGACAAGTCAGACAAATCAGAAACGCGCGAACTAAACTCATTTCAATTCTCCCTTTGTTGGATGATTAATACGTTGTGGATTGTAACCTATGGGCGCTGGCGGTAGCACAAACGGTTCTGAATCTTCTTTGTTAGTTCACTCCACCGAGAAACTAATTTTCTGAATCGAACTGATACCGCGCGCCTTGTCGGTTGCGGTGACGGCGAGCGTGTATGATCCGGGCGGCAATTCCTTCAGAGCTATTTGTGATGAGTAAGGAATCCGCCATTGGTCTTTTGCCAACGCAGGCGGGACTCTGGCTGGTGCAACGGAAATGATCGGTTGCCGTTCACGAAGGACCTGGGCTGAGATCCAAACATCGTCGGCATTTCCAGACGCTTTGTAAACGTAGGTTTGAAAAAGCAGCACGGAGTTGCGAGCGAAACGATGATCTACCGGCACGCGAGTGGGCTCCAAAACTGCCCCAGGCTCTTTCGGCCCAGCAATTTGTTCGGTCAGAAAAAGACTACTCATGCTGAAGCCTTCAGGCTCGAGGCGAGGGATCTTGATCCATTCGATCGCACTGCCGCTTTGTCCGGTTTGGCTATCGCGCACCGCCAGGCGCACCTGATACAAACCCGGCGGCACCGGCATAGTCTGGTTCCAGGTGACAAAGCGTTGGTTCTTCGCGATCGTCGAGCGGGGAATCTTCAATTTTTGTTTGAAGCTCGAGAAACCGCCGCGATCGTCGAGCGCCACGGCCAAAACATCAATTGCTGCCCCCTGCTTCCCATCAGGACCGGCGAAAGTAAGCGTCTCAGTGTCGACCTGCATGGCGACCCTTAACAACGTGGCCTTATCCATCGCATGCAGATATCCCGGCGACAGAGAAACTGCCACACCCCGACGTGGATAGAGAGATGCGAGTGCGGCGCGCAGTTCATCCTCAGGCGCGCTGCGCGCTAAAGCCGCGGGGCTTGCAGACGCGATAGCCTGATCAGACTTCCGCTCAAAGAAATGTCTCCGCATCCTCACTCTCAAATCCGGACGACCTTTAATCACTACATCGATGTGAGATTTTCCGGCCTTCTGTCTGTCTGTGTCCGGTCTCCAAGCCAAAAGATAGTAAGCGGAGCTTTCGCGTAAAGCCTCAGACACAGCCTCGTCGAGCCGGTTGGAGTTGAGATATGCGCGACCGCCGGTTTCGTCGGCGAGAGTTTCCAGCGGTTCCTGTGGGGTCTTGCTTTCGGCCAAACTTCGGCCGGCCGTGCGCGGATCAAAATCCGGATATTCGTTCCGGGACGCATCTGCCCCCGCCCCGAAAACATTTGCCCGCGTGCCGAGGGTGTAGACCACGGCCCCCACGCGATCCGCTTCGTGGGCCACGCTCTGCATGACGTCGAGCCCACTCGACCTTTTGTTGTCCATGACAAAGCCGTCGGAAATAAAGAAAACAATCTTGCGGCCTGCGAGTGGCGCCGTCGAACGAATCAAGCTTTCAAGTCGGGACAGAGTCTCGATCTCGGCTAGCCTGGACTGACTGTTGATCTGGCGGACGCGATTCTTCACCATGGTCATGGCGCTAAGGGTGCCCATTTGAAATTCTTTCCTGGTCGCTTCGACCAGATAAGCAAACAAGCCATTGAAGCCGCGGCTGGCGATCAGGTTTGCGTCAACCTCGCTGATAGAAACGCCGCTGGCGGACGTTTCAGGGTTGTACTTGTAGGTCAGACGCGCAATCGCCTCGCGCAACACGGCCTGGTTGTCGGTTAGCTGTTGCAGAAAACCTATCTGGCCGCTGGTTGACACGACCGCCACGCGATCGCCGGCGTTCATCTTGTTTTCGACAAAGTGAGAGAGAAGAGAGCGCGCGCGGGTCAGGCTTTCGCCCGTCAAGTGGACATCATCCACGAAAAAGAAGATCAGTCGCCCGCGATTTGATCCTGCATTCGTCGCGGTGGCTGGTAGAACAACAGAACTCTTATTGGCAGCACGCGCCGCCGCCAACTGTTTCTCTTCAGTTGAACTCCAGGCCGTGATTTGGTCAAAGAAAGCGAGTGGCTGAGACCTGGCATCAACCCGCAGCTCGATCTGTTCAGGCTTCAAACCACTAACAAAATTTCCGCGCTTATCGACAACCGTCACGTCGGTTTGGACTAACTCGGTCTTGACGCGAATGACCTCATCGGCTGGCTCAGGATTTGAAGGTTTTTGAGTCTGCGCTCGAACTGAGAACGGCAGCGCGACAAGACAAAGACACAGAACTGCTTGCCATAGCAGACGCGTTATCGTGGGGATCATTAATGGCTTCAGATTCATTCTCTTTTGCTTCGTTCCGTCACTCGACCGTAATCCTGGTTTGTTGTGAGGCGCTGGTCTTCGCAATTTGATCGATCACGGTTACTTCCAAAATGTATTGCCCCGGCGAGAGTGTGTTCAGTTGAACCTCTCCGCCGCAGAGAATTCTGCCCAAGTCCTCCGGCGCGACCTTTACCGTGCGCATTGGGGTGGTCAGCACCGCCTGACCCATTCGCAGAACGCGCGCTTGAATCGAAAGATCAGGCAAAGATTTCCCATCCTGACTGGGGGCGGCGTTGTAGACAAAGGTTATGAACCCAAGGGAGGAGTTGCGCGCGAACCTATGTTCGACGCTGAACTGGACTTGTGGCGCCGGCGCGGGACCGCTCTTGGCTTCTTTGAGTTGGACACTCTGAAGGCCCAGAAACAAACTGCTCAAGGTTAGACGATGCAAAGCAAGATCGGGAATTTGCACCCACTGTTGCGCGCTGCCGACCTTGCCGCTGCGAGTATCGCGCGACGCCACGCGCACCTGATAGAGACCCGGCGCGAGGGGCACGCGCGCGTTGTAAATTGTGGCTGAGTTGTTCTGGTTGGCACTGTCCGAACCCGTGGGGTTAATCTTAATCCGAGTTTGAAACGATCCGGCAGGTTTGCCTTTGTCGTTCACCACCACGCCGACGAAGTCCACGGTAGCGGTTGGCTTGCCATCTACCGCTTCATACGAGAGCACTTCATTCGCGACCCGGATCGAGGCGGTCACTACCGGGCCATGGTCCGGCGTATCCAGAAACACTGCGGACAGTGAAGTCGGTATTTCGCGTTTGGGATAAACATCGGTCAGGCCCCGTTGCAAATCGTGTTGCGTTTGCGCGGGCGCCGGGATTGCGGCTATCTGCTTCGCCGGAGTTGTATCGAGAGACTTAAGAAAACCACGCGGCAGGCGGACCGTGTATTCCGGGTGATCGACGATCCGCACCGTAATGTTCTTGAAGTTAGCGTGCGTCTCTTCGTCCTTGCTGGGCCGCCAGGCGAGCAGGTAATACTCTGAAGTCTCGTCGAGAATCTTGTTCACCCAACGCTCAAAATAATTCGTATTGCGCAAAGCTCGTCCGCCGGTATCTCCCGCGAGCGCGTTGAGTGCGTCCTGCATTGAGGTTCCTTCGCGGATGGTGGCCGTCTCGATTCGGTTCTGGCGATCGAACGGAATGTTGTTGGTGGCATCGAGCTGGCCCGAGAACAAACCGCGCGCATCAATCGTGTAAATCACAACGCCTGCGCGCAGCGCCGCATCCGTAATCTGATTCAGCCGTCCGCGCGGATCAGAATTCCGCGGCCCGGTGTCCAACAAAAAGCCGTCCGAGATCATGAAAACCAATTTACGACCCGGCAATTGCGCGGAAGATCGCATCAGGCTTTCAAGCGCTTCATAAGTATTGAGGATCACCGACGCAGCCTGGAGCAGGATTAGCCGCGCGCGACTTTTGACTTGTACCTCGCAGGCAGCTTTGGTGTAGTGCAGCGGATAAGCCGCGCGGAGACACTCGTCGATATAAAAGTCGAGAACTCCCGGATCATCCTTCCGTTCAATGGTGAGCGCCATGAATTCAGTCATCGGCGTGGTCACGTCGGTCATGTCGCGCACCCTGTACGGATGATGAGTCAGGCGGTCGGCCGCGGCATGCAAGACGGATTTGTTGTCGGTAAATTGCTCGAGGAACCCGATGTCACGACTGGTCGACGCAATCGCCACGCGATCGTTGTCATTCATCTCGTGATCGATGAACTGCGCCAGCGTCCGGCGCGTCCGCCCGAGACTGTCGAGGGAAAGATGTAAATCATCGATAAAGAAGACGATCGTGCGGCCGCGATTCTCGTTAATCGCCGGCTCATCCTTTGTCGGCGCGGCCTTTTCGTTCGCAGCTAATCGAGTCTCTCTGGAACTGCCGGCTCGGACCTGCTCAAAAGAAGAGATCGGTTGCACCTTTCCATCGACGGTCAACTCGAACTGCTCGGGTTTCAGGCCGCCGACGAAATGACCTTTTTTGTCGAGCACCATCACGTCGGTCTGCACCAGCTCGGTATTGATGCGGATGACGTCGTCGGGTGTTTTTGGTTTAGCTGGATTCGGCGTCTGCGCCTGGAGCACACAAGTGAGAAAGCAAAAGGTGAGTATGAGAGCAATTCGAAATGAAGCCGCAGGGCAGGGCAACTGGTATCGAGCCGCTGGTGGCAGAAAGCGAATAATCTTTTTCCGCATGAATGCCCTGCCTGTCATTCCATAGTTCTCTCTACTTCGGGCGGTTTTGTGCGCGCGCGAAAGCCTTGTCGATTGCCCGGCGCATGCCGTGCGCGGAGTATTCGGTCAGTATTGCGCCGTTGATAAAGAAGGTTGGCGTGACTTTACCACGCTATTGCGTCCGCGTCCCAGCCCTAGCGAACGCCTTATCGATAGCTTTGCGCAGGCCCTCGGCGGAATACTCGGTGAGCATCGCGCCGTTGATATAGAAGGTTGGGGTTGACTCGATGCCAAACATCTCGCCGTCGTCGAGGTCGCGGCGAATTAAACCATCGTACTTGCCCGCGTCGAGTTCGCTGTCGAACCGTTTGCGATCGAGCCCGACCTGCGTCGCGTACTGCCGCAGCGATTCCGTGTCCAGAGCAGTTTGGTGCTTGAACATCACGTCGATGTACTCCCAGAACTTGCCCTGCGCTTTTGCCGCCTCCGCCGCCTGCGCGGCGCGAAAGGCGTTCTCATGGACTCGGGTCAAAGGAAAATTCCGAATTACGAAACGAACGCGATTGCCATAAGCCTTCAGCACGTCCTCCACGATCGGATACATAGCGCCGCAAGCCGAGCATTGAAAATCCGTAAACTCGATCACGGTTACCGCGGCGTTTGCGTCCCCGCGGACCGCGCCGCCGGCAATCCCCACGTTAAGGCGCGGGGGTTCAGGTTCCTGGAGAAGGATCTGGACCTTGGCGCCGGCGCGCAGCTTTGCCGCCAAAGCAGCCTCGAGTTTTTCCTGCTGCTGTTGCTGCAGATAGTTGACGATGGCCGTGCGCGCCCCCGCCAGATCGCCCTTGATGTTTGCTTTGTTGTCTTCGTAGAGTTTTCCGATCTCGGCTTCGGTCGGTTGAGTTAGCTTGTCCGTGATCTCTGTGCGCACGATCTCTTCCGGGCCGACCTTACGCTTATTTGCTTCCGCGACGATCAGGAGATCGTTGATGCGACGATCGAGGGCGTCCTTGCGCGCCGCATAAACGCGCATTTCCAGTTTGTAAACGTAGGCCTTGGTGCGCTCGTTGATCGAATCCACCCGCAGCGGCTCGCCGTTGACGGCGGCCAGGACGGTGCCCGGGGCCAGGTTTGGCGCGTTTACGTCGGCATTCTTATTGACGGCGTTGGTCATCTTCAGACGCCTGACCAGGGCCGCATACAATTCCTGACTCCGCTGGTTGCGAATGTAGTTGATCAACTCAGCCCGCACCGATTCCAGCTTTTCCGATCCGAGCTGATCGCGGTTGGCGTCATAAGCCGCCTGGATCTCCGCGTCAGTCGGAGTTGGAATGCGCGAGTTAATTTCCGTCTCGATTATTTGATCCGCAGATTGTCCGTGCTTCTTCGCCTCGGCGGCAATCAAGAGCGAATTGACCCGCGCATCCAGGGCGCGCTGACGTGTCTCCTTCGTCTCTTTATCCGGGTCAGAGTAGTAGGAACGCAAGTAAGGATCAGGGTCGCGTTGGATGATAGCGTTAACCTCGGCGTCGATGTCGGTCGCCGAAATGGTCACGTCGTTGACGACTGCGAGAGTCGCTGCGCTTATGGCAGCCGGCTGAGACGGTGTAGGTTGGACCGCCGGGGCCGTCGCTTTCGCGGCTGAGTTGCCGGCCGGCGCCGGTTTCGTTGCCGGCGCTTTCGCCGCCGTGCGGCGGCGAGGCGTCTGTGCCGTCGCCAGACCTAATGCGGCGACAGTAAGCAGAATGGTGATGATGATTCTATTCCGATTCATTGAAGGCTTCCTTCTGTTGGGAGCGCGGACGTCTCGTCCGCCGCAGCGTGCCGGGCCCGCTCATCTCCGCAAGTTTCGTTTGCCGATAATATGTGATCGCGAAGATGAAGTCAGTAGCGCAAGTTATTAACTTGCGGCTTTGGCGTTCGCAAATTAACAATTTGCGCTACAGCTAACCTCTGGCCAGCTTTCGCACCGACTCGATCGTGTCAATCTCGTCAACGGTCTTGTCCGGCCGCAGACGTACGATGCGCGGAAAACGTAAAGCGTATCCCCCTTTGTGCCGATTTGATGGCTGCACACGATCGAAGGTCACTTCCAGGACGATCAGCGGCTCGACCACTCGCACGCGGCCGTGCGCGAATTCCTGAAGCGTGTGGGTCTTGAACCATTCAGTCATCTCTGCGATCTCAACATCAGTCAGGCCGGAATAGGCTTTACCGATGTTGAGCAATTCAGCGTCACTCTCCGATCGCCGCACGGCAAAAGTGTAATCAGAGAGTACTCCACGGCGCTTGCCATGCCCGAGTTCGACCGACGTGACCACGACGTCGAGTGTCGCCAGCGCGCGTTTCAGCTTGAGCCATTCGCGCCCACGCCGTCCCGGCTTATAGAAGGACGCCGGGTCCTTGATCATCAAACCTTCATTGCCGCGCGCCCGGGCCGCGATGAATTCATCATCCAGCGACGCTGCATCGCTGAACCTTTTTGCTTGCGACAAGCGCAGTGTTCCGAGGTTCAAGCGCCCGCTACCGCAGGCGGTTCTGATTAGTTCTTCCAACCCGGCGCGTCTGGCTTCCAACGGATCGTTTAGCAGGACGCGTCCGTTCGCATACAAAACGTCCCAGGCGACAAACACTGCCGGCGTGCTGGCCAGCAACTCCTCGCTCACAGTCTTACGGCCCAAACGTTTTTGCAGATCGCTGAATGGCAGAATCTCGGCGCCGCGCGCGGAAATGATCTCGCCGTCGAGAATCACGTCCGTAGGCAGTTCCGCCAGCGGTGCTTGTAATTCCGGAAAGCGTTGGGAAATCTCATCCAGAGTTCTGGAGAAGATCGCCACACGGCCGTCCTTAACATGGGCCTGCGCCCGAATGCCGTCGAACTTGTCTTCGACAAAGAATTCGCCCGGCATCGTGCGAGCGACATCGGCGAGATCGGAAGCCGGCGTCGCCAGCATCGACTTCAAAGGATGAAAGAGCCGCATGTCGATATTGTGCAGGTCGCCTTTGCGGGCCCGCACCGCGGCTTCGCCAATATCGCCGCGCAGCATGTTAGCCAAAGAAACTTCCGCCAGCGACTGTTTGAAGGCGCGGGCGATCGCATCTTCGACCAGCCCTTCGCGCAAACCGATGCGCAAATCTCCCGAGAGCATTTTGATTAGGTACTTCGCTTCCAGGGGCGTCGCTCGCGACAACACCTCAATCAGGATCGAGGTCTTGGCGTTCTTTCCCCGAGTGGCGCTCAGACGCGCCAGCAGATTCTCGGTTTCAGCCAGAGAGAGACTCGGTCGGTTGCCCGGCTTTGCTTCACTGAAAACTTCGAAGGCGACATCGCCGCCGTCGCCCCAGCGCGCGTAGCGCGGGCCCAAACTTTCCGGGCTGGAACCGGTGGCGCAGCAGATAGCTTCGCCTAGGATGCTGCCGCCGACATTGGTGGTGCGGGCATCGCTCTGGGCGAACTGTTGACCGGAAAAATATCGCGCGGCGCGAGCCAAATCATCGTCGTCGAGCTGTTGAAAGAACTCGCCGAGCAAGGCGGCCTTCGCGAGTTTCTTCGTGGTGCCGGAAACTGCTTCGGCAGTTTTGGCGAAAGCTTCGAGCGAGTTTGGAGGCAGCGAGTTCATCTGGTTGGATTCATGTTACCGCGCAGCTGCGTCGCCCAACCAGTGCGGATCGCGACGGGGCGCGGACATCCTGTCCGCCTGAGCGCGCAACGCCAACAATCTTCCAAAGCAATTCTCTTCGTGGATCTGAGCGGGCTTCGCCCGCTGGCGGACAGGATGTCCGTGCTCCCTTGCGACCGCCGGTATCAAACGCGCACGGCCTGTTCGGCATCCGGTACGCCGAAGATTTCAGGATGAAGAATTCGCGCGAGGATCTCTACGCCGTCAACCACGCGTGGACCGGGGCGGCTGAAATACGAAGTCGCGTCAGTGGCCCAGACATCACCGCTTCGCACTGCCGGCAAATCTTTCCAGCCTTCGGGCAAGTTCGCGGACGGCAACTGCCGCAGGATATCTTCTTTGTAATAACCGCAAGGGATCAGCACGATCACTTCCGGCGCGTAGGCGCGAATTTCTTCCGCGGTCGTGGTCGTGCTGGGCCGCCCGGCTTGGCCGAATCCCTGGTCGCCACCGGCAGCCGCAACTTGTTCGGGAACCCAATGCCCGGGCGCAAACGCAGGCTCCAGCCATTCGAGCATCAAGGTCCGCGGGCGCCGCTCAACGTGTGCAGTTAATTCTTTAACGCGATCGAGCCGGCCACGTAATTTTTCGACGACCCTGTCAGCTTCGCTCTTTCGCCCGGTAAGCTCACCTACCATCAGAATATTTTCAAAGATGTCGCCGATAGTATTCGGCTCGAGCGAAACCACTCTGACGTCTGCTTCGAACATGCGCGCGGCCCGTTCGACCGTTTTGTAGCTGACCGCGCAAACGTCGCAGAGCTCCTGAGTCAGGATCAGATCGGGCTTCAATTCGCGCAGTCTGACTTCGTCAAGATCGTAAATCGATCCGTGACCATCCAACTGTGACCGCACGGCATGATCGATTTCCGCGCTGGTCATCGTCTCCTGAGAAATGCGGCTGGCTGTCAGGCGAGGTTTGCCGGCCACCGATGGTGGATAATCGCATTCATGAGTAATGCCGACCAAAGACTCTTCCAAACCCAGGGCGCACACAATCTCAGTCGTCGACGGCAATAGAGAGACAATTCGCACGGGTACGTTTGTAGCGCAAGTTGCCAACTTGCGCCAACTGTCGGGCGGGACGTCTTCGGTTGGTGTTGTTGGAAGATCTGTGAACTTTCGCGACAAGCCTGCGCCAGCAGGCGTTAGAGTGTAGCCCCTGGCGAGGCGCAGCCGAGCCTGGGGATCTTCGGTAAGCAATCATGGAGCCTGCGAAGCTGGCGACAGATAATCATCCCCACGGGATGAGCCTCATCAAAATCAACGTGATGTGCGACGGGACGTGGCAATAAAGCTTGGGTGGAAAATATCAAACCGCCTGCGCCAGCAGGCGTAAGAGTGTAGCCCCTGGCGAGGCAGCCGAGCCTGGGGATAATCCACAAGCAAAGCGTTGAGCCTGCGCAGCTGGCGACAGAAATCATCCCCACGGATGAGCCTCATCAAAATCAATTCGATGCGCGCGCAATAGGGCTTTGAACTCTTCCTCGAAAGACTGCCTTCGATGATGCTCTTCCTGATTCCGGATATATTGTCGCACGCGCTCAACCTGGGACTCACTAACCGTGAAAGCCCCGAATCGAGCCTGCCATCCAAACCTTCCCGCTGTTTGCCGTTTTGCCCAACCCGATGAACCCGACTTCAGTTTGCTCATGAATTCGGAAACAGAGATCGTGGGACGCAGCTTAGCGAGAACGTGAACATGATCGGCCGTCCCATTGATCTCTATAGCGATGCCGCCTAAACCGCGAACCGTTCCGCCAAGATATTCGTGCAGTCGGGGACGTAAGGCCTTGGTGATCAGTGGGGCTCGCTCTTTGGTCGCGTACACGATGTGATAGAGAAGATTTGTGTATGACATTCTTCTGTCGCCTGTTTAGGTTGTGTGGAACCCCAGGCTCGGCGCGCCTCGCCAGGGGCTGGCATTCTACCGCCTGCTGGCGCAGGCTGGTTGATATTTCGTCCGCAAGATTTTTGCTACGTCGACGCCTTATCTGTGGGGGATCATTTTCTGTCGCCAGCTTCGCAGGCTCTTTATTTGTTTTGCGATCTTCCCCAGGCTCGGCTACGCCTCGTCGGGGGCTACACTCTGAGGCCTGCTGACGCGGGCTCATTGCGAGCGCAACTGGAGCGCGGGCATCCCTGCCCGCATCTTTACACTCTGACGCCTGCTGACGCAGGCTCATTGCGAGAGGATCGGCTGATAAGATCGTAGTGATCGGCAGGCCGAATTTCAGATTAGTCCCCAACCAACTGGAAGGAATGAACAGCCTGTTCTGTACCTGCGGTTGTGTCCCGCGCTACAATCTGTTTTCCGTGACGCCAAGCTTGACGCGTCGAGAGGTGCCTGGTGTTTTTATTAATTCTGGATTCGTTGGGAAATTCTGAGCTGCTGCTGATTCTGGCGGCGGCGCTGATTTTCTTTGGTCCCCGACGCCTGCCGCAACTCAGCCGCCAGTTGGGCAAGAGTCTCCATGAATTTCGCCGTGCTTCCGAAGATTTCAAGCGTACCTGGGAGCGGGAGGTAAACCTGGAACACCTCGATCAGCCATCCAGTGACAATTCAATTCTCGATAGGGCGACTGATCGCCTCCGCGCCGCGCGCGAAGCAGCCGCGCTCGATTCCAATCCGTCCGGGCCGGCCGCGCCCGTCGTCACGCCGTCCGTCACCGCGGTCGATCCGTCGCTGGTGCAACCACGCGAAACGAAAGCTCTGCCTGAACCTGCTCCGGCTAGCCAACCACCGAGCAAACACGACTGGCTATGATCAAGAGAACGCAGAGTAAGGTCTGTGCCACTCGACCGTAATGCCCCGCTTCCTAACCACTTCAGACGAAGAGAATGACGACCGCGAGGGTGAACTCGGCGGGCAGATGTCGTTTCTTGAACACCTCGACGAACTGCGCAAGCGCTTGATCCGATCGATCGTCTTCGTATTCGTCGCGGCGATGCTCTGCTGGTTCGTTTCCGATCGCATCTACAATTTTCTGGCGCGGCCCGTGCAGAGGGCCCTGGCTGAAGCACAGCAGAAACGCCGGGTCACAATCACCGGACTCAATGGCCAGGTCTCAACCGTTTCCCTCGCCTCGCTCAATCTCAATGACAAGATTCGATTCGTCTTTCCTGATGCGACCAAGTTAGGCCCCGCTTCAATTCCTGCGGGCGCTTCAGTGATGGCCCGCGTCGACAAAGATAGCCAGGGCAACGTCAGCCTGTATACGGACGAGCCGCTCTCAGTCGGCAATGAAGTCGTGCCGAAGGACGTGCGCTTACTGGATAGTCTAGCCAGAAAAGTTGAGGCCCTGCCCGACGTCAACAATATGCTGGTGGTGAACACTGCGCTCGAGCCTTTCGCGCTCTATGTAAAGGTCTCGCTGTACGCGGCCATCGGTTTATCGGTGCCGTTTCTGCTCTGGCAAATCTGGGCCTTTGTCGCGCCAGGACTTTACCCGCACGAGCGAAAATATGTGACGCCCTTCATCAGCCTTTCGACAATCTTCTTCGTGTTGGGAGCGGCCACGGCTTACTACCTGATCTTTCCCCCGGCGGCGAAATACCTGCTGGGCCTGGGCCAGGATTTTCGCCTGTTGCTGAAAGCCGATGATTATTTCGACTTCATCATTCTATTGATGCTGGCAATGGGCCTGGTCGCCCAAATGCCGGCGATCACTTATGTGCTGGCGCGCATTGGGCTGATCACCGCCGGCTGGATGGTCAGGGTCTGGCGCATGGCCATAGTCATTATCCTGATCGTCGCTGCCGTGCTGTCACCAACCAACGACGTGCCGAACATGCTGCTGTTCGCCGCTCCCATGTTCGTGCTCTACGTGATTTCGATTATCGTGGCCTGGATCTGCGGGCGTGAACGCCGGAAGACTTAAAGAAGAGAGCCACAAAAAGGCACAAGAAGCACAAAGATCAAAGGAGGGGGGCTAGTCGCCACGAACTCATTCTGAGCCTTTTGCGCCTTTTTGCGGCTAATTATTTAGAGTGCAGAGGGCAACTTGCCGGGGCTCCACTGCCATCTTGACTCTGGTTCACGCCAAACTTAGAATTCATGCTCACTTCGGTCCGCGTACCTATTCAACCCAGACTGGCGCGCATCATTGAAACTTCCGGAAGTTGTCGTTAGGAGTAATTCGCTATGCTACATCGCAGAACGGGCCGCCTGGTCATCGCTCTATTAGCCCTTACTTTTGCCGCGCCGTCGGGCCTGGCTCAGAAGAAGGGCAACGGCCAGGACCCGTCCGAAAAGCCGCGCAACGTAAAGCCGGAAATAAAGAAGGTTTATAAGGACTGGTTGGATAAGGACGTCGCCTACATCATCACCGACGAAGAGCGCAAGGCTTTCAAGAAGCTCGAAACCGACGACGAGCGCGAACGTTTCATTGAAGAATTCTGGCGCCGCCGCGATCCCGATCCTGATACTGACGAAAACGAGTTTCGCGAGGAGTACTACGAGCGCATCGCCTATGCCAACGAGCATTACGCCTCGGGCATTCCCGGTTGGAAGACCGACCGCGGCCGCATCTACATCACCTGGGGAAAACCTGACGAAGTCGAAACGCATCCCTCGGGGGGCACCTACAACCGCGAATCCTACGAGGGTGGCGGTTCAACTTCGACTTATCCCTTCGAGCGTTGGTTCTATCGCTACCTTCCCGGCGTGGGTTCAGGTATCGAGATCGAGTTTGTCGATCCCACCGGCAGTGGCGAGTATCGCATCGCCCGTAACGCCGACGAGAAGGACGCTATGCTTCACGTGCCCGGAGCCGGCCTGACCCTGGCGGAAGAAATGGGACTCTCTAATAAGGGAGACCGCATCACCAACGGAGGTGGTATCGGCAGCGCCCAATACCAACGCGAACAGGACAGCCCCTTTACTCGCTTACAGGTGCTGACGGATCTCAGCCGGCCGCCGGCGATCAAGTTCAACGAGCTGGCTTCAGCCGTCAACACACCCGTCATTGAAGACAACCCTCTGGCCTTCGACGTGCGCGTGGATTTTTTCCGTCAATCGGATGAGAAAGTGATCACTGCTTTCACGATCCAGACCGATAACCATAACCTGGTGTTTCAGGACAGCGGCGGACTGCAGCAGGCCCAGCTGAACATCTTCGGAAAGATCACACACGTTTCGGGCCGGCGCGCCGGCGTCTTTGAAGATCCGGTTATCACCCGGGCTACGCCGCAGGAATTGACCGAAGCCAAAGACCGTAAATCTGCTTATCAGAAAGCAGTGGCCCTGGCCCCCGGCCGATATCGCGTCGATGTCATCGTTCGTGATATTGCTTCGGGCGCCACCGGCGTTCGGCACATCGGCTTTGAAGTGCCCAAGTACGATCCCGCCAAACTTTCGACCTCGACTTTGATCATGGCGGTGAAACTCGAAGGGCTCGGCGATCAACCGGCGGTTGGCATGTTCACCATCGGCAACGTCAAAGTCATTCCCAACGTTTCCGGCTCGTACCATCGCGGTTCGCCGGTCGGCGTTTACATGCAAATCTATAACGCGGGCGTAGATCAAACTACGCTGCGGCCTTCGGTGGACGTGGAATACGTCCTGCTGAAGGACGGCAAAGAGATCGGCAAGCAAATCGAAGATTGGCGCGGCAACAGCGACTCTGGACAGCGGCTGACGCTGGCGCGGCTGTTGGATTCGCGTGCTATGGCGCCGGGTGATTACACCCTCGAAGTTCGCGTTAAAGATCGCGTCAGCGGTCAGGCGTTGGTGCAATCGGCGAAATTCACCATCGTTCCGTAAACGTTACCCCGGTTCCGCCGTTTAGAGGGCGGACTTGTCCGCCAGTCTACAAATGCCGGACAAGTCCGGCATCTAAACAAAGGCGGCAGGAACTATTCTTTAGTCAGTAGCAGTCTCCCCGGCTGGTCGACTCGCGCCATCTTCCGCGCTCACCTTCGGTAATGGGTCAGTTTGAGTTCAAGAGATCACTTGTTACTGGGAACGAGTAGTTCTATCCACGAATCTCAAACTGAGCCCCTACCCGCACCTGCAAAGGAGTTGCTTCGCCATGTCCATCCAGATAACGATCCGAATCTCAACTCTCGCTTTGCTCCTGACGCTGGTTCCTTTCGCTCTTGGTCAACCGAAATCCCAGGGCGCAGATCCGCAAACCAAGCCACGCAAGATCAAGCGTGAGGAGGCCAAAGCCTTCAAGGAATGGATCCAGGATGTCGAACCGATTATCAGGCCGGACGAGCGGCGAGCGTGGAACAAGCTGCAGAGCGACGAAGAACGCGAACATTTCATCGACGAATTTTGGCATCTGCGTGATCCCGATCCCGATACCGCGGAGAACGAATACCGCGAAAGTTATTACGAACGGGTCGAGTACGCGAACGAGCATTTCAGCTCCGGCGTTGCCGGGGTAAAAACCGATCGCGGGCGAATCTACCTGCGGTTCGGCAAGCCTGATGAAGTCGAGTCGCATCCCTCTGGTGGCGCTTACAATCGCGAGTCCGGCGAAGGCGGCGGTTCGACTTCAACTTATCCTTTCGAACGCTGGTGGTATCGCAATCTGCCCGGACGTTCGGACGTGGCCGTCGAGTTTGTCGACCCCACCAGCACCGGCGAGTATCGCATCGCCCGCAACCCTTTCGAGAAGGAAGCGCTGTTGCATGTGCCCGGCGCCGGCGCGACCACAGACGGCGTAAGTCAGGCTGATCGCGTAGCGGCCGCGAACGGATTCGGCAATCCCTTTTCGTCCCGCGCGAACGACGGACAGTTTGAATGGATGGACCGAATCAAATACCTAAGCGAGCCGCCCCCGGTAAATTTTGATCGCATCGGTGGTATCGGTACTAGTGGGCCAGTGATCGATACCGATCTGCTGACCTCGGCCGTTCAAGTCAGTTGCTTCAAACAATCCGATGATCGGGTGATCGTTGCTTTCACGGTCCAGACTGAGAATCGGGATCTCGTATTTCGCGACGTCGGCGGCATTCAGTCGGCTCGGCTGAACATAAGCGGCCGCATCACCAGCGTGGCCGGCCGTCGCGTTGGCTTCTTCGAAGATTCAGTAACTACCACCGCCACCACTACAGAGTTGGTCGAAGCCAAAGGACGCAAGTCGGTTTATCAGAAAGCCGTGCCGCTCGTGCCCGGTAGATATCGGGTTGACGTTCTGGTGCGCGATCAGGAGTCGGGAGCCGCTTCACTGCAACATGTCGGATTTGAAGTGCCCAGGTACGGCGTCAACCTGGCCGCGTCCTCGTTGATTCTGGCGTCAGTGCTCGAGCAGGTTTCTGACATACCGGGGTCGCGGCAGTTCCTCATCGGCGATAAGAAAGTAATTCCGAATCTCTCCGCCGAATATCATCGCGGCTCAGCGGTGGGCGTCTACATGCAAATCTACAACGCCGGCGTCGATCAAACCACGCTGCGGCCTTCAGTAGACGTCGAATATGTCTTGCTTAAAGAAGGCAAGGAACTGGGCAAGCAGATCGAAGATTGGCGCGGCGCGAGCACTACGGGCGATCGTCTGACGCTGGCACGTTTGATCGATTCCCGCGGCCTGGAGCCGGGTGACTATTCAATCGAAGTACGCGCGCACGATCGCGTCAGTGGCCAGGCGCTGGTGCAGACCGCAAAGTTCAGGATTGTGAAATAAAGCGGCGGATCGCGGACATCCTGTCCGCCAGCGTGCGAAGCACGCTCCTCAGTTCGCGCTGAACGCTCAGGGCGGGCAAGATTGCGCGCGTTCCACAAGCACTCGGCTAACCCCGCTCTGTATCCGAGTGTTATCATCCATTAACCAATGCAACCGATCCATCTCGCAGGTTTATCACAGGCCGAACTGACTGAGTTTGTCGAATCACTCGGCGAGCCCGCTTATCGCGCGCGCCAGGTTTTTGCCGGGCTGCACCAGCGCCGCCTGCGTTCGTTTGCCGAGATGTCCGACCTGCCGAAAGAGCTGCGGGCCAAGCTTGAGGAGCACGCGGCGGCATCGACCCTGACGCTCGAGTCGCGTTACATCTCGACGGACGGCACCCGTCGCTATTTGTTCAAGACGCGCGACAACCTGCCGGTCGAGACGGTTTTCATTCCCGAAGAGAGGCGCGACACGATTTGCTTTTCTTCCCAGTCAGGCTGTCCTTTGCAATGCACGTTTTGTTTGACCGCACAGCTTGGCTTGCTGCGCAGCTTAACTGCCGGTGAGATAGTCGAGCAGATCATTTTTGCTCTGAATGACGCTTACGGCGTTTCGATGAAACTGCCGCGCGGCACAAATCTGGTCGGCATGGGCGCCGGCGAACCTTTTCTGAACTTTGAAGAGTTGCTGAAAGCTATTCGCGTCATGAAAGAGCCCGGCGGCCTGCACATCGTCCCCAATCGCGTGACGATTTCGACCGCGGGAGTCGTGCCGCGCATTCGCGAGCTGGCGACGATTCAGGATCGACCGCATCTGGCGATCTCTTTGGCTGCGCCTACGGATGAACTGCGCAATGAACTGATGCCGATTAATAAGAAATGGCCGCTCAGCGAATTGCTCGACGCCTGCAAAGAGTTTCAGAAGTCTCTGAAGCCGAACGAGCGGTTCACCTTTGAATACGTGATGCTGGCGGGCGTCAATGACTCTGACGAACACGCGCGGCAACTGGCGAACCTTTTGAATCGCCACGATCTGCGTGCGAAGGTAAATCTGATTCCGCACAATCCGGCGGACCCTCTGCCGTATCAGCCTTCGCCGCCCGAACGCGTAGAGTTGTTTCGCGAAATCCTGGAGTCAAAAGGCGTCCATGCGTTTATCAGAAAGCCGCGCGGGCGCGACATCTTGGCGGCCTGTGGCCAACTGGCCGCGCGCAGCTCCGTATCAGAAGCCCGACCGTAAGGAAGGGCTACTCGGATAAGCGTCAGCTCTGATTGAGCGGTGTTCAGAGTACCGACTTCAGTCGGGCTTTTTACCAACGAAGAAAGAACCCAACTGAAGTTGGTACTCTAAACGCCGCTATTTCTCGAACAAGCTTTTCCATTTTGCGATCTGCAAGGTAAAATCCGGACCATCTAATCCGAGTAAATTTCATCAAGCGAAAATGAACACAAAACTAATCTATCGAACTCTAACCCTCGTGCTGTTGGGCGGCCTGCTTGCTGTTCCCGCGAATCTCAACGCTGCCCCCGAGCCCCAGCCAAACATCGGCGTCAACGGTTACTACGCAACCGACAAAGCGCAACGCGGCCGCACCGTGCAAGCAGCGATTGTGATCGACATCCCCGGTGGTTATCACGTCAATGCCAATCGGCCGCTGGGCAAGTATGCGATTGCGACCACGTTGAAAGTCGAAGCACCACGCGGTGTCACCGTCTCAGCGGTGACCTACCCGCGAGCGATCGTGCGCAAGCTCAAAGCCGCCAACAACGAACCCCTAGCGGTTTATGAAGGTCGTGCAATCCTGCGCTTCAATGTCACCGTGCCTGCGAACTACAAGGACGGCGAAGTTAATTTGAAGGCAAAGCTGCGTTATCAAAGCTGCAACGACGAAGTTTGTTTTCCGCCAAAGAACCAGGATGTTGAGCTGCGCATCGGCGTCGTGGGTCCGAACGATCGGGTGCAGCGAGCCAACGGCTGGGTGTTCGGCGGACGCCGCTAGACACAACCGGGATTGCATTGACCGCTAAGGCCGAATTACTTGTGCCCGATCACCGACATCAATCTTCCCACCCGACCGTGAAGATTTTTCTCGCGGCGATAGGAAAAGAAGAGGTCGTTCCGGTCCATGGTGCAGAAAGGCGCGAGATGAATTCTTTCCGCTTGTACGCCGGCGACGATTAGTTGATCGCGATTCGCCCCGTGGAGATCGACCCGCGCATGCCCCGAACGCGTCGGCGTGAACAGATGTTCTGATTGTGGGAAAAGTTCTTTGAACTTCTCGATGACCTCGCTGCCAACTTCGTAACAGCAGGTGTTTGCTGCCGGTCCGATTGCCACGCGCAGGTCCGAGGTGCTGGTGCCGTATTCCGTTACCAGTTGCTTAATTGCCTTGACGACTATCGATGACGAAGTCCCGCGCCAGCCGGCATGAACCGCGGAAAACGCGCCCGTCCTGGGATCGCCAATCAGCACCGGCACACAGTCTGCCGTCTTTACAGCCAGCAGTATCCCGGCAGTATTGCTGACGAGCGCGTCACAATATTCGTCGTCACCGAGCACGCCGGGTTTGGGCTGAGCCTCCTGCTGGTTATGAACGGTGCGCACGTCGGCGCCGTGCACTTGCCAGCATCCGGCCAGCGTCCAATCGCCGTCGAAGAGCCTGAGAAAGCGGCGGCGATTTTCGTAGATGTTTTCAGCGTCGTCTTCGTTAAAGCCGGCCAGGTTAAGCGCGTCCAACGGCATCGGGCTGACGCCGCCGAGCCGGGTCGAGAAAGCATTCGTGAATCCGTCCTGTTCCAACGGCGCGCAAACCAGGGCGCGAACTGAATCGTGTTCGCGCCAGTAAAAGTCCGGATTTTCGGTATCGCTTGTGATCATTTCCATTGGCATAGACATTATCGAAGTTCGGCGCGTGCGTGAAACCATCGAACGCACGCCGCGGTTCGCTGAACGCGTGTTCACTGCGGCCGAGCGGGCTTACTGTGAGTCGCGCGGCGCGGTGGCCGCCCAGCATTATGCCGCGCGCTTCGCGGCAAAAGAAGCGGCGCTGAAGGCCCTGCAAACCGGTTGGAGCGGCGGCATCGCGTGGCAGGACGTCGAAGTGTCGGCAAAGGATTCGGGCGCGCCGGTGATTACTTTCCACGGCCGCGCGCGAGAACTATATGAACAGACCGGCGCCTCCGCGGCGCACATTTCGATTGCCCACACGACGGAACACGCGATTGCCCAAGTGATCTTAGAGAAGGTTTGAGTGGGGCTAGTGGGTGGTCGCGGCCAATGAGGTCAGTACCGGGAGCGGTAGCGACCGGGTCATGGGGTTATCAAACGCGATCTCGTGATTGAGAACCCGATCGCTATCGCTCCCGGTACTGACCTCATCATCAATCGAGCTGCCAATCCTATCGTCCACCCACCCGCATCTCGTTCACCAGAACGCTTCTGCCTCGCCGGTCCACTTCCACGCGCGTATCACGCGCCGGCGCAAACGCTATCGACGAATCCTTTTTAGTTGAGCGAGGGATTTCCAGTCTCGCAACAACCGGCGACTCCTCGCTTGAATCATCATTAGGCAGCGCAAAATAAATGCTGTGCCGAAAGCATTCCGAAGTCGGCGCCTGCGCCGCCGCTATGGCCACGAGTTCGTGTTGGGGGCAAAGACCTGTGGCCAGCTCTTCCGTTTCCGGATCGACTTCGACGATCG
Organism: Blastocatellia bacterium; assembly: GCA_033857635.1. Lineage (GTDB taxonomy): Bacteria > Acidobacteriota > Blastocatellia > Pyrinomonadales > Pyrinomonadaceae > UBA11740. The sequence continues at coordinate 339,505 of JAWVDF010000006.1, forward strand.
TCACGCCATCCGGCTTTGCAAACGAACTGCCGCCGAGTTCGGGTCGCAAATCAACCGCGTTCTTCATGAAGTCAGTCCAGACGGGCAGCGCAGCTTCCGCGCCGGTCAGACCCAACTGTTTGTTGTCGTCAAAGCCAATCCAAACCGCGCAGACCAGGTTCGGCGTGTAACCGACGAACCAGCCGTCGCGCGATGTTCCCGTCTTACCTGCCATGGCTGTATTTTTTATCGCCCCTCGGGCGGCACGGGCCGTGCCGTGATCGATGACGCCTTCCAACATGTCCGTGATGACATAAGCGGATGCGGGCTGAATGATTTGATCTCCCGGCGGTTGATCGTACGACAAACTTGAGTTTGTCGCACTCTGCCAATCTGTCTCCGCGATGACTTTCGGTTGAACCCGACGGCCGCCATTGGCGAACGTCGCATAGCCCGCGGCCATCTGCAGAGGCGTCACCTCAGTCGTCCCCAAAGCCAGCGCCGGATAAGGAACCGGTCGCGGCAAACCAAAACGCTCCGCCGTGTTCGCCACCCGCGCCAGGCCGGTTTGCACGGCGACGTCGACGGTGACAACGTTGAGTGATTTGATTAAGCCGGTGCGCATGGTCACGTCGCGCATCGAAAACCCGCCACCATAATTCGCCGGCCGGTATTTCGAGGTGTGGTCGTAAGTAAATTCCTGCGGAGCGTCCTTGAACATGGTCAAAGGCGACATCCCGCTCTCGAGCGCCGCCGCATAAACGAATGGCTTGAACACTGAGCCCGGTTGGCGCCGCGCATCCGTGACGCGATTGAGTTGTGAAGCGCCATAGTCGCGTCCGCCAATCATCGCGAGGACCGCGCCTGTCCGCGGGTCAAGCGCAATCAAAGCGACCTGCGGCGTAAGCCCGCGCGGTTTGTAAACCTGGTCGAGTTGATCGAGCCGGCGCTGAACCGCCTGGGCAGCGAGCCGCTGCAGATCGAGATCGAGTGTCGTGATCGTGGCCTCATGGAGCGCAGGCATCCCTGCCTGCGGTCCGCCGGCATCATTGCCGGCGCTTTCTATTTCTGAAGCAGCCCTTGCTGCCGCGCGGGCTTCCGACACTCGGTTTACATAATCGATGAAGTAAGGCGCAACTGACTCCCGCGCCGGATCAAAGTCCGCGATCGCCAGAGGTTCTTTCGCGGCGACGGCGGCCTGATCCAAACTCACAAAGCCGTCCCGCACCATCGTCCCCAGCACCGTGTTGCGTCGCGCCTGCGCAGCATCGTTGTGACGCACCGGCGAATAGCGCGAAGGGCTCTGGATCATCCCGGCGATCGTCGCGGCTTCCGGCAGCGAAAGATCTTTCAGTTCTTTTCCAAAGAAGACACGCGCGGCTTGATCGATGCCACGCACCGCCACGACGCCGCGCTGACCCAGATAAATCTCGTTGCAGTAAAGCGCGAAGATATCTTCTTTCGAAAGCCTGCGCTCGAGCGTGAAGGCCAGCATCGCTTCGGCGTATTTCCGCCGCAGCGTGCGCTCAGGTGTCAGATAGGTGTTCTTGACCAGCTGCTGAGTGATGGTCGACCCGCCCTGGGCCAGGCGTTCGTCGCCGGCGTTGCGCAGCAGCGCCCGGCCGACTCCAAAAATGTCGAGGCCATGATGATCGAAGAAACGACGATCCTCGATCGAGGTAATAGCCTGAACCAGAACCGGTGGAATGTCTTTGAAAGCCAGCTGCCGGCGCGAGCCGCCTTTCATCAACGCATCGCTGGTCAGCGATGCGGGCGCCAGCGTAAATGAATCAAGGACAACCTCGTCACCGGTAATCTCGAGGATTCGTCCGGCGGGGTTGAAAGTGATCCGGACAACTGAAGTGTAGCCATCCTTGTTCGGACGGATTTCGACGGCCGCATCATTTACGGAAAAACTGCCGTTCCAGACTTCCCCGGCGTCTTCGCTCTCGACATAGCCCGCGCGGCGCAAGGCGGTCGCCAATCCATCCGGAGATAATTTTTGTCCCGCACGCAGGGTTTGCGGGGCCGCATAGATACCGGCCCGGCTGATCAGATAACCGTGACTCAGACGGCTGTCTACAATTTTTGCGTAAGCACGATATGAATGAATGAAGAAAGCGGTGAGTGAGATTAGGATCAGGCCAAGAGAGACGATCGTGGCTCGCCGCACCATGCGCCATCGTCGACGCTGTACGACAAACTTTAGTTTGTCGCTAATACTAAAAAGCCGCCCGCTGCACAGACGAGCGACAAACTGAAGTTTGTCGTACATCGTTTCGAAAAACTAACCCGCCGAGCAATCGATCTGTTCAATCCGTTGTCTCTATGAAAAGGCGAATGAGGGCTGAATTCCGGGGGCTGTCTTATTTTCAGAGGTTTTCCCCCGCCAAGTTAGGACGATCCACGAAACACACGAAACCGATCAAGAACACCTCGATCGTGACAAGACACTTTCGGAAAGCTACGCAGCGCTGTTGAGCACGGGAGTTCTTCGTTCGATCAGGTTTTTAATTTTATCGATGGCGGCCAGCGTCGTCTCGTAACCGATCGTCATCAGCTCGTCCGCTCGCCGGGACTGGTCCCAGCGAATGTGGCCGACCTTGGGGACGAGGATGAAATCAGCCATCGGGGCTTGCTGTTGCGAGACTATCCGCTCAACTGCGACGAAGACCTGGGTGAGGACTCCGAGCGCGGTACGGGGGTGACTCATGAACTTCGCGCCGTCGCCGCCGACGTCAACCGCGATGACAATGTCTGCGCCGAGGTCACGGGTGTAGCTAATCGGCAGGTTCGCCACCAGACCGCCATCAACCAGCAACCTTCCTTCGGGGTCCCGGACGGGAACATAGAACGCGGGCAGACAAACGCTGGCGCGGATCGCAAAGGGAAGATCGCCCACGTCGCGCATCACTACGACAGTGCCGCTTACCAGGTCCGTCGCTAAAGCTGCGAACGGAATTCGCAGGTCTTCGAAGCGGGTGACCGGCAGATGGGCGCGCAGAAATTTTTCCATCGGCGCGTTTGATTGCAGGCCGAGCCGGGAGAAGCTGGGCCGGCCCATGCGGCGCCAGCGAAACTTTTTCGCCATCAGTTCGAGCTGTGCGACCGAAAGCCCGGCCGCGTATAGGCCGCCGACCAAAGCGCCGGCAGACGCGCCGGCAATGGCGTCGATGGGAATCGCGTTCTCTTCCAGGGCGCGCAGCACGCCAATGTGGGCCATGCCTCGCGCCGCGCCACCCGAAAGCGCCAAGCCAATGCGGGGATGATTAAGCTTGGAAGTCTGCATGGTATTTCTGGGGCGACTATAGCACCCTGGAAGGAAGGGTTGATACATCGATTGCTGTGGGCCACATCCCATCCTTTTCAGAGGCGCGACCGTAGGAAGAGGAGCGCGGATGCTGGGAGCGCGGACGGCTCGTCCGCTCTGAATGCGAAGCGCTTTTGGAGGCGCCTTCAGCGCTATGCGGACGGGACGTCCGCGCTCCCAGGAATGGGTTCCTTGCGAAGGCGGCCCTCCCTGACGGTCGGGCTTCTGATACTAGACCGGGGTGATTATCACAATCTCTGTGCCCGGCTGTTCGCGCAGGTTGTCGACGAAGGTGTCGATCTCGGTGGCAATTTTTTCTTCGGTAAGCTCTTGTTCGATGCGGCTGTGTTCCTCGTCGAGAGTGGGAACGATGCGGCCACTGTTGCGCAACCGCGCGTACTTTTGATTGTAGCGGTCGGTGATTTCCTTTGTGCTAATCAGCACGAAAGCGCGAAACCGAAAGTCGAGGTATCTTTCCACCGTCACCCGGTCGCGCAGGATAGCGTCCAACTGTTCACTGGTCAGACCAACGCGGGCCATGCGCTCCTGCAGCTGGGCCGCCGAACCGAAGGCCTGGGCCAACTCGTCGCGTTTCCTTTGCACCTCTTTATCGAAATCTTCCCGCGCCTGATCGGTGGCGGCGAGGGGCAGCTTGCGCGCTTCCTGCAGAATCAGCAGCTGATCTTCCAGCAGGTGCAAAGCGTGATTGAGATCTTCTGAACCGGGCTTTTCAATGAGCGGACGGCCCGGCTCGAGCGTCAACTGCCACACGAGATCGGAATAGGTAATCAGATCCGGATTGGCGCGCGATCCGTTGGTCACACTGGCGACCATTTTGTCGGTCACGGTCTGGGCCTGAGCGACAGCAGGCAGAAGAAGGCAGGACGCAGTAAGCAGAAGGCAGAAGGCAGTAAGCGGTAAGCAGGATGAAGGAGGTATCCTGAACGCGAATCCTACCGTGTGTTTCTTCATCCTCTTGTTCATCTTATGCTCCCCGTTTTCCTGCTACTGCCTACTGCCGCCTATTCTCTAAAACGCTTGGGTGAAACGAAACTGTATCTGTCCCTGATGTAAACGGTAGATCGCCGTCGACGGCGTGGTGTTCAGATTCTGCGGGATCAAAAACTGCGACGGGTTCATTAGATAACCGTAGTCAATCGCCAGCGCGCCGCCCAAAGGCGTCTTGATGCGAAAACCGAGTCCCAGCGTATGGCTCCAGCGCACTCGCAGGTTTTGGGCGTTGAGATCGGCCACAAAATTTCCTGTCGGCGTGATCGGTTTGGGATGAAGCACGTCTCCGATACTACGAAACACATTGCCGCCATCGTAAAACGGTACGAGCTGCAGGTCTCGGGTGATTGGGACGCGAGCTTCCAGGTTCATGACGATCATGGCGTTGCCGCCGATGGGCACGGTAAACGGATTGAGTCCGATTAGTTTGCCCTTGGTGTCGCGAAACTGACCCTGTGGAACTATGACCTGGCGCGGACCTGCTTCTTCATATGCGAACCCCCGCAGAGTCGTTGAACCACCGGAGAAGAAGCGTTCGCTGATCGGCAGCAGCAAATCAAAATCGTCAATCTTATGGTTCCCATTGAGGTCGCGCGGATTGAACAAGCTGGCGAGTCCCACGGTCAGGTTGCCCGCGAACACTGTATTTCTCGCGCGCTGGACCTTGTAGTAAGTGTGGTAAGTCGACTGAAAGCGCATCAGCGACGTATTGCCACCCAAGGCCCGGGCAGTCACGCGAAAATCCGCCGACAGAAATTGACCGCGGGTCGCGTCGGTCTGGTTGTAACGACACAGTTCGCCGGCGCGGATCGTTTCGTCTTCCGCGGCCACGCTGGCGGGCAGTCGCCGCTCACAACGCTCGCGCGTATCGATGACGAACGAAGTGCCAAAGCCGGAAAGGCGCACGACCTGATCCGGCTGCAGGATTGGTTGCAGCAAAAGACTCTCGATGTTTCGCAGGCGCACATCTTCGTAGTTGTAACGCAGGAACAGAATGCTGTGTAACTTTTGACTGAGGACCCGCTGCGTCTCAATCCCGAAGGTCAGCCGATCGATAGTCGGCTGGCCCACCCGATTTCCCAGCACGTCGATCGGCTTTCCCTTGGCGTCCAGCCGCTGCACGATGCCAAACGTGCCGCGGTCAATGGTCGAGCGGAAAAAACGCGTGATGGTTGAGTCGCGCAGGTACTGGGCCGAGATGGCCAGCGGTGAAAATTGTTTCTTGCCGTAATGGAAGTAACGCGGATCGATAAACTCGAAACGAATCAGTTCCTGACGCTGGCTGGCCCGGATGCGGATTGCTCCCTGGCGCAGCTTGTTCTGGAAGTTGACGTTGGTCAGCTCCAGCAAGCCGAGCGCCCCGGTGTCGGTTGAGTAACCTCCGCCGTACTCGATCACACGCGGCTTCTTTTCCTCTACGTCGATGATTACATCGTACTTTTTGGCGCCGCCCGGCGCGTCGCCGGCGGGTTGCTGGCTGACCACAACCTGGCGAAATGCATCGGTGACATAAAGCGCGCGCTCGGCTTCAGTAATGCGATCGGCTCGCAGCAGATCGCCGGGAACCAGAGGGATCGCGCGAATGATCGCGTCGCGTTTCTTTTGCTGTACTGACGCAGTGCCGGTAACGCCGTTGATAACGATCTCGTTGACGATGGCCTTGGCGCCTTCTTTGTTTACGTTAAAGACGACGCGCACCTGCTCGTCTTCGCCCTGCTTTGGCAAGTCATCGATCGAGGGCTGCACCTCGGCTTCGATATAGCCTTCGCGCGCGTAAAGATTGAGCAGCTGATCGTTGTCCGCTCGCACCTGCGCCGGCGAATACGGACCGCCTTTGATAGTGTTGATTTCCTTGCGCAAGCGTTCTTCGGGGAAGGCTTTCTCGCCCTTAATATCAATTTCAGCTACGCGTGTCAGCGGTCCTTCGGTGACGTCAAACGTGATGATGAGATTGTCCTGGGTGGGCGAAATACCTTGCAGGACGTGCACCTCCGCGCGCCGGTAGCCAAGGTTTCGCATGTAAGCCCTGACGGTGCGAGTGTCCTCCTGCAGCAGGGCGTTACTGGTAAAGCCGCGCCCATAGCCGCCCAGGAAAGGAATGAAACCGGCGGCGCTGGCCTTCTGTGTTTTCAAATCAGGTTGCACGTCGGCAAACGTCAGCTTGTTCGTGCCGGTAATGCGGATGTCGGTGAGTTTCAGGCGGCGATTGAGCGTAACGTCATAAACGATCTTGACCGTGTGATCGCTCAACTCCGCGGGATTCAGATTTATGCAAGTCTCTTCGGTGCCATTTTCAACCGTGCCCGGAGTTGGCGGCGTGACGGTGCAAAGCGGATGCACTTCGGAAAAGAAATACCCTTGCTCCTGGAGGTGGTTGCGGACGCGCCGGGCGCCTTCCTCCAACGCCGAATAGTCCATGTTGCCTTCGCGCTTGATCGGCAAAAACGCTTTCTGCTCTTTCTCGCTCGGGACGTAGTTCTTGAACGAGACTTCTACCTGCGGCCCCTGGCTCCCCTCCAGCTTAATGTTGACTTCATTCTTCGCTGAATCGATTTGAACCGTGGGGTCCTTGAGCTGCGGCGCTAAAAACCCTTTGGCAATGAGCGCCTGCTTGATGGTATTGACATCCTCACCGAGGAGATCGCGGGTGAAGGGCGCTCCGATCTGCAACTTGAGCGAAGGTCTGATCGCGTTCAAATCAAATCCGGGTATCGCGATCTCAAAGCTGCCGACATGCGCCTGCACCCCTGGCGCAATCGTATAGACGACCACTCGTCGTGTGCCACTTGAGTCCGAGGGATCGGGTTCCTCTGCGTGTTCGACGGTCGCGTTGTAGTAACCGCGATCGCGCAGGTAGGCCTGAATTTCGTCGGCGTTGCGTTCGATGGCTTGTACTGAGAAGCGACGCCCGGGTTCCAGCAGATTCAAACGCGCGCGGATTTCATCGCGCGCGATCGGCGTTCCGTTTGTCGGCGTAAGCCTTAAAGTCACGCCGGCGATCACTATTTGCCGCTGGACAACGAAGCGGACGCGGATGGGAGTATTTCTTCCCCCACCCGGTTGGGCTTCGACAATTTCAACGCGAGCTCCGGACGCGCGACCTGAGGCGAAAAGATCGTTTAAAGACTGGCGGGCATTTACCGCGGAGTATTCACTGCCGGCGACAATCTTCAAAAGCGTTTGCAGTTCGGCCTGGTCCGCGGCGTCAGGGGGCGACCCTTCGAAAACTACTTCAACCGCGGAAACTGGCCGCCCTTCATAGTCGCCCACCTGGGCAACAACCGTTAACGTCGCGCAAGCGACGAGAGTAACAGCCCAGAGGATTCGAGAAAGAAGCTTCACTTGTAATTTAGAAACCGGAGTCCGCTCAGAAGTGTCAGAAGCCCGCGCGTCAGCAAGGGCGACGCACGCGAGGATCCTCCCTCGCATCAATACAACCTCGCCGCCAATGTTTTCCAATCAAGAGTGCTGATGAGTCCGGCCCTCCCTTACGGTCGGGCTTCTGAGACGTTCCCTTCAATGCTGGATCAATAACCTCAAAATCGTTTTCTCATTCTGATCTCAAAACTGAAATTGTTGTTGCGCGTACTGAGATTCCGGGTTGAACCCTGTTCGTATTCGGCCACAAACGAGAGCCGGTTCGACAGCCGATACTCGACGGCCAGCACCTGGTTCGGATCGGAAGCAATGTTCGTCGAATACGTGACGGTCAGATCCTTACTCAGCCGCCGGGCCACGGTCAGGCGCGCCGTGGGCGCCGAGCCCGTGCCGCCGATTACCGGATTGATTTCCAACCGGCTAAGTCCGAAAAGTTTGTTGGTGGCTTTCGACACGGGAGCATTAATCAAAGCGTCCGTCAAAAGACTCGCGGCAGTTCCCAGACCTGATTGCGCCAACACCGACGTACTGGTGTCGGTTGAACTCAAGGTGCCGGTCAGGATCAAAGACACCACATCAGCCTGAGGCAAAGAAGGTTCGGAAGTGACGGTCGTGGTCGGGTGAGTCAGCGGACCTTCCAGCAGCGCCCTCACGCGATACCCACGAATGACTGACTGCCCTTCGATGTTCAGAATCGGATCGGCCCCCAGGCGCGCCGGAAAGTAGATCAGGCCGCGGGTGATTTCGTAGGGATTATTTCTGAAATTCAGAGTGCCGCGCGTGGCCGTGATGCGGCCTTCGATGACCGGATCCTTGACCTGACCGTTGAGTTGCAACGAAACGGAAGCAACGATATCGCCCAGGTTGTTATGCATGATGAGGGCGTTACGGCCTTCGACGCGGAGCTTGTCGAACACGGCAGTCTGGGCAAACTTGAATTCGCCGCCTTCTTCGATCGAAGTTTGGGGACGTTGATTGATTAATTCACCGAGCTGAATGTCCTTGGTGTATTCCGTGCGCAGCACCTGCACGTTGCCGCGAATGAATTGGATTTGTTGGTTGCCGCGCAGCTCCAGATCTGCATCAACCGTCGAGCGAAAATCCTGCGGATAGTTGAGCGTCACCTTCTGGCCATGAATATTGAATAGGAACTGTGAGACAGAAAAGCCTGAGAGTTGAGCGCCGCCGGTCGCGCTAATCGTTCCGCTGCCCATCGTCCCGGTAAGCTTTTCGATTTGTGCCTGACTGGAGTTGAACAAGATTACGCCATCGAGATTTGCCAGTTGAATGCGCTGGTCTCCCATCAGGATTGAAACCGACGCTCCGTTAACCGAGGCACGGCCGGTCACGCGTTGATTTTCGTAAGTGCCGCCTACATTGATAGCCAGAACGGCAATGCCCGAAGAGAAAATATCGGGCGAGATGCCGCTGAGAATCCGCAGATTGATCTGGCCGTTGACCGCCAGGGTGTTGCGACCGCCGTGGCCCGTGGCTACCGCGCCCGAGAGGATCACATTCGTGTTCGTGCCGGTGAAACGGGTTTCATGAAAGTTCACTTCGTTCGGTGAGAGGTCGATGATCAGCGGACCGGCGACCGAGAGCGCTACCTCCTGGACCCGTACCGATAGCTCGGTGAACGTCGCCGTGCCGGTCAAGCCCTTGAATGAAAGCACTTCCTCGCCCGCATCGTTCTCAGTCATCAGATTGCCGCTCAACTTGAGCGTGCCGGTGGCGCGGCCCGTGACCGCGACATCAGTCGCCGGCAAAAGGATTTTGAGAATCTGACTCAGGTCAGCTCCGGAGATCGTCGATTCAACTACAGCCGGAAGTTTGTCGTTCGAGAGATCGACGCGCGCGGTGACCATCTGAGCTTGCGGCCCCAGCAGCCCTGTGCTGCTGAAGGTCACGTTCAGTTGCTTGTTTTCGGTGCGCCCGACGAGTGTCACCAAACCCGCTGAACGGCCGTCGATTGCCGCGTCAGCACTCGAGGCGTCGAAACTAATCTGATAAGTGGAAATGTCAGCGCCCACGCCGGTCGCTTTCAACTCTTTGATTACCGCCGTGCCGGTGAGCTTCGGCAGGTTTGGGCGCTTGGCTAAAGCTTCAAGTCGATCGAGTTGCACGCCATCGCCGCTGGCCACGAGCTCAAATGCCTTAGTCTGTGTGTCGAACTTGCCGTTGCCGGACAGGTGTCCGGCGTTAAAGTTCACATCGACCTTGTCGACGTTCACCGTCGATCCGCTGAAGGTCGCGTGAGCGGTCAGATTCTGCAAAGGCTCTCCGCCCAGCCGCCCTGGTCCAAACCTTAGATCCGCGACACCGGCCATCTGACCCGGCAGGCCGGTTACCTTCAACGTTCCGGAAACGTCCGCCTCAGTGTCGGCGAGTTGATTGCGCCAATCCTTTATGGGCAGGGCGGCTATCAAATTCCCGCCGTCCATTCGGTCCAGCTTGGCGTCAATCGAAATGTTGTCTTTGCCGGTGCGTGGCATGACGAGGGAGAACTGCGCGCCGCCGCCGTTGGCCTGGGCCAGCCGGCCGTCACTGACCCGCGTCTCGACTGCGCTCGAAGAAACGTTTGCTGTCAGAGAACCCAGATCGCGTCCATTCATCGACAGCGAACCCAGCTCGGCATGACCGTTGATGATCGGATCTTTCAGCGCCCCGCTCAGCGTGCCATTGAAAACCAACTTGCCGCCCAGATCGATCGCGTACTGGTGAAACGTCTCCTCGACTTGTGAAAGCGCGCCCGATGAAATCAGCAGGCGCTGCAGTTCGCCGGCGTCGGACGAAGCCACATCGATTCGCAGATTGGAAGTTGGTTGTTCGATCGAGAACTGGCCGGAGGCAGTCAGCCTGGTCGCCGCAGTTTGCAGGTTGGCCCGCTGAATTTGAAATTGGCCATGGTCAGCCGTGACTGCCAAGTCACCGGAGAGTGGGGCCAGGTCGGTGCCAGCGTCGGCTTGACCTTTTAGCTGCGCGTTGACGTTGCCGGTGGCCGTGGCGAGATCGGCGCCGGTAAAAGCGAGTTCGGCGGTGCCGGTGGCCCTGCTCGCGATTGGCACCGCGCGCCCCGATAGAATCGTAATCAGACCGCTGAGATCAAAATTCTCGAAACCTGCACTGACTCGCGAGGCCGCATTTTTTCTCAACGCGATGGTGGCGTTGCCTTTGGCGCTGCCATCCAGTGCCTCAACCACAAAATTGTTCAGTTGAATTTGATCGCCGGTGACGACCACCGCGGCGTGCGCGGGCCCGAGTTTCATCTGGCCCATAACGCCGCCGCCAAGACTGAGGTCGGCACTGGCGCGATATCGACCCGAAGGTTCCACAGTGAAGACAGGCCGAGCGAGCTTCACGTTCTCAATCCGACCATCTTTCAGCGTCACGTTGCCTGCGTTTATGTCATTGGTCGAACCGGCCATGCGACCGTTGCGCACCGTCAGACGAACGCCGGCGATATTGATGCTGCCCGTTTGCGCGCCGAAAGCGTTGGCTTCGCCGACCTGGACTTCCTTGATCGTGACGTTAGTATCGTTCCCCAGGCTGTTCACGATGATCGACTTTGCGTTGACGCCGTTGACGGTCGCATTCGCCGCTTCGATCTTGCCGGCTTTAGCGCTGGCGATAGTCGCCGTACTATTTCCATTTTCAACTTTCACTCGCACGTCGGTGGCCGAAACGCCGTTTCGGACTTTCGCCGAAGAGGACGTCAGGCTGCTGCCGGACAGTTGCGGCGCCGAAGCGGTCAACACACCATCCCGATAGTCCGCGCGCGCATCGTGGAGAATTAATCCGGTGATCGTCGTGCCGTAACTTTTCTCGGCGGCGGCGCGCAAGTCGCCGATCCAGCGAAAGTCCGATCCGGTTCCCATCACGCCGCCGGTGAGTTGGACTGCGTTAAGTTGGAAATTGCCCGCCGTTAAGAGCTCGGCCACGGCGCGCCCGTTGATGTCGTAGGATTTGCCTTGCCCCGAACCTTTCGCCGTCAGGTTCAGTCCCTGCAAACGCACTCCATCGGCGGCCAGGGCGTCGGACTTGATCGTGCCATCGATTTGATAGTGACTACCGTCGCCAACCACTGTGCCGGCAAAGTTGCCAGCGCCCCGCATGGTCGTTCCGGTTTGGAAAATGTCGGATGCCTGAGTGAGATCAACCGTCGAAGTGACGGTCAGGTGATATTTCAAAGCCCGCCAATCATCCAACACGCCCTGCAGGTGCGCTTCGACGATCGGCGAACGCAGCGTCAACTCCTGAATCTCAGCCCGGGTTTGGTTGACGCGCCCACGCGCTTCAATGTCGATGTTGTTGACCGGTCGCCCGTCGTACACGAAAGTCGATTTGGTCGAGCTGAAGGTAACGGTATTCATCCAGCTCGCCGCCGGCTGGTTCGGATCGTCGGGCTGGATCGTGGCGCGCAGGTTCAGCGCTTCGCCGGAAAGACTGTGCTGCAGGTCGCCGTAGTGAACGTGCGAGTTCTTGATTTCTATGTGGCCCGTGGAATACGCGAACAGGATGCTCTGGTTCGGCTGAGGCGGCGGCACGTGGATGTTGCGGAAATTCGACCGGCCCTGGGCGTCGAAGTTTACCCAGAGTTCCATTCCCTCAATCTGCAAATCCTTTAGATTGATATTGCGTTGCAGGTTCAGCGCATAGAGATCCTCGATCCGCACAGTAGCCACCATGCGGCCTATCTTCCCCAGCTGATCGCCCGTCTGGGCGTCGTAAAGTTCAACCCCCACCAACTCAACCGTATTTGGAGAAATGGAGGTGTGGAATTCCTTGATCTCGGCACGAATGCCGTATTTGGCCAGCGTGTCTTTGACTTGTCCGGCGACGTAACGGTCGACAAACCCAAGCCGGTAGGCGAGCAGTGCGATGATGATCAGGGCGATCACGCCGGCCGCGATGACGATGCCTGAAATCACGGCATGACGGCGAGTGAAACGGCGAAAGCCACCGCGAGGTTTGCGCTCGACAGGCGTTGGCTCGCTCGGTCGTTCGGCCGGCTGATCGTTATCTTTATCCACAGGCATTGACGGAATTTGTGTCTGAGTGCTGCACTTCAGACCGAACGGGCGACTCTCATGTCTTCCAAAATGTTGGCGGGAGAGCCAGACACCGAAGGTCAAAAACCCGAGGGACAGATGTCAGTATCGATCGCTGGTTGACCTGCTGATCTCTGAGATCCGAGCTCTCTGACCTCCGACTGTTTGTAAACTGAAAGCCGGGGAAATTCAAGGCCGAACGTGGCACAGACTTCAGTCTGTGATCACTTCCGGATCACAGACTAAAGTCTGTGCCACACCTTCAGATGCCGGGGAACCCAGCGGGACGTTGCCTACAACTTCCAACTCGAAACCTTCGAGGGCCGTAACTTTGGGGGGGTGATTGGTAAGCAGTGTAATTTGTCGCAGTCCGAGTTCGTGCAAAATCTGCGCGCCCACACCGTAATCGCGATTGAGTCCATAGCCGGTCTCAGCGCTGGCTTCTGCCTTGCTCGCACCGCGTTCCTGCATCAAGGCGTAGGTGCGCAACTGATGAATAAGATCAAGACCGTGTTCGCTCTGGCGCAGGTAAAGGACCACGCCCTGCCCGGCTTCAGAGATTTTTTCCAGCGCCCGCCTTAACTGATAGCCGGTATCGTCGATCATCGATCCGAACATGTCGCAAGTGACGTTTTCGCTGTGCACGCGCACCAGGACCGGTCCGTCGCTGCGGACGTCGCCCATGACCATCGCCAGGTGCACGTCACCATTGACGGTGTTTTCGAAAGCAATGGCGCGGAAGGTTCCGTAGATAGTGGGCAGATCGGTTTCGACCGCCCGACGCACCAGCACTTCTTTTGTAATCCGATAACGAATCAGATCCGCGACGGTGATGATCTTCAAGCCATGCACGACCGCAAAGTCACGCAACTCCGGCAGCCGGGCCATCGTTCCGTCTTCGTTCATGATTTCGCAAATCACTCCGGCCGGATAAAGACCGGCGATGCGCGCGATGTCGACGGCGGCTTCAGTTTGCCCGGGACGGACCAGGACGCCGCCTTTCCTGGCGCGCAGCGGAAAGATGTGACCCGGCCGCGCCAGGTCCTGTGGCCGCGTTCGCGGATCGACTGCTGTTTGGATCGTGGTGGCGCGATCGGCCGCAGAGATTCCCGTAGTCACTCCGTGGCGAGCTTCGATCGAAATAGTGAAAGCCGTACCCAGGTGCGAAGTGTTGTCGGCGACTTGCGGCTGCAGATTCAATTCGTCACAGCGTTCTTCGGTCAACGGCAGGCAAATCAGGCCGCGCGCATGACGGGCCATGAAATTGATCATTTCCGGAGTCACTTTTTCGGCCGCGCAAACCAGATCGCCTTCGTTCTCGCGGTCTTCGTCGTCGACGATAATAATCATTCGCCCTTCGCGAATGTCGGCGGCGGCGTCAGGTATGGAAGCGAATGCCATCTTTGAGATTTCCAATTTCAGATTTGCGATTTGTGATTGATAGCTATGTTACCGCGCCGGGTGGGGGTTTGGCGACTCAGGGAGGTCTCGTTGATGTGTTTATTCAACGGCTTAGGGAGCAATGATTTTGGATGAGGTCAGTACCGGGAGCGGTAGCGACCGGGTCAAAGCCCCCCCAAAAGTGCGTCGCGAGGATCGGGACCCGGTCGCTACCGCTCCCGGTACTGACTCCATGAAATCGTCGCCCTTACTGACTACAGAACCTCCCGCGGTATTCACTCGACGTGATGAACGCCTTCACCATGTCAGCCTTAACATAGTCGCCGCCGAACTGGTTCAGCTTATTCAGCCAGAAGTTAAAGCCGCGCATGTCTCTGTCAGGAGCGTCATCCGGGTTGCGCTGCAGGTAGCCAAAGTACTGCATCAGCACAAAGGCGGAATTAAATTCTTTGTTAGTAAAATTGCCGTCGTCGGCGATTGTCCGGAGCACGCCCGCGCGGCTCTGCCTGCCCGCCGCCAGATCGTCAACGAGCGTCGCCCGCGTGCCGGGCGCCAGGTTGATCCCGGCGTTCGCGCTCAAACGATCCACAAACTGGTCGTTACTGAGCTGGTCGAAATTGAACTTAAAGTCAGGTTGGTTAACCCAGTCATCGACAAAGGCGCGTTGATTGTCTGCCATCACTGCTTCCCAACCGGGCGCGTTCACAATCACGCCGTTCGCCGCCGAACGCGCGGCAGGCAGAAACTCTTCCCGGCGTGGCATGCGCCCATATGACGCCTCGAACAGGCGGTAAACCAGGAAGCCGGTTTTCTGAAATTCAATTGAGAGAAAGAAAGCTGCACTGGTGTCGATGCGTCGGCGCTCAGCACAAGCCGAGTCCGTCGCGCAGCCATTAGTCAAGTTCCTGATCCAAAACTCGAAACCCTGATCGTCCGGAACGCGCCCGAGGAAATCCGCGTAATGCTGCGAGACAAAAACCGCCGCGTCGTCCACCGGAACGATCGGGCTGACACCGCCGACATCGAACGGCTGGCTCTTTACTACCGCGCCGCGCGAGGCAACGGTGAAGGTATAAGAACCTGGCGCTAACTCGCCAAGGTCGTACACTCTATCGACCGGCGTAATTACCTGGGCCGCTCCTCCGGTAAAGCGTTCCGCCTTAATGTCCACCAGGAAATTGTTGTTGGTTTTCCGGACTTGCCCCCAATCACTTACGCGGTATCCGGCGTCGTTGAAAGTAATCCTCCCGTGGCGAACGTTCTGCTGCCGCAGCTCAAAATATTGATCGCAGTTTGCGATGAGGACGGAGTAAAGGGCAGCCAACTGTTGCCGAAAGGATCGGGCGAAGGCGAGGCCGCGGGACTTGGCGTCGGCGTTGGCGAAGCCGGGACGAATGGCGTGGACACGCTTTGCCAACTCGGGTCCATGTCAAAGCCATCGGCGTTCGTCAGATTCAGCAAGCCGGTACCATCCGAGTTCATTACCCAGATTTCACCGAAGCGCCCGCCGCGACTGCTCAAGAAAACGATCTTCGTTCCATCCGGCGACCACTTTGCATCGCTGTCCTGTTCGCCATCGAAAGTCAGCCGCGTCTGGTTCGAGCCATCGGCATTCATCACATAGACTTCAAAATTATCATCGCGCCGACTGGTGAAGGCTATGCGCGTGCCGTCCGGTGACCAGGCCGGACTGTGATCGAACTTGGTGTTGTTCGTGAGGCGCGTCTGGTTCGAACCATCTGCGTTCATCACGTAGATTTCATAATTGACTTCGTTGGGCACGCGGTCGCGAATGGTCGCGAAGGCTATCTTCGTGCCATCGGGTGACCAGGCTGGGCTAGTGTCATCCGCGGGATTAGTTGTGAGGCGCGTCAGCCCGGTTCCGTCGGCGTTGATAGCGTAAATGTCGGCGCCATCGGGGCTGCCTTTTGGTATGCCGTTGAAAGCGATCTTAGTTCCATCGGGCGACCAACTCGGGAAGCTGGTGATGGAACTAAAGCCCGCGCTCGTGCCATCAAGGACCTGCACTTGGCCGCTACCGTCCGGATTCATCACAAAAATCGACTTGAAATCTGGCACGAACGCGATCTTCTTGCCGTCCGGAGAGAAAGCTGGACGCGTGTCGCTGGCGGGTGAGTTCGTGATGTTAACCTGACCAGTTCCGTCCGGATTCATCACGTAGATTTCACCCGACGGACCGTTGCGGTTCGTGACGAAAGCGATCTTGCCATTGAACTTTGAAGGGTTTTGCGCGGCGGCTCCGTCGAAGGTTGGCCAGGCGATCGCGCACCCCAGACAAACACCGACCAAGGCCAACGCTAAGAATAAATAGTGGGAACCAGCCCGCCGGTAACCTTTCATGAGGGGCCTCCGTTTCTGGGGGGATTATTCTCCTGAGGGGCCGCTTTGTAAAGGAGGACCGGCGTTCCCGACGGTAAGGATTCGCTCGACATACTTGGCGATCACATCAACCTCCAGGTTGACTTCATCACCTGATTTTAGCTGGGAGAAGTTCGTCACCTCCCACGTTTTAGGAATCACCGCGATCTCAAAATAATCGTCAGTCAGATTTGCGATGGTAAGGCTGATTCCTTCGACCGCGACTGAACCCTTGAAGACCAGGTAGCGCGCGATTTCCTTTGGATAGGCAATGCGGAACGTCCATGACTCGCCGTGACTTTCCGAGCCCAGAAATTTTCCGCGCGCGTCGACGTGTCCCTGGACGATGTGACCACCCAGACGAGTGGCAGGCGTAACCGCGCGCTCGAGATTCACCGGAGAGCCCTCTTGTAATTTTCCCAGCGTCGATCGGAAGAGGGTTTCTTTAGAAACATCCGCGGCGAATGAGTCCGGTTTCAGATCGAGCGCCGTCAAGCAGACACCGTTGACCGAGATCGAGTCGCCATCGGTTGAGCCTTCCGTTACCGTGCGCGCTTCGATCAGGATGCGAGCGTCTTCGCCGCGCTTCTCAACTTCGCGCACGCGACCAAGCTCTTCAATGATTCCGGTGAACATATTTTCCGGATTGCTGCTTTTACCAAATCCACGAGCGTAACAAGTAAACAACTAGAAAGACGCACAATGCGATCGCGATAGGCGCGAAGGCGAAAATCATGGTCCACATCGCTTCGCTCTTAAATGAAAAGCTAAGAAACTTCATCCCCTTTAAATCCCCCAGAAGCCTCAGAGCCGCTTTTCGGCCTCGCGCACGCAATTAAGATCTTCGACGAATCCAGTGAACATGTGAAGATACTCAATGCTGAGGATTAGTTGACCTTCATCTTTCGGATAACCCGTGGAAGCTCGTAGAGTGAACTCACGGTGAAACAGCGCTCAGACAGACCCACCTCTACGAGTCGATGCATCGGACGAACATTCTTAATAAGGTTTAGTTGCGCTCTGTCGACTTGTAGAAGGTCAATTTCGTCTTTGTGTAAAATAAAAGTTTTCATGTGCTCCGAATCCCGAAGCGTATGGGCCAGTTTTCGCTTCGTACCGCTATCCGCCACTCCCGCCGCGACTTGATAGGGTCGATCTTCAGAGTTGGTTACTGAGTCGTTTAGACGATCTGATTCTTGGGCGGCTTCCAGGTTTTTGGGGGGTAGTAGTCCCAAAAGCATTTTGCTATCTTCCATAGGATCACCTGACCACTTTAATTCTCCAGAGATAGTTCCTTCAGGCACTACATTTCTCAGATTGTTTATCATTCGTTCGGCAAATTCTTGGACAGATTTCAAGCTTGCTTCCTGGTCCTCGGGTCTTAGAAGAATGCCGAGTTCGTCTAACAAAGGTCGCGTCGAGTTTTCGATTTCAGTCATTCTCTCGGGACTAACTCGACCACTAGCCATTCGGCGCGCGACTATTGAGTGACTACTGGCTTGAGTCGTCATGTCGTCAGCCGTCTTCAGAGCGCCTGCTACCAGCTTTCGATCCCAACCCGACAAGAGTAAAACTTCCCAAGCCAAATAATCGTGTGTGCAGTAAGGCGGCAATCTAAACCTCCCGACTCGTTCTACCAACATCTTATCGTGGGTTAGTCTATGTTCACTGGAGAGAAGCTCGCGAATGAGGGTCTCAGAAAGCACATGGCGAATCTTCAGGGCGTTTAGAGCCTCTATGGTTTCGTACGCTAGGGACTCGTCAGCTGTACTTAACCAGACGTAGAAATTCGTGTCGAAATAAACTGTGAAGGGCCTTATCATTCTTGGTAATTTCTAGTCTGGCTATGACGGTCGATAATCCCCATCATCCTCTCAAACACTTCCTCAATTGGTTGGCCCGTCGAATCGATCACGATTGCGTCCTCGGCAGCCACCAGCGGCGAGTCCACACGCGTTGTGTCGCGCCGATCCCGCTCAGTGATATCGATCAGTGTCTGTTCATAAGTAGCCGCGGGATTGTGTTCACGCTCTTCAGCCAGCCGGCGTTCCGCTCTTTCTTCCGGCGCGGCGTCCAAAAAAATCTTAACGCGGGCATCGGGAAACACCACTGTGCCGATGTCGCGTCCGTTCATCACGGCGCCTCGCTGACCCAACTCGCGCTGGCGCCGCACCATCGCGCGCCGCACCGCGGAAATTGTCGAGACGATCGAAGACACGTTCGTGACGTCCTCATCGCGAATGCGATCAGAGACGTCGCGGCCATCGAGAATGACTCGCAACGAATCAGGATCGCCCGCGAGATCGATGTCGATTTTTTCGGCCAGCGCACTCACGGAAAGATCATCACCAGCATTCATGCTCGACTCTATCACCGCCAGAGCTACCGCGCGATACATCGATCCAGTATCGATATACAGCAGTCCGAGTTCTCGCGCGAGCATCCTTCCCAGCGTGGACTTGCCGGAGCCCGAAGGACCATCTATGGCTATGATTAAGGGCTGTGACATGCTCGTAGAGGCGAAGAGCGGTCAATAACGTACAGCCAAACGCCCTTGCCTTATAAAAAGCAGGACACGGCTGGTGGACTGTTTACGCACTCCGCTGATAGTCGTCAGCCAGGCGCACGATGTCGTCCTCGCCCAGATAATCGCCCAACTGAACTTCGATAATAGTCACTTTGACCTCGCCGCTATTTCCCAGGCGATGATTGGTTTCGGGAGGAATGTGAATGTGCTCGCCTTTTTTCAGCTGCAACTCCCGATCGCCACAGACCACGTCGGCCACACCCCCTACAACGACCCAATGCTCGCCGCGCCGCGCATGTCGCTGCAGGCTCAGTCGCGCGCCAGGCTTGACCTCCAGAACCTTGACCTTAAAGCCAGGTCTTTCTTCAAGGACCTCGTAGCTGCCCCAGGGTCGTTCGTCAAACTCTCGCACTGCTTTCCTCCCCATGATTCGAAAGTCGTGATCAGTAATTCATTTGCTGAGGATATGTTGAGACACGGCGGCCGCGCAAACGAAATCCAAATTCACTGGTGGACAAAAATATAGGAACGGCGCGCTTTGAGCATTCGCCGTTCCTTTTGAAAGGGCCTTCAAGGCCTCAGAGGATGTGCGCCACTTGAACGTGGTCGTTAGTGTTGACTGCAGTGTTGACTGCGTGAACGAGCTATCTCTTCTTAGCGGATTTCTTGGCCGCTTTTTTCTTACCGGCTGCTTTTTTAGCGGCCTTCTTCTTAGTTGCCATAGTGTCGTTTCTCCTTCTTTAGCTTTCTGGTTATGA
>JAWVDF010000007.1:0-64156 GCA_033857635.1 Blastocatellia bacterium
GATCGATCAGATATTCGACCAACAACGAAATGTCGTCGACGCGCTCGCGCAGTGCCGGTATTCGAATCGGGAAAACATTGAGGCGGTAAAACAAATCCTGCCGGAAGGCGCCTTCAGCTACCGCTGCACCCAGGTCCGCATTTGTAGCCGAGAGCACTCGTACATCCACCGGAACTGTTTGACTGCCACCCACTCGTTCGAACTCCCGCTCCTGCAGAACTCGTAACAACGCAACCTGTGTCTCCGGTGGGAGTTCGCCAACTTCATCGAGGAAAATCGTTCCTCCATCAGCCGATTCAAAGCGTCCGAGACGCCGCTGAAATGCTCCGGTGAAGGAACCCTTTTCATGGCCGAAAAGTTCGGAGGCAACCAGCGCCGGCGGAATGGCCGCGCAGTTAACTCGAATGAAGGCGCGGGTCGAGCGCCTGGACAGATTGTGAATTGCGCGCGCAATTAATTCTTTTCCGGTCCCGGTCTCACCTAATATCAGGACTGTAGAGTCAGTGGGAGCCACCTTTGAGACTTGGGCCAGCACTTGACGTAATCCTTCGGAAGAGCCAACGATTTCCTCGAACATCGAAGAGCGTTCGATTTCTTCGCGCAACACGAGATTTTCATTTTGCGTTCGTTCTTCGCGGCGTTTGCGGTCGTCAATGTCGGTGCCGGTTGCATACCAGCGGATGATTTCTCCGTGTTCATCCCGCAGCGGGTTGAATTGGATAAAAAACCAACGATAGCGACCGTCATTCCGCAGCGCCCGTTGTTCGATTTCAAACGGCAGGCCACGTAACAGCGCCGCTTGCCGCTCTTCTTGCAGCCGCTCAAGATCTTCGGGATGGAAGATGCGCGCACGAAAGTCTGTAGAGATCACGTCGTCTAGGGTGAGCCCGGTGTAGTCGAGGAGTGCCTGGTTCGCATAGATCGGCACGCCGTGCGGATTTTGGACCATGATTGTCTGCGGGATGGCGTCGGTAATCCTGCGAATCTCGCGCTCGTCTTCGCGTAGCTTCTCTTCCGTGCGCTTTCGTTCCTCGATGTCGGTGTTGGTTCCATACCATCGGAGAATCTCTCCGGACTCTTCTTGCAACGGTTCTACTCGGATAAGGAACCAGCGGTAGGCTCCATCGTGGCGACGAAGCCGCGCTTCGATCTCGCCTCCTGCTCCGGAAGCTATCAGCGCCCGCCACTGATCCAGCCACTTAGGCAGGTCTTCGGGGTGAATCGCGACTTTACACCCCACGCGCTTCACCTCTTCTTGAGACAGACCCGTGTAGTCGGACCAGCGCTGGTTAACAAAGTCATTGGAGCCATCCGTCAAGTTGCACCACGCCAGCGTTGGAATCGTGTCGATGATCTTTCTAAGCCGCGCCTCAGATTTCTTCGCCTCGTTGTACGCCTTCTCTAAATCCTCTCGATCTTGATACTGCTTGGACACGTCGACATTCTGTTTCGCTTCAGGCGGGGCTACGAGTAAGGCCGAAGGCTCCTCCCTTTTCGCACGGGCAGTCGAGGCTGTTTCGTGTTGAGACTCCTGAGCCTTCATGAGTTTCCTACAGTTGACTGGGCGCGGCGATTACATCCAACCTTCGATTCAATCAAGTTGCGCAACATGCTGCCCCCGCTTCAGTCCCATCGATTTGTAGGGCCACCGCTTATAGAGAAACCTCTTCGGACGAGGGTTCTTCGATTGTTTCGACAACTGCGGGCTCAACCATTTCTCGAAGTTCAATAGCAATGCGTCTAGCGCGATGCGAGAAACGCGGCCCGCCGGATTTCATCGAACGTCGCGCAATATAGTCAACGGGTTCCAGAAGAGCCTTGATCGCGTTGTTCGCTTCATCATCGCTCAGTCGACGCTTGGCTAATCGCGCAAGGTCCAAAACCTGGCGAAGCAAATCATCCCAGACCGGGTGGTCAAGCTCGTGTCTTCGCTCGCGATCTCTCGAAAGACCGCGGGTCAAAGCGAGTACCTCCTCAAGAAGGTCGCGTTCTGGGCGGCGGGCATCGCCTTCGGCATCGTCTCCGGCTTCAAGTTCCGTATTAACATCGTCTTGAAGTTTAGGCCACCACATTTCAAAAGACGCTATCGAGAACGTCGGCGGTGAGTGATGCGTCTCCAAGTTCAGAATTGATCATTTTCATTACGCGCTTTACTTCTTCTTTAGAGAATTGCGCTGCTTGGAACTGAACAAGCGGCCCCTTCACATCCGTGGGCTCCATGCCGCCGAATAGGAGTGGACACACCTTCGAGCGATTGAGGTTCTTCGCTAAGG
The DNA here is from genome assembly GCA_033857635.1 of Blastocatellia bacterium. GTDB lineage: Bacteria > Acidobacteriota > Blastocatellia > Pyrinomonadales > Pyrinomonadaceae > UBA11740. The sequence goes on from JAWVDF010000007.1 coordinate 2,274, forward strand.
CACCTGCTTCAAAGAGAAGCCACGGAGCCTCTTGGTTCTCTGGAGTGATAACCAGCAGTCCAATGCGGCTCGCATCGAGCTCTTTGGCGATTTCGGAAGACCAGCGCGATCCTTTTGCGACGTCGTCCGGGCTGAAGTATGGTCGAACAGCCTGCAGCACACTGGGAAGCCAACGTCTCAAGACATCAGCAATTGCGCGACTGCGGTCCCCCGACCAACTGATAAAGACTTTCATGAAGTCCTCCCTGTTCATGGTGAAGAGTGGCCCAACATACTAATTATCCATCCAGACTGCTCAATAGTACCTCCAAACGCGGTATTGACCATCATCCGAGGGTCATCAAATCAGGACCACACATTTACCCCACTACCCGATTCTTCGGAATTAGTCAGGCCACAGAGACGGACGTTTTAGATCCAGCATAAGGATCGCGACGGAGTCAGTACTTGGAGCGGTAGCGACCGGGTCTCAGCCACAAGACGATCGAGATCGCCAAAACGTTACCCGGTCGCTACCGCTCCCGGTACTGACTCCATGCCGAGACGGTTGATATAGAAAGAGTGCGAGGGGGCGATAATCGAATCGCCATATGCGGCGCCTCAGTCATCGTCAAAGTCCGGCAGTTCATCACCCTGCCCATAAAGCACATAGTCAATTGCGCGCGCGACGCTGCGTTCATTCCAAAGGCATCGCTTGCTGCCCTTTTCCGCCCATGGGCTGTGAGCATGTCGCCAACAACTATCCTGCCGCATTCGCCTGGTGGCGTTTGCCTTGAGGGCGATGAGCGCGCGTTCCGCCCTTATTAGTCCGATCGACACGACTACGTGGACATGGTTTGTCCTGACGTTGACGGCGTGCAAATACCATTTGCGAACGACGCAGGTTTCACGGATGGCGGAATCAATTGATTTGCGCTGCGGCGCGTCCAACGTGACCGGCTCGCCCTCGAGAGTTTCGGTATTGTGCCTCTGCCATTTCTTGTTTGGCTCGATGTAGGGAGACTTAAATCGATTGTGGAAACGATCGATCGAGCCGCGCTCATCTCCGTGCAACCAGGTGCCGTAGCATCGGAACGTGATCAAATAGGCGAGTGGATTATCAGTGTCGTTCCACATGAGAGGCCGTGTCTTATATCGCGGTCCGACGTCGCCGATCAAGTAAAGAAAATTGCAACCCGGTCGCTACCGCTCCCGGTACTGACTCCATCATCGTCGTCGAGCGAATCCACACGCCGATCCTCCAGGCTGAGTTTTCAGCAAACGCCGAAAAAGCGGCCCCAAGCTAAACCGAAAACGCCTGTGATTCAGGGAATTCCAAGTGGCACTCAGCGTGCAACCGTTACACTTGAGAACAAACGAACATGACCTTAAGAATCGAAAGAGATTCGGATGGACAGACGACGACACTACGGCTGATTGGCCGCATGCGGCGGGAGCATATCGAAGAATTGAAAGCGCAAATAAAGGCCGGAGGCGCGAGCGTCACGCTCGACTTGAACGAAGTCAGTCTAGTCGACCTGGACGTCATTCGCTTTCTGGCAGCATGTCAAACCGAAGGTATCTCGCTCGTTCATTGTTCCCGCTACATTCAAAACTGGATCACCAAAGAGGGGTTCAGAGAGGAATAGAGTTCGCGGCGCATCAACGCGGACTCTAGCCAAGCTGCAGAAAAGGTCAGGTGGGTAAGTTTGGTTAGCGATCTGTCTGTGCGATCTCTGTGGTCCTCTGTGTAGCAAGCTGGTAAGTTCTAGTTTTTTTTTGACAGAGTTTTGCCGGATGGTTAGAGATGAGTTGGATGAACGCACTCACCTAGCCTGCGAAGCTGGCGGACAGAGTGATAGCCCCTGGCGAGGGCTCCGCCGAGCCTGGGGTTGCAGTCGCACAATGCAACAGAGCCTGCGAAGCTGGCGACAGATGATTAGCTACGAAGATCCGTAAAGTTATGATGATTACTCGCAGCTCATTCATCTTCCATCCGTCTGTCGCACACTTCGTGGCTCGGACCCGTTCGGGTTGCGTTCCCCAGGCTCGGCAGGGCCATCGCCTGGGGCCACACTCTTTCCGCCAGCTTCGCAGGCTGGTTGAATCCGGTGTTCCAGCGGTCCATTTGGTTGCGGCTAAAGCTGCTCTGTGTCTCTGCGGTGAAGTCACGTGCAAAAAAATATCACCACAGAGGCACAGAGATCGCACAGAGAATCACAGAGGCGACCAGGCACTTCGCAGTGACAGTGTAAGTTTTAGGGATCATACTCAAGAAGTATGTCGAAATCGGCTAAGACAATTCCTTTGGCCAAGGAGCCCCAGGGGAAGGATGCCGGTAGTCTCGCATCCGCCTGGAGTCCGCTGCGCGAATCCGTGTTCCGTGCACTTTGGATAGCGAGCGTCGTATCCAACATCGGGACATGGATGCAGGACGTAGGCGAGTCGTGGTTGATGACCTCGTTGACGCCTTCACCTGTGCTGGTGGCACTGGTCGAGACAGCGGGCAGTCTGCCTGTCGTGCTTCTGGCTCTGCCGGCAGGAGCGCTTGCAGACATCGTTGACCGCCGTCGCCTGCTGCTGGTCATGCAGATCTGGATGGTCGTCGCTGCGGGCGCGATGGGTGTCCTGGCGTTGATGGGCCAGATGACTCCCGCTCGTCTGCTCTCGCTGACCTTTCTTCTGGGCATCGGGACGGCGATGAGTAACCCGGTCTGGCAGGCGATTACGCCTGAGTTGGTTCGTCCGACAGATTTGCCAGCCGCGATCACTCTGAGCGTTGTCTCTTTTAACGTCGCGCGTGCAATCGGTCCGGCGTTAGGCGGTTTCATCATTGGCGCGTCTGGCCCATGGGCAGTCTTTCTCCTCAATGCAGCTTCATTCATTGCCATAATGGTCGTCGTCTATCGTTGGCGCCCTGCTCCGCGGAGAAGCAAGCTACCTCCTGAAGACTTCATTGGAGCTATGCGCAGTGGCACCCTCTATCTGCGCAACTCGCCGGAACTCCAAACAGTCATGGTTCGGACCGGCATCTTCGCTGTCTGCGCGAGCGGGTTATGGGCCTTAGTGGCGCAGCAGGCTCGGAGAGGGTTAGGTCTGGGCTCGTTCGGTTATGGGCTGCTCCTCGGCTGCATCGGTCTCGGCGCAATCATTGGCGCCTGGTTGCTGCCAAAGATCCGAGAGCGGCTCTCTGTGAATGGAGTGGTAGCGGCGGGCACGGTTGTGTTTGCCTTAGCAACACTTTCCCTTGCGTACATTCACTCTTTCGGAGTGCTCGCCGGCGCGTTAGCAGGCGGGGGCGTCGGATGGATTGCGGTGCTGTCGAGCTTGACCGTGTCCGCACAAACAGTCACGCCTTCGTGGGTACGAGCACGGGTCATGGCGGTTTACCTGCTGGTCTTCATGGGCGGTCTCGCCGTCGGCAGCGCCGTCTGGGGTTTTGTGGCAGCGCGCATCGGTGTTTCGACCGCGCTATTGTTCGCGGCAATTGGTTTGTTCGTTGGACCCGCAGCCGCTTGGCGGTATCGTCTCGCCGGCGACACGAATTTGCCGCTGACGCCTTCATTGCATTGGCCCGAACCAATTGTAATGATCGATGCCGAGCCACAGGAGGGACCGGCGATCACTGTTATGGAATATCGAATCAATCCAAAAACCGCTGACGAGTTTTTGCAGGCAATGAAAGAGATGAAGCGGATACGTCAACGCGACGGCGCAATCCGTTGGAACTTAAGTCGCGACACCGCGGACCCCGAAAGATACGTCGAAACCTTCGTGACTGAATCGTGGGGCGATCATTTGCGGCAACACGAAAGAGTCACCGCCGAGAATCGCGAAGTAGAACAGCGCGCGCAGGCATTTCATCTCGGCCCCGAGCCGCCCAGGATAACTCATCTGATCGCTGAAGAAATGCCAAAGTGAAAGCACGGGAAAGAAGGATCTTAAGCGAATTATCACGTCGCATCAAAACTGAACCGTAAGTAGTTAATGGCGCACGCTAGTCTCACGCAGGTCTTGCGAGAAGATCGTTGATGGAATCAAAACCTACACCACTACCCGGTTCGGCACCGGATGAAATGTTCCCCGCACTCACGGCTCAGCAGCAAGCGCGGGTACTGGCGCATGGCCGATCAAGAAAGGTCAGGAGTGGCGAGACTATCGTTGAACCCAATGCGCAAGGAATTAAGTTCTTTGTGGTAGTTGCCGGGCGGCTCGAACTTCTTCTCCGATCAGAACATAAAGAAGAAGTGATCGCCCTTTGTGGACCTGGCATGTTCACCGGCGAACTGAATGTCCTTTCCGGACGCCGTGGGTTAGTACGAATCCGCGCCAGTGAACCCAGCGAACTCATTGAGATAGAGCGTGAGCCGCTCCAGGGTCTCGTTCAAACCGACAGTGAACTCAGCGACATCTTCCTGCGCGCTTTCATCTTACGAAGATTGGAATTAATTGCTCGTGGGAGCGGAGATCTAATTCTAATTGGTTCGAGTCATTCGCTCGACACCTTCCGCATCAAAGAATTTCTTACTCGAAACTATCAGCCATATTCGTCCATTGATCTCGAACGGGATGCGGAAGTGCAGGACCTTCTGGATCGGTTCCATGTTGCGATCACGGATCTGCCTGTGCTGATTTGTCGCCGCAGCGTCGTGTTGCGCAACCCGAGCAATCAGGAAATTGTAAATTGTCTCGGGCTTAACGAAGGCATCGAGCAAACCCACGTACGCGACGTGATCGTCGTGGGCGCTGGGCCCGCCGGTTTGGCGGCAGCGGTGTACGGTGCGTCCGAGGGGCTCGATGTACTGGTGGTTGAGTCCAACTCTCCCGGAGGACAGGCAGGCGCAAGTTCAAAGATTGAAAACTATTTGGGTTTCCCAACCGGAATAACAGGCAAAGAGCTGGCTGGAAATGCATACGCGCAGGCACAGAAGTTCGGTGCACAAATATTGATTGCCAAAGAAGCTCAAGGTCTAGCTTGCGACCGGCGGCCTTATGCGTTGAAGTTTGATGATGGCGAGAAAGTGACGGCTCGAACGGTAGTTATTGCCACCGGCGCAACATATCGAAGACTTTCGCTGGAGAATTTGTCTCAGTTTGAAGGAGCGGGCATCTATTACGGCGCAACACACCTCGAATCGCAGTTGTGCAGTGGAGAAGAAGTCGTTGTCGTCGGTGGAGGAAATTCCGCTGGACAAGCCGCTGTATTTCTCTCCCAAACCGCGCGTCGTGTTTATGTCCTGGTTCGCTCAAACGGTTTAGCTAAGAGCATGTCGCGCTATCTAATCCGGCGAATCGAAGAAAGCCCGAATATCGAATTGCGCACGGACACTCAAGTGATTGCATTGAGTGGAAACGATCATCTTGAGGCGATGGAGTGGCGCAACAACAAGACTGGTAAAGTTGAGAAGCGTAAGATCGGCGCACTGTTTTCGATGATTGGCGCCGTGCCAAATTCCGCTTGGGTTGAAGGTTGTGTGGCGCGCGATGGCGCGGGATTCATTAGGACCGGCTCCGATCTTTCAAAGGAAGACCTGGAACGCGCCAAATGGCCGCTCGCTCGCGCTCCTTACTTACTTGAAACCAGTCTGCCAGGTGTTTTCGCCGTCGGAGACGTTCGCGGCGGAAACGTTAAGCGCGTCGCGTCAGCGGTGGGCGAAGGATCGATTGCCGTCGCTTTCGTCCATCGAGTGCTCGCCGAATAATTGAAACCTCACGCGAGGCAAGAAGACGACCGCGTCTCCCACCAGTCCAGTTTGATTTGGTAAGACCAGGCGATGTCGTCTCCAACGTTTTAAAAACCAGTTGCGAGTGTCATCTCTGGAGGCTAACATTTCCGGCGACCCAAAATCGGGAGCATGTGGGGGACGTTTTTAGCATTTGGGTTGACTTTTGAATTTGAGGTTAAGAATTTACTGAGGAAAGTGGAGCGGGCGACGGGGATCGAACCCGTATTACCAGCTTGGGAATCAGAATTTTCATTCCTTTATTTTCAATATTTACAAAACCGCTGAGAAAAAATGAACGTGCATGCGCTGCATACGGTGCATGCATTGCCTGATCTGCGGGTCGCTGGGGGACGTTTGGGGGACGGTGTTGCTTTATGACTACCTACCCGTTCTCTCGTTTGAACGATTCACAATCCGCGCTAATTCGCTGAAGTCAATGTGTCTGATCTTCGCGTTTTCGAATGTCACGAGTTGAACGATCATGCAACGTGTCTCGCGATGGAATCGATTGAGTGTCAGTTCCTTTTCGCGGCGAAAGCGTTCGTAAATCTTGCTTACTAATGCACAGGAGTTGGGAGTAATCCCGTGTGGGTTCGGCTCCCACCCTCGGCACCAATACATATTAATAAGTTAGGCACGTATTTCCGGGCGAGCCCTCCAGAAACTAAGAGTCGCTACGAGCCTGCTGAATCGCGCTACTGCAAGATGACCGACCGCAACTTTTTTCTCCAGTGATTGGCTATTGACTTTAACGAGTTATGGCTGGCGCGTTTTACTGAAGTGCGTTTGGTTGGTCCAAGTCCAGGTGTCGGGATAGGCTTCTAATATCTCGACACCCAAGTCTGCTCGGCGACTGCGCGCTTCAAGACCTTGATGTTTGAGATCTGGTTTTAGAGGTTTGCTCCAGGATGGGCAATTTGGGACATTTCGTGACAAAGCTCTACACGTTCGGCAAAATTCCATCCTTAACAAGGGGTGGATATTTTTCCGGGGCATCACCATAAATCTGTAAGTGCCGCAGGATCGCTGCTTATCGAGAGAGCGCTCATCCCAGTAAGTCTTAGCTTGCCCTTCTCCAAGTCGGCATAGAGCCGGAAGGAAACCGCTCCATCCAGAGCCTTCTGTTCGCCTAGTCTCATCGCAGCAAACAACTTGGAACTGGCACGATTCGTCATGGCTCACACGTCCGGGTTATTTTGATAAAGATGATGCTAAGGTGACGAAGTGTGAGACAGTCCAAACACTTGACTTTCCCGCGACACAGGAATATTGTCCTGCCGTTTTCCGACGGTTTGAAATTTCGGCAGCCTCTGGCATTTTCGCTCTGCCGTCAAATCCGGCTCCTGAGCTCCGTTCTTGCCTTTCTCACACCTATGAGTAAGAGAAGAGTGGTTTCTCCGTTGTCCCTGATTAATTAGCCTGGTCTTAACTTGGGTTGTTAAATTAATCGTTTTCTTTTCTGATAGCTTTTATAGATCAAGTGGTTTGGTACCGGGAGGATATTTAGACTCGATTTTCGTGTAGGAAGCTGCACGTGATTAGCAACTTCCTAATCCTCAACAACTCAAGCGGGAGTTCCTCATGAACATCATTGTATTGACTCCGGTGCGATTGCTTGGCGACGGGTTAGCTGCCTGTTTTAGTAGCCGAGCTGATATGCGCGCCACCGCCGTGGTCAATGATCTCGCAAGCCTTCGCGATAAGCTCGCAACAACCGAAACTAACGTGGTCTTAATCGACGTCACGCAGGGTGTCGAACTATTCGATGTGCGCGACATCGCGTCCGGGTGGCCAAACATTGCGTTGGTAGCGCTTGGTCTAAACGAACAGCGGCAGGAAGTGATTCGCTGTGGGCGGGCCGGTTTCGCCGGTTACATTGCGCGTGACGCATCGATTGACGAACTCTGCAATTCGCTTTCAGAGATCGTGGCCGGCCGTCTCTCCTGCCCGCCGGAGATCGCCGGCGGTCTGCTGCGTGCTTTGTTTCACCGCGATTCGCGTTCCGGGGCGTCCGATGTCGATCTTGCTTTAACTCGGAGGGAAAGCGAAGTACTGGAGTTGCTGGGCCGGGGCTTCTCCAACAAGGAAATTGGATCGGAACTTTGCTTAAGCGTGGCGACAGTAAAACATCACGTCCATCACGTTCTCGACAAGCTCAAACTGGAAAGGCGAGCGCAAGCAATGCGTCGTGTGCGTGATGCGCCTTGGCTTGGGCGCATGGCGTTAAGCGGCAGGAAATAGCGGTAGGCATTCGCGACACCGATCTATAACGGCTGACGAAGTAAACAAATTCGGGCACCCTCCTCACGCGTTACTGTTGACGTGATATGGGCGCAACTGGGCCGATGAAGTGCTTGGATCCCGGCGTCGGCGGACGGACTAGCAGGATCTGCGCCGTCGCCACTTGCTCCTCGAGCTTGCGCGTCACGAGCACCTGCGCATCACCAAAGTCCGCGATTTGGCTGTTGGGATTGAGATCGACAGCGACCACGCGCTGGCACGCCATCCGTGTAAGCGCTCGCTTGGCATCACCAAACGATACGTAGGCAGTGAAGAGCACCAATGCCTTGCCGCTCGCATCGCTCACCAGCACACCCTCTTCAGACATGCTGACCACCAACGAGCGATCGAGCTGCTCGACGGCGCGAATCACTACCTGCCCCAAGCCCGCTGCCCGCAGTGGCGATCCGCCTGGAGTCAGATACCAATCCTTGCCAAGCACGCGACTTTTGGGATCCGGATACCACGACTGTGGGGGAACGCCCTTCTCAGCGAACGCCGCGGTGCGCTCTTTCGCATCAACCGACAGCTCCGCATTCATGCGTTTGACGATGAGACCGCCTTCCTTGTAGCCATGAAACATAGGCTGATGATCTTCTATCATCACCACCTCGCCGGTACGCAGGTACTGGTCGGGCTGCCAGAGGATCTTTACGTATTGTTCACCTTTGGCCTTGGTGGGCTGTTGTCGGCCCACCGCCGCATATGCGTCGGCGCGAATGTGCACCATACCGAAGTGAGTCACCGTCATGTTGCTCGCCTCGGACGGCGGCACCACCACAACGCCGATGAGACCGATTTGCTCCAAGCCTGCGACGCGCTTCTGCGCAGCTTCGAAGTTGCCGACCTGCATCGTATCGCCCAGGTCCAACCAGACACCCAGCTCCGTCAGGCGCTTGCTGAGAGTGGAGCTGAGCGCCGCGCTGGAGTTATGGCGTGACTGGCTCATCCAGCGGATCCATAGATCACGCTCGAGCTGCCGCTCCGAGCGCTGCAACACGGCCGTATCGAACGTGGCCACGAAGATGCGCAGCGCTTTGTCCGCACTCGCGATACCACTGCGCAGTCGCTGCAGCTTGGACTTGTCCGCAGGAGTCAGCCGCGCGGCACCGGTCTTGGCACCGTCGCGCAACTCATCGCGGCGCTTGCTGAACTCGTAGCCGGCGGCGCCGACCAGCGCTACGGCCTCCCAGGCTTTGCGCAATTCGCGTTCGTGAGCACGCGCGATCTTGTCGTTGTTAACCTCGCTGCTCAGCGTGTAGTCGACGTTGGTGGCCGGCGGAGCGAGCACCTGCGCGGCACCGCCTTCGATGCTCTCACCGACAAATTCGGCAACTACCTTGCCCAACAGCGACGCTGCCGTGAACAGCTCACCACCGGCCAACCCCACACCCACGCCGATGATAATGCCCAGGGCTATACCCCATTTTTCGTCTTGCTTGGCGTCTTCCTTGGCCTGCTCGAGCAGGCGCGTCACGGCAGAGTAGGCCTGGTCGTAGTCCGTCAGAAAGCTGTCGATACGCCCGCCCACGGCCTTCAGCTGCGGGACGGCGCGCAGTTCGAAATCGCGCAACTGCGTCCACACTTCCTCGACCTGCGCCAAACCGGGATCGAGGGTGACGCGCGGCGACTTTTGCTTGTCATCGCGTTGGATGAACGCCGCACGCGGCGCGTGGCCGACGCGCTGCTGCACCACATGGGTCAGCTCATGCGCTAATAAGTTTTGTCCTTCATGCGAATCGGGAACGAACTGCCCTTGGCCGAAAGCGATGTCCTGCCCCACGGTAAAGGCTTTTGCGTTCAGCGATTTTGCGGTGTCCGCCGCGCGTTGATCGTTATGCACGCGCACGCCGCTGAAATCCGCGCCGAACCGCGGTTCGAAGAACGCGCGAGTTGCTGCTGGAAGCGCACTGCCACCGCCGCGCAACGACTGGATGTTTGCCGCCACGGATTGCGTGACTGGCGGTGCATCGGCAGTCTGTTCCTTCCTTCGCACCGGCGCGTCCGGCTTCTTCTTGTGCTCTTCGTCGCAGTCGGTGCACATTCGTTGCGCGTGATTGGGCGCCCGTGCCGATGACAGCGCAAGAGGTGTTTCTTGCGTACTCGATTCCGGCATACGCATCACGGCGTTCGCCACGCGATCGGCTTCCTGCTCGTGCACATCTCCCGGATGGCTGACCGTGAGCTTCGCCTGGATCGCAGGGGAACGAGTCTGTGCACTGCCCGTTGAGTGACCGATGATCTCGCTCATCAACCGCTGCACGCCCCGATTGCCGAGGCGTTGCTTCAGCGCACTTGTGCCCGAAAACTGCGGACCGCTGGATTTGCGCGCAACGATAGAGGGAGGCAGTGTGCGACGGTGATTCTCAGTCGCCCTATGTCTGAATTCGTGAATCATCACGAGTACGCCTCGCGCAACTTTAGCGCAGTCGCAAGCGTGCCGGCAAGATCGCCAGTTTCTTCAGCGCTTGATCTCGAGATTCATTGCTTCAAAGACTGGGCTGCCTGCCACTGGAAGCTTGCCGTCGTGTTTGGTACTGAGACATCGCCGGGAAGTAAACCGATGATCTTGACGCTTCTGGCTCCTCCGACTGCCTGCACCGAAATATCATCAATTTTGATCGTCGTCGCTCTGGCCGACGTTGGGCACCGGCTGCTGAATGCCCTGGTTGCTGATGCGTTGCCTCAGCGCGTGTGTCGGAGGATTCGGACCGGCTGGATTCACGGACCGTCATCGAGGGGGAAAGGCGTCCGGCGATCGATGCCGGCTGAACTACGGTCCAGGGCGGGTCTATCGATCATGGTGCGCGCGCCTCGGCGTCCGTTCCGCCGCGATACCCGGTCAACGAACTCGATGTCAGCCTCAGGTTGCCAGGGTCACCCTTGGTCCGCGGGCTCTGTTGCCGCGCGAACCAGCCACTCCAGTGCTGCTTTGCCCTCGAGCTTGGAATCCTCGCCCACTCCTGCATAGATTGCGGGCGCTACGACGGAAGCAACACCCTGAGCGCCTCGCAGATGAGCGCCTGCCAGCGACGCTCCGTTCAAGAATGCCCGCTCCAGATTGGCCCGCTCCATCACGGCGTTGTCGAATCTGGCTTCTTGCAAGAATGCTTTGAACAGGTTGATGTCACTGAGGTCCGCATCGCGAAAGTCTGCACGGGCAAAACTCGCCCGAAAGCCGCGCGCTCCGCGAAGGCAGCTGCGCCGGAAATCCGCGTTATCGCAGTTCGCTTTGGTGAAGTCCGCTCCGGTCAGATCGGCTGCGACGAAAGAGGCCGAGGTGAGGTTCGCTCTCCCGAAATCACACCCTCTTAGAATGGCCTCGTCAAAGCGGACTTCGGGAAGAAAGCCTTCCATCACGCTCTCGTCGGACAGGTTGACACCTGCGAGATCCACTTTCTCGAGCCTGAGTTGCTGCCCGGATCTCCCAACAGTTCGCAACCATTCTTTATGAAGGGCGATCTTCTCGAGTAAGTTGTCCCGGGAGATTGTCGACATGTCGGGCCTCATCTTCAGTTTGGGTGGGCAGCCTCTGCATCACCGTTAGGGGAAGAATTTCACTCTGCCCCCCCAGTTGTGCGGGGGTTTGGCGCCCTCTGCCTTGAGCACATTCACGTCATTAGGCGTCATCTGCCCGGTATCCACCATTACATTTTCGCCCTGCGCAAGTGATATGTCTACTTTACCTACGTCGGTCGCAAGATCAAATCCGCCTTGCGCTACCGGCTGATTCGAATTGAATCCCTTCACATCCCAGGGCTTTCCGTCTGCGTCGATGAAGTCTGCCGCTCCAGTGGCATCCCGCTGGATCGGGCCGCGAATTTCCCCTTTTTCTTCCAATGACACGGCCACTTCGGCCTCGCGCACAGAGGCGGGTGTGACTTTGCCGCCGTGAGCAGGGTCTCGCGCAAGCAAATCGATTCGGGCTTGGCGGGCCAACACGGGGTCGTTCGGGAGCGGATTCTTCTTGCGTATCTCCGCGAGCTTCTCTTCGATCTGGGCCATTCGGCTGGCCTTGATCTTTGGATTGAGGATTTGTTCCGCCGTGTCCAGTTCGGCCAGAACACCGGCATTCTTAGGCTCAGTGAGCTCGATGGCGTACTCTTTGATCAAGTTGCCACACGTTGTGCAGTAGAGACATTCGCCGCCCTCCGTCACTTTTATCTTGTGCTTCCCATCGGCGGTTGGCTCTTCGGCCAGGACGCGTTTGCCATTTTCGAAGCCGAGGTCGGCTTTTTCGAGTGGCTTCGATTTATTTGGGTCTGCGTCTGCATCGCCCGCCTTGCCTTTGCCTTCACCTGGCCCTGTTCCCTTGCCTTCCACCGGCGCCGTCTCGATGCCGAACACCTTGCCTTTGACGAAGTTGTAGACCCCCTTCATCACATTGGCGATGAAGTGCAGGATGAGCATGATGACGATGATCACCGCTGTCATCGCCAGCGCGATCAGGCTGTCGGCGACGCGGTTGTAGGCTTCCTCCTTCTGCGCCTTGGTCGTCACTCCGGTCTTCAGTAGAAGCAACTTCTGCGCGAGATTCAGCCCCTCCGCCTGCACGAAGGCACCGAGCAAGGCGTAGCCGACCGCAGCAGCAATGCCCTTGACCAGCGGATGCGGAATGAAAGTGGCGACGATCAGCGGGAGCATCAGCGACCGCATGAGGATGCTGACCACGGTGTGGTAGATCAGGATCGGGATATCCAGGATCTGCAGCAGGCTGGTCCACAACTCCTCCAGCGAGCCGGCGCTCAAGGGCCCGGTGACGATCTTCTTTATGTCCTTGAACAGTTGAATGATGTCCTTGATATCGCCGACGATGGGGAGAACCATATCCAGCAACAAGCCGGTGATGACGGACAGCGGATTGGATTTGAACTCCCTCCATTTCTTACCCATCATTTCAGCGATGCCATCGCCGATTTCACCCCACGAAGCCGAGCGCTTGGTCTCGGCAGGCGTCGCAGCCTCCGGCGTGCGGTGAACCTTGATGGCGGCAGTGGCTGCCGGGGCCGCCGTCTTCGCGCTGCCAAAATATTGGCCGACGAGTCCCGCAAATCGGCTCGCCGTGCCCTCGAAAGCCTGCACGGCGCGCTGGGCCATGATGGCGACGTACTTCATCGGATTGGAGAAGAGGTCCTTCAGGAACAAAACGATCTTGCCAAACGCGATGATGCCGGCGATCACCACATTGATACCGAACGACAGCACCCGACGAACGAAGCTGAACACCGTGTTGAGAGCGCCATCGACCCACGTCTTAATTTGCTTAAAGAGTGTGTTCCAGCCGTCGTTGATTTTTTTCCAGAAGCTCTTCAGGCGGTTGACGAAGCCGATCGCGACCTGCTGAAGGGCGTCAGGCAGCTTCTTGAACAGGAAGTTGTTCGTCAGCCCGGCCACCCGGTCCAGCAATGAGGTGGCAAAGCCGTTGATGCCACGCCAGATCCCGTTGACCCCGTTCAGGAGCTTGTCGGTCACCACCTTGAAGCCATTTGCAACGGTGGAAACCAGTCCCGAGAACCTCGCCCATGCCCTCGCGATCACCTGGGCGTCCAGGCTTATGAATGCATCGGCCAGGAAGCCGAGCGGGTTCTTGATGAAAGAAATAATGTTGGTGAACGAATTCCTGGCGGAGTTGAAGGTCGACGATGCGAAGTTCTTGATTCCCTCCCACTGCTCGCTGATCCACTGGATGCCGGAGTTGACCACGCTCGTGATCTCGTCGACGATCCATTTGAGGCCCTCCACCGCGGCATCCTTGACGACGCTCGCCGCGGTCTTGATGCCCTCGAGACTGGGGTCGAACTGGTAGTCCGTAAAGGGAATGTCGAAGTTGTACCAAGAGCGATGGATTGTCGGCGCGTGCGTGGCTGTCACAATTCCTAAGTCGACACGATCCGCCTGGCGATTGAGCGGTCTCGCTCCGGCACCCTGCTGCACAACATGCGTTAGTTCATGTGCAAGTAGACGCTGACCTTCGCGCGATTCCGGCGAGTACTGCCCGCCGGCGAACACGATGTTCGATCCCACCGTGAACGCCTTCGCGCTGATCGCCTTGGCGGTAGAGTCCGCACGAGTCCCGGTGTGCACGCGCACGTGGCTGAAATCCGCGCCGAACCGCGGCTCGAATAACGCGCGTGTCGAGGCAGACAACGGCGCACCGCCGCCCTGCATGTTGTGGATGTTGGCTGCGACGGGCGCCGACACTTGGCTCGCCTCGGCCGAACTGGCTGATCGATGTACGTGTTGTTCACCGCCGGCAACCTCCGGCTGGTCGGGCCCGCGTGTCGAGGTCTCTTCTTTGCAATCCGCGCAAGCGCGCTGCACTGTGGGTGTTGATGGTGAGATGGGCGTTGACCCTCGCACGGTCGTCCGCATGACGACGTCGGCCACGCGGTCTGCTTCGCGCTCTTGTGCGTCACCAGGATGACTGAGGGACAACGCGCCTGCCGACGTCACGCCTCCCAACGGGCGACTCGGTGCGGAGGACCTGGCCACCACTTGCGCGGCGAATAGCTGCGCGCCGCGACTGCCCAGCCGCTGCTGCAACGCTTGGGCTGGCGAACGGGGGCTCTCGGCAGCACTGCGCTGAACTCCATTGGAAACAGCGGGCCGTCGTTGGATCGCTGGCGGCACCCGCACAGCTGTACGTTCCTGGGCCATGTCTCAGGATCTCGAAGGCTCCTCAGATTACTTGGTTGTTTGAGACTTCGACGCTCTCGGGCGGCGCTTCTGCGCCAACTTAGCTGCCAGTTGAGAACTCAGGTTCCTATTCTGGGGCAGAACATTCGGCGCCAACTTCGCATCATGATACTTATTCAGTATTTCCTGGAGGTGCAGCACCCTGTCCTGGGCAGGGTACTCCTCCAGTGTTTTTTGGACCTGCCCTCTCTCCTCCGCAGAAAAACTCGCCCAAGCTTGCCGGAATCCCGTCATCTCCTTTTCGGTGCGCTGTTCCGAGAGTTGGTCAAAGTAGGCCGCTGTTTGCGGATCGGCTGCGGAATCGCTGGCCAGCGCTGCTTTGTCTAATGCGACTTGCGGATCGCGCATCAGCACGGGTCGAATAAACCGGCGAACTGTATGATCCGCTTTCCATTTCCCTGCCGCGTCAACCTTCAAAAACGCGAGCAAGATGCATTTGCAATCACACCCGGAGCATTCACCACAGGTGCAGCCGCATGTTCCTGCGTAGTGGTCTTTGTAGCACGGGTCTTTCGGATCAGCGCACTGACAAAGATTTTCCCCTTGGGGGTAGGGCGGCGGCGCCGCCCCTGACTGATTTGTGTCCTGCGGTGGAGGACAGCCGCAAGCACAATCAGGTCGCGCTTTGTAAATCCGAATTTCAAAGCCGTCTTTCTCGCGCGTGCAATCCGAAGTTGCCTCATCATCATCGGAACAGCAGGTAGTCGTACGCGGCGCACAACATTTTTTGGTCGGGCAAAGTGCAACCCAGACCTGCGTATTTTTGGTCGGGTCGAACTTCTCCTTGTCCGTTTTGGCAATCGTTTTCTCAGGCACGTACACCGGATCGCCTGAACATGCGAGAGCCAGACCTTTTTGGACGGTCACGATTAGATGACCGCAATCTGCTATCCCGCTTACCTGCAGGCCGCAGACAACACCGCACCCAAAAAACGACTGGAACAAAAGGCGGCTGAGGTCGCGTGTGTAAGTGTTCAATTGCTCAAGGTCTTCGTGCTGCAAAAGCATGCCTGGTCCAAACCTGGCTCGTTGAAGTGTCGATAGACCTATACCGCTGCCGACTGGTTCGTTAGTGTTGTTCATCACGCGACTCCTTTGGTGAGATCTTCATTTTCATAATCAGCCGGATTTTCTGGGGCGGCTGCTACCAGGAACGTAGAAAGGAAAGTGCCGCCGGGCGTTCCATTGCCGGTGGGGACCTTCGTTAGGCCATGCGGATTTGCGTCAATCGTCTGACCATTGCAGTCGACGATGAAATCTCCACGAACTTCCAACTCGACTCTGAATGCTCCACTTTGCAAACGAGTGCTGTCACTCCTGACGGCGCCGCGCAGCCATTTACCACCTACCACAATCGTGGCGCGCTCTATCAGATCACCTGGCGGCATTTCCACGCGCACGATGGGCACGCGGGAGGTCTCCCACCAGCGGTCATCATTCTCGGAACTGATAATGGTCATAACAAAACAGTCGGCGCGTACGGTCTCCCGGCGGACTTTGCGGGAAAACTCCACCCAAAATTTCTCGGTGACGTACTCACCGGCATTTCCACCTCCCGGACCAAAGGCACTCTTAAAGTCGTTGTAAGGTACCCTTGTGTCTTCACGATGCCATGCCGTCCAGCCGTAGTTTTTGATTCGCGTAAGATCACAACCGCGAATGAGGTCGAACAGGAGATCGTTGCGCTTCACCAGACGTCGAGGACCACACGCATCCTCAATTGAGCCGAAAGCCAAACCACAATTGTCAGTGACCAGTTTGACGCAAGCCAGAGGAATGCCATTCCTTAGGTCAACTCGAACCTTTCCGCAGGGCTCCTCAATCTCACAAAGGCCGCACTCGCCGCCAACTGGGAGGTGCGTGAGGTGTTTGCACAGACATTGACATCCGCCACGTTGGCGCGTTTCACGAGCCGGAAGAGCGGGGCCCTGTTGATAGGTGCCAGGGTCATCGCAGCAGGGTCCCGTCTCACATTCACACTCGAGTCCGCAATCAGACTGGCCGCAGCATTTGTCGCAGTCGATTGGTCGGAGTGAATAGTGGACGGTCTCGCATAAGTGATCCCATTCATCGCGTCCGCATTGGCAGCGATCTTCGATTCTGACGTGATCGAGATCGCGTTCCGCGTAGTGCACGCTGAGCAACCAGCACCATTCTTTGAGACCG
Source organism: Blastocatellia bacterium (assembly GCA_033857635.1). Taxonomy (GTDB): domain Bacteria; phylum Acidobacteriota; class Blastocatellia; order Pyrinomonadales; family Pyrinomonadaceae; genus UBA11740. Next base: position 19,121 of record JAWVDF010000007.1, read on the forward strand.
TTGACTAGACCTGGCGGGGGATTGTCCCAGGAAAAGCCCGCGGGAACGCCGAGGCTGCCGAAAGCATCATCGAGATTCGATCGCTTACCCTCTCGATCGAGAAAGATCACATCTTCGAATTGGATCGTCGTTCCGGTTTCCAGTAGCTCGCGTCCGCATGTGTCGAGGGCCAGCCCTGCGCCGATCTTTAGCTGTCCCGAGCCATCTTTCTGAGCTTGAGAATCGGCCGAAGTCACTTCGTAGCCGTAGACGACGCCCCAGCCGTGAATTGCGCGATTGAGCAAGTGCCGCCGTTCAAGCGCATAGGTCTGTTCAACCCGAAACGAATCGGTTGTCAGCCGCTTTCCATCGAAGTAGTTGTTCCGAAGTCCCGACTCGCATTTCGACTCGGTACAGCACTCCCCCTTGGTGGATGCGGTTTTGTTTTTAGTTGAATCATTCATAAGTGCTATCTCCTGTCATCAACGCAAACGTGTGCCCATGGGCGCGCCACACGCTGAAAGACGAACTGCGCGCTCCGGCAGAATTGCCAGACCGGTGATCGCGTCGGTACCAAGATGTGGTTCGGGTGGCGACTCGAGCGTCATTGTTCCGTCGAGTCGATCAGTGCGGAACGACTGTGCGGTCACCCAACGAAGGTCTACTCGTGCCGTGAGCGGCACCATTTCTATAATCAAAGCCAACAGCCATGGACTCCACGCTTGCCGCTCCACGGCTGTCGCGACCACCTCAACTTGAACTCGTCCAGTGAATCGCGCGGCGCCATCTTCGATTTGACCGGCGCAAGGTAGACGCAGACAGTCGAGCACGGCGCTCAAATCCAATTGGGGCTGCCAGCGCGTGTTCCCTCCCAATATCGCCGGCAGTGCACTTCCCGCGCACGACTCGCCACCGATTACCGCGAAACCAAAATCAGCGGTGGAATCGGTGACCCGAAACCGCGGCGGTGAACCGGGAACCAAAGCTTCAAGCAGAGCTTCGAGACCTGCTCGCGTACCACGGCCCGTCGCAATATCTGGCGCGCGCAGGATGATGGCTTGCTTCTGTTTCAACGTGAGCGCGTCGTCCCAAGGCACACCAAGCCACCGCGCAATGAAATCAAGCCACGGTTCTGTTGCCATGGCTGGATCTATTCGGCTGCCCATCGAGCCAATGCGCCGATCGAGTCCCTGGGTGGTTGTCTCGATCACGCCGACCAGCGCGCGCAGAAAACTATCTGGTTGTTCTTCTTCTCTTTGATAGATTGAAGGAAGATCTTCCATCAGAGTTCGACCGGGATAAAAAACATTCAGCTCAGAAAGAACCGGTAAGCGCGCGCCACTCGCGGCCGTCAGCGATACGAAAACCCACAGATAGCGCTCCTTCACATCAAACAGCTTGGCGGAGTAAACCGCATTCTCACTTTGCTCCTCTGAATTCGGGCTGCCATGAAACACTGTTTGGCCGCGGCGCAGGTCTGGTTCGTTCAGGACTTTAGCGACCACCTTATTCGCCGGAATCGAGTCGTCGCTAGCCATGGCCTTGAGGCGGTCGCGCGTGACCACATCGTTGTCGGTCGCAGTCCAGGAGATCTCCAGGCTGCTACCTTCCGGGAGGTCCGCTGTCGCTTCGACCCGCAACCAACGGCGCCCGTCCTCGCGATCGGGTGAGAACAACAACGGCGTCATCAACATGCACTCAACATGCTCTGCGCCCTCGGGCACGACCTCCGCGAGGAAAAATTGCAAGAGACCGCGCCGCCCGGTTACCAGCAGGCTGGTGCGGCTCGCGGCGATTCCGGTCGCCGGTGCATCGTTGGAGTCCAGCGGCACATCGCCAAGTGAATTACCGTCGGCATCCAGGATGAGCACATACGCGCGATGCTCTTCGTCGCCGTCTGCGCCTGCGAGAAAAATTTTGTCGCTTGAATCAGTGCCTAGGGCGTCAGCCTGGAAGCAGGTGTGCAGCGCAGCAACCTGCAAACTGAAGAGTGCCGAGCCGTCCTCTGCGTCGAACCAGTAGAGCTTCGGGTATTGCTCACCGGCGAGTACGACGAATCGCTTCTTGCGCCGCAGGTAGACGAAAGCCTTAGGATCGGAAATGCCTTTGAAATCGACCCTCTGCACATCCTGTCCGCGAGGATCAATCCGCACTGCGTGCCAGCCATCTTTGTCTTCAATCAGCATCCAGATGGAATCGTGGCCATCGCTCGCGATGTCGAGCATCCGGGCGTCTGGTCTATTGACGGTGAGCAAACGCGTCAGCGTGTCGTCGTCATAACGCTCGATCACATCGGTCGACTGCCCGATTAGCCAGATGCTGCTCCTGGTGGAAACAATGCGTTTGGCTTGAGCAAGTAAACCAGGTGCGCAAGATTTTTCAGGCGCGTAATCACACAACTTCAGGCTATGAATAGCGCCGTCATCGTCGCGCCAAAGAATTTCGCCGGCCGATGTCACGGCGGGAGCGTAGGCGCCAGGCGATCTATAAAGCGTGGCGGATCGCCCGTAAGGTGCAAACGGACGAACCGCTTCGCCTTTAAGGAGCGACTCGCGATCCGTCTGCACAAAGAGGCAGGAGTTCCACTGCTCCTCGGTCGCAAAGCGGTAACTCTTTAACTGGTCCGCTTTCATCGCGACCTCCCAGGTTCCGGACGCCTCACTTCGATCGAATTCCGACTGAAAAGACAACGTGGCAAACCACTGCTCGGCACAACCACAGCGGTGTCGATCTTCTGACCGTTCGCCCCACGCAGCTCCAGTTGGATCACCCGCTTAACTCCATCGACGGCGCGCAGCCACGCCCGGACGTCACGCAGCGTCACTGGCACTCGCGGCTCGCGTGGCGTCGCGCCGGTTGTGGTTTCGACCAGCGCAAGTCGCCTCTTGAGTTCCTTTTCGATCGCTTCCTTGACTGCCGCTGGTTTCAAGCCCGGATTGGCTGCAAGCACTGCATTGATGGAGAACTCGACGTAGCGTGGCGCGGTAGCGATAAGGCGTAAACCGAGCGGCATTCGCGGCGACAAGCTGCGGCGAATGGCATTTAGCCACTGCGCAGTCTCAGGAGTCTCGTCTGGTTCTTCTCCGTTTGGGCGACTGCGCAGCACCACCAACGGAACAACGCCGGTGCGCGGCGCCTGATTGGGCGGGGCAGGCACCCATGCGCGTGCTACTTCGAGTAATGGCAACGCCTTCGCCGCCTCCACGATGTCGGCAGCACTGACGAGCGCGTGTTCTTCTCGCGCGCGTCGGCGCGCCTCGCGACGATCTTCGAGCAATCCGGAAGTGTCTACACCGCCCGCGACCGGATCAGGATTCACACCAAATGTCCCTGCAAATCCGGCGACCTTCCATTTGCGATTGCGCGCAACGCCTCCCTCTTCACCGTCCGAAACCGAGTAAGTGACTAAAACTTGTGAGTTGGCGGGCGGGATGCGGCCATTGATGCCATTGCCGAAAGCAATCTGTCCGGTGGCGGCATCCAGTTCGTAGACGTTGTCATCAGGACCATATTCAGATAAACGTTCTTGCCGCTCCCACGTCTTCAAGCCGCTTGCTTCGGAAACCTCCAACTTGACGGGGGCTTCCTCGCTGGCAAAGCGCAACCCCGGAACGTCAAGCAGGAAATTCAAATCAGGCAGGCCGGTAGCTAGCTGGGTCTCGCGCATGATCGTTTGGCCCTGCTTAATCGGAATCACGTTGGGCTCAATACGCAGCACCCGTGGCGGTCGTGAAAAACCGGATGGTGAACTTAGTTCGAGCGTAAACTGCCGCGGCGAGATCGCGACGTTTTCGAGGTCAAGCAGGAGAGCACCAGTGGCCAGAAATCCGGCAGTGGTGTCAGACGCGATTTTCAATTTGATGCGGCCGCTATCGGTGACCAGCGCGGCGGTTAACGGTGACCGATCTGATGGTTCAGAGGTTGGCGGTTTGGCGGCGCCGCCGGCGGGAGGCGCTGCCAGGACCCCGATGGGCCAATAGGCCCCCTCCTTCGCACTTTGACTGTTGCTGCCAAACAAACCTGCTTCGTCGCGGCACTCAAACGTCAACGCCAGCACGTTGCGCCGTCCGCCTCGTTCTCCAAACGGGAGGAACGGCAAGCCGCCACGCGCATTTGTCGCTGTCTGATCGGTCGCGCGGTTTTTGCCGCTTCGAGTTTCGAGCGTCGTAATCCGGCCGGGCGTCCAAAGAAGCTTGTGCGCTGGTCTGAAAGTTGGACTGCCGCCATCCGTCGCGTTGATAACAGTGTCCTGCTCTGACAAAACCATGGCCTTCGTGAACGTCGAAAACGGGGAGTTAGGATCAAGCCGATCGCTCCAGATGAGTCCGACGGCGCTCTGAGTTCCATGTGGGGTAATGCCCAGCAGCGCCGCGTAGGCAGCGCGTTCGTCTCGGCGCAAACGCGAGAGCGAATAGAGCTGTGCTTCAGCAACCCAGGCGAGCAGCTCCATTAACGTGATGCCGGGGTCGTGCGCATTATGGTCGGTCCACTCGGGTGCCGCAGACGGCAAGCGCGCCCGTCCGATCTCCACGAGGTCGGAGAACCGGCGCTGAAAAAGATTTGGCGCGAGCGTTTTCATACCATCACCTCGGCGGTCTCAAACTGGATCCGAATCGGATCATCGGCCAGCATCACGATCTCTCGCTCGCCAGGGCCTGCCACCGAAGGAAGCTCTTTGCCATCCTCAGTAACCTCGTGCAGCTTCACGTCTTCGATGGACTCCAAATAAGGCGCATCGCTGAGAGCTAAGGCGATGTCCTCCTCACTCGGTATAGCGCCGAGCGCCCAGCCGTCCTTGTCGAGGCCGCCAGTTGCCGTGTCGAAAAACTCTTCAAATTTTTTCTTGACTGAAGAAGAAAGCTGGCCGGCGTGATCAAGTGATTCCACCAGCAACTTAAGTTCGATACGCAGCCTGCGAATCCCTGGTCCCTCGATGCGTAAGACGTTGGGCGCGCTCAACGATGCTGGTGCCGCATCGAGCAACAACCGGCGTAACTCGCGGATCTGAGCGGCATTGGGCACAGGGTTCTTGCCGCGCATCACAACCACCAGGCGGATGTAACCGCGCCGTACAAACGCGCGGGCCTGCGCTATGTCAGGTGAACTTTGTAACGTGAGATCCACAAGATCTTCCTGAGTTACCGCGCGACTCCGATGGCGCAACCGGGCGAAACCAAAACGTAATACGCGGTCGTCCGATTCCAGCGGCGCGCCTCCGGCGGCCTGATCGGCAGAAATCACGCTTTCAACTGTCTCAACAGGAGAAACCAAATTGAGCACCGTGCGAGAGGAGATCTTATTACCGGGCACGCTGTCGCCGCCGGTTGGATCCAGCTCGGTCCGGGCATAGCTGAATGCGACAATCGAATCGCGTCCGATTGGCGGAATCTTGCCGTGCAGCCCGTCACCAAATCTGACATCGCCGCTCGTTTCATCGAGAGCGTAGACGCGCGCCGTCGCCACCTCGTCATCTGGATCGATCACTTGCTTCCATAGCACCCAATCTCCCGGCAGTCCCTCGACTGCACTCAAGACGCTCTGTGAATCCAGCTTGAGAAGTTCCTCTCGCTCCTCGTCACCGAGCGGCTCTTTCACGCGAAGTTCGAGTGTGTTGCGTAGCAGCGGCGGACGAGCCAGGAATACCGTAAGATTTGGCGCACCATTAGAGGAGCCGAGTAGTTCGCGTGTGAGCGTTTCAGTGGCGCTGGCCCACGCCGCGTTGAGATAAGCCCCGCGGAGTGTGGGAATCCAATTGTCGTTCGCTTGCTTCGGAATCAAGCGCAACCAGGTCAGGTCTTTTTTTCCAAACAACTCGCTGCGTGTTGGCGGCACCGCGAACGTCATTGAAAGGACACCGCTTTCACCGAGCGCCCGAGTCGCATCGTCGGCGACGATGGGCACGAAGCGATCCGCGGCCAGCGCTTCGATCGACATCGGCGCAAACTCGGTGTGCTTCTGTTCGTCGACCAACAGCAGGACGTTGACGGGAGCTTCAGAGAGCGTAGCTGCAAGGCCGATGTAGACCTCGCGTCCGGTGACACGCGCCGTAGCACCTGTGACCGTGCCTGACGCAACCAGCGCTTCCGTCTTCTTAGGATGAAGCGTTTGGCAATCGCACTCGGGTGGACAGGTTGGTTCAGCTACCTCAACCGGCACTGCCTTCTTCGTGAGTCGTCCCAGCGTGAGCGCAAGCGGGACAAATGTTTCTACAATTGCACCCTGCGTGCGATTCGCATCGCTCTCATCGCGCAGAGTGCCACTGTCTTCTGCCACAACGAATGCTGGTGGCAAGCCCTTGCCGCAGATGCTGTAGGAAATATGCAGCTTTAGAACCGATGGTGCGCGGATGCCCTTGGATGATCGTTCTACCGTCTGAATTGTTCCGCCGCTGCCGTCAGACTTGATCTTGACCGTGATCTCCTCGTGACCGTAGTCACCGCCAATAAGTCGTGCGCGAATCCAGTGGTTGGTTCTTCCTGACCAATCAGTCGGCCGCAAATCCGTTGGTACCGTCAGCGTCACCACGCCGGTGCGTTTGAAGTTCAGAGTGTCGTCCTGAATCGGATTGAGCTTCCACCACCCGGTTCCGTTCCAGTATTCCCACGAAAGTTCGGGATTGCTCGCAGTGTCACCCACGATGCGCGACCAGGCGCTGGTCACTGCATCGACGATGAAGGTGGGATTGGTTCCTGGCGCGGTCGTAAACTCCTGGGCCATTGCTACGACAAGCGGATGGTTTAAGGAATCCGTGCTGAAGGCCTTGGCATGCTGTCGTTCGGGCACCGCCTGGGGAAAGGTTAATGGCGTTCGTTCCAATAGCGCGGCATCCCAGTTATTGTTCGTCGAATTGAGTTGCATATAAGGCGCCGTCCGACCATTTGTCGGAACAGGGCGCAAATAGGACTTTGTACCGGTCGTTGCGAGGCTGGGACTGATAGTGGCTACCCAAGGGTCAACTTGAACTAAGGCTGTGATTTTGTGAAAGACATTATCGACAAACAGAAACGAACCGACCGTCGCTTCGCGGTCGCCTAATTGCAACTGCAATTGATTGAGCGCGGTAGCAGTGCCAGTTAAAGGTGCTGAAATCTGATAGGCGAGAAGTGGGCCACTCGCGCCCGTCGGGAATGCGGAAGAAATCGGATAGAACGCCTCTCCGTCGCGCGTAATCCCGAAAGCGGTGATGGTTTGAGGTGATGGAACGCTCGCAACCGTCATAGTCACAATATCGTTTGGACCTAACGCCGGCGCAGTGGAGGGTGTGACGATTCCAGGTTTGACAGTCGCGTTGAAGGCAAAGCGACGATTCAAATCGAATTCGCTAACGTAGATGTCGCCTTTCGCGCCGGGGATCGAAACATAGTTACCGATATCGGTAGGGATACCAGCCAGCGCGTCGCCGGCAGATGAGACTGTCGAGGTCGAAATTGTTATGGGACCGTTGAGAACCGACTGGGGAAGCCACCAAGCCAGATAACTACTGCTATCAGTTTTGACCGATGCGAGAAAATACTGTTGTGCCGGACCAACGGGCGGTAGATGCGTAACGACCTCGAGACCTATGACTTTCGCATCGGTTTCCGGAAGCGAGAATGTGACTTCGCCCAGGGCCGAATGTTTTATGACTATGTCGCAAAGAGTCGGCTTGACGGAAACAACCACGAGAGCATTGCTCGCTGTGACGACGGCAACTGGTCTCACCTTAAGATCAACTGCTGTTGAGGATAACTGGACGCAGACTCCCGCGGTATCGACTGTATGCAGAAGTCCGGTCGCGGAAACCCCGACCATGCCGTCTGCGATCGATGTAACAAACCCAGTCGACGTCTCCCGCAATACCGGAACGATCATCTCGAGTAGAAGTGGGTTGCCGGCCTTCGTCGTAGGTTGTTGCTGCCATTGGGAGACATTGTTCCAATCGCGCGTGGCGAACAAGTGCTGACGCAGAACCACAAGCTTCGGAGGACTTCCACCCAGGAACACCAGTCCCGCGATGGGATCTACCGCGGGTGGATTATCCGCAGGGATAGGCCCAAACTTGATCCACCCGCTTTTGGCAAGGTTCGCATCGGCAGCGTGCTCGTGCCACACCCACACGGTGTCGCCTTCAGGGACGGCAACAAGAAATCCTGAATCTGGCGTCGCCTGCGTCCAAACTGGCAGGCGCCAGGGAGGCTGGCTATCAAGCGGGACACTATTGCCCGGTTCAACCTTGCCGTCGAAACCTGGAGCCGGAGGCTGCAGCGGCTCGCGCTCTCGAAATTTCTCGATTCCGCCATTGGTTGGATTGAACGCCAAGAGCTGAAGCGCCCGGTCCTTCCCAACTCCTGCCAACACTTTGTTGGCGAACACACCGTCGTGCACCGCCGAAAGCGACGCGAATGTGGGGTCAGCCATTTCGAAACAGAGCTGTGCCTTGGCGCCCGTTTTCGAGAAGGCTTCCTTGCTCCCCAAATAGAAGGCATCGAATTGTCTTGGCTCTTTTCCGAGCGGAAAAAACACATTGTCTAAAACCAGCGGCGTGCTGTTTGCCATTCCTTCGGCGGCTGGCGAGGCAACCTTTCCGTCAAAAGGACAAGCGATTGGATCACAGCCTGAAGAGTTGATGCGGAGGCTGAAACCCTCGACATGGATCGGATCGGTATCGGCGCTAAGCGTATGCGTAAACGCGCGGAGCCACCGGCTCTTCTTGCCACCGATTTCGCGCTCAACGATCTCGCCTTTAGGTTTTGTCAGCACGACGGCGTCGTTGACGCTTGCTTGTTTGTCTGTATCAAACGCGAGTGGCTGCCACTCCACTTCATCCTCGTCACCCAGTTTGCCCCAGTACTCCCAAACAAAACCCTCGCGCAGCGCCGACGCGCCAACCACTTCGATGGTCGCTTCTGCTACAACGTTCAGCAGTTCTGAATCGCCGAGGTAGAGCGCATGCTGCTGCTGGTTATAGGTGTGACCATCAAAGGGAGAAAACTTCGTGACCTTGGTTACAACACTCCCTCCCTCGAGCGGATTGACCAGCGGCCTGTCGATCGTCACCAGGTCCTTATCAGCTTTAACGATTCGGTACTGTTGATCGCCGGATTCGATAATGATGTCTGGCAGCAGGCCTGCCTCTGGGTCGAGTTGGAAATTGCTCATTCCAGCCGCGGCAAAACTCTTGAGTTGCCACTGCGTAGGCAGTGGTTCCTGCGGCTTTAAATCGTTAAGTCCCGGCGGTGGAAGATAGAAAGCGTCTTTTTCAGCGTCGATGCCAACCACGACTTCCAGCCGTCCCGGCACGATGCGCACTTCCGCTTCGGTCTCAAAGACGACTGGCGTACCAGCGGCATCTGCCTGCATGCGCACGGGTGAGGACGCGAGCACTCCTTCCCGTGCGGTTTCTGCCAGCTTAAACACGACGGGCATGCGCGCCGGCCGCGCCGCTTCTCCCCTCACGGCGAGCCAATCAAGAAAACCGCGTCGCATTTTTTCACCAGCGCCGTCGAGTCGTTCGGATACTTCAGAATTGAAGCGGGCGGCGATCTCCAACAACGCGCAGCCGAAATCGTGTTCACCGTCAGTGAGTCCCCACGAAGGAATCCAGGCGCGAGCGCGCTCTTCCATCTCGGCCAAAAACTCCGGCGTGCGGCGCTCGTCGATTCGGGGTGCGCGGGGCGCCTTCATGGTCTACCTCCCTCGCGGAAGTAGAACGGGAAAACGAGGTTGCCGGTCTGGTTCGTCTTGCGCACGCGATATTCGATCTCTACCAGTAACTTTCCTTCACTTGTCGCTTCCTCGTCGACAGAGATGTCCAGAACATCGATACGCGCTTCACAACGGACCAGTGCCTCTTGTACGGTCGAACGGATGAGTTCGATCGCGGTACTGTCGACTGAGGTGAACACGAGTTCGTGAATACCGCAGCCGAAGTTGGATCGCATCACTCGCTCGCCGGGCGCCGTCTCGAGGATGATCAAAATCGACTGACGAATGTCTTCCTCGTAGGCAACGCTGGCAACCTGGCCAGTGCGCGGGTCGATCTGGACGGGCATCGCCCAGGCGCGGCCAAGGAAGTCCTTTCGTTCGATGGAATCGCTGTTGTTCATCCAATCATCCGATCATCACTGTTGCGCAACCCTGCGCGATCGCATTCGGAGCACCCACTTCCACCACCATGTCACCTTGTCGCGCCGCAGGCAGTCCGCCGATCATCACGGTTACGCTGCCCACCGCCACTACGCCACCGACGTGTGGCTTGACGCCGTCAACCAACGGACACGCGTGCGTATCCGCGGTCGCGCGCCATGCCGGCTGGCCGCCAATCAACACGGTGGGGCAACCCGGGCCCGGTGCCAGTGGAGTTCCGTGGCTGGTCGTGTCACCGACGCGTGCAGCAAGTTGTCCCATAGTGTTCTGCCTTAGTTAATGTTCACGAGCGCGCCGCGGACAGTGAGTGTTGCGCTGGCCTTGAGCTCGATTGTTCCGGTCGCTTCGATACTAATCGTGGCTGCTTTGATGTTGAGCTGCCCTTTCGCCTCGATAGTCATCGCACCACTGTTGCTGTCCACCTTCACGACATTTCCAATTTCGTCCTGTACGGAGAAGCCGTTGTCGTCGAAAACGATCTTGCGGCCTTTCTCGTGAAGCAGTTCCACCTTGCCACTTGCTCCGTCGTCGAACAGCAAGTAGTGTTTTTTCCGCGATTGGATTATTCGCTTGTCGTTCTTACCGTCGTCGTTGGCGATGGGAGGCTTGTCCTTTCCATTCCACAACGCGCCCAACACGTACGGAAAGCGCAAATCTTCGCGATCGAAGGCGACCAACACTTCGTCGCCAACCTCCGGAATCATCACCACGCCGCGATCACTTCCAGCCATCGGCACGCTAAGCCGGGCCCAGTAGCTTTCGCTCGATTCCTCGTGCCAGGGAAAACTAACTTTCACCCTGCATAACTTTTCAGGGTCGTTGTTCTGTGTAACGAGCGCGACCGCCACGCCCTTTACATATCCGCCGGCTTCGTGCGTGGTTTCATGCGGACCCTCTCCCATTGGCGTCATCTATTCCTGGCTCCTTTACTTTGAACGTTGTGCGATAGCCGTTGGAGTCGATTTTGTGAATGGCCTGTTGAATGTAGTAGGCCTTGGAAAACGGCACGCTTAGATTTGCGAGCTCGACCCTGCGGTCGGGCCGTATCTCAGGCAAGCCAATCGCCTCTCCCTGACCGGTCAGAAATTTCTTGGCGCACTCGTTAAGAACAGCTTTGGCCCGCTCGTCGGCTTCGGCCTGCGTGAATACCGGCTGCTTTATCCGCAAGATTGGTCGTTTGTCTGGATCGACTACGAAACCATTGAGTTCCTGGCCTCCACTCTTGCCGCGCAATCCGGATTCTTCTCCCGCGGTGGCCACGCCGACGATGGGCTTTTTCGTCATTGGGTCCCAGCCGTTGACTTCAACCCTCGAGACTTGTTCGGCGATGTTCGCTTCAGGCTTAAAGCTCAGGAGTCCTTCACCGTAAACGAGCCGAACCACCGCTTCCGCCTTGTCGTTCGGCCTTGCGAAATGCAAAGTTTTGCTTTCGTCCACGTAGAGCTCGAAGTGATTGCGGTCGGCAAGTTTTTTTAGAAACTCCCAGTCGCTCTCCTGGTTCTGCTCAATCTTCTTGTGCTGTCCGTTGGAGGTCTGAATCGTCGACTTGAGGTTATTAAGGCTGGCGATCTTCTGTGCAAAATCGCTGTCCCTGGCGTCCGACATAGTGCGCGAGTGCTTGCCGGTCGTGAGCGGATGTCCATGGTCGAAACCGCCTATGGAAAGTTCCGGAGAGCCGCTCTCGGGGAAGTTAGTGGCGATTTCGGTGATTACTCCACTCACCGCAATCGGGGCAGATTTTATGTCTCCATATCCCATGTAAACTTCTACTTCGGCGCCGAAGGTAATAGTTTTCAACAGGTCGTCGCCGCTGCCCGATTGAAAGATGTGACGCTTCTGGCTGTAGCAATCTGTGGCCGTGAAACTAAAATGCGACGCGGTCCCGAGCTGTAGGTCCACTTCAACCTGACTAACCGCAACGGCGAGCTCGCGCATGAGGTCCGTCCCTCTAATGCGGACGACGTAACACGGCGCGTAGAATTCTCGATAGGTGTCAGCGAGACCTGTTAGTTCCATTCGAATTCTCAATCGGTGGCAGCAGGAGCCAGTCACCGGGCTCGATCTCGCGCGGATCGTCCAGATCGTTGGCGACGGCTATCCGTGTCCATTCGTTCGCATCGTCGTATTCACGCGTAGCGATAAACCAGAGACGCTCTCGGCCGATCACAACCCGGCGCTTGGTCTTGTCGGCGGACTCGCGCCGCGGTGTTCTAAGTTGCTCCGTAAGCGAACGGTATTCTTTGAAGCTGATCGAGATTGTTGCCCGAGCTGGTGTGCCGTCGGGATGAAACATCGTGACCTTGCGGCTCAACTTCTCGATGACCGCCCGGAAACCCAGCGTCCCCCAGCTGAAGCGCACCGTGGGCGGGGCATGCAAATCGCGATCGATTTCGAGCAGGTTGAAAAGCGCGTCTAGTCGCTTGGTGAGAGGTTTCTCTTCCTTTTGTTGCAATGATGTCGGCCCGTTGGGATCTGTATAATCGTCTAGAAACAGATCCATGCTGAGACGATCGGACTCGCCACTCACAAACTGCAGCAACGGTGAGCTAAGACCTGGCACCGCAATGGATTTGTAGGAATTAGTTCGTTCAAAGCTGTACTCCGTAGGATTGAAGAGCGCCGTGATGACGTCGCCCTTGTTCGCGCCGTCCATTACCGTGATAGTCGCCTTCTTGAGTTGAACCTTACTCATTTGATTTTCAGAGCCCGCGCCGCTGGCGCTCAATTTGCGCGCGCTTTTCTACGCGGCGAATCACGTCATCTGTCAATCGATCCAAGAAACCAGGATCGAGGCTCAGAATCTGCGCCGCAGTCGGCCGCTCTATCGGAGCTGACTTAGGCGTCGCTTCCTGGGTTTGAAAAGTCCGCAGCGTCGGTCGTTGAACCGATGCGGAAACCTCTTGCTGACGCTCGGCCTCAATGACTTCCGTCGCTGGCCGTTTTGCCCGGCGCCACACGAGTTCCTCAGGAAGGTCGCTTTGGATTTGCGAAGCCTTGTTCGGCCGCGAACGATCTGGAACGGTCTCAGTTGTCAGCGGGCGGCTATGAAATATCTGTAGCCAGTGGTGCCAGCTCCGCGATTGCATTAGGAATGAAGGTGTTTGTTCTTTCCGCCACTGGCCCAGGCGAACGAGTTCCGCCGTTTGCTGAAACTCGCGCGGTCGCAAGCGATTCACAGCGGGCGGCGTGATTGAGTGACTGCCAGCCGCCCTTGGTGATCGAGGTGGGCCGATTAACCCGGCCTCGATATTTCGCCGCAAATTCTCGGGCACAAAGAAGGGACGCAGTGCGCGATTCGCTGGACGCGTTTGCAGGGAAAACGTGTGGGCGTGGAAACCGGGCCAATGGTGGACGACCAGTGCGCGCGTCGCGGCAAGTCGCGTGGCAGCAACGGACACCCGCTCATGCTGAGTTCGTTCGTTTCGGTGCGTGGTGTAATGAAGGTGAGACTGAGGAAATAATACGACCGGCCCCACTGCGCGCGTCGCGGCAAGGCGCGTGGCAGCAACGGGCCCGGACACTCGCTCATGCTGAGTTCGTTCGTTTCGGTGCGTGGTGTAATGAAAATGAGACTGAGGCAACAATACGACCGGCGCACGATTAAGTGAGCCGATAGCGGACAGCTTTACCTGACGTTGCCGGCGCCGCTGCCAGCGCAAGCTGATTGGACGCCAAACGCTGCGCCGGCGCGACGAATTTCTTCGGTCGCCGGTGAAGCGCCTGGCGGCGTCGCGTGCCACCAGTGCGAATGCACCGCACAACCATTTGCCAGCCGCAGAAATCATGTCGCCTTCCTTAGTCCGTGGTGAGCAAGTTCCAGGGTTTCCATCACTACCGACGACGATTGCGCGTCCAGATCTGAAACCGTCCACTTCACCGGCAGCGCATATTCAACCTGCCAGGCCCACACCTTCTCGTTCGCCTCATTCTGAAGGCGAATGCGGATCGTCCGCCGGCGGACTTCCCCGTCGGCGGTAGCTTGTGCCCAAGTCCACAAATCATCGAGAGCCAACCCGCGCTCGAGAATAACGACCGGATAATTGACCTGCGTGACGAGCTTATGCTCGTAGTCGTTAACGCCACCCTCGCGATACGACTCGACTTTCACTTCCCGAGAGAGACCCTTGACTCGGGTGAAGCCTCCGCTCGTAATCCCCTCAATCTCGACGAGGAAGCGAAAGGCACGCAAGGGATCCTGTCGTGTCATTACCGCCTCCTCGCGATTTCGAACGGATTAAAAGCAGCGCCATCGAGAGCGCGGTTAATCGCCGAAATTTCCCGGCACCAGCGCCGGCGCTCGCGGTGCTCAAGCTGCATGAGCTCGCTGTGGGACCAGTGGAAGTGACATGCGATAAAGGCCATCTCCTCGTACAACGACTTCACGGGATAGGCCTTCATGCTTCCCCCACAGCGGTAATCCTCCGCAGCGTCTTGCCTCCTGCTGCCCATTGCTTTTCGGACGAAAGCTCCGGCTCGACGTCGTCGCTGGCGTTGAACTTTTCGTACAGCCGTTGCAGGTAGGAGAGATCTGAGGCGTATAAGTTCTCAATCACGCCCGTATGGACCTCCGTCAAAGAACCGAGACGGGTGACGACGCGCGCCAGGACAATCACCGCCAGATAGGCTTCGTTCTGCTGTACTCGCGGATCGCGAAGCGGCAGTATCTCGTCGGCTGCCGTGGCGAGGCGCATTGTGCCACGCCGTTGCAGCATACCCGCGTCATCAACGTAGCCCTTGGGCAATTCGAATTCGATCTCGGTCTGAAAGCCTGTTTGCGTGGTGCTCATGTTAGTCTTCCTTTCTTACGCCACGCGCTCGATGCCCTCATTGGCGAGTTCGAGCAGTTCAATAAATACCTCGTTACCCTTGGCACTGAGGTCGCTGGGGTCATATTTAATGGGCCAGGCATCAGTGATAACGAACCGCGCGCTATCAACGCCGGCTTCGTCCTGAACCACGATGACCACTTTCTTGCGCTTCTCTTTGATCTGACCTGCCGAGACGTCGGCATGCCATTTGAAGAGGTCGAGCGCACTGCCACCGACAGTCACGCCCCACTTCAGCGTGATGCTCCCATACTTGGTGAGGCCGCTTAGTTTTCTCACGTGCGGCGGATCGGTGCCCTCGCGATAATCGACTGCGTCGATCGTCGTTTCGGCGATCATCACTTCGCTGAAACCGGCTTGCGTGACGCTGTCGATTTCGAGCCGGTAGCGGAAATTGCGTAAAGGATCTATGCGTGCCATAACTTAGCTCCTAGCGTTGTGCCTCAGCGGTGTTTTGGAAAATGCGGAAGATGACAAATTCCGCGGGACGGACCGGCGCGATACCGATCTCGCAGATCAGCCGGCCGTTCAGGATGTCGTCCTGGCTCATCGTGGTGCGATCGCAGGTGATGAAAAACGCTTCCTGCTCAGTGCGGCCGAAGAGTGCGCCGAGACGCCACTGGCTGCGTAGGAACAAGCGGATCGTGTCGACGACTCGCGCCCACAGCTTATCGTCGTTCGGCTCGAAGACGACCCACTGCGTGCCTTCGTAAATTGAGCGCTCGAGAAAGATAAATAGTCGACGAACGCTCACATACTTCCAGAGTGCGTTTGAAGTGATTGTCCGCGCGCCCCACACACGGATGCCGCGACCGGGGAAACTGCGGATGACGTTTACCCCTTTCGGATTAAGGTCATCCTGCATGTTGTCGTTGATGTCGAACTCAAGCGCGAGAGCCCCGCGGACAATCTCGTTCGCCGGCGCCTTGAAAACTCCTCGCTCCGTGTCTGAGCGGGCATAAACGCCCAGGACTGTGCCGCCTGGCGGAATGAGTTTGCGCGCGCCCGTCCGCGGATCGGCCGTTACGATCCAGGGATAGTAAAAGGCGGCGTAGCTGCTATCGGTGACGGTGTCGCGCGGATTCAAGGCCGTGGTACTGCTTTGACCCTTGTCACTATCGATAACGGCAAAGCGGAATCGCAAACTTTCACAATGCGCAACGATCGCTTTGGCGATATCGGTCGAAACGTTTGGCGCATACACGAGTGCGACATCGCGATACGGATCGAGCTCGAGCGCGGCGAGTCCCTGCGCACCTCTGCCACCGGGTACCGGATCACCTTTATAGTCATCGACCCCGAGCGCGGCCGCATCGTCCGCGCCACCCGCCAGTACCTGCATTCCGTTACCCGGGCGCGTGCTGGCCGGCACCCCAACATTGCGAACCAGAATGCCGAGTGCAGAGCTTTCCGGACCCTGGTTGGTTTCACCCTTTTCGAGATCGATGAAAGGCACGCGCTTGCCATAGTAGTCAGGCGATTGTTCGTCGGTGACCAGATCATCAAAGTCCTCGATCAGCGCCGGACGCGGCAGCGTGGTGCGGTCGGTAAAGGGATCGAAATCAGGTACCGGCTCGCGGCCCCAATACGCGAGTTGCAGACGAAAGCCGACGGGCGTGCCATCGCCGTTCTTCGTCGTGCCGTCTGAAATCTTGACTTTCACGCGCGTGCCCCAAAGACCAGGGCCGGCAGCTCGCACTACGAACTCACCGAAGACGGCAGAGGCGATCGTTGAGGCGTCACCCACTAACCGCGCAACGAAGGCGCGCTTGCCACCATTCTCAAAAAAGCCACTGGCCGCGTACGGTAAAAACTTGTTCGGATTGAACACGTCGCCAAACCAACGCTGGTAATCTTTGTAGCTCGTCACCAGGCGCGGAGCAGTGGAACCGCGCTCGGCCTCGCCCAGTAAGGCGGCCGTACTTGTTGGCACACCTTCGATAGGCCTTGGGCCACGCTCGATTTCTTCGATGTAAACACCGGGATGTAGATATTCAGGCATCTTGATTCTCCATCTTTAGCTGGCTGTTTTGGTCGGCTCCCTTTCGGGACATATCTTTGTGCCGCAGCATTCGATTGTGGTTGGGAGCCTCGCTTTGGCGTTCTTTTCGAAGTCTTTGAGCCCGTTTTCGATTGAGTCCTGAGCCTGCTTGATCCAAGCTTCAGCCTCCATAGCCTTGGCCGTTGCCGTCGAAAGGGCTTTTCGTGCTGGCTCATAGCGCCGCCGAACGAGACAACAAATAAGGCCAATGTAATGGCTCGGATCTATCAGGTAGGGTTGAGGGCCAATCAATCGTTCGCGCAAGGTCCAGTAGCCTACGTTTGGACCACAACAATTGTCCCGCTCCCCGGTATCGCACTTGCAGTGTTTCGCGTGCGGTTTCTCAGGCTTTTCCGGGCACCTGTGCTCCGGCTGCTGTTCAGGCGTTTCGGGCTTGTCCTCGCACTTTTCGCACTTACAGAGAGTCGTGAATTTTCCGTCGATTTTCGTTTTCCATCTGGTATAGGGATTTGGGCCCGATGGCGCGATGGAGAGGTGTCGCGGCACCAGACGCAGAAAGATATCAAAGACAAGTTTTGATGTGTCGGTGCCAGGCGCCTTGTCTATGTCGGAGATAAGTTTGGCGTTGTCAGCCAGGGCTTTCTCGATCGTCTGCGCCGGCTTCTCCCAAACACTGAGAACATTCTTGATACGCTTGAACGTCGTTTCCTTCTCTTCCTTGTTCCGTGTGTGCCAATAAAGATAGTCATAAAGGTTATCGGCTTTTTCCGGAAAGGGCGTTGAAGACCAATACAAGCTCTGTTGGGCCTGGTTCATCTTGTGCAAGAGTGGACAGATGTAGCACTCGATCGCGCAATACCAGCAAGGCAGGGAGCAAACGAAGTTACGAATTAGTTTGTCAATATCGTCGTCCTGTTTCACCCATTCTTTGAGTAGCTGCTCGTACTTCGCCTGTGTATATTCCTGACTGGCGGCATTTGCCTTGGTGAGTAGCGACTCCAGATCAGCCTTAAAAGCCTTGGTCTTTTCTGCCTCAGCGAGTTCGCCGGCTTTGTCGGTGATTAGACTCTCCAGGCAATTTGGATCCGTGGTCGGGTCTGGTTTGCAATCACAGCAAATGTCTGGCGGACAGAGAATCGGGGGTTTCCAGTCCGGACCCTTTACGCCTGGCGGTGGGTCTTGACAGGTCTCAACGCTTCCCGGAGCGTGAGGCTGTTCAGCTGTTGAAGAAGGAGGATTACACTCATCTGTCTTTGTCGACTCGTCGTTCATAGCATTGTCTCCTATTGGGCAACTCAGGGTTGCAACTCGTCCCAGGCAAAAATCAGTGGATTCAAGGTCGACGGATCTGTGATGCGACCTTGCGAAAGTTTGAAATCGTTCGAGCCGCGCTCGGCGCCGCCGTCGCGACTGACACGTAGGCGCACGGTCACTTCGCCGTTACCGAGGAGTGGCACTTCAGTCGGCGCGAGGCGAAGGATTGAAACGAAGTCCCCGCGTTTTTGGTCGGTTTGCGAAGTGGTCGGTGCGTTGCGCCAATTGTTTTCGTCGTCGAGCCATTGCAGGTACACCGCTGCGTTTGTGACCGGGGTTGCTGGATCGACTCGAGATTCGATCAGCGTCCCGCGTAATCCCGTGATACCAGGCGCGAAGGAATAGTCCACGCGCGGCCGCAATTCGATCGTTGTGACGTTTGGCCGAAGCTTGATTTCGGCAGGCTGCAGTTCTCGTTTTTCGTACGGTAAATTCCCAGGTTCAATCGAAATCTTCTGCAGCTTGCTGAAGTCTTCTTCCAACCACACCGACATGCCACTCGCGTTTACGATCGGCTTGCCCTTCAGTCCTTCAGCGATCAACTTGATACCCTGACTGACACGAGACAGTGTCACCCCATCGAGCAATTCAATCGCGAACAGGACCCGGCGACGGTACGATTCTTCCAGCGGGAGGCGTACATCGAATTCCTGACTCATCCGATCACCTCCGCAGTTTTCGAACCAGCAAGCAATCGATCGTCGACCACGGGGCCGGCCACGATAGGCAGGTCAGGCGGATCGATCCAGACAGGTGTAGCCAGGTAGGCAACCGAGGTCCGGTAGTTGGCAGTCGGAAACAGGGCCCAGATGCGACTCGCCTCTTCAGTTGAGAGTGGCTCAAGCGTCACGTGAACCGTTTCCTGGCCCACGTCTGGTCCAACCAAATCAGGCACGGCTTGTATCGCCTGAATCGCGTAACCAAGCCACCGAAGCGGTGTTTCCTCGGTGGCTTCCGAGGTGGTGCCGACTGTAATCAGATAATAGAGATCGAGGGGCAACGAATTTTGGTGAACGATTGGTGGCACCACGCTTGACGGTGGCCGGTGCTCGCGGTTGCGCAGGTTTGCGTTGGCCACGATGCGATAAAGGAACAGCACCAGCGCGGCGCCACTCGCCTCAGCGTCGTCAAGCGGGCCAACGAAAACCGTGCCCGGCATACCAGAGCTCACCAGCGCTGCCTCCAAACGCTTTCGCAACAACTCAGTCACGCGAAGAATGGCGTCGGCTTTCACGCTGCAGCCCTCCTTGTCCGAAGCAGATCAACTTCGATCGGAGGCATTCCTAATTTGGCAAGCTCAGCGGAAGCAGCCTGCACAATGTGCTCAAGGGCGATTTGCGTTCCGGCAGCCGCAGCGATGAAAGCAGCGCGCAAAGTGATCTGGCGAATTTGGCCGCCGGTGAGATCGATCCGGCGCGCGATCTGGCGGAAGTCGGCATTAGTCAATTCGTGTGATTCTTCGGGCAGGCATTGACGCCAAATCTTTTCACGCGCCTCACCATCCGGCCGCGGAAACTCGACGATAAAACGCAGTCGGCGTAAGAAAGCCACGTCAAGATTCTTGCGCATGTTCGTGGTGAGAATCGCGAGGCCTTCGTAAGCCTCCAAGCGTTGCAAGAGGTAGGCAACTTCGATGTTCGCGTACCGGTCGTGAGCATCCTTCACTTCACTGCGTTTGCCCAACAGTGCGTCGGCTTCGTCAATCAGGATGGCAGCGCCCGAGCGTTGCGCATCAGTGAACACGCGATCAAGGTTCTTCTCGGTTTCGCCAATGTACTTGCTGACGACGCGCGAAAGATCCAGCCGGAGTATCTGGATATCCAACTCGCGGGAAATTCCCATCGCCGCCATGGTCTTCCCTGTTCCACTGGGGCCGAAGAAGAGTGAGGCAACGCCACGTCCATAAGGAAGCTTTTCGCGGAACTTCCAACCGTCAAGCACGCGCGGCGCCAGACGAATTTGGTCAACAATTTCCTTCAGTGTCTGCTTGCGATCGAGAGGTAGGATCACTTCGTCAAGACTGAAAACCGGTTCGATCCGTTCAACCAGGTGGGATACTCCTTCGGATGCCAATTCCTTGAGCGCAGTAGTCAAGCGGTCGAGATCCGGATCTCCTCTGTCGTAATTCTTTGGCCGACTCGCTGCGAGTCGCATCGCTTGCTCCAGACCGTCCACCTGCAGCGGATAACGATTAGCAATCGACTCAGCTGACTCTTGCGTCAGATAGCTGATGCCGGCTCTCCTGGCAGCCTCTCGTACTGCGTCCAGGCGCGCAGCTTTCGACAGTGCCGGTCCAGTGATCAACTCATACGGCGCGCTGCCAAGCAGTTGGACGATGCGCGCTTCATCCCGACAGATAAATACCGCACGGACTCGGGCACGATCCAACGTCGTCAGGAAGAGACCGAGGTAATCATCCTCCGCCTCGCTGCTGTCCGTTTTGGTGACATCGATGATCAGAACAGGCCGCTTCTGAGAATCGTGGAGTCGCGCCAGGCGTCCAACGAGATTTGCAATCTCCTCGACTTCAACCAGATCAACGCCAGCCAGACGCGACGCCACCACGCGTATCGCCCTTACGGGCTTGTCTCGGACGCCACGCTCAACCAATGCTCTCCACCCGGCAGAATCGTTGCCGTCCAGCAAAACCCACGGCGCCGGATCACCGCTTTGAATCCTGTCGATCAACCACGCCGCGCGTTCCTCCTCGGCCTTGAGAATGCTGGAACCCGGCCAACGGTTCAGTCGCAGATAGCGGCGGACCCGCGGATCTCGCATGAGTGCTTTGCGGTGGCCGAGTAACCACTGCGCGAGAAAAGGATCGACTCTTAGTGGTTCGTCCGCCGCCGCCGGGCGACCGGAGTACCCTTCCAAAACCAGCCAGCGCCCGAGATCGCCGCCATTGATCGATTCACCGCGCACTTGAGGAGTGAAGCCCAGCAGAGTGCTGTACAAACCCATCGTGCCCACGCGGCGACCAACTTCGTCGAGCAACACCCCAATGCAGCGCTGAAAGGAACTCTCAAGTTCTGGAGCCAGCGCCAGAGCCAAGAGTCGGAATTCGCGATACTCCAATCCCAACTCGTGAACGGCCACGGCGAGCGGCTCCAGGTTCGTTTCGACTTTGTCAAACTCGTTCTGGAGGTCTGCCTCTGCTGACGATAAGGAGATATCCTCTCCGTCAGGCAGGCGCTGCGCTAACTCTTCAAGACATTGCGAAACCGTTTCCCGGCTCAGCGAAAACGCTTGCGGGTCGGTGTTGTCTTTTGGAATCTTCGCCACAGCTTCCTGAAGCAGGGCGTGAATCCACTTGATGGCAGCTGCCAGCAACGTCCGCTTCGGCGTCACTTGGTGAGGTGGAGCGCCGTCGGAAGCAGGAGAAGAAGGGGGCGTATCACGCTCGGGCAGCGATTTGACCTCTCGCAGCTGCATGCGCGTAACGCGCTCCCGCTTCTGCGAGCTTGCGCTTTCCACAAGTTGGCGCAGTGCGGTTAGGAGTGAGTCAAGATTGGAATGTCGCAATCCAATCTGAACCATATAATCCTCAACATCGACATGCATCACCGCGAAGTCATCCAATAAGCTGAGCCACTCCGGTAATCTATTCTTTGAGTCTGCTGAAGAACCTACCAGCACAAGCGCGGAACGAGTTGAAGGATCTATGGATTGGAGGATGTCGGCTACTTCGTCGACAGACACAATGCCGCTCTCTTTGCGAGAGGTGCTGCCAACAAGATTCATATCGCTACGATCGAGTACGGAGTCGGCGATGGCCTTCGCAATGGCCTCCGCCCGCACGTCCTCCGAAGCCTTGACCACCAAAACATTAATGAGCGACACCTTGGCTCCTTTGAGGTTTTTAAGAGGCCCACTTATCGCACAAGTGGCTGGCCACTGCCTATGCTGCGTAGCGGCTCAAAAGAGATGGATAAAAGGAGGCTTAATGGCTCGGTTCGAAGGATAGGGAGTGTGCTGATCCTTCATTCATCCCTTTGTAGATCTAACGATGGAGTTTGACTGGTTGAGTTTCAGAATGGAGGGTTCAACGTGATGCTTTCAATGCCGCGAAATACCAGAGAGCCGAGGTAATTCTCTGATGGCTTCGAACTTTGACTCTAGGAATTACTTAGCAAAATTGGAGCGGGCGACGGGGATCGAACCCGCAACATCCAGCTTGGGAAGCTGACACTCTACCATTGAGTTACGCCCGCTCAATCAGCGAGTCAGAAGATTATTTGCTTGGGTAGTGAAAGTCAACGAAGGCCAGTTGGTTCAGAGTTCAACCTTTAGGCTGCCGATGCCGGCACCAGGCTCGAGCTTGAACTCTGAGCAGTACTTCCTCATCGCCCGAAATGCTTCTTCACCAAATCGTCCCAACTGCCTTGCGCCTTCAGAATCAATTCGGTGACCTCGCGAACCGCGCCGTGACCGCCCTTCTGTCCGGTGACAAAGTGCGCAGCCTGCTTTGTTTCAAAAGCGGCATCCGCGACCGCGACCGCTAGCTCGACGCGATTCATAACCGGAATATCGCCCAGATCGTCGCCGATGTATGCACACTGATGCAGCGAAACCTTGGCCAGCGCCAGGATCTCGTCGAGCGCTTTTATTTTGTCAGTCGCGGACTGTCGAACATAAGTCATCGATAGATCCTGAGCTCGCCTTTCGACGGCACTCGATGTTCGACCCGAAATGATTCCGGTCTTCAGTCCTGCCCGATGAAAGAGCGAGATGCCCTGCCCGTCTCGCGCGTGAAAGGTCTTCTGCTCCTCACCGTTTTCCAGCAACTCGAGCTGGCCATTAGTCAACACTCCATCACAATCCATCAGCAGGAGCTTTATGCGTCGGGCCCGGCGCTCGACTTCCGCGATGTGATGTTCTGAGTTCACTTGGACTCCTTTGCGGCGCCGCGCGTATTAATCAAGTGACCAAGATAGCCGGCGCCAAAACCATTATCGATATTAACCACCGCGATTCCTGGCGCGCAGGCGTTAAGCATCGTCATCAAAGCACTCACGCCGCCCAGACCAGTTCCGTATCCGATACTGGTCGGCACCGCGATCACGGGCGCAGCTACCAACCCGCCCACGATCGTTGGCAGCACACCATCCATCCCCGCTACAACAACAATGACATTTGCAGCATTCAATCTGTCACGCGCCGCAAGCAGACGATGCACGCCGGCT
Source organism: Blastocatellia bacterium (assembly GCA_033857635.1). Classification (GTDB taxonomy): domain Bacteria; phylum Acidobacteriota; class Blastocatellia; order Pyrinomonadales; family Pyrinomonadaceae; genus UBA11740. The sequence goes on from JAWVDF010000007.1 coordinate 42,550, forward strand.
ACACCCACGTCGTAGAGTTTCTCGACCCGGCTACCCAGCGCGCTGGCCGTGACCGCTGCTTCCTCAGCGACAGGCAAGTCGGCAGTACCCGCGCAGACGACCAGCACAGTAGTTTCAGTCGGTTCAGAGCCGTTCACTCCGATCTGAATAACGCGCGCATCTTCAAAATATCGCGCGGTGGGAATCTGGGCGACCACCGCATTGTGTACTTCGCGAGAAGCGCGCGTCGCCAGCACCGGAGAGTGCCTCTGTTCGAGTCTCTGCAGAATCTCAACAATCTGCTCGATCCGTTTGCCTTCGCAAAAGACAACTTCCGGAAATCCCGTCCGCAGCGCGCGGTGATGATCGAGCCGCGCGTACCCCAGATTCTCAAAAGGCAAATCACGCAGTCGATCCAGAGCACTCTCGACCGTGCGCGTTCCGGAGCGCACTTCATTCAAAAGATCCCGGAGTAGTTCAGCTTGCATTAGACTTTGGCGGAGACAAACTGAAAATTGCCCGTGCGATAGCCGGCCGGGTCGAGTACAACCTCGGCGAAACCGAGGGTTTTGAGGTGGGCGTCGATTTCAGTTTGCCTTAGTCTGATCAAACTAAAATCGTTGGGCTCTACTTCAATGCGAGCCACCTGGCCGTGATGACGCACTCGCACCTGGCCCACCCCCAATTTTCGTAGATAGCTTTCAGCGCGGTCGACCTGACTGAGCGCCTGCAAACTGATTGGAGTACCGTGCGGAATCCGCGAGGAGAGACACGCCAGCGCGGGCTTGTCCCAAGTCGGCAATCCCATCTCGCGAGACAGACTGCGAACTTCGCTCTTGGTTAAGCCCGCGTCGACTAAAGGCGAGATTACACCATGCTCAATTGCAGCGGCGCGTCCGGGTCGTCGATCTTGCAGGTCGTCCTGGTTCAAGCCGTCAAGGACTGCGTTGAGTTGTTCAGCGCGTGCAAAGTCTTTGATCCGCGAATACATTTCAGTCTTACAGAAGTAGCAGCGGTTGGCGCCGTTTGCGAGATAGTTTTCGTCCTGCAGTTCAAACGTTCTCAGGACTAGGTGGCGAGCCCCAATCCGCTGCGCGAGTTCCCGCGCTGCTTCCAATTCACCGGCCGGAAGAGATTCGCTGAGCGCTGTTACTGCTGTTACGCCCGCGCCCAGCGTTTCGTAGGCGACCTTCAGGACGAACGTCGAATCGACACCGCCCGAGAAGGCAACGACGCAGGATTCGACTCGGCGAATTCGTTCGCGCAAACTTTCAAGTTTTGTGTTCAGTTCATCCATCCCAAATCTCAATTTAATCAAGCCAGAAACTCCGGGAGTTGAGGAAGATGTGATCGCGTGGGTCACGGAGGCCCCATGAGCCCGCCCGCTGACGCAGGCGGTACTGACCTCGCTTCCGCGTTCAAGTCATCCGAGTGCTTACTGTTCACTGCTCACTGCTCTCTGGCCGGGACTCTATCTAACTTCAAAGAATTCGATTGCATTCAATTTCCAGGCCCCGCCTACGCGCGCCAGAATGAAGACCGCGGTCCCAGCATGATCCGCGCCCAGTTGCCGGCTATTTATCGCCACATCCAAAGCGCCGCGATTCGCGTCAAGCTGTTCCCACCTCAAGATCCGCGTCTGCCACACTTCGGGTTGCGTGCCGACCGCGCCGCTTACAAATCTCGTCAACTCGCCCGGAACAATCAGTGGAGCAATCTCGGCCTGTCTTCCGCTGCGCAGCGCAGTATCAAGTTGATTTATAAAAGCCCTGACTGATTCATCGATGGGAGCCGATACGTTACCCGCAGCTTCCGCCTTGATGCGCGCTGCCCGCGCGTTCAAAGTCGAGGCATACTCGGCATCCGCCCGCACGGCGTCAGTGAAAGTACGAGCCGCCTCCGCCGCTTGCCCCCGGCGCATAGCGAGCTCCCCCAGGCCGATACTCGACCAGGCCAACGCCGCGGGCATCGGCAGCCTTTCATTCGCCAACTGCCGAAACTCGCGCTCCGCCTCGTCGACCTTGTTCTGGGCCAGCAGTGCTCGCGCCAAAACGATTCGCCCTTCCTGCATTCGCGGCGAACCAACCAGCAGTTGCCGGGCCAGTGCTTCCGCCTTGGCGTATTCCTGCGCGCCTAACAAACGGTTTGCTTCAGCCAAAGAACTTCCTGGTTCGACGGTCCGCGGAGCCACGTCATTGGCGTAATCCGTCTGCGGATAAAACTTTTCCGGATCGACTTCCACGCGAACAATCTTCGGTCCGTTCTTGAAAGACACCTGGCCAAAATCATGCGCTGGGATTGTTGCCTGCGCGGCGATTTGCTGACCCGCTTCGGTGAAGCCCGCGACATTTACTGTCACCTCGGTCGATCCCAGATTGCGCAGAGCGGCGTTCCATTGTCCACCCTCCAGATGCGGCAGGCCGGCCATTAGATCCATATCCGTCGGTTGATCCAATTGCTGTTCCAGCAAACTCTTCATTGTCGTCCCGCCACGCTCAATAAATGCTGTCCGCGCGCGCATCAAAGACAAGCCTTCAGGATCGGACTTAGCGCGCAAGAGCAGACCGCGCATGGTCGCGATGAAGGCATCACGGCCCACCGTGTGATCGATAAGCCGCCAGACCATCGCGCCTTTGTTGGCTACTGAATTGAAATAGGTACCGTCGAGCGCCGTCGTGCGCGAGAGTGGCGCATCACGTTTCGCAATCGCCGAATACGACAGACGTTGCCGGCCGCGTTCGGCGTCGGCAGCCTCGGCGCCAAATTGCTTTTCGATGAACAGCGAAGCTGCAAAGCGCACCAGCCCTTCTCGCAGGAGGCCGTATCCCTCTCCGCGCACCGGCGTGTCAGCACCGACCCAAAGACGCGCGACTGCTTCGGCGATGCCCAGCGCAGTTACTGAGTCAATCTTCTTTCGCCGAAAGGCCCCCTCGCTAACCAGCATCGTCCCTGCGTCATCGAACCCGGCGCCGCGTGATACCGCGATCAGCCGCAGAGGCGCCGCCGGAGCAGCGCCAAACATTCCCGAATAGAAAGTCCGTGCATCATTCGTCAAACCAATCAAGGCCTCGGCCTGTTTCTGTTCATCCGGACCAGAACCTTTCGCCAGAAACGCAGTGATGCCTTTCGCGTTACCGCTGCCTTCCACACGGTCCCAGGCGCCTGCGACAAAGAACGGTTGGCCGTTGAGAGTCTGCTCAAAGACGCTGCCGTTACTCTTTTCCGTTCCCGACGAGATTGCGTTGCCGCCATTCACGGTTATCCGATACGGAGCATAGTCCGCTCCGCGCACCGCGAACGGAGTATTGACCATCGGATACCACATCGATAGCGGCAGGAACTGCGAAGTCACCGGTGAAATCGCGGAGAGGCCGGAGTTTTCCGCCAGAGGCAAACGGTATTCGACTGTGGCAGTAACACTATCATTAGGCACGACAGGATTTGCCAGAGTAACGGTAAGGCGTTGCGCGCCTCCGCGCGGCTCAGGCAGCGATCGATAACTCGCGGCCGCGCCACCGATGCTGAGCGATTTGATCTCGGCCTTTGAGTTGATGCGCAAACTCAGTGTCGAACCAGCGCCGCGCCCGACGTTACGCACTGTAACTAATGCCTTGGCATTAAGCGCCCGCTCGCTGCCCAGGTTGTTCACGGTAATGTCAAAGTTTGTTGCCTGCCAGGCCGCGCGCATTTCGTCCTGCGCGCTCACGGCCGATAACCCGCAAAAACTAATTAGAATAAGCAGCAGTAAAACTCTTGATTTGAGCATAAAGTTGTAAATGTGATTTCTGATGCGGGCAACGATCGGTTCTTTCCGCTCTGACTGTTGTCCCGTGAGCGTCACGAAGATGCTTCCTTACTAAGCGGCGCCCCGCTCCTCGGCATTCCGGAAACCAGGCGGTGAATATCTCTTAAGTTTTCGAGCAGCGATCCCATACGCGCCAGCGGCAACATATTAGGACCATCCGACGGCGCCCGTTCGGGCGCGTCGTGAACTTCCATGAAGACCGCGTCAACTCCGCAAGCAACACCCGCGCGCGCGAGTGGTTCGATGTACTGCGACAATCCGCCTGTTGCATTCCCCAGGCCGCCCGGCAGCTGCAGCGAGTGGGTTACGTCAAAGACCACCGGCACGCCGAACTCGCTCATGATTGGAAACGACCGCATGTCCACGACCAGGTTATTGTAGCCAAAGCTTACGCCGCGTTCGGTCAGCATAAGTTTTTCGCAGCCAGCGGCCTGCGCCTTCTCGACGATGTTGCGCGCGTCTTCCGGCGCCAGGAATTGCCCCTTCTTGATATTGACCGCGCGTCCGGATCCGGCGGCCGCCAGAATCAAATCAGTCTGCCGGCAGAGGAACGCTGGTATTTGAAGAATGTCGGCAACCTCGGCCACTCTCTCGACCTGCGCGGGATCATGAATGTCAGTAACGACCGGCACGCCTACTTCCCCTTTTATGCGGCGGAGAATATCCAGGCCCGCCTGCATGCCGACGCCGCGAAAGCTCTTTACCGAAGATCTGTTTGCCTTGTCGAAAGATGATTTGAAGACAAAGTCCAGTCCCGCGTCGCGCGCGCGTTGAGCACACTCGCGAGCCATCATCAATGCGTGTTCTGCTGATTCGATCACGCACGGCCCGGCAATAATCGTCAGACGGCCGTCGCCAAACGTAGCTGAACCGACCTGGAATGATTTTGTTTGTAAACCCATCTTTTAAATAACGCTATAGTCTAGTCCAGCCCATGACGAAGTAGAAAGCAGCCGCACATTTTTTCAGCCCTTCGGATCTCGAAAGCATGATCGTAAATCCTGGGAGCGCGGACGTCCCGTCCGCATCGCGCTGAAAGCGCACCTCTTTCGAAAGCTATCGAAACAATTCGTTCGCGCTTCGCGCTCAATGCGGACGGGACGTCCGCGCTCCCAGCAAAAACGCGCCAGTTACTTCAAAGGCGCAGCCTTTCTGCACTCCAACGGCAAAGCTGTTATCCGGTTCATTCGTGTCAGCAGCCCTACGAGCGATGAGCCATTACGCCTTACTTAATTATTCCCTTCATCTTGTTCCAAATCGATTTAAGTTTCCCCGGTTTCTTCTTAGGCGCCGGCTTCGGAATCGATTTCGGCGCCAGGGTTGGCGATGGTGAAGGTGACGACGAAGCCGTGGGGCTCGGCGATGCGGAAGCGTTGGCGTTCGCTGAACCAGCGCCGTTAGCCGAGTCAGTTCCGCGCCACCAGAGAGCGGCGAGCACACCAGAACCTAGAATCGCGATCACTAGTACAATCACAAGGGCGGCCAGACGAATTCGCTTATTATTTCGAGCTGAGATCTGCTTTTGAAACGGTACACTCATGCGCGCAAACTCAAGCCGGCTCGGCTTCTCGCTACGAGTCGGTTTCTCCGCCTGCTCTTTGATCGCAGCCGCCGGGAGACCGTCCCCTGAGTTCGCTGCCTGCACTTGACGCAAAGTGGCCAGATCGATCACCAGGCGGCCGGAAGGACTTTCCGTTCCCGCGCTGCGCAGGTCGGCCAACGACGGCGACAGCGGGCTGTCAGAAAGTTCCAGTCCCAGGCTAACAGCAACGGCATGCAACTCCCGCCGGAATTCATCGGCGTTGGCCGGGCGAGCCCGCGGATCCTTGGCTAACGCGTGCAATACAACTCGTTCAAGTTCAGGAGGAGTAGAACCTACAATTTCACTCGGGGCGCGCGGCGGCTGTGATACTTGTTTCAGCGCCACGGCCAGCGGCGTGTCTGCACTGAACGGCACGCCCCCGGTCAACATCTCGTACAGAATAATTCCCAGGCTGTAAACGTCCGATGCCGGTGTCAACGGCGCCGCGCCCGTGCATTGCTCGGGAGACATATACCGAGGTGTCCCGATGATCGCCCCTACCTGCGTCAAGGTTTGGTAATCATCATCGTGTTCTTCGACCGCAAATTTCGCGACGCCAAAGTCGAGTACTTTTACCACCGCAGCGAGATTCGGGCGTTGCTCGATAAATATGTTCGCTGGTTTCAAGTCGCGATGGATCAATCCGCTCTCATGAGCAGCGGCGACGGCCGCGCACGCCTGCAACATAAGAGAAACAGCCCGGGCCGGATCGAGAGGAGCTTCGCGCGCCAGCAGATCGCGCAGCGTCTGGCCTTCGAGCAGTTCCATCACGATGTAAAGCCAGCCATCGTCGGTCGTGCCAAAGTCGTTGACCATGACGGCATTCGGATGGCGCATGCGGCCGGAAGCCCGCGCCTCGCGACGAAAACGTTGCTGCGCGGTTTGGTCTCCGATAAAGCGTTGGCTGAGGACCTTGACCGCCACGGGGCGCTCGATCAGCAGATGCGTCGCGCTATAGACAGTGCCCATGCCACCGCCGCCCAGGCGCTCGTCCAGACGATACTTGCCGTCAAAGACCCTGCCTATCAATGGATCGATGGGAACGTCCGCGATGGTGGCATCCGCCTGCAGAGGCGTGAAGTCGTCTGGACAGACGTGCACGTCGTCAGGAAATTGCCGGCTGCATCTGGGGCATTGAAGCATGATTAGTTTCTGAATCGAGAAAGCCTGACTCATTATCGCTTATGAAGAGGTTTTTCGCATACGAGGGAAACATGGGAGCATTTGCAGGATTCGCCCTTGTGCGGCATGACGATCCACGAAACACACTAAGCGGAAGTGAGGTTTGCGATTCACTGCATTCTGTTGTGCGGTTTCGTGTGATTTCGTGGATCGTTCCGTCGGGCCGGGAACAACAACCAAACCAAAGTGGAGTCAACTTGATCCTGCCCTCGAAAAGCATCGTATGAAAATCCACTCGAGGTCGGGAATCAAAGCAGCGGGCACGGTCTCCGCTCACGTTGGCCTTGGAATTTTCTTAGTTATCGCTTACGGTCGCGGCACGTTCCATCGCCGGCGTGTCTGGTTCAGCAATCTGTTCGACCGACGTTTCCGTCTGCAAACGATTCTGAAACGCTGCGTGCACGAATGAGGCAAACAGCGGATGCGGCGCCAGCGGCTTCGATTTGAATTCAGGATGAAACTGGCAGGCAACAAACCAGGGATGTTCGTCGCGTGAGAGCTCGATTATCTCTACGAATTTTTCGTCCGGCGAAACCCCGCTGAATATCAGGCCGCTTCGTTCCAGAGTCTCGCGATAGGCGGGATTGAATTCATAACGATGGCGATGTCGCTCGCTGATTTCTTCGGTTCCATCGTAAATCTCGCGGGCCAGCGTGCCTTCGCTCAAACGACAGGGCCAGGCGCCCAGCCGCATCGTCCCGCCCAGCTGCTCGACGTCAACCAGATCTCTCAACTTGAAAATGATTGGGTGAGGCGTCTCGACATTGAACTCAGTCGAGTCGGCATCTTTCATTTCACAGGCGTGTCGAGCGAACTCAATGCACGCCGTCTGCATGCCCAGACAAATTCCAAAATACGGTGTCCGGGTCCGCCGCGCATATGAGATGGCGCGAATCATTCCTTCAACCCCACGCTTGCCGAATCCGCCTGGGACCAGGATCGCGTCAAAGTCTCGCAGCCGCGATTCGTATGTATCGTCCATCAACTCTTCCGACTCGATCCAACGAACATTGACGCGCAAATTATTGGCGACGCCGCCGTGAGTGAGCGCTTCGCGCAGGGACTTATAAGAATCCTCGAGCTCGACGTACTTGCCGACAATGGCAATTGCGGTTTCGCCGGCCGAAGGCTGCCTGATCGTCGAAACCAGTTTGCGCCAACCCGAGAGGTCGCCCGCCCCGGCCACTTCGCTCAAATGCAAAGACGAAACGATCAGCTCGTCCAGGCCCTGATCGTGCAGGCTCAATGGCACATCGTAAATCGTATCGACATCCTGGGCGCTGATCACCGCGGATTCCTTGACGTTACAAAAAAGCGCGATCTTCGATCGCAGATCATGTGACAGCGGGCGATCAGATCGACAAAGCAGAATGTCGGGAGCGATGCCTATCTCGCGCAGTTCGCGCACGGAATGCTGGGTCGGCTTCGTTTTCAACTCGCCGGCGGCCGCGATGTACGGCACGAGTGTCGCGTGCATGAACAAGGCGTTCTCGCGTCCTTCTTCATTGCCCATCTGGCGAATCGCCTCGAGAAACGGCAGCGATTCAATGTCGCCGACCGTGCCGCCGATTTCGACTATGACGACGTCTGCTTCACCGTTTAGCGTCACCGCGCGAATCGCGTCTTTGATTTCGTTAGTGACATGGGGAATCACCTGAATCGTTTTGCCTAAATAATCGCCGCGTCGCTCTTTCTCGATCACCGAAAGATAGATTCGTCCGGTGGTCCAATTATTGGCCTGGGAAAGGTGGGCGTGAGTGAAGCGCTCGTAATGACCGAGGTCGAGATCCGTCTCCGCTCCGTCGTCGGTGACGAAGACTTCGCCGTGCTGAAACGGCGACATCGTTCCTGGATCGACGTTGATGTAGGGATCGAGTTTGATCAGCGTCACCCGCAGTCCACGCGCTTCCAGCAGCGAACCCACCGAAGAAGCCGCCAGGCCTTTACCCAAACTGGAAACCACGCCACCCGTCACGAAAATATATTTTGGCATCGACTCACTCCTTAACCCTGGACTCTCGTTTAGACAGCGCACTTGTGCGCCGCTTCTTGGATGGGCGGACAAGTCCGCCCTCTAAACAGGTTGAACTTACTCTTTATTCTGTTCCCTTGCTTCAGCGCCCGCTTCGGGCGGATCGTCGGGTTCTTCTTCGTCGTCATAAATTCCGCGGCGCAAATCCTGCTGCACTTCAACTGACTTCTTAACGGCCGGATCCAGAATCCCCTGCAGGCCCATTAATCCTGTCGCCCGCCCACCTTCTCTGCGGCGCCGTTGAAACTCTTCCTCATCCTTCACATCGTAAGGCTTGGTGATGTGATTGAGCAGGAGCAGCCCGCCCACAATTACGAGCCCGACAATCCCCAGCCCAATCCAATCGCTTGCATTCATAAATTTCCAGTGGCACAGACTTCAGTCTGTGATTGCTTCCTTAAGGATGCTCCAGTAAGCTGCCGAACCGTTTAGAGGGCGCACTTGTGCGCCAACCCCTCTGAGTGGCACAGACTTCAGTCTGTGATCAACTAACGAATCCACAGACTGAAGTCTGTGCCACCACAGCGCGCACCCGCTCGAGGTCCTCCAGCGTATCCACTCCAATCGATGTTGACGCCGCATCGACCACCTTAATCTTCACGCCGCGATCGAGCGCGCGCAACTGCTCGAGCGATTCCCGCCGTTCGGACTCTGACTGCGGCCAGCCCGCGAACTCTAACAGAAAGTCGCGCCGGTACACGTAAAGACCGCTGTGCTTTCTGAAAGAAACAAGCAGCGCCGGTTCATCCCTGAGCGCTGCTTCAATCGAACCATGTTCCGTGACGGCCTGATTAGGCCACGGAATCGGATTACGTGAAAACGAAGTTGCGTAACCATCGTCGTCGACAACGACTTTGACCACAGCTCTATTCAGAACTTCGGCAACCTCCACGATTGGTTCCGAAGTCGTGGCCATGCAAACCTGTTCATTCGTCAGCAGCTCAGTGACAGCCCGGTCAATTGTTCTAGGATCGATCAAAGGCTCGTCGCCTTGCACGTTAACAATGATCTCGGCGTCAAGATTGCGCGCCACCTCAGCAATCCGATCAGTTCCAGTCGCATGGTCGGCGCCAGTCAACGCTGCTTCAAAGCCGGCGGACGTCACTGTATCGAAGATGCGCGCATCGTCTGTGGCCACAATTGCGCGCGAAAGAGTCTTGGCCGCCAAAGCTCGCTCAATCACCCACAAAATCAATGGTTTCCCGGCGATCTCCAGCAAAGGCTTGCCGGGCAGACGGCTGGAACCGTAGCGAGCAGGTATTACTGCGACTGCAATTTGTTTGGAATTTTTGCCCGTGGGATCCACGGGATTACACGTTAGCGCGGTATTGATGACGCTGTCAATGCTGTAGCGCAAATTGTTAATTTGCGCACGCAAGCTGCCAGCTTGCGCTACAGACGCTTACTAATAATGAACGTCGGCACCATCCCGCCGCCCGAGGTAACATTAGCCAGTTCGTTCGAAGACAACCGCGTAAATGCTGACCCAACTTTTCCGTTAAAGAGCAGCGGATCCAAATCGACCAACTGCTCGGCGAACGCTATGGTGCCTTCACCAGTCAGCGCGGGAAAAACTTCGCGCGCGGTGGGCACGCGCTCCTGAACCAGATAGTCGCCGTTGGCCAGCGCGTTATGAATCGCTTCGTCCCAGCCAATCTCATCAGTGTTCCAGCCAATGTAAATTCCGTGTCCGCCGTAATCGTCGTTCGGCTTAAGCACTAAACGATCGCGCCGCTCGCCAATGAACTCCAGCAGATCGATCTGTTCACCGCGGTAATCGCTCTTACCGGCCCGCACTTGTCGCGTCCACGGCACATGAGCGTCGATCAGCGCTCGTTCTCCCGCACTGAACAACGCCGAGTGCCGTGCGTCGGTGAGAACGGCAAACAGCGCCTTCTTGTGAATAATCTTGGAACGAAAACTGTTGACCATGCACACGGCACGCGCTCGGTACGCGTCAATCAATGCCGGATGCTCAGTCATGATCGGCAGATATTCGTTTACCAGCAGCCGCTTGTAGACGATATCGATTTCGAATTCACCGGCGCGCAGACGTCCGTTGCTGAACTCCAGTTCCTCGGGCGCGGCAATGACTGACGGGAACCCTGCAGATTCAAAGTACTCCCGGAAAAGTTCGAACTCCTTCTGCGTGGGCATGCCCTTCAGATCGACGATCGCGATGTGTGGCGGGTGATCAGGGCGGCGACCGAGGAATTCTTCGAAGCAGTCCAGCAGCACTTTCAGCATCAAAGAGCTGCCTTCCAGGCGTCGCAGGTTGTAGCTTTCCGAAAAGCGCTTCATCACCGGGAGCTTCGCGAATATCTCGTACGCGGCATCGGCATAAGCGATTCCCGCCGGACTTTCGCCATTCAACTCGACGAAGCTATAGGCCTCTTCAGTTAGAAAGGAATCGAGCCGCGCGGTTGGCGAGACCGCCCGATAGCCCGGATCGATCTGGACCAGTTCGCGCTCGACTTCACTAAGCCCGAGTTCATCGAGCAGCGTTGAATCGGTGACTGCCGCGTCCTTGACCTTCTCGATCGCCCCCCAAACCGTTTCGCAAACATGGCGTACGCGCGCAAAGTCTTCTTCAGTGACAAAGTGAGGCCGCAGATACGGTGACAACCGTCGTCCGCCGAACATCAGCCGGGCGCGCTCGAGCCCTTCGTCGAGCATGGTCAAAGAACTCTGCGCGAGTTCTTCGTCCGTCAACAGATCGTGATAGAGAGAAACGGCTTCGCTAAGCATTAGTGTGTCGTTCGAAACGTATTGGTGTCAGAAGCCCGACCGTCAGGGAGGGATGCTACGGGTGCAGGCCCTCCCTGACGGTCGGGCTTCTGACACTTCGTGTGAGTCGTTGATCGTCTGCTGGTCCAACTGGAAATCGATCCACGAAATAACACCAAGCAGTTGCCAAAACTCGCTGGACATAAATCTACAAATACGAAAGCCACCAGTCCTTCCGCCGCGCCTTCACACCTGCAAACCACTTGCAGAGCGGATACAGCAGCAGCACTCCGATGATCCAGCAGATGTAAACAAACCAAAGACGGAATCCCACTCCCGGGGTCGGCGGGTTGGTGAATTTATCGATTGGACTGGCGAACTGGTAAGCCACGGGCTGGCCTGCGATTAGGCCTGCGACGACTGCGATCCCGTGCGCGGTGTACCACTGCAATATATAGAAAAAAAGTGGGACGCGTCCGAAGGTCACCAAAGCCTTGCGCAACGCGCCGGCCAATTGCAGTCTCGACTCGAACAACGCCAGCGCGATCATCGCGGGTCCCAGCGTCATTAACAGAAACAGCAACGAAGGCGGATACTTCGTGGTATTCACAAACGAAAGCACGGTGAACAGGGCATTCTTCTGCCTCGACCAATGACCCGGATCGCCATACACATCGAGGGCGCGTAATAGTACGAACAACCAGGTGGCCGTCACTCCCATCCAGAGCAACCAACGCCTTCGCCGATCGGCGTCCATCTGATACAGCGAGCCGAAGGCATACCCGGCCGCCATTACTCCAATCCAGGGAATTAGCGGATAGATGACCAGAACCAGCGGACTCGGAAAGCCAAGAATCGGAAATAGACTAAAAGGCTGATGCGCGAGGATCCAAAGCTTGGCGCCGAAACCTGGCAGCGGACTGCCGGGGCCCTGCCAGCCCGCCACCTGAAAACGATCGAGCAGGTTGTGCAGTGCGATCATAGCAATCCCAAACCCGCCTATGACTCTCAGCGGTAATCGAATCAGGCCGGCCAGCACGATCATCGATACGCCAATCACCCAAATCACCTGCAGGAAACCGAGGAAGCGATAATCAAGATTGAAAAAGACACCGATTCGCACCACGGTCAGCTCGAGCACGATGAGCCACAGTCCACGGGTGATGAGGAACTTCGACAGTTCACTTTTGCTTTTGCCGCGCGCGAACTGCAGGTATGCGCCGGTGCCTGCGAGAAAAACAAAAATCGGCGCGCAGTAATGCGTAATCCAGCGAGTAAGGAAAAGCATGACCGTCGTCCGGCTGAGGTCCGTCGGATCAAGAGTGAACGCCCCGGAGTGCACGAAGTCGCGCGTATGATCCAGCATCATGACGACCATCACGATGCCGCGCAGCAGATCGATTGAATCGATGCGTGCGCCCCTCGGCGTCGCGGGCTCCGGATTAACTGGCCCCGCACCCGGCACGTTCGCAACTGCGTCTTCACCATTGCTCGTTGCTGGATCCGGCATAGTGACTCCTCGATTATCTATTCAAACGCGCGAGAGTTTATCGCACATCGCGCGGAGGAGCAGGACGACGAGTTGCTCATCTGATCCTGCAACGCCGCGGCGGACAGAGTAAGGAACACTTCCCAATTTTCAAAGTTCTATTTGGCGGGCTGAAATCACTGGCTCGAACGATTGCACCTCTTTGAGCGTCTCGCTTGTCAGTGGCGCGTCGATCTCTATGGCCGCCATTGCTTCCCCGCCCCGCTCGCGCCGGCCAAGATGGAACTCGCTGATGTTGATGCCGCGATCGCCGAGGATAGTACCCACGCGACCAATCACACCAGGGACGTCGTGATTGTGCATGATCAGCATGCGCCCGCGCGGCGTTGCCTCAATCCGAAAGTCGTTGATCTCCGTGATGCGTCCTTCGCGTTCGCCGGCCGCGATTCCGAACACTGTGCCCGACGCAATTCGTTCTCCTGCTTCACCGACCACACGCGTGCGAATCGCCGGCGCCGAGTGTCCGCCGCGCACGTACGAAGTCGTAACAGTGATGCGACGTTCTTCGGCGATCATGAAAGCGTTAACCACATTGACGCGCGCGCTGACGTCGCGCAGTAACCCGGCGAGAAACGCGCAGGTCACCGGCGCTGCGTCCATCTCGACCAACTCGCCGGCGAACTCGAGACGAACTTCGCGGACTGTGCTGTCGACAAGTTGCGCCTGAAACCGGCCCAGGCTTTCAGCCAGCGCGAGATACGGTTGCAGCGAAGCCAACTCTTTCGCGCCCAGCGCCGGCACGTTAACCGCGCCGCGCAGAGTACCGCTCAACAGGTAGTCGCGCATCTGCTCGGCCACAGTAATCGCCACGCCCTCTTGCGCTTCAGTCGTGGACGCACCGAGGTGCGGAGTCATAATCACTTCGTCCAGACCAAGTAGAGGATGATCGGGAGGCGGGGGCTCTTTTTCAAAAACGTCGAGCGCCGCGCCGGCTACCACTCCCGATTTGATCGCTTCAAAAAGAGCCGTCTCGTCCACCAATCCGCCGCGGGCGCAGTTAATTACGCGGACACCCTTTCGCATTTTGGCGAAGGCCTGAGCTCCAATCAACCCACGCGTTTCGGAAGTCAAAGGCGTGTGCACCGTCAAGAAATCGGCGCGCGAAAGCACCTCATCCAGAGAAGCCGATTCGATTTCCAAATCACGCGCCTGGTCAGGCGCCGTAAAGGGATCATGCGCGACTATATTCATTCCGAAGCCGCGGGCCCTTGCTGCCACGGCCCGTCCTATCCGGCCGAAACCTACTATCCCAAGAGTCTTACCCTGCAGCTCGGCTCCGATAAAGCGCTTTCGTTCCCACTTCCCTGCGCGGATGCTGGCGTTGGCCTGGGGAATGTTTCGCGCCAGGGCTATCAATAGAGCCAGCGTGTGCTCGGCGGTCGTGATCGTGTTGCCGTCGGGTGCATTCATGACCACGATGCCGCGCGCGGTCGCTGCCGGCACCTCGATATTGTCGACGCCGACGCCGGCGCGTCCGATGACGCGCAGCTTGCGCGCCGCATCCATCACTTCGGCCGTAACTTTCGTTTCGCTGCGGACGACCAGGCCGTCCGCCTCAAGCAAAGCGTCCCTTAGTTGAGCGCCTGACAATCCGGTGCGCTTATCGACGACAAAGCCGGCATCGCGCAACGGCTGCAAGCCTTTTTCGCTCACATCATCGGCAACAAAAATCCGCGCTCGAATACTCGATTCGTTTGTAGTCATAAATGAATTCAGTTGGATTAAAAATTCTCGTCCGCAAAGAAGGTGGTATGGTAACAGTCTGTCGAATTCGCGTCGAGGAGCGATGCATTGATTTGAGCTGTGATTTCCGATAACGAGCACGAGGTCAGTACCGCCCGCGTGAGCGGGGGGCCCATGCTTAACCTTTTGGTGAGTGTTTGATTCACCCGCTCACGCGGCTTGGTACGGACTTAGTTCCTGCAACGAGCGTTTCTAAGTAAGGAGATTCATGGAGATTTTTCTTTACCGTCATGACGCCGATCGCATTGAAGAAGGTTTCACGGTCGAGCAGCTTCCGGACCTGCTCGCAGATGAAACCAACGTCGTTTGGGTCGACATGGAACAGCCGACCACAGCCGACGAGCAAGTGCTGCTTGACGTCTTCAAATTTCATCCGTTGACGGTCGAAGACTGTCGCGAAAACCGGCACTATCCAAAGATTGAAGAGTTTCCCGGCTACTTGTATTTCATCGTGCACGGCGTACGCGCGGACACCAGTCCCGACCATTTCAACACTATTGAGCTCGACGGCTTTCTGGGACGGAATTATGTCATCACTTACCACCACGACAGTTTTCGCAGCATCAATAACGTAAAGCAGCTCATTCATACCAGCACAATTGCCTGTAAACGGGGCGCGCCGTTTCTGCTGTATCAGATTCTGGATCAGATAGTCGACTTCTACTCGCCCGTGCTCGATGATTTCGACGAGCGAATAGATAAGCTCGAAGACGACATCTTCACGCTGAAGAGTCCCAACAACGAAATCCTCGAGGAGATCATGGACCTCAAACGCGGCGTCCTGCGTCTGCGTCGCATCTCGACAAAGCAGATGGACGTGTTCTACCGGATGAGTCGCGGGGAGTTTTCGCTCATCGATCAAAACATGCTGCCGTTTTACCGGGACATCTACGATCACCTGATACGCGTAACCGACCTGGCTGAAAGTTATCGCGATCTGATCAGCGGTGCGCTCGAAGCTTATCTCTCGGTCGTCTCAAACCGTTTGAATGAGATCATGAAAGTGCTGACCATCTTCTCGGCCGTGATGCTGCCTCTTACTTTCATCGCGGGGGTCTATGGTATGAACTTCGACAATATGCCGGAACTACATTCTCGTTATGGTTACTATGGGGCGTGGCTCCTAATGCTCGTGGTGGCGTTCGGCATGCTCGGGTTTTTCTGGCGACGTGGGTGGATCGGCGGCGGTCGCCGGCAAAGAGCTGAGAGACTGTAAATGATCAGGTTATTCCGTAACACTAACACTGCGTCTATCCGCTGAATGCGTGAATGAACGAAACAGTCTTCTATAGGTGATATTTCGTGGATCATCGGTCGTGGGCAAGAGGTCGATCCACGAAATCACACGAAGCTGCGGAATCAATGTTTGTTGAACTCGGAGAGAATTACTACCCGATTGACCTAGCCCGATGCAGGAAATAAAAGTAGATATGCCGAAATCAGAACCGAATTTACTGTCAGGGCGTAGACACCGGCGACAACGTCATCGCCCATGATACCCAGGCCGGAATGCAAGTCCTCTATCTTTCGACACGGGTAGGGCTTCCAGATATCGAACGCTCGAAACAAAATAAAAGCTGTCAGGACGCTCCACCAGGTGGGAGCCCAGAACGGCCCTGACAACAGCGCAATCATTTGGCCTGCGACCTCGTCAATCACCACGATCGACGGATCTTTTTTCCGCAGCAGTTTCTCCGCCCTGGAAGCGGCCCATATTCCAACCATCGTCACCAAAAAGATGACGACCAGCATCAGAGCCATCTGCGGAGTAAATATGTAGAGAAGATTCAAACGCCCTCTGGCTGCACGGTTTTGCAGCCAGGCATAACTCTCCACCCAGATAAACAGGTAAAGACCGAGCCCGACCAGTGAGCCCATTGTGCCCGGAGCTATGGGGAAATACCCGACCCCACAAGTGGCGAGAGCGAGAGCCAGATAATCGCCCGCCGTTTTCGGTTTGGTCGCGGAAGGACGATTCGCCTCGCTGACGAGAGCTGAATTAAATTCGTCGCTTGATTCCTTGATTGCCATCGGAGAATTTGTAGGGGCAGCCCTCGTGGCTGCCCTTTTTAGAAAGAATCGGACAGGGACAAGCCCTGCCCCTACAATCTATTGTCAGACGATTTTTCCGACCAGATCGTATTCCTGCGCTTCGGTGAGCAGGACGTTCACCATGTCTCCTGGCTTCGGAGAAAAACCTTCCGGCGCGTCGCTAATCAGAACACAGCCGTCAATGTCCGGGGCCTGTGTTTCCAGACGTCCTTGCCAAAGCAGCTCACTCTCTTTCGACTCCCCTTCGAAAAGCACTTGAAGAGTTTGCCCAACCCGCGACTTGTTCTTCTTGAGCGAAATGCGTGACTGCGCTTTCATCAAACGCGATCGCCTTTGGCTCGCCGTTTTGGAATCGACTTTGTCCGGCAGATTGAAGGCGGGTGTGCCTTCTTCGTCCGAGTAAGTAAAAACGCCGACTCGATCGAATTCGACGTTCTTGATAAATGTCAGCAACTCGTCGAAGTCCGCTTCAGTCTCACCGGGAAAGCCCGTGATGAAGGTGGTGCGCACGGCAATCCCGGGCACACGCTCGCGCACTCGGGCAATTAAGCGCTCCAGACTGGCGCGATTACCACCTCGCTTCATTAGCTTTAGAACGTTCTGTGAAGCATGTTGCAAAGGCATATCAAGATACTTAACGGCCTTTGGCTCCTGGGCCAGCGCGTCGAGAAAATCATCGCTGATGTGGGTCGGATAAGTGTACATCACGCGCACCCACTCGATGCCTTCGGTGTGCGCCAGTTCACGAACCAGGTGGGCCAGCGCGTCCTGCTTGCCAAGGTCTTCGCCGTACCGTGAAGAGTCCTGGGCCACCAGAATCAATTCCTTCACGCCTTCTTCAGCAAGCTGCTGTGCTTCGGCGACAATCGATCCGAAACGCCGACTGCGAAAGTGACCACGCATTTGCGGGATGAAGCAGAAGGCGCACGGCCGATCACAGCCTTCAGCAATCTTGATGAAAGCGTAGTGACTCGGTGTCGCCAGCACCCGGGGCGTCGACTCGTCGTAGAGATAAGTTGCACTCTGATTACCGAGGGGAAGGACGGGCAGCGTCCGCGTGTTCGTGTTCGGATCGCAAACCGCCAGGATGTCGTTGATCTGGCTGGTGCCAATGAAAGCATCGACCTCAGGCATCTCTGCTTTCAACTCGTCGCGATAGCGTTCTACCAAACAACCAGCCACGATTAGGCGCGTTGCTTTACCGCCGGTCTTCAAGCGCGCCGCTTCCAGGATCGCTTCGATCGATTCCTTTTTCGCCGACTCGATGAAGCCGCATGTGTTCACGACCACGGTGTCAGCTTCGGCGGCGTCGGCAGTGATTTCGTAACCGTGGTGCTTAAGCTGACCCATCATCACCTCGCTGTCGACAAGGTTCTTGGGACAACCGAGACTGATAAATCCAATTTTAGTCATAAACTTCTTCTTGACTGCTTCCGCGGTACAAACTTACCGGAGGTAGCAGAGCGCCCGGAATACGGGCGTTTAGAGTACCGACTTTTAGTCGGGTCTTTTTCCTAAACGTCCAACTAAAGTTGATACTCTAAACAACCTGGTGCGTCCCCGTGCGTTTCAATTCTGCTTCCGGCTACGCTCAATCTGAAACAGCAACAACTCGATCTGCTTTCGTTCCGCGGCGGACAACTTCTCTGCTCCGTAGCGGACCCGGTTATAGGCGTTCGTAATGGCACGGGCTTCATTCATCCCGACCGCCGAGGCGAATTCCAAAGGCGTCTGATGAATCTCGCGTCTAATTCCCTGCTTTCCGAG
Organism: Blastocatellia bacterium; assembly: GCA_033857635.1. GTDB lineage: Bacteria > Acidobacteriota > Blastocatellia > Pyrinomonadales > Pyrinomonadaceae > UBA11740. The sequence continues at coordinate 60,968 of JAWVDF010000007.1, forward strand.
TACCGCCATCAGTCGCTCATAGAAATCTATTTTTGAGCTTTCAGCTTCGACGCCGGCCCGCCACACTTTGAGCCCGCGTCTCCAGCCAAAATGGCGGACTCGCCACGCGATGAATGCCATCAGGATTAGCGCACTCAGGCCCGCGGCGCTGAACACAATCGGCCCCAGCATTGAAGGCAGGATCCCGCGCGCGCGATCGACCGCGGTTGCTGAACTCTGCCGCAGACCCAAAAGATCCTTGCGCAGCGAAGAGGCGAGCGAATGCTGCTCCTGCTTATCGTAACCAACCACGTACTGAAACCACATTAGTTCCAGCGCCTCAGTGTACTTACTTAACTGAGCCGCCAGACCCGTACGCACGTGAGCGGTGCGGCCGGCTGAAGGCGTGGGATCGAAGGTTACCCAGGAATTCGTCCCGGGAAAATAAACCTCAACCCATGAATGCGCGTCGCTCTGTCGCACAGTGTAAGCGCCCGAGGCTTCATTGTACTCACCCGGCAGAAAGCCATTGACCACGCGCGACGCGATGCCCCGCGTGCGCAACATGACCACCATTGCGGTTGAGAAATATTCGCAGTGTCCGGAGCGCACATTGAAAAGAAAATCCGCCAGAGGATCAGGCCCACCCGCTCTCAGATCCAGGGAATACTCATAGTTGTCCCGCAGGTACTGTTCAATCGCCCGGGCCTCGTCAAATCCATTACGAGCTCCTGCCTGGGCCGTTACGCTCTTTGCCAGCGCCGCGATGCGTGGATTGACATTCGCGGGCAGCTGTAAGTAGCGCGCCGCCGGAACCAAATAATCCAAAGCGTCGGCGCGAAGAACGTTCGCGGCTGGCGCCGCGGTATCCGAATAAACCTTGTAGAAGATTTTCTCCTGTTCGTGCGGGCGGGTCTGAATCGCTCCTTCGGAATCAATCCGCACAAACGGGAGTTGCCCCTGCACCGCCACAACCCTCGGTGCGCCAAAAAGCGCGGGCGTATCAATCGGCTCAAGAAAGAATGTCTGCGCGGTTAAGCGGCGAACGTCTTCGGTAGTACCGAGCTTGAAGAATCCCCGCTCGTCAGTCTTATCCTGGAAACGGCTGGCCTCGATGGATTTGATCCAACCCCGGCCAGTGAATTGATCCAGGGCGACACCACGCCAACGCAAGGGCGCCGCCAATCCTGGCGCAACGGCGTCTTCGACCCTAACGTGCATGACGACTTCATCGTTGCGCTTCAACTGCCCGATTTCGCCGAGGGTCACGTTGTCGGAAAAACCAATTACGCCCGATACGCCGCTGCCCCCTCGTTTGAGGGCGCTTGAGCTGGTGCGCGGGGCTATTAAAAAGAACGGCAGGGCCAGCACGAAAATTAGAAAGAGCAGGACGCCCGAGACCAGAGGCAGGCGCCGCGTTTCCAAATAGCGGTTGCGCCAAAGAAGCATGGGAAACCTGCGCAAGAAAGGTGAATCCGGCGGAACCAGCAAACGTGTCTGGGTGGCGGACACTTTGTGACGGGCCTTCTGAATCTCAAAAGCAACTATCGTGGTCAAAGCGCAGAGCAGGTAGAGCGCAAGTGTGGCCATGAAAACGGGACTCGAACTCAGTCCGGCGGCCAGCAGTACTTCGAAGAATGAAATCAGGTAAAGAAAAAACCAGTCACGATCACCTTTGCGCTGCAGGAGTTTGATTGCCGTTAAAAATAAGATCAGGTGAGCAAGCAGGGTCACCTCAACACTGCCGCGGGTTGCAGCTCCGCCTTCCAGAAATTGTATATCAAGGATTCCAGGAAGCAGACGCCAATCAAGATAGAACAAGGGCAGCGACGCCAGGATGATGATCAGTGCCGTGCGTTCAGAGAATTGCCAGCGCGTGCCTTCGAGATTCCACGCAACGACTATAACGATCGCAAACGCCGCCGCCAGCCATACTCCAGTCCCGCCGGCAACAAACAGCGCCAGCGCCGCCGCGGCAATCGTGGCGTAGGAAGCGAGTCTGAAGTAGGTGTTAAAGTTCATTGAGTGTTGGCCTTCAAAGTGTAACCGACCGAGCAACATTCATGAAGTTAGGGCGTTTGAGCACGCGGACCCGGGGAACCTGCCCGACCGTGACGGAGGGCGCACAAGAGAAGCGATCGGTGCCCGCGAAATGGCGGCAGACGTTCTGCTAACGAACCCCCGGGCGATAGCTAGGGATGCAATATTCAGCTTTTGAAGGTGCCGAGGTCGGAGATTGATAGCGCTCACATCCGGTCGCTACCGCTCCCGGTTCTGTAATAATAGGCGGATCGACATGATCTAGAGCCATGATATAATCCGACGAAAGAGAAATAGTAATCCCAACGCGCAAGAGGTCTCAGCCATGCCACCCAGGGTGAAACTCGACGACGTTATCGAAGCACTTGATAGTGCAAGCGATGAGCATGCGCAATATCTCGATAAGCGCACAGGCGAGATTCTGCTGATTACCAATGAGGAGATGGAGGCCGCCGAAGAGGATGAACTCATCTCAGAGTATCCGGACTGGCAAAGGGAATCGATCTTGAAAGCACGTGAGATACTTAAATCTAAAGATTTCGTCGCGCTGCCTGATCAATTCGACATCCATGAGTACGAGATCATGGAAGATTTTTGTTTGCGGTGTCAGGATCGTAACGTCGGAGAGACCTTGCTTAGGTCAATCAAAGGAAGCGGCGCCTTCGGGCGGTTCAAGAACGCCATTAATTCGATGGGCGTGGAAAAGGATTGGTATCAGTTTCGCCGAACCAAGCTTGAGAAACTGGCGATCCAATGGCTGGAGGAGGGTCTCGCCTATGCGGACGGAGATGTGCCAGAGATCTCAGAAACATCCATGTAACGCGTTGGGTACAGAACCACTCGCGGTACCGAGCGGGTTGTTCGCTCGATTTCATGCGCGCGCTGGCCGACGCTGAGTCTTTGACTGTTTCCGGTCGTCCGCCGCGCTGAGTTGAAAGAAACCGATCGCGGCGCTAGCCTACACTGCAGTACAGATTAATTTCCCGATAAGCGTCAACGAAAAAGCCCGCTCAAGTTTTCCCTGAGCGGGCTTCGGCTTAATAATCCCGGCGGCTTCCTACTCTCCCACGCAGTTGCCCGCGCAGTACCATCGGCTCCAAGAGGCTTAACTTCCGTGTTCGGGATGGGAACGGGTGTGACCCTCTCGACACAACCACCGGAAAACTGTTT
>JAWVDF010000008.1:0-65695 GCA_033857635.1 Blastocatellia bacterium
AGCCTGCCCGGCGTCAGCGGCTTCCAGTTGAACTTTTCCAATCACGACATTCGCACTCCCGGCGACCAGCCAAACGTGCTGGTGGCGATGAATCCAGCGGCCCTGAAAGTAAATCTTCCCGACCTGGAAGAAGGCGGCACGTTGATCATCAACACAGATGAGTTTACGAAAGACAATCTGGAGCATGCTGCCTACAAGTCGAACCCGCTCGAGGACGGTTCGCTGGCCGGCTACCGCCTGCACCAATTGCCGATCTCCACCCTCAACCGGAACGCCTTGAAGGGAAACGTGCAGCTCTCTCGCAAAGAGATCGATCGCAGCAAGAATTTTTTCGCGCTGGGAGTGTTGTACTGGCTCTACGATCGCCCAATGGAAGCGACCTTGAGCTGGATCCATTCGAAGTTCAAAAAGAACCCTGAGTTGGTTAAGGCAAATGAAGTCGCCCTTAAGACGGGTTACAACTTCGCCGAGACAACCGAAGTTTTTACGACCCACTACACGGTCAAGAAAGCCGTCATCGCGCCGGGACGTTATCGCAAAATCACCGGCAACGAAGCCACGGCAATCGGATTCGTGGCCGCGGCGCAGTTGGCCGGCCGGCCCCTGTTCTATGGCTCGTACCCCATCACGCCGGCGTCTGACATCCTGCATGAGCTGGCGCGTCACAAGAACTATGGCGTGAAGACTTTTCAGGCTGAAGACGAGATCGCCGCGGTGTGCGCCGCGATCGGCGCCAGCTTTGCCGGTCATATCGGACTGACCGGAACATCGGGGCCGGGCGTGGCTTTGAAACAGGAAGCGATCGGCCTGGCCGTGATGACTGAGTTGCCTCTGGTCATCATCAACGTCCAACGCGGCGGACCCTCTACCGGATTGCCGACAAAGACGGAACAGGCAGATTTATTTCAGGCCGTGTGGGGACGGAACGGCGAATGCCCGGCGATCGTGATCGCCCCGGCGACACCCGCGGACTGCTTTGACATGGCGATTGAAGCCGTGCGACTCGCTTTCAAATATATGGTGCCGGTCTTTTATCTTTCGGATGGCTATCTCGCCAACGGCGCGGAACCGTGGGCCTTGCCGGAGATTGACAGGCTGCCGAAAATCGACGTCAACTTCGTCACCGACCCGACCAACTTCATGCCTTATTCGCGGGACCCTGTCACTCTCGCTCGGCCCTGGGCGCTGCCCGGGACGCCGGGATTGGAGCACCGCATAGGCGGCATTGAGAAGCAGCACATCACCGGCAACGTCAACTATGATCCCGAGAACCATCATCAGATGGTGCTTCTGCGTCAGGAAAAAGTCGATCGCGCGGTGGCCGATATCCCGCCGGTCGAAGTGTTCGGCGAAAAAACAGGCAAGGTCCTGGTGCTCGGTTGGGGATCGACTTACGGCTCGATCACTTCAGCGGTCGAGCGGCTGCAGAACGAGGGCAAATCAGTTTCCAGCGCGCACCTGCGCCACCTGAATCCCTTCCCGAAAGATCTCGGCGAAGTCCTGGCAGGATTTGAAACAGTGATTATTCCGGAGATGAACCTCGGCCAACTCTGCACGATGATTCGAGCGAAGTACCTAATCGACGCCGTAGCTTTTTCAAAGGTGAAAGGCCGCCCATTTCAGATTCGGGAGATTGTCGGAAAGGTCGAGGAGTACCTTTAGCCGGGAGCGCGGGCATCCTGCCCGCATTTGAGCACGCGCCGCGAAGGATGATATGAGCGCCACTCTTACAAAACCAGTAACCGCTGACGAACTTCTGGCTATGCCGGACGACGGCTATCGCTATGAACTTGTGAAGGGAGAACTCCAGATGTCTCCTCCTCCGGGATCAGAGCATGGCGAGGTTACGATGAACCTGGCCGGCTCGCTATTCGAATATGTCAAGAAAAATAATCTCGGCGTAGTCTATGCGGCCGAAACTGGTTTTAAGATCGAGTCGAACCCTGATACTGTTCGCGCTCCCGATGTCGCGTTTGTCAGAAGGGAGACCGTGGAACGGACCGGACGTTTGCCAGGCTATCGTTCTGGTTCTCCCGACCTTGTCGTCGAAGTCCTTAGCCCCAGCGATAGAGTAACCACGGTTGAAGAGAAAGTTGCTGAATGGCTCGCTGGGGGAGCTCGAATGGTTTGGGTGGTAAGCCCGAAGCTGCGCGCAGTCACGGTCTATCGCTCCCTCACGGATATCGTAACGCTGACCGCGAAAGACACGCTTGACGGAGCGGACGTCGTGCCGGGTTTTCAGATTAACGTTGCTGAGATTTTCGAGTAATGGTTGAGGAGTATCTCTAAAATGCCAATGAGCAATTTCGAAATCGAGGTCAAGAACAATCGTCGAAGGCAGATGCTTACGGCCTTAGTTGATGAAGTTCCGTCAGAAAGCCAAATTATTTCGGGACTAGCAAGACTTGCCTCGGGTCTGGAAGCGTCAATATTCAAGCCATAGGCAGGCTTTTATCTTCAATGGCTATATCCACACAAGCTGGAAATTCTCGATCAGTAAGCGAATTGTACGGCGAGGCGCTGCGCTACCTTATGGGACAAGGAAATCTTAACATGGCCCTAGCGCACCTCGCGGCAGACCTGAAGGAACATGGGATCGACTATGTGGTTATCGGCGCAGTGGCCCTATTTGCGCACGGATATCCACGCTTGACCGAGGACATAGATCTAGTCTTCACGGCCGAAGGTTTGAACAAGTTTCACGAGCAGCTTATAGGCCTCGGATACGCGCCGCTTTTTCCAGGGGCAAGGAAAAGGCTACGATCAACCAGGGATGGAGTCAGGATCGACATAATTGCATCTGGCGAATACCCGGGAGACGGGAAACCAAAGCCCGTCCGTTTTCCGAACCCACCGGACGCATTTGTAGAAATCGATGGTATTCGATTTGCGACGCTTGAGAAGCTGATCGAACTAAAGCTCGCATCAGGGATGACGGCACCCGACCGCTTGAAAGACCTGGCTGATGTCCAGGAGATGATCAAGATTAGAAGCCTTGACGTCGGCTTCGCTGAAAAACTCAATCCTTATGTCCGTCAAGAATTCTTGAAGTTACACGACGCTGTCCAGCGAGGCAGCAGAAATACTATCGAGGAACAATTATGAGCACACAGGGTAACGGTACGAATGGCAACGGACACAAAGGCATGGTCGAGACTGCAGTGTCAGCCGAGAGCGAAGACGGCGCGGCAGTCTTTAGCGCGGCCCCTCCTCCTGGCCAACTGACGAAGAAAGATTTTGTTTCGAATCAGGAAGTGCGCTGGTGCCCGGGTTGTGGCGACTATGCGATTCTGAATAACGTGCAAAAGGTAATGCCGGAACTCGGCATTGCGCGCGAAAAGATGGTTTTCGTTTCCGGTATCGGCTGCTCTTCGCGCTTCCCCTACTACATGAACACGTACGGGTTTCACAGCATTCACGGACGAGCGCCGGCGATTGCGACTGGCATCAAATCCGCTAATCCCGAACTGAGCGTGTGGGTGATTACCGGCGACGGTGACGCCCTTTCGATCGGCGGCAATCATTTCATGCACGTACTGCGTCGCAACCTGGACATCAACTACATCCTCTTCAATAACCGCATCTACGGTCTGACCAAAGGGCAGTACAGCCCGACGAGTGTGTTTGGCCAGCGCACCAAATCGACGCCGATGGGTGTGATTGACTACCCGGTTAATCCACTGTCTTTGGCCATTGCCAGCGAAGCGACCTTTGTCGCGCGTTCCATCGACATCGACGTCAAGCACCTCGGTGCGATGGTCGAAGCCGCCGCCAGACACAAAGGCGTGTCCTTCCTCGAGGTCTATCAGAACTGCAATATCTTCAACGATCACGCGTTTGATTATTTTGCCGAGCGCAGCGTGCGCCAGGATCGCGTGCTCTACCTGGAACATGGCAAGCCGATGATTTTTGGCAAAGACCGCAACCTTGGTATTCGCATGAATGGCGCGCATCCGGAAGTTGTCACCATCGGCGAGAACGGCATCACCGAGGCCGACATCCTGATTCACGACATCAATCTCGAGGATCCTTCGGTCGCGTTTATGCTGGCGCGCATGGAGCAGCCTGATTTTCCCCAGCCGGTCGGCGTCTTTCGCGCGGTCGAGCGGCCCAGCTACGATCATATGCTGGCCGAGCAAATCGAAACTGCAATTGCCAAGTCAGGACCAGGCACGCTGGAGAAACTGATCTACAGCGGTGATATGTGGACGGTGGAATAGAAACATTTCCGATTTTTGATTGCTGATTGCCGATTGACAAAACCGGCGCGGGCACTCAAATCGGCAATCAACAATCGGAAATCAAAAATGATCTGTCCATCCTGTGGTCATGACAACATCGAAGGCGCCGATCGCTGCGAAGACTGCGTCACGTCTCTGCTCAATCTCGATGTGCCTCAGGCCGAGCGTGAAGGGCCCGCCAGTTCGGTGATGGACGATGACATCAGCCGGCTCGAGCAGGAGTTCCTCAGTGTCACATCAGACACGACCGCGCTTGAAGTAATCAGGAAAATGAAAGAAGCGGGCCTCGGCTGCGCGCTGGTCGTTGATGAGGGAAACCTGGTCGGCATTTTCACCGAACGTGATCTGCTCAACAAGCTTACCGGCCCGGACGCCATCTCTAACCAAATCGCGGTCGAGAAATTGATGAGCCTGAATCCGGAGTTGCTGAGTGATAGAGACTCCATCGCTATTGCCGTAAATAAGATGTCGATGGGACGCTTTCGACACATCCCAGTCCGGAAAGCCGACGGCTCATACAGCATCACTTCCATCAAGCACGTCCTCAAATACATCGCCAAAGCCGAGTGGTAACTTCATCGCGTAGTCTGCCACGAGGGATGAAGAAACATATCCTCATCTACGGTCTCTGTGGCGGCATGCTGATTGTCCTGCTCAAACTGGCTGAGTATCGTTTCCTCGTCGTTCAGCACTCGATTGAAATCTACGGCGGCCTGGTCGCTCTGCTCTTCGCCGTGCTCGGTCTCTGGCTCGGACTTAAACTCACTAAGAACAAGGAAACGGTCATCATCAAAGAAGTGCCGGCGCCGCAGTTCTTTACTTTGAACGAGCAGAGACTGGCCGAGCTTGGCATTACCCCGCGCGAGCTGCAGATCCTCGAGCTGATTGCCAACGGCCTGAGCAATCGCGAGATCGCCGAAAAACTCTTTGTCAGCGAAAACACCGTCAAGACCCATTCCAGCCGGCTGTTCGACAAGTTAAGCGCCAAACGTAGAACGCAGGCAGTGCAGTTGGGAAAAGAGTTGGGCTTGATACCTTAATGGAGCGCGGACATCCTGTCCGCCAGCGGGCAAAGCCCGCTCAGCCTTTCGAGAAGAATCTCTTTGGCTAGATTTGTTCGCGCTGCGCGCTCAGGCGGACAGGATGTCCGCGCTCCACCAATCACCCGAAAGCATGATTTCAGGTTATTCCAACGAAATCACCCGAAAGTATGACGACAAAATCGAGCAGCGACGCTATCTTCACGCCGAAATTCAAACAGGTTTGAAGGAGATGAATAGATGAAAAAAACGGTTCTGACTTTTGGATTGATTTCCGGGGCCATCGTAACGGTGATGATGTTGGGCACCGTGCCGTTCATCGACAAGATTGACCCCAGCCGCAGCATGATCATCGGCTATACGACAATGGTGCTGTCATTCATGCTGGTGTTCTTTGGCATCCGTTCCTATCGAGAGAACTACGGCGGCGGCCGGATCACGTTCGGACGCGCCTTTGCGGTGGGCATCCTGATCACGCTCATCTCGAGCGTGTGCTACGTGATCACCTGGGAGACAATCTACTTCGGAGTGCCCGGCTTTGCCGACCGTTTCCTCACCATGTACACGCAGATGATAAAGAACTCAGGCGCCAGTCCGGCGAAGATTCAGGCCCAGCTCGATATGATGAAGTCCTACAACAATCCGCTCTTTAACGCGGCGATCACCTTCACTGAGCCTTTTCCAGTCGGGCTGATCATCACGCTAATCTCGGCGTTGATTCTGAGAAAACAATCCAAGCCGCGATCTGGCGAGAGTCCCGCGACCGCCAAGGCCTAATCCCAGGACTTGAGGCGTGAGCATGCGGCAGTAGCCCTACCGCGAGGGGCGTGGGCTTTTAGGGAACCGCCCGCAGTAGCGAACGGGCCTCATCAAAGTAAGACTCCACTGAAGCCTGTTCTAGTACCGCGAAGCGGTTACGACCTTCAGCCCAGGTTTGCCGTCGCGGCTAACCTGGGTGCTGATTCCAAATTCGCCTCAACCCCGTCGGGGTTGCGTACTGTCTTATTCGCCGGGACCCAACGTGGCCGCCAAGCGGCAACGTTGGGCTGAAGGCCACAACCGCTTCGCGGTATAAAACTCGGCAATGCCTTAATCTCAATATTAAATCCTAACCGAGAGAACTTCTGATCAAGTTGCTACCGCCCGTTCCGCAAAGAACGCCCTCCATCACGGTCGGGATACTGCCCCGAGTCCACGGCTCCTAACACAGATCGCCGATCATGGAATACACCTCTCGCCAGCGCCCGCCAACCTTCTTGAAGATTACGTAAGAGTAACCATCAAAGGCGCCCTGGATAGCAAAGACTTCGCCCACACCGTTGCCATCCAAATCCAGCTGCTCAATAAAATCGATGCTGTAAAGGTAAGTCTCAGGCGGTGGTTGATAGGCCTGAAACTTCGCCAGGTCGGCGCGCATGACGGTGCCCTGGGACTTCGCAATCAGAAACAGGTCGCGCTCGAATTTATTCTTAGCGGCTGACGTGAAGCTGCCGACTAACTCGTATTTGCCGTCGCCGTCCAGATCGGTGGCGGTCAAATTCGTGACTTTGATCGCGGCAATAAGATTGGCCGGCGTGCGGTTTTGCCGATAGATGTTCTTGACCAGAGTCATCACAGCCGATCTTTCAGCCTCTGTCGGCGCGCGCCGCGCGCTCGCTCGTTTTCCCAGCAAGTCAGAGCTCGTTGCCAATGCTCTCACCTGACCACCCAGAGTCGCGGACGTAGCCAATCCGACCTCGGCATGAACGCTGTTGCAGCCTTCGCTCCACTTCTTAACCTTGACAGATCCGGCTTCGCCGCCGCCAAAGATCAAACGATAGGTCCGGCCGGTCGCGAAATACTCTGCGGCAATTTTCTTTTGCCGGCTTTTCTGTTCGTCAGTGAACGGTACGCGCAGTTGCTTACCGTTAATCATAACTACCGCATCCATCGATCCGTCGCCCGACTCTGCTGAGACGGCAAACACCATGGTCGGTTTGCGCGTTTGCGCGGCGGTCAGACTCGTAACCAAAGAAAGAACCAATACAGCGAGTGAAAATCTTTTGTAGGTATTCATGTACACTCTCAAATTGCTCCCTCATCATCTGATCAAATTGAACGGCGCTCATCATACACTACGCGCTCGCGAGAGATACTCCGAGATAAAGGCACCGGCGAGGAACCCTTCAAGTGACTACTGGGAACGCGGGCGCCCTCGCCCGCAGAACTTTCGCTGGGAAAATTCCGTCGCTTCCATTGGAATGCGGGCAAGGGCGCCCGCGTTCCCAGTGAACCTTGCGCTGTAATGGTCAGCCGCGAACTGATGCCCACCTTGTCACTATTCTCAAGCTTCCCTATACTCCCTTTGCTTTGCCGACGGATTCAGACAACGATGACCTGGTGAAATCAGCGCCTCATGCGAACGCAGCGAACGCCAAAGGCTTTCGCTTTGCGATCGTGGCTAGTCGATGGAACGATTCGATCGTCTCGCGTTTGATCGAAGGCGCCCGCCTGGCACTCGAAGAGTTGCAGGCGGATGTTAACGCGATTAAGGTGTTCCGCGTGCCCGGCTCATTTGAGATTCCCCTTTGCGCCCGCAAGGCCGCGGAGTCAGGAAATTTCGATGCGGTGATTTGTCTGGGTGTGATCATTCGCGGAGAGACGCCGCACTTTGAATACATTGCCGCAGAGGTCGCTCGCGGCATAGGCGAAGCGGGAATGAAAACCGGAGTGCCTTTGCTGTTCGGCGTGATCACGGCAGAGAATGTGGATCAAGCGATCGATCGCGCCGGCGCCAGGTTGGATAACAAAGGTTACGAGGCGGCAATGGCTGCAGTTGAATTGGTGAATCTTTACAAGGAAGCTTTCGGAGAAACCGCGCGATAGCGCGTGGAATAACTGTCGGCAGGATGCCGGCTAACCGCAGGCAGGATGTCTGCGCTCCACTGGAAATTATGGGTTCGCGTCGTAAGGCGCGCGAATGCGCCTTGCAAATGCTCTTTGCAGCTGATGCTGCCGGAACGCGTGGGGATGAACTCGCGCGCATGTTCTGGTCTGAGTTGGCTGATGGCGAGATCGAACCGGGCGCTCAGGAGTTCGCCACGCGGCTCGCGATTGGCACGCTGGCAAATCTGGAAGAGGTCGACGCGCGGATTCGTTCGCGCGCCGAACATTGGCGTATTACCCGAATGGCGCTGGTAGATCGCAACGTCCTGCGCCTGGCCGTTTATGAGTTTTTGAAAGAAGCCACGCCGCGCACCGTTACCATAAACGAAGCGCTGGAGATCGCCCGCCGCTTCTCAACCTACGAAGCGACACAGTTTATCAACGGAATCCTCGATGCCATCAAGCGCGATCTGGATCAAGAGTCGCCCCAACCCGATCATGTGGCAAGTGCAGAGACGGAAGAGGACCAATCAACTGAAGCTGACCACTCAGAATGAGTATTCTTTGCCGCGACGAGGTCAGTACCGCCTGCGTGAGCGGGCAGGTCGATCCATAAACCGCGCAGTGAATCTTTGATCCACCCGCTCACGCGGCGTACTGACCTCACTTCTTTCCCAAAGCTCACGACTAAAACACCAACTTAAGCTAAACTGCCTCTGCATGGACGAAGAGTTGAGCCAGTTTGTTACTGACGCGAGAGAGATTGTCGAGAAGCTTTATCGCGACCTCGAGCAATTGCGCAGCGCGCGTTCGCAGGGCCGACAACGCCGCGAACTGGCCGCGCGCATTTTTCGCCGGGTGCATACGCTGAAAGGTTCTGCCGGTTCACTGGGACTGAAAGCCGTCAGCCAAATCGCCCACGACTTTGAAGGTGTGCTCGATGGCGTTCGATTAGGTCGTGTGGAAATCACCGATTCCGTCATGGACCTTTTCGAGGACGGGACTGATGCGATGGCGCGCGCATTGGAGTCAGGCCCAAATGCAGAGACGAGCCCCGGCGCCGATACCGTCATCAAGCACATGGCGGCGCTGGCCGGCGAAAGCATGAAGCAGGAGGCCATTGCCGGCACTCTGCGTTCCGCCCTCCCGCCTGAGATTGCCCGGTCGTTGAGCGAATACGATCTTCAACACACGCGGGAAGCAGTCCGCGAAGGGGCGAAGCTTTTCGTTGTTTCGGCTGCATTCGCGATTGAGAGCTTCGATCTAAACTTTCGGGAACTCACTAAACTCCTCGGCCAAAGCGGCGAGATAATTTCTACCGGTCCGGGCGAGCCGGCCACTGCTCAGGAAATAAATTTCAGATTGCTCTATGCCGCCGAGTTGGTGCCCGCGGACGTCCTTCGTCAGGCGGAACCTCTCGGCCGTATTGAGATCTCCGAAATAGAAATTGATTCTGCGGCGGCCCAGACGAACGTCCCCACCGAGGCGTCCCCTGCCCCGACGCAGTCCCCCGATATCGCCGAGACAGTTCGCGTCGATCTTAGACAGCTGGATGATTTGATCTCAGGCGCAAGCGAGTTGTTCCGCTATACGACCAACGCTCTTCAGTCGTTCAGTGCTTCGGATAAAGTGCCTCTGGAAACGGCGACCCGGCATCTACGCCGGCGATTTGTCGAACTGGAAGAACGATTGATCAAGCTGCGTCTGGTCCCGGCCGGTGAAGTTCTGTCACGCGCCGCCGCGCGCGGAGGCCGGATCGCCGCGCGGCGATTGGGAAAGCATATTGAGTTTGAAATCGTTGGCGGCGACGCCGGCATCGATAAGTCGCTCGCCGACACGATCGCCGATCCGCTTTTGCATCTCGTCCGCAACGCCGTGACCCACGGCATTGAAAGTCCGGAAGAGCGAGCGGCGGTGGGTAAGAACCCTGTAGGCCGGATCAAGCTGGCAGCCTTCAACGAAGGTAGCCGTATTCATCTCACGGTGACGGACGACGGCCGGGGTATCGATTGGAAACGAGTGGGCGCCGCGGCCGCCGCGCACGGGATCGCGAGTAACGCGTCAGAGCTTTCAGCCGATCAATGCCTGCGGCTGATCTTTCGCCCTGGCTTCTCAACCGCCCCGTCCGTCTCAGAATTGTCGGGCCGCGGCATTGGGCTCGATGTCGTCGATCGCGCCATGGAGCAAGCGGGCGGCGAAGTTCGGGTAGCGACGCAACTGGGCGCCGGGACGACGTTCGCGATGATCATGCCGGCAACTCTGGCGCTGGTGCAGTGCCTGCTGGTGCAATCGGGCGATCAGCTTTACGCGATCGAATCGGCGGGAGTCAGGGGCGAGCCTGGGCCGGAAGTTGATCCCGCCAGTGATAGCAACCGCGTCGATTGGCAGGGCGAATCTTTGCCTTTGCTTCACTTGAGGAAGTTGCTGGGCGAGGACGACCGCAGCGGTACTGCCGGAACTATAGTCGTGTGGCAAGCTCGAAATCACGGCGATGGCGTGGCGAGCAATAACGGCGTTAGCCGATATGCTCTGGTGGTGGACAGCGCGCGCGGTCACCAGGAAACTTTGGTGCGCAGCTTAGGGAGACACGCCGCGCGTTGGAGAGGCGTTTGTGGCGCGGCTGAACTGTTCGACGGGAAACTGGCGCTGGTGTTGGATATTGAAGAGTTGATCAGAAGCTCTCAAGCGGAGCAGGGGCGGCAGGACGTGCAGCAACCGCAAAGCGGTTGAGTTCCAGGGCCCAGGTTTGCGGCTTCGGCTGCCCTGGGTTAAAGAATAGATTGGACGATTCAACCGCAGCTCGGTTGCGCCCGCTGGCCTTACTTCATGGTAAGCGCGATCAATTTGTTGTGTAGCTAATTGGAAACCACCAGGCGGAGGTTCTCATGCGACGGATTCGCTATGCGGTTGCGGCTAGTTTGGACGGCTACATCGCTGGTCCGAAGGGCGAGGCGGACTGGATCATCATGAACCCAGAGATTGACTTCCGGGCGGTGTTCGAGCAGTTCGACACCTTCCTTGTGGGCCGCCGGACGTTCGAGACGATGGAACGTGCAGGTAGGGCCGAGACGCCCGGCATGAAGACCTTCGTTTTCTCGCGGACTCTGCGGCAGCAGGACTACCCGGGGGTGAGGGTTGTGGCCGAGAAATCTGAGGAGACAGTAGCTGCCCTACGAGCAGAGCCGGGCAAGGACATCTGGCTGTTCGGTGGCGGTTCTCTCTTTCGCAGTCTTCTCAACGCAGGTCTTGTGGATACGGTGGAGGTCGCTATTATTCCCGTACTTCTCGGTGGAGGGATTCCCCTGCTCGCACCGCCGGCCAGGCAAGCGAAACTGAACCTAACTGGCCACAAAGTGTACCAGACGGGGATTGCTTCATTGGAGTACGCGGTCCAACCCGCGGCCTGACAATGCATGTCTCTCGCACCTTGAAAGATAAAGTTCATGTTGTGTCCGCCACGCGGCCACCTGAACCCAGACCATTACGTACGGTCTCGGAAGATAACATCGCAAGCGACTGGACAAATGCTAAACAAGAACCGGGAAAGATTTGTGGCAGTAAGTTGCGCCGCCCTTACTTTTGTTAGCGGCGTCACGAGCGTTCTGCCCCAGGCCCGCTCCTACCCAAAAGAAATCCGCGGCTACAAAGTCGAACGCACGGTGGTTGAAATCAAAAAGCCGGAAACTAAAACTCAGCAGTCCAGCAACAGGGGGACTGGAAACGATGGCGTCGATCAAGGCGACAGCGCGGCGAACTCTGACGCGCACGTTGACGGACTGATTCAACTGGGAACGCCGCAACTGACGCGAGTTACGCCGTTGGGAATTACCTTTGAAGTTCCCATCGTCGTCTCACCAGTCAAACAAAGCGGACGCGTAGATTTTCTCGTCTTCGAAGACATGATCGTTAATGGCACCTCGGTCAACATTGACGAGTACCATCGCGCGTTCGATCTCCCCAACAAACAGCCGCTGACCTTGCGCGAGCCGCTGAGCTTTTACATTTATTTGCCCAGCGCCATGCTGGCCGCGCTCGGCGATTGGAGCGATGCGAAAGAAACCTGGCCCGTGACCGGACGGGTTTACGTCTTTGGAAAGTTCAAGAAGGGTCCGTTCAGTTTCAAACGCGTGGTGCCGGTTGAACTAAACCTGACGATGCGGAATCCATTGAAAGAGCGATAAGAGATCTAGCGCGGATCGTTGGATTCCAGCGGAGATAATTTCGCGCTACGCTGCGCCCGCATGATAGCTTCCTTTGAAACTATGCAGTTTGAGCATCTGCGGCTTTTCTCCGGAGAGTTATTGCGCGAGGAGACTCTGCCCGCCGCGGGATTGACGCCTTCTGAGCTTGCTAGCAGGCTGGGCGTGCCTTCTCGCGGAATCATCGACCTTCTGCGGGAACGTCGCTCAGTCAATCCAGACTTGGCGCACAGGCTCGCGCGCGTCTTCAAAACTACTCCAGGGTTCTGGCTACGACTACCAGAAGCGGTGGACCTCTGGGATGCTTGCCAAGCCAATCGTCAGGAATATGATCAGCTCAAGCCACTTCGTGAGAGAGCGGCGTAAACCAGGGTATTGGATAACGATCAACCGGCCGCTACCGCAGGCGGTTCTGACTCAAGCCCAATCAACCTTCGGATGCATCGTGTGCCACTTCGTCGCCTGCTCGAACGCCAGGGCCACGCGCAGCGGCGAGGCTTCGTCGTACAAGCCCCCAGTGAACATGATTGCCTGGGGCAGCTTGTTAAGAAATCCGCAGGGAACGCAGACAGCGGGTTGGCCGGTCAGGTTTGTGATAGTCAGGCTCGCGCTGCCGGGCGCGGGTGAAACGAACACGTCCCACTGCGACATCAGCTTATCCATCTCGCGCATCAGAAGCACTCGCGCGCGTTGAGCTCGCAGGTACTCGACCGCTGGAATGAAACGCGAAGTGCGAAACGAGTTGGGCCAGTCGCCCACGTCCTGGCCGGAAAGCTGATTGACTCGTCCGTCGCGGGTTATGTCGTCAAAGGCAGCGGCCGCTTCAGCGGTGAGTACAAAGCGAATATTTTGGGTCGGAAACCTGGGCAGCTCGATAGGCGTCATCTTCACTCCGGCCCTCTCCAGAGCATCCAAAGCTTCCTTGTACATCGCCTTGCGTTGTTCCTGTTGCTGTCTCTGCTGTTCGCTCTGCGGCTGGAAACCTGCGCCGTCGAATTCAGTTTTCAAGTAACCAACCCGCAGGTTGCCAAGCGGCACCTCCGGCCTCCAGTTGAAAGCAGCAGTGCCAACCGTCAGGTCACGATCATCCGGACCATAGATCGCATCCAGCGCCGCGGCACAGTCTTCGACTCCGCGACAGATGGGCCCAACCTTGTCCATCGTCCAGCTCAAACCCATTGCCCCGTAACGGCTGACTCGGCCATAAGTCGGCCGCAGGCCCGTGACGCCGCAACGCGATGAAGGTGAAACGATCGAGCCCAGCGTTTCGGTCCCAATTGAAAATCCCACCAGACCGGCTGAAGTAGCCGAGGCAGGGCCGGCCGATGAACCACTCGACCCCAGACGATCCTCGTCCGGCGCCCAGGGATTCCGCGTGACGCCGCCGAACCACCTCGGCCCCTGGGCCAGCGCGCCCATGGAAAGCTTGGCCACCAACACCGCGCCGGCTGCGCGCAACCGCTCAACCACAGTCGCGTCGTAATCGATCATTTGATCGCGATAAGGTTCAGCTCCCCACGTGGTCTTGATTCCTTTCGTCGCAAACAAATCTTTCGCGCCCCAGGGAATGCCGTGCAGCGGGCCATGATACTTGCCGTGCTTGAGATCGTTGTCGGCGTCCTGCGCCTGCTTCATAGCCAGGTCTTCGGTCAGCGTTACCACGCACAAAAGTTTCGGGCCAAAACGCTTCAGCCGGCCCAGATACATCTTCGTAAGCTCGACCGAAGAAACCTTTTTGGTCCGGATTAGTTCAGCGAGTTGCGGCACAGTGGCAAAGGCCAGATCCTCAACTGACTTGAACTGGGCCGGTTCATTCTTACCGAATTTGAATTTAGTCTTCGCGCCCTGTCGCTTGACGTGGAAGCCGGGCAACTGTGGATGAAAGACGATCGCCGGCTCGGTATCGAGCGGCACATCCATTTTGCGCACGACCTCAAAACTGTCCAGCGAGCGATTGACTCCGGGCAGGGCCATCTCTTCCTGCTTATCCGTTAGCGTGATCCCGATCACCTTCTCGGCGTTGTGCATCATTTCTTTGGTGATGCGCAGCGGGGTGGGTGATGGACTCGGTGAAGGGGTTGGAGTCGGCGTCTGAGCCAGCGCTTTCAAAGGCAGGCCCGAGACCGTCAAACCAGCGGCGCCGGCCGCGGGCAGCAACTTAACGAACGAGCGGCGGTTGAGGCCGCGGGCTTTGTTCTCACTGACTGTTTTGGTGACACGCTTTTTCATAAGTTTCTCTGTATCGTCCATTGGCCGCGTCGGTAAGCCTCGACTTTGCGATCCTTCCGTTCTTCATGCTTGCGCTTAACGATCTTCGCGCCGGGAGCGCAGACATCTTGTCTGCCGATCTTAACATTTCTGTTTGAGGCGCCAGAATAATGTATCCGGCTTCTTGCGAAGCTTTGCAGACAGGATGTCTGCGCTCCCGGCATTGGCAGCTTACGGCGTGGGACTTCCGTATTTCAGCTTTACGACCTTGGCTTTTCCGGTTCGATAAATGGTCACAATGTAAAGATTGTCGAATTGAGTTTCCGGAATGGCCCGAAACGTTGGGCCGCCAAGCGCGGCTACTATTTCCGGTGCGGTGTTGTTGTGCCCTGAGATAAAGACAGTCTGGCCTGAATTCTCGGCCCGGATGCGGGCCACCAGATCGGCGGTGTTCTTTGAATTGACTTGATTGACGACCAAACCCAGTTTGTCGGCCAGCGGTTTGACGGTCTGTTGGGTCCGCTTGTATTGCGTCGCATAGATCGCGTTAATGCCCGCGTCGCCAAACGTGCGCACCAGCTCCTGCGCGCGCGCTTCTCCGGCCGGGCTTAGATCAGGATCTGGATTGTCAGGTTCTATCTTCTTCTCGGCATGCCGAATCACGATAACAGTCGTCACCGGACGTCGAAATGTTGTCCAGTAAGCGAAAACCACAACGGCTCCCAGAACCGCAAACAGCATCGAAAAAACCAGAACGGTCCGGAAGCCCGCCTTGGGCTCTACTGTTTCATCGGTCATGAAGCAACTCGATTCTCCGCGGGCTTAGTCATGCGATTGGCGGCATACCATATCATTCGGTGAACTTTAATTCGAGCTTAAATGTGGCACAGAGTTCAGTCTGTGATTGAAGTCAGCCACGACTCAATCACAGACTAAAGTCTGTGCCACTGAAGATCGGATGCAAACACAAACGGAAGGTGCTAACCTATTGGCATAACGAAAGACCAACACTAATCGATCATAAACAAGTGCGTAGTGCCGCGTTTGTGCGAGGTGAATTTCTTTGGCTCAAGAGCAAAATAAGACCGATTTATCTGAGATTATTGCCGAAAACTTCGGCGCGAATGCGACTTATGTAGAAGGCTTGCTGGCGCGCTGGCGCAGCGATCCGGCCCTGGTTGATGAATCGTGGCGGGCTTACTTTGAAGAGCTGCTGGGTGCAAACGGCGCCTCCGAACCATCCGCCCAAAGCCCAACGAAGACAGCGCCACAAACGGATGGGCATCGAGACGGAAAGGCTGCCGCGCCAACCAAGGTCGCCACTGCCAAAACTACCCCAAGACCGGCCACGTCCGAAGCCCGAACGGAAGCAACTCCTATTCGCGGCGCCGCGCTGAAGATCGTCGAGAACATGGAAGCCAGCCTTTCAGTTCCGACCGCAACTTCCCAGCGTCGCATCCCGGTTAAACTGCTCGACGAAAACCGGCGCATCATTAACCGGCATCTGGAAGAGAACGACCGCGGCAAAGCTTCGTACACGCACTTGATTGCGTACGCGATCCTGCGGGCGATCGATCAATATCCGCAGCTCAACGACGGCTTTGAAATGATCGAGGCGCAGGCCATGCGCGTGCGGCGTGAGTCGGTGAACCTGGGCATTGCGATCGATCTGGAAAAGAAAGACGGGACGCGGAGTCTGCTGGTTCCCAATATCAAGAACGCGAACAAACTGCACTTTGCGGAATTTCTAAAAGCTTATGACGATGTGGTCACGCGTGCGCGTCAGGGCAAGTTGCAGGTTTCAGACTTTCAAGGCACCACGCTCTCGCTGACCAATCCCGGAACGATCGGCACCGTCGCCTCGACGCCGCGGTTGATGCCGGGCCAATCGCTCATCGTGGCGACCGGCGCAATCGAATATCCGGCGGAATATCAATCGATGGCGCCAACCATCCTGCCGCAACTTGGAATCAGCAAAGCCATCACCATTAGCAGCACCTACGATCACCGGATCATTCAAGGCGCCGAGTCCGGTGCATTTCTGGCCCGCGTGCATGAACTGTTGTTGGGCCAGCACAAATTCTATGACGAGATATTTTCCGATCTGGGAATTCCGTACGCGCCGTTGCGCTGGAATGTCGATCGGAACCCTCCCTTCATGGGCGCCGATCAGACGCACGAGCAATCGATTCGCCAGGGCCGCGTGATGGAACTGATAAACGCTTATCGGGTGCGCGGACATTTGATGGCCGACATCGATCCGCTGCATGCACTGCCTCTGCTTTATCACCCCGAGCTGGACATCGAAACCTACAACCTGACCATTTGGGACCTCGATCGCACGTTCTTTACCGGCGGACTGGCAGGCACTGAGAATGCTACTCTGCGCGAAATTCTCGATCTCCTGCAGCGCGCGTATTGCGGCAAGGTCGGCACCGAATACCGGCACATTCAGAGCAAGGAAGAAAAGCTCTGGCTGCGCGAGCAGATCCGGCGCGAGTTCGTTCAGCCGGAACCGATCGACGCGGAAATCAAGAAACGCATTCTCTGGAAACTGATCTCAGCCGAACAGTTCGAACGTTTTCTGAACACGAAGTTCCTGGGCGCAAAACGTTTTTCGATTGAAGGCTGCGAGACGATCATTCCGCTGCTCGACCTTTTGATAGAACGGGCCGGCGAGCTCGGCGTTGAAGACATTAAAATGGGAATGGCGCACCGCGGCCGCTTGAATGTTTTGGCGAACGTGATCGGAAAGTTTTGCGAGCGCATCTTCACCGCGTTTGAAGGCACTGTCCATCCATCGTTTCCCGCGGATGAAGGCGACGTAAAGTATCACCAGGGCGCACAAGGTGAACGCGAAATTGCCGGCGGCAGAAAAGTTAGCCTTACCCTCTCGCCTAACCCAAGCCATCTCGAGGCCGTCGATCCAGTCGTCGAAGGCATGAGCCGTGCTACCCAGGACTCGATGATGGAAAACGATGTCGCGCGCGAGGAAACGATGAAGCGCGCGTTGGCTGTGCTGCTGCACGGCGATGCGGCCTTCGCCGGCCAAGGAATCGTGATGGAGACGCTGCAACTCGCGCAGTTGCGCGGCTATCGCACGGGCGGCACTATTCACATCATCATCAACAATCAGATTGGGTTCACCACTTCACCCGAAGCCGGCCGCTCGTCGATCTATTCAACCGACGTCGCGCGCATGACGCAGTCGCCCATCTTTCACATCAATGGAGACGATCCGGAAGCGGCGTATCGCACTCTGCGCATCGCTCTTGACTACCGGCAGCAGTACCGGAAAGACGTGGTGCTGGACGTAGTCGGATTTCGCCGTCTCGGTCACAACGAAACTGACGAACCTAGTTATACCCAGCCGCTAATGTACCAGCGCGTCAAGGCCCATCCCGGGGTGCGCACGCTTTACGCAAAGCGATTGATCCGCGAAGGTCTGTATGACGAAGCGGCCGTGAATCAACTGATCGAAGAGCGCGTAAGTCGTTACGAAGACGCCCTGGCACGCGCCAAGGAGATTGCTGCCACTCAGAAAGGTGGCACGGGCGTCCCGCCCGTGAATCACGCGCAAGATGCGCGTGCCACAATCAAGCCTCCGGTGGTCGAACTCGACGGTTCAGAAATAATCGACACTAGCGTCGACCTGGAGACTGTTAAGAACATCGCTCGACAGATTTCAGTAGTGCCCGAAGGCTTCCATCTGAATCCGAAGATGGTGACTCAACTCGCGCGCCGAGCGAAGATGGGCGAAGGCGCCTTGCCCATGGACTGGGCCTTCGCCGAGTCCATTGCCTTTGGATCGCTGGCCCTGCAAGGGACCAGGGTCCGCCTGAGTGGACAGGATTCGGGCCGGGGAACGTTTAGTCAGCGGCACGCCGTTTTATACGACACACAAACCGGCCGGGCTTGGGCGCCGCTGGCTGAACTCCGTTCGCCGGACTCTCCTAAAGGCCGCTTTGAAGTTTTCGACAGCTCACTTTCAGAAGCAGGTGTGCTCGGCTTTGAATATGGCTACTCGGTCGTGAACGCCGATGCCCTCGTGATGTGGGAAGCGCAGTTCGGAGATTTCAATAACGTCGCCCAATCGATCATCGATCAATACGTGGCAGCCAGCGAGGACAAGTGGCAACAAACGTCCCGTCTAACGATGCTTTTGCCGCATGGTTACGAAGGCCAGGGGCCCGAACATTCAAGCGCGCGGCTGGAACGTTTCCTGCAGCTCTGTGCCGAGAATAATCTTCAGGTGTGTTATCCAACTACGCCGGCCCAGTATTTTCATCTCTTGCGGCGGCAAATCCGAACGGGCTTTGAGCGACCCTTGATTGTCATGACGCCCAAGAGCCTGCTGCGTCTGCCGGCGGCCGGGTCGTCGCTTGATGAGTTAACTGGAGGCGGTTTTAGGCCGCTAATCAATGACGCGGAAATAACCGATCCAAGTTTGGTCGAGCGAGTTGTTTTGTGCAGCGGCAAAGTTTTCTACGATTTGAATCAAGCGCGCGGCACTAGCCCGACGACGAGGGAGGGCTCATCGAGTTCGGCTGGCGCGCGTGTCGCAATTGTTCGTGTTGAGCAGTTCTATCCCTTCGCGTTGAGAGGTCTTACTGAAATACTCGCCGGCTATCCGAACGCGAAGGAGTTGGTCTGGTGTCAGGAAGAGCCGAAGAACATGGGCGGTTGGACCTTCATGGAATCGCGCCTCGAAAATCTGTTATCGCGTTGCGAGCGTCCGCGCTATGTTGGCCGCGAAGCGTCAGCCAGTCCGGCCACGGGCAGTTACACAGTGCATACTCAAGAGCAGCAGCGCCTGGTTCAGGAAGCTTTGACGATCGGCTAGCAGAGTGGAGCGCGGACATCTTGTCCGCATCGAGCGCGAAGCGCGGACATTCGGAGCGCGGGCATCCTTGCCCGCTCTAGAGCCCTTTTATCACGACCGAGTTTGACCGCATACATCGGATAGATGACCCGACCACACCTTCGTTATTATCGCCTCATCAAAACTGAAGAGGTGAAGTAACATGTTACAGATAGCAACCAACATGACGGCGGTATTGAACAACCCTGAACTCTGGAAGGCGGTGCTGTCGCGCGACGCTTCGCGGGACGGCAGCTTTGTTTTTGCAGTACGATCGACCGGAATTTATTGCCGACCGTCCTGCCCCGCGCGCCGTCCCGGACGCGAACAGGTCAGCTTCTTCCAGGTACCTGAAGCGGCCGAACAGGCCGGCTTCCGGGCGTGTCGCCGCTGTCATCCGCGCCGGGCTCAAACGGGTGATCCGCAAATCGATCTTGTCCGGCGCATTTGTCACGCGATCGACGAACACAATGAAGAGCGGCTGACTTTGAAAACGCTGAGCACGGAAGCCGGAGTCAGCGCCCACCACCTCCAACGCACCTTCAAAAGCGTGATGGGCATCACGCCGCGGCAGTATGCCGAATCGAGGCGGCTTAAGGAATTCAAATCAAGAGTGCAGCAGGGCGCGTCGGTGACTGAAGCAATGTACGACGCCGGGTACGGATCGAGTCGTGGTCTTTACGAAAAGTCTTCTGCCCGCCTTGGCATGACCCCCGCGACTTATGGCCGCGGCGGGCAGGGGATGCGGATAGTCTACACGATCGCCGCATGTCCGCTCGGACGCGTACTGGTGGCGGCAACAGAGCGAGGCGTCTGTTCAATCGCGCTCGGTAATTCCGATTTAGAACTGATCGAGTCTCTCTTTGCCGAGTATCCCAAAGCCTCGATCGATTCCCAGGATACCTTGATTAGTCCTTCGCTAAATTTGTGGTTAGACAAAGTGCTCGAGCATCTTAGCGGTAAGACTCCGCGCATCGACTTGCCGCTCGACATTCAGGCAACCGCGTTTCAATGGCGGGTGTGGGAAGAACTGCAGCGCATTCCTCTGGGTGCCA
The DNA here is from genome assembly GCA_033857635.1 of Blastocatellia bacterium. Classification (GTDB taxonomy): domain Bacteria; phylum Acidobacteriota; class Blastocatellia; order Pyrinomonadales; family Pyrinomonadaceae; genus UBA11740. Next base: position 20,470 of record JAWVDF010000008.1, read on the forward strand.
CGCGTTCGTATCAGAAGATTGCGAAAGCGATAGGTCGTCCGAAAGCCGTGCGCGCGGTCGCCAGCGCCTGTGCCGGCAATCACGTGGCCCTGGTGATTCCCTGTCACCGGGTCATTCGCGAAGACAAGGGCCTGGGCGGGTATCGTTGGGGACTACGGAGAAAGGAAGCCTTACTGCAAAAAGAGAAAGAGCAAACCCCGTTGACATCATGATGCCTGCGCCGTAACATCATGATGTGCGAACCACACTCACACTCGACGATGATGTTGCCGCGAAGCTGGAGGCTGAGGTGAGAAAGTCCGGCCGCTCATTCAAGGAAACGGTGAATTATTATCTGCGTCTGGGCATGAACGCACGTAAGGGAACGAAACCAACAAAGCCATTCAAGGTGCGTGCCCGCAATCTAGGCAAGAGACCAGGTCTGAATTACGATGATGTTTGGGGCTTGATTGAGCAGATCGAGGGCCCCTCTCATAAATGATTTTGATCGACGCTAATCTCCTGCTCTATGCTTACGACTCCTCCTCGGAGTATCACAAGAACGCAAAGAATTGGTTGCAGGAAATCCTGTCTCAAGCGGAGCCCGTTCGTCTGTCCTGGATGACCATTCTCGCCTTCCTGCGTATTTCTACCAATCCTCGTGCCTTTACACGTCCGCTGTCGATCAACGAAGCGCTCGCCGTGGTCTCAGAGTGGTTGTCCATTCCCACCGTCCACATCTTGAATCCCACCGAAAGACACTTCGAAATCATGAAAACCCTTTTGCCTGCGGCCCAGGTATCGGGCCCCCTGGTGATGGATGGCCACCTCGCGGCCTTGGCGATTGAACACGGCGCCACTCTCTACACTAATGACAAAGATTTTGCGCGGTTTTCAGGCGTGCGCGTGCGAAACCCGTTACAGTAAACCGCAGCCAGGATCCAGCTTATTTGATCCAGACCGTCTTAATATTCACAAACTCTCTGATCCCAAACTCGCCCAGTTCCCTGCCGTAGCCCGAATGCTTGATGCCGCCGAACGGCAGGCGCGGATCGGAAGCGACCATGCCGTTAATGAAGACGCTGCCGGCCTCGAGTTCTTCGATGAAGCGTTGAGTTTCAGCTTCATCGTTGGTCCAGGCTGCTGAACCAAGCCCGAACGTCGTCGCATTAGCGAGTTCAATCGCCTCATCGATGTGCCCGACTCGAAACAGCGAAGCGACTGGTCCAAAAAGTTCATCCTGATAAGCAGGCGAGCCCTTCGGAATATCGACCAGAACCGTCGGCTCATAGAAATAGCCCCGCGCCAAGTCACCTTCAGCCTTGAATTTCTGCCCGCCAGTGAGAATCTTGGCGCCAGCTGCAACTGATACCTGGACCTGCTCCTCAATGTCTTTCAGAATTTGCTCTGTAGCCAACGGGCCAATATCAGTCGATGCGATCGCGGGATCACCTACGCGTAGATTCTTCATCGCTTCAACAAAACGTTTTTCAAACTCATCGTAAATTTGAGAGTGCACGATGAAGCGCTTCGCCGCGATACAGGACTGCCCGTTGTTAATGGTGCGGGCCTTGACCGCGGTCGTGACTGCCGCTTCCGGATCAGCCGAAGGCATCACGATGAAAGGATCACTGCCGCCGAGTTCGAGCACGGTCTTCTTGATTTGTTTTCCGGCAATGCTGGCCACGCTGCGACCCGCTGGTTCGCTTCCGGTAAGTGTGCCCGCAGCCACGCGCGAATCTTCCAAAACGCTCTGCACCGAATCGGACCCAATCAAGAGCGACTGGAACACACCTTCAGGAAAGCCTGCGCGGCGGAAGACGTCTTCGATGGCCAGCGCACATTGGGGCACGTTTGAAGAATGCTTCAGCAGTCCGACGTTGCCCGCCATCAGTCCCGGCGCAGCAAAACGAAAGACTTGCCAGAAAGGAAAATTCCAGGGCATCACTGCCAGCACCACACCCAGCGGCTGAAACCGAACGAAGCTGTTCGTGGCGTTGGTTTCGACCGGCGCGTTCGCTAGATACTTCTCGGCATTCTCAGCATAGTAGCGACAGACCCACGCGCACTTCTCAGTCTCCTGCACCGCCGAGTTAATGGGCTTGCCCATCTCGAGCGTCATTATTCGCGCAAACTCTTTCTTTTCAGTTTCAAGAATCTCGGCGGCGCGCGTCAATATAGTCGCGCGCTCGGCAAAAGTGTTTCGCCGATAGGTTTGAAAAGTATCGTGAGCTCTCTGAAGTTTCTCGTGGAGTTGAGGTTGAGTGAGCGCCTCGAAAGTCTTGACCGTCTCACCTGTCGCGGGATTGATTGATGCTATAGCCATGACTGAATTATACGGACGATGACTGACGTTTAGGCAACGGTGAGGGCTCGATTTCAGAATTCGACACATTCTTATGCCCCTTCCGCAATACAATCAGACCGATGCCCGAGATTATGCAGGCGCCGCCGGCCAGCAACCGCCAGTTGAGGCTTTCGTCCAGCACGATCATTCCCAGGATCACCGCGACCACGGGAGTGACCAGGGCAATCAGCATCGTATTAGTCACATCCATGTTACGCACCAGCCAGTAGTAAAGCGCGAAGGCCACGACTGAGCCCACGATTGTAAGGTACAGTAACGAAATAACGGCCATCGTGGTCCAGCGGAAGTGCAACGGATTGCCTTCCGTGGAAATCCCGATCGCCAGCAAGGGCACGAATCCGAAAATCATCTGGCAAGCTGCGAAGACCTGCGGATCAATCTTGCCGCCGTATGCTTTCACCAGGACATTGCTGTACGAACCGAAGAAGGCGCTCAACACCAAAGCAACGCTGCCCAGCAGGGCCATCGTTCCAGCGATGCTCAACTGATCTGAGAAGATGACTGCTATTCCACAGATACCCAGCAGGACACCAATGACTCGCGCCCCCGACAGACGCTCTTGCGGCAAATAAAAATGAGCGATGATTAGACCGAACGCCGGGAATGAAGATTGAAGCACGGCTGCCAAACCGGAAGAGATGTACTGCTCACCCCAAAACACGAGGCCGTAGTTCAAGCTGAATTGGAGAATCCCAACGACCGCGATCAAGATCCAGTCACGACGGGTACGTGGCCAGGCCGCGCGGCGAGCGAGAACCATCAAGGAAAGGATTAGCGAAGCGAGAGCGAACCGAATGCCGGCGAATGTGATTGGGGGAAGATCTCTCAGTCCCAGCTTTATAAATAGCCAGGTTGATCCCCAGATCAGACAGAGGATCAGCCAAACGATGCGCGCTTTCATTTAGTCATTTGTACGTGAAGGTAACCAGCACGGTCAACCAGGAATAGGATCACAGATTACCTTTGCGCCTTGGCGCCTTTGCGTGAATTATTCTCACGCCAAGGCGCAAAGACGCAAAGTCACAGACAAACTCTTTCACTTCTTCTCTTCGTGCTTCTCGGTCAGCTTAATGATTGAAAAGGCCGCGCCCTGCGGATCCTGTATCACCGCGAAGCGTCCCACGTTTTCGATGTCCATCGGCGGAACCAGGGCCCGAGCCCCCAACGACGTCGCTTTCTGGAAGGTCGCGTCGCAGTCGTCCACCGCGAAATAAATCCCCCAATGGGGCGGGACAGGTCCCATGTGCGGAGCAATCTGCATCATTCCGCCCACGTGCTCTTCGCCGTTCATCCATTCAGTGTATTCCATGGGAGCGCCGTGGGTATTTGCCACCCAGCCAAAAAGTTTTGAATAGAAATCAATCGCCCGAGCTGTGTCGGTGGTGAGCAGTTCGTTCCAGGAGACGCTGTTCGGTTGACCCTTGACGCCATAACCCGTGTGCTTGTTGGCTTGCCAGATGCAAAAGGCAGCACCGGTCGGATCGACAATGACTGCCATACGGCCCACATCAGAAACATCAAAGGGCTCTTTCATCACGGTTCCGCCCAGTGATTTTGCCTTGGCGGCAATCTCATCGGCGCTGCCAACGCTGATGTACGAGGCCCAATGCGTCGGTACTTCTTTCATCATCTCGCCCTTCTGGTAGAGCGCTCCAACATCTTTCCCATCAAGTTTCAGGATGGTGTAAACCATGTCAGGCCCGATGGGGCTGTCTTGAGTCGTCCAGCCGAAGAGCTCTGAGTAGAACTTCTTTGCACCCATACCGTCGGTCGTAGCCAGTTCCGCCCAGCAAAAAGTTCCCGGCGCGAATTCGAGTTGTGTTTGCGCTGCCGTCTCGCTCATCTCGGTTTTCTCCTTAACTCTAGTGTTAGCGGCGGCTACCGTCCGCCGGCGGTTAAGTGATGACGGGCAGTAGCCCGGCTCTAAACGAATAATTGCTGTATTGGGGTGTGAAACTCTATCAGCGAGTGGCGGGAAAAGCCAGTGGACGAACGACCACAGCCGTTTTCTATTAGGTAAGGTGTTTGGTCCATCAACAGATCGATGAAATTCGCAAACGACGTGGGATGTCTATTGCTTGTTTGAAACACCAGACAAGGCAGCACGCGTTCACGTGCTGTGCGGGCAGGATGCCCGCGATCCGCCGATAGGGATGTTGGCGCTCCCGGGACCCAAAAGCGAAATCGCGCTGCTCTCAACCGAAGTTGCTAGCAGCGCAATCTCTAACTTATAAACCACCGAAGTGGTCTGTAAGATGGCAGCCTGGCTTGGCCAAGCACAAGCTGCCAATTTGTATTCCGACAAGTATCGGCGGTCGATACCTCCCGGTCGGCACGCGATCCGTTTCCACTTCCCTCCTGTCCCTTGCGGGACATTCGGTTGGTTTTCACCAATCTCACATTCCTTGCGGAGCGTGGTGCCGTTAGGTAGTTTTTTTGGTGGCTGTCCTCCACCACCGGTTACCCGGCTATGTCGTCCAACTTTCGTTGTCCGACATCGCTTCCCTTCGGCGGGTCCTTCCCAAAGGGTGCTACCCGTTTTTATTCGGGCGCTCAGAAAAACCTTTCGATCTTTCCTAGCAAGCCTTTCGGCTTCAGCGACGGGCGTCTTAGCAACTACAAACCGCTCTGTCTTTGCTCTCTTCCAGCGTGTCACCACTCTGGAAGCCGTCCCTTCGCTGGTCTCAAAGACCGTAACCTTCGCGACGGGCAGAGTTATACCGAAAACATTTTTTCTCGTCAAAGTTTTCTGTGTTTTATTTTCAAAGAACGATTTGTTTTTTCTTTTTATGAGCAGAACCCTCAACAATTCCTGAGGCAGATATGAATAAAATCTTTTTCCCTACTCGGCAAATGCGGTTGAGAATAATTGAGGCAAGAAAGCGATCCGCGAATTCACACTAAACAACTCGAAACAAGACCGTGTTTCAGCAAATTTCGTGTGAATTCGTGGATCGGCTCTCTGTTTCCCGGTACACCCAAACCTCTTCGCAGGCTGCCCCAGGCAATAGTATGAAACAAATCCAGAAAGCTTTTTTATTTGATGAGAGCTTGCATAGCGACGCGAATGGCTGACTGAACTGCATCAGCTTCTTCGTCGCTTTTGTACGGAGATCGCGGCCAGAAGAAGCCTTTCAATCCGTCTTTGCGGCGGCGCGGAACAACGTGTATGTGCAGATGCGGCACGCTCTGGCTGACGCGATTATTCATCGCGACGAATGTGCCGTGGGCTTCGAGCGCGGACTCGACCGCGCGGTTGAGCAGTTGCGCATTCTTAAAAAACGGCCCGATCAGGTGCTCAGGTAAATCCGTTAAAGTTTCGAAGTGTTCCTTGGGAATCAGGAGGCAGTGACCCGGGAAAACAGGGCGGTGATCGAGGAAGGCCAGCGATATCTCGTCTTCAAACACCAGCCGAGCAGATACTTCGCCAGAGACGATCCTACAGAACGCACATGATGATGGACTTGGAGCCGGCATCACTACAGTCTAAAGCGATCGAAGGATCTCCCTTTTTTCTATGCCTTGAGCGGACGCAACTGCTCGCAGGATTGAATTCAACGTGCCAATGCGCAACGAATCGTGATTGGGAATGGCTATACGATGATGACCAGGACTTTCAGTTTCCAGGATGATGTGGCTCCAGCCTGATGAACGCGTTGGTAGCCGTATTTGCGGCAAAGCACATCCGCGAGATTAGACCGCTAAGATCACGGGGAAGTTTCATGCGCAGGCGAGAACTTCGTCCCGCACGAGGTGTAGCCGAATTTGATGGGTTTGGCTTGATCGAAAAAGTATCCGGTAACCGCGTCCTGGACGTTAGCACGCAATTCCTCCCAGGAATTCGCCTGCGTGAAAATGTCATACGACAAGCACTCAGCCACAAATCCGCCGTCGTTCTCTTGATAGACACTGAAGACAATTTCCATAGTTGAATTCTGCCACTGACTGATACCTGCGGCAAGCCCCAGCTGAACGAAATCAAACTTGACTATATCGAAAGCAACCCGGTTCGTGATCGTTCACCATGCCCACGGCTTGCATGAATGAATAACAAATTGTCGACCCGACAAATTTGAACCCGCGCTGCTTTAGATCCTTACTCATTAGATCCGATTCCGCTGTAGTGGTTTGCAACGGCGCCCCGCGCTTCCGCTTGATCGTTCGTCCTTCTACGAATCGCCAGACGTACTTATCGAAGCTGCCGAACTCTTGCTGAATCTCAAGAAAGGCCCGGGCGTTCCGCACTGCAGCGTCGACCTTCAGCCGGTTGCGGATGATCCCCTCGTCACCTAGTAGCTTTTCGATCTTGCGTTGATCGTACTTCGTCACCCGGCGGGGATCGAAGTTATCAAAGGCCGAGCGATAATTCTCCCGCTTCCGCAGAATGATCTCCCAACTCAAACCGGCCTGCGCGCCTTCAAGGATCAGAAATTCAAACAGCGTTCGATCATCATGAACCGGCACGCCCCACTCGCGATCGTGATACGCAATGGACAAATCAGTTCCGGCCCAGTGGCAACGCGAGACTTCCTTTTTGGTCTTAGTAGTTCTCATGATTCTTCCAATTGACGAGCCGAGTTGGCCAGGCGTTCGATTGCTGCAATCAGAACCTCAGGCTCCACCGGCTTGGCCAGGTGGACCTGAAAGCCGGCCGACAGGGCCAGGTCACGGTCCTTCGCGGTCGCGAACGCCGTTAAGGCGACCGCCGGCACGTCCCTCATACCCGAAGACAACGCCCTGACTTTGCGAATCAAGTCATACCCGCTTTCGTTTGGCAGGCCAATGTCACTGAGCAGCACATCGGGTTTGAAGACGTTCAAATTGTTCAGCGCAGCCTGTGCCGACTCAACCGCGGAAACTTCTGCACCTGAGGCTTCCAGGGTCACTGAAAGCAATTCGCGGGTGTCCGGTTCATCTTCGATCAAAAGCACTCGCACTCCCTCCAAAGGCGCACGGCGCGCGCCGGCCTCTGTCTCTTCGAATCGCTCGCTGTCACGACTCGCCGCCGACTGCATCGCGGCCAACGGTATCTTGATTGTGAAGGTCGCTCCCAGACCTTCTCCCGGACTTTCGGCCGCGACAGTGCCGCCGTGGAGTTCCGTCAGATGACGCACGATGGCGAGACCCAGCCCCAGTCCACGGTGGGCCCTGGTGACAGTCGATTCGGCCTGGCGAAATCTGTCAAAGACGCTGGGCAAAAACTCGGGATCAATTCCCATCCCCGTGTCTCGAACCACAAGCTCGGCTGACGACTCACACCGGCGCAAGGAAACGTAAACCCAACCGTCACGAGAAGTAAATTTCACCGCGTTTGACAGTAAATTCCAGATGACTTGTTGCAATCGCGCCGGATCACCCAAAACCGGTCCCAGCGAAGCCTCAGCGGAAACCTCAAGCTGAATTCCCCTGGCATTCGCGGCGGGACGAACGATATCAATTGCCGCGGCCACCAGCGGCAATAGATCGACAGCTCTTATTTCCAGACTTAGTTTCCCGCCAGCAATTCGCGACACGTCAACCAGGTCTTCAATCAGTTGCGCCTGCGCCCTGGCGTTTCTTTCTACGGTCTCGAGCGCGTGGGCCGTCGTCTCTTTGTCCAATCGATCCCCGCGCAACATTTTGAGCCAACCCAGCATTGCCGTCAGCGGGGTCCGCAACTCGTGCGAAAGCGTCGCCAGGAATTCATCCTTGATACGATTGGCTTCTTCCGCATCGTTGCGCGCTGCCTTTTCACCTGCGAAGAGTTGCTCGCGTTCTTCTTCGATCTGCTTGCGCTGAAGGAACTGCCCAATCTGGCTGCCGATGCCGCTGAAGGTCGCGAGCAGCGCGCGGTCCGGCTCGCGAATCTCGTGACTAAAAAACTCCATCACGCCAAGAAACTCCTCGGCTGTCTGAATCGGAAACGCAAAACCTGCGTGCAGGCCCTCGGCCGCTGCCACCCCGGCCCGTGGAAAGTTATTGTCCTTCGTGACATCGGGAATCCATGCCGGCTCCAAAGCTTTCCAGACGCGGCCGGGCAAGCCTTCGCCCGGCGCGAACTTGTACTGGCGCGTCATTGTTTCGAATTTGCTGGCAGCGGGCCCGATGGATCCTTGGGACGGCCACACTTTCAAACAGCTCAGGCGGCCGGCGTCCTCGTCAACCATCCACATCGCACCGACTTCCCACCCAAACGTCTTACAGATTCTCTGCAGCATGCGCGGCAAGGCGTCGGCGAGCGCAGGCGACTCAGCCAGGATTCGGGTGACCGACAAACTTCCACTCAGCTGGCGTTCCGCCTGCTTACGTTCAGTGACGATTGCGGCAAGTGAGAGGGTGGTGATTCCGAAGTTCGCGATATAGGCTTGGAGGAACAGCAAACTCTCGTTCGGGCCCAGGCTAGCAAAGGGACCATAGCCATGGCTCGTGCCCCAAATGGCAATCACCGAGACAATGGCGATCGCCGTTGACACTCCTCTCGGACCAAACCGAAATGCTGCCCATAGCAACAAAGGTATCGTCACGTGTCCCCAGGGACGTGGGTTGGCCGCGTCTGGTAAGAGATTGGTGTAAACGGTTGCGGAAAGTACGCCGGTCAGGATGAGTAACAAAACAGCTTCGCCCAAGCGCCAACCTCTCCACTGCACGAGGTTGTTTCTCCCAATCCAAGTGAGAATGAGCGGCGTCACCACCAGTGCACTCACACCGTCGCCCGCCCACCAGGTCAAGCAAAGGCGGCCGAAACTGTTCCAGGAGGCGGCCCCAGTCAAGCACAAACTCACATTCCCAATCGTAGCGCTGACGGCCGTACTGAGGATTGCGGCAAAGACTACAAACTTCAAAACATCCGCGGCGCGCTGGAAAGGATTGCGCGATCCAATGAACCGGCGGACCAGATAGACAGCGGTAACTGCCTCCAGAGTATTGCCGACTGAGATCCCCGCCACGGCCGCAAATGAAACGTCCGTCAGAAAGTAGTTAGCTAGGAGGGCGCCCAACAGAACGCCGGGCGCAGCGCGATACCCCCACCACAACCCCAGCGCGATTGCGATCCCGGTGGGCGGCCAGACAGGCGACACGCTGGCATTGAGAAATGCGAGCGAGAGACCGAGCTTGGCCGCCAGAACGTAAAGCCCTGCAACGATCACAATAACGCCTAGATCGGGGAGCGTCGGATGTCTTCCAGGTTCAGCCATTCAGATTTTTCATTTGAAAAGTAGTAAGAACGAGTCAGCCAGAATTCTCCCGGGTTATGCTAGAGCGACGAGGCAAGGAGTCAGTACCGAGAGCGATTGCGACCGGGTCCCTTGTCATTCAGTTCGCGTCGCGGGTTGTGACCGAATCGCTACCGAGGTTGTGTCAAAAGTCGATTACACGTGCAGGTGCGAAACTTCATACGCCGAAGGCGTTCCCTAACTCAGCCCAGGGTAACACCCTGGGATCAAAGATCCCGAAGGATTTATTACCCTGTAAGGGTTTAAAAATTCATTCACTTGCGGGTTTTGCATCCGGTCATTATTCAACGCCTTCAGCGTAGGCTCAAATGCTCGCCCAAGTCCCAGGGTGTTACCCTGGGCTGAGTTAGGGAACGCCTTCGGCGTTAAGAACTCGACTGTTTGACACAGGCCCGTACTGACCGCGTCACTCAGCGCCAACTAAGACGGCACTACCTCACTGTCTGAAGCAAAACAACGAGCTCACTTGGCTCTTGCTTCTCTTAGCTGCGCAAATCCCTGGACACCAGTGGCAGCTTCCTAACTTCGGTCGACCTCGCCGCCTTCCGGGCCATAAAAAAAGACCCAGACCGCGAAGTCATCACTGAAATTCTCAAAGCGATGTTCGACGCCCGCCGCGGCAAACAAGACATCGTTCGGACCAAAAGCCTCGCGCGTGCCGCCGCAAACAAACTCTCCGCTGCCGTGCACGATGACGTAAACTTCGTCACGCGAATGCGGTGTCTGCGGGTCCTGGCCGCGCGGCGTATAAAGCTTAACCACCAGCGAGCCATGCTCGAAAACACTCACTGAATGTTCACCCTGAGGTCCAGGTAAACGGCCCAGCGCTTCGTCCAGAGTTATCTTTTGACAAGAGTTGTTAGTTGTCATGGTGACTCCGTCAATAATACATTACAATGCCCGGCACTAATGACGAGTTTGTGAAGTGGTGGGTTACTTTTTTCGTGAGACACGAATACGCGGCCGCAGCGCGGACATCCTGTCCGCCGGCGGGTGAAGCCCGCTCAGTTTTTGTAAGAATCTCATTGGAAGGGTTCGCGTTCCGTATTTGAGAGATCACTTTTGAGATTGCTGACAGGCATGAAGTCAGTACCACCTGCGTGAGCAGGTGGACCTCCGGGACTCAAGCTTGGAGAGTGAGTGTCTGGCCCACCCGCTCACGCAGGTGGTACTGACCTCATGGCCAATAGGCCACCTCAAACTCTTTCGTGTGGTTTCGCGGATCGTCCTCTCTCAGTTAAGCGAACGATCCACAAAGTCACACGAATCAACGCGAAATATGAGTCACAGATGAAGAATGTCCAAGGGCAGAAAAGAAACGGTTTTCCTAGTCCTGACGATTCCTGATTAACCTATGAAAGGCAACATCCCCATCCCCGACCTCCCATTCTCTGAAGAAGTCTGGTTGATGGTCGCGATCACGGCGGTCCGCGAACGTCGCACCCAACAGGGCAAGCCCTTTCGGGACGCCAGCGCGCGCAATGCAACCGGCAGCCTGGCGCTGAAGGTCTGGGCCGAAGTCCTGGAAGGCCGCGAAGATCTCAAGCCCGGACTGTGGGGTGTGACTGGAAAGTTGGAAGCTTACCAGGACCGTTCGCAATTCGTCGTCTCTGAATACAAGCCCATCACGATCGATCAGTATCGCGAGTACGTCGGCTGCGATCCGTCGTTGCCCCGCGCTTTCACTCTGGATATTGAGACGCTGGCGTTGCCGGGCTTCCGCGAGCGCGTTGGGCCAAAGCTCGAAAAAGATCTTAAGCTAGGCTATATGCGGCTGGAACAGCAGCAGAGATATTTGGAAGACATAGCCGCCGAAGAAGAACGTGTCTATCAACTGGGTTCGCTGAACGCCACGTCCGGGCGGGTCTTATCAATCGCCGTTCACGTCGGCCCGATTCCCGGCTTTGAGATTGAAGGGCTGACGTCGAATCAGGGCGAGCACGCGTTTGGCATCGACGCGGACGGCAACGAGCAGGACGAAGCAGAAGCTTTGCGCGGCTTCCTCGCTTTGATCTCAGATTTCGATCTGGAGTGCGACGAGATCGTCGGCCATAACATCATCGGCTTTGACTTACCATTCATTTATCAGCGCTGCCTGGTTAACAATATCGAGGCCCGCCCACCAATCAACCTGGGCGAATACAACGTGCGCGGTGTGTTCGATACGATGAAGGGTTGGTGGCTCGGCAGTCGCAACCGCGTCGGTCTGGATGACATCGCCTGGGCACTGGGTATTGAGTCAAGCAAGACCGGCGAAGTCGAAGGCAGCAAAGTCTACGACCTTTACCAGGCCGGCAGGCTCGCCGAGATTCGCGAATACAATTTGAACGACGTGCGGGTGACTCGCAAAGTCTACGAGAGGTTGGTTGCGTGTTTTGGACGTTAGCTTGGGAGTACGAACTATGAGTTTTTCTCTCTTCTCCCTTCTCCCTCTGGGAGAAGGGCTGGGGATGAGGGCTTGCGTGCGCAATCTTTTCATTTGCTCCGTCGTCGCTGAATGGCATTCAACGACAAGAATTTCAAGTGGGGTCGACGCCCACGTAAGCCCTCACCCCGACCCTCTCCCAGAGGGAGAGGGCGATAAGAGTTTAGTCTTCGATCTCAAAACGTGATTCCTTGAATATAGACCACGAGGATTCTCCTTCGTTTCCGTGTTTGCGACGCTGTTTCATTTCCGAAACAGTCTCTGATACAATTCCCCAGAAATCTTGGAGAAACAGCGATGCTCATCTCTTTCCTCGTGCTAATGTTTGGCCTTGCCGCCGGCGCGTTTATTGTGTGGCTGCTCACTCGGACACAACTCGCTACGCTACACGAACGCATTTCTAACAAAGATACCGAATTGAACGGACTGAACGCTGGGCGGGATCAAACTCTGGCAGAGACTCAGACTTTGCGATTGCAGTTACAAGAGGAAATAGCCCGTCGTTCGAGTGCCGAAGCGAAAGCTGCTCAGGCTCTAAAGTTAGAATCGGAAGGCGAGGATCGCGAGCAAAGAATTAACACGCTTCAAGCTGATATTCTCGGACTCACTTCAAGCTTGGCGGATTCAGAGGCGAGGAGGCAGGAAGAAGTAGAAAAGCTAGGATTACTTAGTGAGGTGCGCACAGAATTTGGTATTCAGTTCAAGAACTTGGCCAACGAGATTCTTGAAGACAAGAGTAAGAGGTTTACAGAACAGAACAAGTCCAACATAGAGGCCTTGCTTAACCCACTCGCTCAGAAAATTCTGGCATTCGAAAAAAGGGTGGAAGAAACGTACGACAAGGAATCAAAACAGCGGTTCTCACTTGAAACTGAGATTAAGAACCTCCGTGACCTCAACACTCAAATCAGCCAAGACGCAATAAACCTCACCAACGCACTCAAAGGTCAATCCAAGACGCAAGGAGCATGGGGTGAGATCATCCTGGAGCGGGTGCTTGAAATGTCGGGCTTAGTTAAGGGTCGAGAGTACGACGTACAGGTGACCCTAACCTCAGAAGAGGGAAAGCGGTCGTGTCCCGATGTAATAATCTACCTACCGGAAAACCGTCACTTAGTGATCGACTCGAAGGTAAATCTTGTGGCCTATGAGCGCTACTGCACTCTGGCCGATGGAGTTGAGCGTGAGGCAGAGTTGAAGAAGAACATCAATGCGTTTCGCAAGCATGTCAGCGAACTTGATCTAAAGAAGTATCAAGACCACTACAAGCTTAATTCTCTGGATTTCGTGTTGATGTTCGTGCCAATCGAAGGTGCCTTCATGATTGCAGTACAGAATGATGAAAGGTTATTTGATCAAGCTTTCGAGAAGAATCTCGTCATCGTTAGTCCTTCGACGTTGTTGGCGACTATGCGCACCATCCATAACCTCTGGCGGCAAGAGGACCAGAATAGGAATGCGCTTAAGATCGCAAAGCAGGCTGGCAGACTCTACGATAAGTTTGCTGCGTTCGTTACGGATCTCCATGATATTGGTCGCAAACTTCAGGCGGCTCAAGATAGCCATGAGAACGCGCGGATGAAGCTCATTTCGGGTCGGGGCAATATTGTTAGTCGGATAGAAAACATCAGACAACTGGGCGCACGCGCTACGAAGAAATTGCCTCAGGATTTTGTCGACGACGCCATGGAGGACGAAAGTGAGGACGCGGGAAAGGCCCCGCTCGTACTTCCTCAGCCTGCGGAGGCACAGACCGAGATCGCAGAAGAAGACGAGCTGCCGCTGCTTCGCCGCCAGCACACAACTGGGCAGTAAGTTACGAGCCGGCGCATGCGGGGCGGCACGACACGCGGCACTATTTTAACAGGTTGCTGAAAAACCAAAGATATCCACGAACTCACACGAAACAAGCACGAAGAAGATTTTCGATTTGCCCCCATATTCGAGTGATTTCGTGGATCGTTCTGCCGCCGTTACCGAGGCCAAATGGTTTTTCAGCAGCCTGCTAAGGGGTAAAGAATCTGTCGCCCGCTTTTGCGGGCTCAATAAATACTTGGGGGGAGCTTGACCCCCGGGCTTACGCCCGGGGCTACACTCTGCCGCCGTCCTCGATGGCTCGTTGAGTGGTATCTCCAGCTAATAGGTTACCTAACTGCACCAAAGTATTTTCGGTTAAGTCTCTGTAATCTGCGTAATCTGTGGATAGATAAAGTGGGAAGAGAAATCTGGTTAGGGCCTGTGCTCGGGAACAATCGCCAGCGTTTGCTGGCGCGATGCGCTGAGTATGTTTCGAATGGCCAGGCCGATCGACTGCTCTACATTGCCGCCTCGCATCCGCTGCTCGACCTGGTCACCGACAAACTGCTGGACGGTAAGGAAGCTCGCGGTGTCTGGGGTGAGTTTCCGATTTATCTTTTTCGCGGGCTCGTTAGACGCATCCTGTCCGGCGCGATTGTGTCAGAAGCCCGACCGTCAGGGAGGGCAAGTGGCGACACCGAGCCCTTGCTCACGCGCGGGCCTCTGACACCTGCGGAGGATGAACATACCCTCCTCCCGCCCCGCATAGCCATCGACCGCGAAGAACTCCCGCTGCGACGCAGTCTGATTTCTCAAATCATTAAACAACTCGGCGCCGCCGGAAAGCTGAAGGCGATAAAGCCCTTGGCTAATCGCGACGGTTGTGTCAACACACTTGCTTCTCTGATTGGCGAGTTTCAGCGCGCGGGAAAAACACCGGAGGAATTTCAGATTGCCGTCGAACAACGCGCGGCCGAATCTGCTGAAGGCGCACATGACGAATCAGACCCGAGCGGGGTCTCAGCCAGTTCACCCCGCTCGCAACTCGATTTCGATCGTGAGGTGGCACTGATTTATGCCGCGTACGCCGACGCCCTCAATCGTTTCAATCTAACTGACGAAGATGCCGACCAACTGCGGGCGCTCCAAGTCCTGCGCGGCGAAGTTGACGGACGATCCGTCTCTCTGCCGTGGCTGGATCAGGTGGAGCTCCTGGTGCTCGACGGCTTCTTTGATTTCACTCCGGTGCAGGGCGAGATCCTGAGGCAATTGATTCCGGCAGTGCCGAATGTAATCGTCAATCTCAACGGCGATGCCGGCAATGAAGATATCTTTCGCCCGTTTCAATCGACTATCGAACATTTGGAGTCAATCGCGGAGTTTGAAATAAAGGTGAGCCAGAACGTTGAGGGTGTCAGTGAAGCGCTCCTTCCGTTGCGTGAACGGCTATTCAACGTAGCGCAAATCGAAGTAGCGCAAATTGCTAATTTGCGTGGACCTTCGGAAGAAGAGTCGCAAGCGGAGGAAGAATCGCAAATTAACAATTTGCGCTACTTCGAGTGTGGGGATCGTGAAGTGGAGATCAGATCGATCGCCAAAGAAATCAAGCGACTGATTCTCACCGAAGGTTTTCAGCTCTCTGAGATCGCTCTGGTGGTGCGCGAGCGGGCTGCGTATGCAGACACAATTCTGCGCGTGTGCGCGGACGAATCGATCCCGGCCAATCTCGAACGGCGCGTCGAAGCGGTCGACACGCCTGCCATTCGCGCCTGCGGAAAGTTGTTTCAGCTGCTCAGAGAAACGAACCGCGAACATATCAGAAATCCAAAGGCCAGCGATCTCGCTCACCTGGTAAAGACCGGATACTTCCGGGTCGCAGTCGATGCCCTGCCTGAACTGATCGAAACTTTTGACGAGCAGTATGCTTCGCTGCTTCGAGATGAAACGCGCCCACGCGCCGGTCAACAAACTTCAGATCTGGATGAAGAGCGCCGCACGGAACGACTACGCGCTGATCTTGGCATCGGGCGTTGGCTGCCCGATGTGCTCGAAAACGTGATCGCTTATGTAGGCAGCGAGTTAAGGGTAACCGAGTGGACCGACCGCGCGCGCCGCTTGATCGATAAGTTCCCTTCTCCCGAAGCGGCGCAATCATTGATCGCGGGTGGGGAAAATGAAGCAGTAGACGCGGCCGCCGCAGCGGAAGACGAGTCGCCGCCGGACGAAGCCCCTGTCCGTCGCCAGAAACCCGCGCCAATTCATCCGGCAGCTATCGCGTGGTCTGTGCTTCTGATTGAGCACATGCAAAAGCTCCTCGCGAGTTTGCCGGCAGAGGCTGAACCAGAGAAGTTGCGCGCGGAGTTAATGTCCACCCTCGATAAATTCGAATTCTCGAAACAGGTTAGAAGATCGTTTCATCAGACCGGGCCGGCTGCGGATGTCCCCCAGGCGGTTCTGGATGTGCGCGGCTTGGAAAGTCTGCGGCGGGCTCTGGCCGCCGCGGTCAGAAGTTTCGATTACGCTGCTGAGGTTGTCTCAGAAGCCCGAGCGTCAGCGAGGGCCACGCTGCCCTCCCTAACCGTCGGGCTTCTGACACCCGTGCCCCTCTCAAGTTTCATTGACGAGGTCGAGCGCTCTCTGCGTTCGCAGGTGCTGGCGATTGGGGCAGCGAATCGTGATGGCTTGAAAGTGCTGGAAGCCACGGACGTGCGCGGATTGCGCTTTCGCGCAGTCTTCATTGCGGGTCTGATCGAGGGCGGCTTCCCGCTGAAAACATCGCGTGACTGGCTGTATCCGCACGAAGAACGAGTGCGCCTGCAGAAGCACGGCATCTATCTCGAAGACATTTCGACGGACACGCTGCTGAAGGAAGAACACTATTTCTACCAGGCTGCGTGTCGCGCCACTGAACGTCTGTATCTGACGCGGCCGTTGGCGACCAGCGCCGCAAGTGAGACGGTTGCGTCTTACTACATCGAAGAGTTGAAACGGGTCATTCCCGCGAATGAATTCTCGACGGAGCAGATTCGCGGTGACCTCGATACACGCGAATTGACAGAGGTTTCCACCGCGTCTGAATTCTCGACCTTCCTGATCCGGCAAAGCCAGCTGCGCGATCCCGGCAACAGCCGCCAGCGATCTTTGTCGCCGGCTCAAATCAAAGACTTGCTCGCTGAAGCCGAATCGCGGGACTTTGTTTCAGACTCAGCCTTGCGCCGCGTCGCTATCGAACGAGAAAGAAACGGCGCGTTGTTTGGATCTCGTGACGGCGAGATCACGAATCCTGATCTGCTGGCCCTGCTCGCCCGGCACTTCGGCCCTGAACATGTCTACAGCGCCAGCGGGTTGAGCACCTACGGCAATTGCGCTTTCCGTTTCTTTGCCGCCCGCGTACTTCGACTCGAACCGCGCAGTGAAGCGGCGCTCGATCTGCAGGCAATCGATGCGGGCAAATTGCTGCACGACATTCTGCGGCGGTTCTTCGAAAAATATCGCAAGCAATACCTGCCCGATTTGGATCGAGCAGAGTTACGTCTGCAATTGAGCAAGACCGCGGACGATGTTTTCAGAGAGCACGAAACTCTTGTGCCCCCTTTGAACCAACGGATCTGGAAGATTGACTGCGAGATCCGCAAGCTGATCTTGGATCAGGTCCTGCTCTATGAACTTCGCCTGCAGGAGAAGACCAACCCGCGCGGAATTCGACCGGCGTATTTCGAACTCGCCTTCGGCCGCGCTTCGCAGGCCAGCGATCCTGGATCATCGACGGAGTTTTTGAAGTTGAACCGTGCCGGTGTCGACCGGGCTGAGACCGCTCTCTTCCAGGGTCAAATCGATCGGGTTGACGTGAACGAGCGCGAAGGAGTGGCGGTCGCTTACGATTACAAGCTCTCGCAGGGCGCGAAGATCGAGGACATTGAAACCGGACGCCAGGTACAGATTCCGATTTACCTGGCGGCTCTCGAACAATTATTTTTGCCGGGTTACGAGTTGGCCGGCGGCGGCTATTACAAATTGAAAGCCCGCGGGCCAAGACTGAATCAGGGTATCTACCGCCGCATGTTCATTGACTGTACGGACACTACTCGGGCGACACATGTCGACGATGTTGAGTTCACGCGCCTGCGGCGCCAGGTAGAAAAAAGAATCTGGGAAGCCATCGATGGCATGCGTGGCGGGCACTTCAAGGTCAAGCCGTCGCGTGGAAAAATAACTTGTAAGTTCTGTGACTATGCGGCCGTCTGCCGCTACGATGCATACCGGATTAGTCGCAAGCGGTGAGGGGCGCCTTAAAGCTGGGAGCGCGGACGGCCCGTCCGCATTGAGCGCGAAGCGCGAAAAGGTTTCGTGTTGAAATAGCTGAGCGTCTTGCTTTGAATTGCGGACGGGCCGTCCGCGCTCCCAGGAACGAGTTGAACCGTTTTCTCAGAAAGTCTTCAGGACAGACTTATGCCAGATGAACTTAGTGCCGACAACGAACAGACACTCCGCGATCACTTGGTTTCCCTTTTGCGCGGAGCCGATGCTCACATCAGCTTTGATGATTTCATCGCCGGCTTCCCCCCAGAGAGTTGCGGCCAGCGGATTGAAGGCTTGCCCTACACCGCCTGGCAGGTGCTCGAGCACATGCGCATCGCGCAGTGGGACATCCTTGAATTCTGCCGCGACGCAAAGCATGTCTCACCAAAATGGCCGGAAGGCTACTGGCCAAAGCCGGCTCAACTCGGCAACGTCGAACTCTGGCAGGAATCGGCGGAAAAGTTTCGGGCTGATTTGAAGCAGATGGAAAAACTGGTCGCGGATCAATCGACTAATTTGTTCAGCGCGATTCCGCACGGCAGCGGCCAAACGATCCTGCGCGAAGCGCTTTTGGTCGCCGATCATAACTCGTATCACCTGGGCGCTCTCGTAGTTTTGGGCAGACTGGTTAAAGGCGCGAGGTGAAGGTTCCAATAGCCACGACCGCTCCTGTCGCATCCCAGAAGAGGGCAAGTACCCTGGTTCAGGGTTACGAACGGAGAGAGGTCAGTACCGTGAGCGGTAGCGACCGGGGCATCGTCCTGCCGAACTCGGCCATCGCCTGCATTGAAGATCGCTCCCGGTACTGACATCGTCGCCCCAAGGTCATCCGCAACGGCATACTGCGAACTCTTGCAGCGCAAGACAAATTACACTGTCTCGACAGCGCTTAGAGGTTTACGCCAAAGCCGCACGATGTTAATTTAAGAGACATGAAAGCGACCGCTCGTGAACCCGAAATCGTAACGCGTAACGGTAAGCCCGTGTCCGTTATTATCCCGATTAAGGATTACAAGGAACTGCTGGAGCGAGCCGAAGATGCGGAAGACGTCGCTTTGCTTAAGCGCACACGCCGGAAGAAGCTTCAATACCGGCCGCTTGAAGAATACCTTGCCGGACGCCGAGCTAAATAATCATGTATCGCGTCTTCCTCGAACGCGCCGCTGAAAGAGATCTCAAGAAACTCTCCGCCAAACTGCATAACCGAGTGATTGACGCGATTCAGGCGCTTGCCCGGAATCCGCGTCCTCTCGGTTGCCGGAAGCTGTCCGGAACCGACAACGATTGGCGAATCCGCGTAGGCGACTATCGTGTGGTTTACGAGGTTACCGATGCCGTCCGAGTGGTGCGCATCAACCGCGTGCGACACCGTCGCGAAGTCTACCGCTGATAAAATCAGCAAATCCACATTAAGAAACGACCATGTTCCCCCGCGCCGGGAGTTATCCGCTCGCGCGTGCTAGAATCAGAAGTTTGCCCCAACCTGAAATATTTTGACGTTCTCTTCTATAGCTGGATTATTATGACTGAACAAAGAAACGACATTCGTAATATTGCGATTATTGCTCACGTAGATCATGGCAAGACCACTCTGGTGGACGCGATGCTGCGCCAATCCGGGACCTTTCGTGACAACGAACAGGTCCGCGAGCGTGTGATGGATTCGATGGACCTCGAGCGTGAGCGCGGCATCACCATCATGGCCAAGAACACCTCGGTGCATTACCGCGACGTGAAAATCAATATCCTCGACACGCCCGGCCACGCAGACTTTGGCGGTGAGGTCGAACGCGTTCTGAAAATGGTTGACGGAGTGATGCTTCTGGTTGACGCAGCCGAGGGCTGTCTGCCTCAGACTCGCTTCGTTTTGCGAAAGGCTTTGGAAGCCCGCCTCCCCGCGATCGCGGTCGTCAACAAGATCGACCGACAGGACGCGCGGCCCGAAGAAGTCGTGAACGAGATATATGAACTCTTCCTGGATCTCGATGCCACGGACGATCAGATCGAGTTTCCGATTCTCTATGCCGTATCTCGCGAAGGCACTGCGAAGAAGCTTCTGACGGAAGAGTCCCTCGACCTCAAACCTCTGTTCGATCAGATCGTCGAGACGATCCCCGCGCCGCGGCCAATTCGCAAGGACAGCCTGCAGTTGCTGGTCGCGAATTTGGATTACAGCGAATACGTCGGGCGTTTGGCCATTGGCCGAATTTACTCCGGCGAAATCGCGGTCGGCGAGCAGGTCGCGATCGCGAAACGCGACGGCACGATTCAGAAGACAAAGATCTCCCAGCTTTACGTCTTTGAAGGATTGAAGCGCGCCCCGGCCGAGCGCGCTTCGTATGGCGAGATTGTCGCGCTGGCCGGCATGGATGAGATTGAGATCGGCGAGACCATCACCAGCATCGACAACCCGCAGCCGCTGCCGGTAATCGCCGTAGACGAGCCAACTATCGCTATGATCTTCGGGGTCAACAATTCTCCTTTCTCAGGCAAGGAAGGAAAATATGTAACGTCGCGGCAGTTGTGGGAACGACTCGAAAAGGAAGTGCTAGGCAACGTTGCCATCCGCGTTGAGCAGACCGACTCGCCGGATCAATTCAAAGTGTCCGGTCGCGGTGAATTACAGTTGGCGATCCTGATCGAGATGATGCGCCGCGAAGGTTATGAGCTTCAGGTGTCGAAGCCCGAGGTCATAACTCGTCGCGCCGACGGCAAACTGCTCGAACCAATCGAACAGGTCGTGATCGATCTCCCGGAAGAATTTATCGGCGTAGTTACGGAAGCGATGGGCCGTCGCAAAGGTCATATGACCAAGATGGTAAACCACGGAACGGGCCGAGTCAGACTGGAATTCGAAACTCCATCCCGCGGCTTGATTGGATTCCGCAACGAGTTTTTGACTGAGACAAAAGGCACCGGGCTGCTCAACACTCTGTTCCTGCGCTGGGGCGAGTGGCTGGGCACGATGCGGGGGCGATCGACCGGCTCGCTCATCGGTGACCGCATGGGCGAAACGACGACGTACGCGCTCTACAACATCCAGGAGCGCGGGACTCTGTTTGTCCGGCCGGGCATCAGGGTTTATGAGGGAATGGTGCTGGGTGAAAATGCGCGCGCGGTCGATCTCGATGTAAATGCAATCAAGGAAAAGAAACTGACGAACATGCGGGCGGCTTCCGCCGACGAAGCTTTGCGGCTGGTGCCGGTCAAGGACCTTTCGCTGGAACAGGCTTTGGAGTTCATTGCCGACGACGAATTGGTGGAAGTGACGCCGCAGAGCATTCGGCTCCGCAAGCGTGTCTTGCGCGCGAACGAACGACCAAAGAAGAAGGACGCGTAGTTGAGACGTGGCTTGCCCAAAAGTCGCCTAGCCGAGTCAGGTACGGAACCGGTCGCGGTAGAGGTTGTGTCAAAAGTCGATTACACGTGAAGGTGCGAGCTCCATACGCCAAAGGCGTTCCCTAACTCAGCCCAGAGTAACACCCTGGGATCAAAGATCCCGAAGGACTTATTACCCTGTTAGGGTTTAAAAATTCATTCTCTTGCGGGTTATGCATCCGGTCATTATTCAACGCCTTCAGCGTAGGCTCAGATGCTCGCCCAAGTCCCAGGGTGTTACCCTGGGCTGAGTTATGAAACGCCTTCGGCGTTAAGAAATCGACTTTTGACACAGACTCGGTAGCGACCGGGGGATTTCAATGGATTACCCGCTTGCTACCATGTGTCGGCCCCTCGGGCCTCATTTTGCTGGTTTTGCCGCTTTGCGTTCTTCCATTAAAAATCGAGCGCCCGTCCAGTTGTCGTTTTGGTTGCGTCGAATTACTGGATCTCAACGCCTCGCTTGTCGGCCAGGTTCCTGGCTTTCATAACCACATCGCCATCAATGGTGCCGTCGCCGCTGGTCCAGGCTTCGATCTCTTCTACCGGCCGGCCGAGGGCCAGCGCCAGCTTTTCATCGTTCGAGTCAAATGCAGCATCCCGAACTGTCTTAAGAAGCTCAGCAGCGTCGTGTTGGTTCGTGCCGAGATCGTCTATCACCGGCTCCGCGTGTGCCGGTCTCATCGACGCGCCGGTGTCGATACTTCGCACATTGGCCTCCCGGCCGTTTGCTCCGTTGCTGGAAGCCGGATTCGTCGGCTGCGTCTTACCATTTCCCTTTCCATTGCCGGTTTCCCCGGTCTGCTTAGTTCCCCGAGTCAACGCATACAACAGACCCGCGCCGATTCCAACTCCACTTATTAATAGAACACTCTTTCGCATAATGATCCCTTCCTGTTCTTTCTGAGATGAATTGAACGTGTCACACCAACTGTTCGATTTGTCCGCTTATGATTCAAAATCAGCTTGCGTAAACTTGAAGTGCAAGATTGATGCCGCGGAACTATTCTTCATACTCACAAGATCGCTCGGCCCGCCGCCGCAGAGAATTTCCGCTTGTAATATCCAGGCTGTACATTGCTTGAAAACCGACAAGTCTTTTGGTCCTCTGCATGCATTCAAAACAGATTCCAATTCGACGCACGCAGAAGAGCGGTGACGGCAATCAGAGTGCCAAGAGCGGAGTCTGATAGAGCCAGGAAGTTCAAACTCGACCGTCGCTAGTGTCCCAATAATGTGTTACCACGCCGGGGCACTAGCCCGACCGTCAGGGAGGGCTCCGAAAGGTACCGTAAAGGAGCCCTCCCTGACGGTCGGGCTAATGCCCCGCTCCGAGGCTCGACTTATCAACACACTGCCAGGACACTAATCGGCCTTCCTACCGCTTGGTACTGATGCAGTTTAGAGTTCAAACTTTAGTTTGCGGCTTTACTTGCCGATGAAACCCGCAGCCTAAAGGCTGAACTCTGAACTGCTTGCGTGAAACTGCATCACTACTCTCTTTGTATTCTTGGCACTTCGGTGTTAACTTCATCGCAATCCCCAGCCGAGAAGTTTGTTAAGAGAATTCCGGCCGAGAGATGTTCCCGGCAAATCAACCATTTCATGTTTAGTGTCTGTGCCCGACATTTCGGGCTGGAGGTTTGAATGCATAAAGTGTTTTTCTCTCTCCGCATAGTTTTGTGCGGCTTAATTCTTCTCTTCCTGTCTACCAGCGCCGCAGCACAATTCAAGGCCGGCATCCAGGGCACAGTGACGGACACAGCCGGAGGTCTGATACCGGCGGCGAAAATTACTCTCACCAACACTGAAACCGGCAAGACCCAGGAGACTACCGCCAGCGACGAGGGCTTCTACAGAGTGTCGGGCCTGGCGCCGGCGAAATATAAGCTGACAGTCGAAAAGGCTGGTTACAAACAAAAAGTTTTTGACAACGTCGCGGTCAGCGCCGAGGCCGTTCAGGGCATTGACGTGGCGCTCGAGCCCGGTGACGTTAGTGCGACGGTCACCATAACTCAGGAGACCGGCCAAACTTTAGAGACTGAAAACGCAAACGTCGACAAGGCAATATCCAACCAGGAGGTCAAGGCACTGCCACAATTTGGTCGAGATCCTTACGAGTTATTGCGATTGACTCCCGGAGTATTCGGCGACTCAGCGCGTGGCGGCGCAGGCGGCGCCGTTAGTTTACCCAACACGGCCGGGCCAGGCGGGTCGAACCGCTCAATCTTTCAGACGGAGAATCAACCGCAAATCTCAGCCAACGGTCAGCGAATAACTTCGAACAATTATCAGATCGACGGCACCAGCGTTAATAGTTTGACCAATGGCGGCGCCGCGGTGATTACGCCGAACCAGGAATCAGTCAAAGAAGTGCGCGTGATCGCGAATGTCTACTCAGCAGAGTACGGTCGCAACTCAGGCGCGCAGGTGATGACCGTCTCGCAAAACGGCACGAACAACTTTCACGGCAGTCTCTTTCTTAAGAACAACAGTCCGGGTCTAAACGCAGTCAACAAATATGGCGGCCCCAGTGGCGCACCGGGGATAAGGGTGAACCAACACCTTAACCAATTCGGCGGCAGCGTGGGCGGCCCGATCTATCTACCGCGATTTGGTGAAGGCGGCCGATCTACCTTCGGCGGCAAGAACCGGGCTTTCTTTTTCTTCTCGTATGAAGGCCTGCGCAGTAACAACACCGACACGGTTAACTCTTTCATTGAAACCGCGGAGTTTCGCCAGTCCGTCATAGCCGGGCGGCCGAATAGTATTGCGGCGCGAATCTTAAGCGCTTCCGGCATCGCGCCGAGAGTGGTTTCTGTTATCCCCGCTACTTGCGCTTTCGCCGGCTACAACGCGACGAACTGCACGCAGTTGGCTGGGGGCCTCGATATCGGCAGTCTGCAGGGCGCTCAGGGTCAATACATTCCATTCAGCAATCTCAATGGACCGCGTGACGGCATTCCCGATATCCAGTACGCGCAACTATCAGTTCCGACCATCAGCCGCGGCAATCAATTTAATCCGCGCATTGATCTCAATGTAACGAGCAAAGACACGCTCACCTTCAGCTCTTACGTTTCACGATTCAAAGGTCTGGGCGGCGACGCAGCCGGCCGCAGCCGGCCCATGGGCGATATCACGACCGCGCCACAGAACTTGTTCGGCATGATCACCTGGTCGCGGACGATCTCCTCCACCAAGACTAACGAAGCACGCTTTAATGCCACCCGTTTCTCGTTCGACGAAATCGCTTCGTCGAATGGTACAAACTTCGGCATTCCGCGAATCGAAATCGAAACTCTGCCGTTTGACCGCATCCGTTTCGGCGCGCCCTGGGCAGAGACGACGCCCGGCATCTTTTCCGAAAACACTTTCGAATTTCGCGATACGTTCCGCTGGGTGCGCGGAAACCAGGCGTGGAGCTTAGGTGGAGAACGCCGCTGGGAGCAGGACAACAACGATCTCTCCGGCGGTTCACGGCCCCTCTACACTTTCGCCGGGCTATTCAACTTTGCCAACGACACGCCGTTGTTCTATCAGATCAACGCGGACCCGCGAACGGGCGGACCCGCGCAGTCCAAGCGCAACTTCCGCGCATCGACCGACGCCTTGTTTGTCCAGAATGACTGGAAGCTGCGGCCCAATTTGACTGTGAATCTCGGCCTGCGCTGGGAGTACTTCGCTCCTCTGACAGAGAAGAACGGAATACTCAGCAACTTGATTCTAGGTCCGGCCGGTCAGGAGTTGTCGGGAGCAAAGCTCGCCGTCGTCAAATCGCTCTACCCACCGGATCGAAACAACTTCGCGCCGCGTCTGGGTTTTGCCTACAGCCCAAACTTCGGTGATAAGTATCACGGCTTGATGAGCGAAAGTAAGTTCGTTCTGCGCGGAGGTTTCGGCATCGCCTACAACCGCATCCCTCTGCTTGAATTCGCCAACACCCGCGGCAACCCGCCGTACTTTGCGCGTTACGCCATCTGCTGTGGCACCGCCCCGCAGTCACAGGGGGACTTCAGTTCTCCGTTCAACGGCGGACAGATTCTTTATGCGCTGGGCGCGAACAACTCTCCGTTCAGCTATCCGACAAACACGGCTTTGCGGGCGACCTTCAATTCAAACGGCATCCCCATCCTGCCCCCGGGAGCGCAGGTGGAAATTTGGGGCGCGCCGGCCAAGGTGCCGACGCCTTACGTCTACACGTATTCGTTGGAAGGGCAGTACAGCCTGCCGGCCAAGTTGACTGCCGAGATTGGTTATCAGGGCAGCAAGAGTCGGAAGTTGATCCGGCTGGTTAACGAAAACTTTTTCTTCTCGGGTTCAGGGGCCTTCTCGAATATCTTGTTTCCAACCCCGGACACGAACGCCAGCTACAATGCTTTGATCGCCAGACTGACGCGGCGATTTTCAGGCGGTTTTCAGTTTGACGCGATCTATCGCTTTGCCAAGAGCACTGACGTCGTCTCGTACGACGGGCCCACGGCAAACACCAATCCTACTTACCCCCTCGACGTGCGTCAGGAAGTTGGTCCTTCGGACTATGACGTGCGCCACAACCTGGTCGCCTCGGCACTTTGGGAGTTGCCGATTTTCCGGAACCGTCACGATGCGGCCGCTAGTATTTTGGGCGGTTGGCAGTTGAGCGGCATTCTTACCGCGCATACAGGATTTCCCTGGACTCCTGTGATCGGCCAATGCCTCAGCACGCGGGGCCCGAGTATCTGTCCGGTGCGGCCGGTAAGTTACACCGGCGGCGCGGGCACGGATACCTCGAACAACGCGTTCCTTACCGGCAGCAACTTCCCGGGCGGTGGCGCGGCCTTCTTCAGTACCACGGCGCCGGTCGGGTTCCAGTTGCCGGGCATCGGCCGCAACTCGTTCCGCGGGCCGCGTTACTTTAACGTTGATATGGCTGTCAGCAAGAAGTTTGGTTTAAGCAGCCTATTCGGCGGCGAAGGCAGGTTCCTCGAGATAAAGGCAAACCTCTTCAATGTCTTCAATCTCCTGAATCTGCAGCCATTCAACTTCAACAGCCCGAGCACACAAGTGCAGAACGCCCTCTTCGGTCGCGCGGAACGCGGCTTGGCAGGACGAGTGGTCGAGATACAAGGACGCATTCAGTTTTAAGGGTCCGGTTTCACTGGATCCAAACGTACAGCCCGGCACTTAGGTGTCGGGCTGTTTTTGTTTTCGACGCTCAGTCGGTTTATGAAACGCCAAAACCAGTGGACACCTGTTAGCACCAATTGTTTCGTGTGATTTCGTGGATCGCCTTCCGCAACTAAAGAACCGATCCACGAAACCACACGAAACGGCTGCAAAAATTGGAGACACGAAATTAGTGTGGTGGTCTAAATAGTCCTGACTGGAATCTTATTCTGGCCGCAGAGCGGCCAAATGTTTATAGATCGTATTGCCGGAGAGAGAGAGTCTTTAGCTCCGGAGGAGCGCAATGTGTGCCATTGAACAGACATTTCGCTCCTCAGGAGCTTTAAGTTCTTTGTGGTGCTGGTTCTATAAACATTAGGTCCCTCCGGGACTGAAGATCAGGGCGAATAGATCAGTCGCGACAACTTCAAAGTCAGGAGTCTAGTTTGGTTTGTCTTGAGCAGGACGCGGCAGCGTGTCTTCGATGCGTTCTTCGCCCTCGCTGCGGCGCGTCTTTCGCTCCTCGTCATACTGCTTGAAGAGCACCAGCTCACGATCTGCTTCGTCCTTCCGCTTAAGCCGCGAGTAGCTAATAAAGAGTTGATAGTGCGCCCCCGGATCGCGCTCTCTTAGCCGCACCGCGCCCTGCAAAAAACCTATCGCCTCCTGGTACCGCTTCATTCGCACCAGCAAACGGCCCAGGTCGTAATGCGCATAGAAGTGACGCGCATCCAGCGCGATGGCCCGCCGCAAGAGTTTCTCTGCTTCAGCAGTTTGGCCACGCTCGCTTAGGACAAATCCCAGTTGCGCCAGGGCGTCCACGTTATTGTCTTTGACTAATAGAGACTTGCGCAGTGCCGCTTCAGCCACGGCATACTCACCGAGCCCGCGCGCCGCTGTGCCCGCAAAGTAGTGAGCCTCCGCCGACGAAGGAAAGCGTTGCGCCGCCCTTTGAAACAGCTCAAAAGCCTTGTCGTATCGCACCAGCAACATGTAGGTCCCGCCCAGCCGGACATAGTGGACCAGCTGTGTTGGGTCCTGCGTCAGCGCCCTTTGGTAGAACTCCAGCGCACCCTCATAGCGGCGTTGCTTTCTAAGTTCTTCACCAATCATGAAATTCGCTGCCGCGAAATCCGAACGCTGCGTGAGCGCCCGCCGCCAGAAGTCGAGTGCAGCGTCGCTATCGCCGCGCGCTGCCGCGACCAGGCCGGAACCGTAGAGAACATCAGGATCATTCGGCGCCACCTCCGCAGCCGACGCGAGGATCGTTGACGCTTCGTCTATCCGCTTGAGCTGATACAGAGCCAGGCCAAGCTGCGATAGTACGATGACGTTGTCCGGCTGAGACGCGCGCGCCTTCTCGAGCAGCGGAACGGCGCGATCAAAGTCTCCGCGCGCGACGTACAGGAGGCCCAGGTTAAGCGTCGCCTGAGGATGGTCCGGAACCTGGCGCAGTACCTCTTCAAAAGCCTGCACGGCTCTCTCGGACCTGCCGGTTCGAGCCAGCAATACCCCCAGATTTGCGCGCGCGGAACTCGCTCGCGGGTTCCAGCGCAAAGCCTCTGAATACTCGCGTTCAGCGACGTCGGTCCGGCCGCGCTGGTCAAGAATTACACCGAGCAGATTGTGTGCGTCCGCATTGGAGGGCGCGATCGCAACGACGCGTCGCAGCAGCGGTTCGGCCTCATCAAACTTACTTGCCTGCATGAGCGACGCAGCTTCGCGGAGGAGTGATGCGATCTGTTCGCGCTGAGCACCCGCGGACTTGGGCCCTTGCTGCGCTAGGGCAAGGGATGCGCTCAAGCCGTTGCAGAGGATTAGAGTAGCCAGTACGAACCTGAAGGTGATGATGGTCATTACGCGTTCTCTTGACCGATCAGAATCCACTCCGATGCCTCTGCATTCTCCAACGCCGAAGGCGTTCGTGAATCCCAGCCCAGGGCAACGCCCTGGGTATCGATCGAATGATACCCTGCAACACTGAAGGTGTTCGCGAATCACGCGAGGTGATCCGGAGTATTCGCGAACTCCTTCAGAGTTCTAAACAAATGGCGTTCGTAACCCAGGGCGTTGCCCTGGGCTGAAACTGGCGAGCGCCTTCGGCGTTTAGCAAGTGAGCTTGGCGGCAAGTCGTGTTTCCTCGCTGAGCAGTAGCGGAAAGGCTGAGCCTTACCGCACATCAGGCCAACAGCCTGTTTCCATGGAAAAAGGTATGAGCACTAAGCCGACCTTCCGGGAGGTTATCAAGACACCTCCGAGCCCTTCCTAACGGTCGGGCTAATGGCCCGCAGATTAGCAACACACTGTAGTATACTGAGGCCATAATTTAGCGACAAATTGGTTTAGGGCAGGGCTTCAACAACAGTTATGCAACGAACACTTCGTGTGGTTTAGTGGCGCATCTTTTCTAAAGGATCGATCCACGAAGCCACACGAAAAACCCCCAGGGAATCTTTACGAGTAACAGATACTCTTCAATAGCTCAATAGAAGGTGCCTAGATGAAACTTGTCCGATCGATAATCGCGGCAGTAATTCTCGTTCTTACTCTATCCAGCCTTCCCGCCTTCGCCCAGGTGCGACGGCCGGACATCGAAAACAAGATCAACGCGCTCCTGGCGCGGATGACGCTCGCAGAAAAACTCGGACAACTTCAGCAGCTCGACGGCGAGGCGAATGGAAACTTTCGGCCCGAGCATCTTGACCTCGTCCGGAAGGGTTTGCTTGGATCAACCCTCAACGTACGCGGCGTCCAGAGGACGAATGAACTTCAGGCCATCGCAGTGAAGGAATCGCGGCTGAAGATTCCTTTGATCTTCGGCTTTGACGTGATTCACGGCTATCGCACAATCTTTCCAGTCCCGCTCGGCGAAGCAAGCAGTTGGGATCCAGCCGCGGCCGAAAAATCCGCGAGCATTGCGGCGGCTGAGGCGAGATCCGCCGGGGTTCATTGGACCTTTGCCCCGATGGTTGATGTTGCGCGCGATGCGCGTTGGGGTCGCATAGTCGAAGGTGCGGGTGAAGATACCTACCTGGGCGCGATCATTGCCCGCGCGCGCGTGCGCGGTTTCCAGGGCCGTGACTATAGCGCTCCTGATCGAGTCCTGGCCTGCGCCAAGCATTGGGTCGCCTATGGCGCAGCCGAGGCAGGCCGCGACTACAACCCGGCCGATATGTCAGAGCGTACCTTGCGCGAGGTTTACCTGCCGCCCTTCAAAGCCGCGCGCGACGAAGGCGTCGGCACTTTCATGAGCGCTTTCAACGATCTCAACGGTGTCCCTTCTTCCGCGAACCCTTTTACCTTGACCACGATCTTACGCAACGAATGGAAGTTCGACGGCTTCGTGGTCAGCGATTACACTTCGGTACAGGAACTCATCAACCATGGTTTGGCAGCGAATGAACAGGACGCTGCCCGCGAGGCACTCAACGCGGGAGTAGACATGGAGATGGTCAGCCGGCTTTATAACAAGCACGGCGCGGAACTCTTGCGCAGCGGCCAGGTTTCACTCGCGACAATTAATGAAGCGGTGCGGCGCATTCTTCGTATCAAGTTTCGGCTGGGCCTGTTCGACCATCCCTATACGGACGAGGCACGCGGGCGTTCGGGTCTCCTCAGCCCTGAGAATCTCGCCGCCGCGCGTGAGATCGCCGCGCGTTCTCAAGTCCTGCTGAAAAACGATCACGAGACGCTGCCGCTAAGCAAAGAAGTGAAGTCAATCGCACTCGTCGGTCCGTTGGCGAACGATCAGAAAGACATGCTCGGTTCGTGGACAGGCGATGGCGACGTGGCCAACGCAGTCACTCTGCTCGACGGCATCAAGGCCAAGGTTTCCTCTGCAACCAAAATTACTTTCGCCAAAGGTTGTGACATCGAGGGCGACGCGATCAATGGAATTGACGAGGCTGTGCGCGCCGCGCGTAAATCAGATGTGGTAATCGTGGCAGTGGGCGAGTCGGCCGATATGAGCGGCGAGGCGGCTTCGCGCGCCTCTCTGGATCTGCCGGGCCGCCAGTTGGATCTGGTCAAAGCCGTTCAGGCCACCGGTAAGCCGGTCGTCGTAGTTCTGATGAACGGGCGGCCTTTAACGATTAACTGGATAGCTGAGAACACGCCGGCAATTCTCGAAACGTGGTTTGGCGGCACGCAAGCCGGCAACGCAATCGCCGATGTGCTTTTTGGCGATGTTAACCCGGGCGGCAAGCTGCCGGTCACTTTTCCCCGCGCCGTGGGCCAGGAACCGCTCTACTATAACCACATGAACACTGGCCGGCCGTCGGATGCAAGCAACAAGTACAGCTCAAAATATCTGGACGTTTCGTGGACGCCGCTCTTTCCTTTCGGCTACGGCCTTAGCTATACGCAGTTTCAACTATCGAATCTGCGATTGAGTCAGCGAACCATTCGCCCCGACGGCCAGGTGACTGTCAGCGTTGACGTCACGAACACAGGTAAACGCGCAGGCGACGAAGTAGTGCAACTCTATATTCGGGACGTAGCGGCGAGCGTCACCCGGCCCGTTAGGGAGCTCAAAGGTTTTCAGCGGATAACACTGCGACCGGGAGAGAAACGGATGGTCGAGTTCACGCTTACTCCCGCACTCCTCGGCTTCTATAACCGTGAGATGCGCTTCGTAGTAGAACCAGGCGAGTTCAAAGTAATGGTGGGCACGAGTTCAGCGGACGAGCACGAACTGGTAACGACCTTTGCGGTTAACAGGTAGGCCCGTGCAATGGGGCACTAGCCCGACCGTCAGGGAGGGCTCATCTCTTCGCATCCAGAAATTGGGTAGTGGGCCAGTTTAAGTTTCTCATCGAATAAGACTCCCTGGTACTGGGAACGCGGGCGCCCTCGCCCGCTAAGCCGGGCCAGGCTAACCTTCAAAGGCGAGGCGTTCGCGCTTCGCGCTCAATGCGGGCGATGGCGCCCGCGTTCCCAGTATTTAAGTGCTCTTTTAACTCAAGCTGATCCTACCAAAGACCGAGCCCTCCTTTGCGGTCGGGCTAGTGCCCCGGGTGATCGGATCCAGGAACGAGTGACAACATGACGACCGCGCGCAACCCTTCTCCTTTTGCTTTCTACCTTTCGTCTCAGCGCGCACTTGTTTCCTTACTCCTCGCCTGCTTACTCGTTCATTTCCCTTACTCCCCCGCCAACGGGTTCAAGCCAACAGCCTCACCCCCCTCTCTTTCGGCACGAGATGAAAACTTTCTGGAAGACCTTGAGCGGCGCGAATTCCGCTACTTCTGGGAGCAGGCTGATCCGAACACGGGATTGGTTGCTGACCGCGCGCGCACTGACGGCTCACCGCTCGATGAGAATCATCAAGGCGTTGCGAGCATCGCCGCTACCGGCTTTGGCCTGACGGCAATCTGCATTGCCGCCGAGCGCCAGTGGATAACTCGCGACCAGGCGAAGGAGCGAGTGCGGGCGACTTTGCGTTTCTTCTCATCGCGAGCCGAACAATTTCATGGTTGGTTCTATCACTGGCTGGATGCCAGGACAGGCACGAGGCGCTGGAACAGCGAAGTATCGTCTATTGACTCGGCCTTGCTTCTGGCCGGCGTGCTTACCACGCGGCAGGCATTGCGCGATGACAAAGAGATCGTGCGCTTAGCCACGACGATCTATGAGCGGACGGATTTCAAGTGGATGCTCAACAATCATCCCACTCTGCTTTCGCATGGCTGGAAACCGGAAAGCGGCTTTCTCAAGAACCGTTGGGACACCTACAGCGAGGACACGATCCTTTACATGTTGGCCATTGGTTCGCCTACCCATCCGATCTCGCCGCGCTCCTGGTACGCCTTCCGGCGCGAACGCATGACGTACGCTGGCTACACGTATCAGACGGCAAAGGGCGTCCCGCTCTTTATGCATCAATACGCTCACGCCTGGATCGATTACCGGCAGCGCCGCGAGCGGAGAGGCACGCGCACTGACTACTTCATAAACTCCATCAACGCGACTCGGGCCCATAGGGCTTTCTGCATCAGCCTGGCCTCGGAGTTTCCCGGCTATGGTCCGGACATTTGGGGCATCACTGCATCGGACAGTCAGAAAGGGTATTTGGCTTGGGGTGGGCCGCCGCGCGATCCGGCGATCGATGGAACAGTTGTGCCTTCGGCCGCGGGTGGTTCGCTGATGTTCACACCTGATATTTCGGTTGCGGCATTGCGTGCGATGCAAGAGAAGTTCGGAGCGAAAGTCTATAGCAAGTTCGGATTCGTCGACGCCTTCAACCCCAACAACGGCTGGGTCGACACCGATGTCATTGGGATCGACGTGGGTATCACTTTATTGAGCGCGGAAAACCTGCGGACCGGCAAGGTCTGGGCCTGGATCATGCGCAACCGCGAGATTCTTCACGCCATGGATTTAATTGGACTGGACAATTACGGCAAAGGGCGGTTGAGTCCTGGTCACACGACTGCTACGTCTGGCGCGCTGCTTTGGCATACGCAGCCGGCGACACTCCCACCATCGTCTTGAAATCCCGGATGAAGTGAGCCTGGTCGCTGTAGCCCAGATTCAGAGCAAGCTCTGCCTGACTGATTGATTCGCCTGTGGCCAATTGTTCCGCAGCCTCAAGCAGGCGGTAGCGCTGAATTACCCACTTCGGGCTGACGCCGACGTACCTCGCGAATAGCCGCTGCAGCATTCGCTGATTCAGGGCGTAGCGGTCGACAAGATCCTGCACCTTCAGAATCGCTCGATCCTTCGCCACCTGATAGACGATCTCGGTTACCTTCAAGACGTTCTCATCCGCTTCATGCACGTCGCGCAGGTGGGTGAGCAGAAAACTCTCAATCAGGTTGATCCGGCAAAGGTCGGTGTCTTCCGCGAGGACCGCTCGATCCAACTCATCGCCTCGCCGACCGAACACGTCCCGAATCCCCACTATCTTGTCTGAAAATCCCGACACCGGGACACGGACAAATGGATAAAACCCTCCCGGCGTGAACTTAACCGCGAAGACGCCGCCCTTGTTCTCGAGCAGCGTCGAGAACTTCTTCCGCGCTGCTCCCCTGATCCTGCTTTTGCCGGATGGTTCGAACACCATGTGCACGCTGGGGTGCGGCAGAGTCTCAGCGCGCTCAGGCGTCTCTCCGCGAAGGTCCCACTCGACGACCCAATGGTGCTCAACGTATCGTTCCAGATGCCGCGAAGGATGATAACGCTCATGCCGGAAGCGCCCCGGCTCTGAAGCGGGGGTCTTTAGCATTCCCCGGGGCAGATCAATCTTTCGTCGGATCATGTCGTGTCGCGTTTCTTCAATACCGGCAGCGATGCGCTTTGCTACAATTCTAACGAATTGGAGGGAACCGTGAAAACACTAGCGATAGTTTTGGGATTAACTCTCGCCGGCCTGGCCATCAGCGTTCGCGCCGATGCGGGAGCAAGCGAGTCTATTCAGAAAGGGGTGACCATGACCGCACGCGGAACGTTCGAAGTAAAGATGACACCACAACCGCAGGATGACAGCGCCGGCGGCGGCTTTGACCGGCTCTTTGGCTATAAACAATTCCAAGGGCAACTTGACGGTACCAGCAAGTCGCAGATGTTGGCGACGATGACGAAGGTCGAAGGTTCCGGCGCCTATGTCGCTTTGGAATTAGTGACTGGGAAGCTGAACGGGAGACGGGGCAGCTTTGTTCTGCAACACAAGGGGACGATGAGCAAGGGCGTCTATAACATGAACGTTACCGTGGTCCCGGATTCAGGAACGGAGGAGTTGACCGGAATCGCCGGCACGATGACCATAACCATTGAAGGCGGCAAACACTCCTACAGCTTCGAGTACACCCTTGGGGGAAAGTAAACTCAGGTTCTCGCACTACTCAATGATGATTTCATCGATGAAGATCCATGCGTCGCCGCCGCGGCCTGGATGCCAGTCGGGCAGCTTTCCGTAATTGTAAGCTCTGATTCTGACGTACCGTCCCTTGCGCGTCGGGATCGTTCCCACGAAATCTTTAATGACAGTGTCGCTCGTGTTATCGGCTACGTCGGTGGAAATTGATAAAGCCTTAACGAAATTTCGTTTATCGTCTGAGAGTTCAAAATCGATCCGCCTGGGCATCAGGATCCATGAACGAACGTCCTGCAGGAAACCGGCGCCGAGCTTAGACACGTCTCGAGTTTCTCCCAAGTCAACTATCGCTTCAAAATCCGTTCCCCAATAACC
Organism: Blastocatellia bacterium; assembly: GCA_033857635.1. GTDB lineage: Bacteria > Acidobacteriota > Blastocatellia > Pyrinomonadales > Pyrinomonadaceae > UBA11740. The sequence continues at coordinate 55,266 of JAWVDF010000008.1, forward strand.
CTGCCAGGCGCCGCCGATGAAGTTTGTCGTACCTCTGATGCCGTCGATCAAAGCCAAGTCTCCTCCTCCCGTGTACTGCGAGCTGTACTTAGCGTTCAGTTCAACACGCCAGTTGTGAGGTAACTTGTGATAAGAAGCCGCGGCAATAAGACTGCTGTTGCCTCGGCTGTCGAAACTGCGGGCTTTGATGGTCGTAGTTCGGTCGATGAAGAACGGCTTGGTAAAAACCTGGGCGCTGCGGTCCGGTTCGCGGCGGTCGGTCGTGTAATAAACCTTGAGATTATCGCCGAGAGTTTCGAAACTGATTTGCTGACGATCCTTGAAAGTCTTGCTGGTCGCCACGATCACCGGCGTCGGTACCGTCCGGGAATCCGTGATTTGCGAAACCGGAGCATCGTTTGGACCACTGCCCCATTTTTGATTTGGCCTGGGCCCCATCTCGAAGACAACTTCACCGCCCGCCATCAGGGCACTGTGCGTGATGAACGATTTACGATAGGGCCGGCCGTTCAGCGTCGCCGATTGAATGTAGATGTTTCGCGAGGAAACGCCGTGGGCTTTGATGACAAAGGACCTTCCGTTTTCAAGATTGAAGCGAACTTCAGGAAAGAGTGGACTGCCAATCGCGTAAACAGTCGAGCCCGGTGTCACCGGATAAAAGCCGGCCGCGCTCAAAACGTACCACGCGGACATCTGCCCGCAGTCCTCGTTCCCGATCAGGCCGTCAGGTTCCGGCTTGTAAAACTGATCCATGATTTGGCGCGTGCGATACTGGGTCTTCCACGGTTGGTTCACATAATCGTATAGATAGGCCATGTGATGGCTGGGCTCATTTCCGTGGGCATATTGGCCCATCAGGCCGGTTATGTCCGCCTGCTCCCGCCCCGTAGTCTTGCTTTCAGAAGCAAACAGATCGTCCAGCTTGTGCGCAAACCTGGCTTTGCCGCCCATCAGTTCGATCAAACCGCTGATGTCCTGGGGCACGAAGAACGTGTACTGCCATGAGTTCGCTTCAGTAAAACTAAAACTGACCTCGCGCGGATCGAAAGGAACCAACCAACCGGCATTACTCCGAGGACGCATAAACCCGGTCTCGGGATCGAAGATGTTCTTGTAAGACTGTGCCCGCCGAAGATAGCGCTGATTGTCGTCCGAGCGGCCAACCGACTGGGCCATTCGGGCGATGCACCAATCATCGTAAGCATACTCGAGCGTCCGGGAAACTGATTCCTTTTCGTCTTCCATGTCGACGTAGCCTTGACCGACGTAGCTCGCCTGGCCGAATTGCTTCAACTCAGCACTATGCTTCATGGCCGCAAAGGCCAGTTGACGATCGAAGCCAGTGATCCCCTTGACAGTCGCGTCGGCGATCACAGATACCGCGTGATAGCCAATCATCGTATCGGTTTCGTTGGCCGCAAGTTCCCAGACCGGAAGCCGGCCGCCCTCTTTGTATTGAGCGAGAAAAGTGTTGATGAAATCCACCGTGCGCTTCTGATCGATAATCGTGTACAAAGGATGCGCGGCGCGGAATGTGTCCCAGAGCGAGAACACGGTGTAATTGACAAAGCCTTTCGCGAGGTGATTTTTGAAATCGCGACCACGATACTGTCCGTCGACGTCCATGAAAAGATTTGGCGCGAGCATCGCGTGATAGAGGGCAGTATAAAATGTTATCAGTTGCGATTCGGCGCCGCCGGCGACTTGAATCTTGCTTAACTGGGCGTTCCAGGCGCGATTGGCGTCTGCCCTGACTCTCTCAAAATCCCAGTGGTCAAGCTCGGCTTTGAGATTCCGCCTGGCTCCGTCGATGCTCACGGCCGAGATTGCTACCTTTACGAGCACCGTTCGGCGATCATGAGTGTCAAAGCGAATTGACGCCTTCACATTCACGCCGCGTGCCGATGTCAGGTTGTCAGTACTTCTGTCATCTGTAGCGATGCGGTAAGAGCGAAAAGGCTCTGAGAACTCGGCCACAAAATAGACAATCTGATCTCCGGCCCAACCGTTGGACCTGCGGAAGCCTTCGACATGCGTGCTGTCGATCACTCGGAGGTACGAGTCGAGGACCTTATCGCGGTGCGTGAGATCGATCGTCACGTAGCCTGAATCGGCTTGCGCAGGATAGCTGTATCGCTGAAGGCCAACGCGCTCCTTGGCCGTTAGTTCAACCAGGATTTGGTTGTCGAGTTTGACTGCGTAATGTCCCGGTTGGGCGGTTTCATTCAGGTGACTGAAACTGGAAGCATAGCTCGGACCGGTTTGGCTGCCGGCGCCATTTTGAAAGGCCTCGGCGAGGGTCGGCATAAACAGAATATCTCCATAGTCTGAAATCCCGGTGCCGCTGAGGTGCGTGTGACTGAATCCGTAAATAACACGATCCGAATAGTGATAACCCGAGCAGCCGTCCCAACCGGTCAGGCGCGTGTCGGGACTAAGTTGCACCATGCCAAAAGGCAGAGTCGCTCCGGGATAAGTATGGCCGTGTCCGCCGGTGCCTATGAAGGGATCGACATAGCGGGTCAGATCCGCGTGAGCCAGAATCTTCACCGGCAGGACGAGTAGCAGACAGCAGATGCCGAGGACTTTCACCGTGGTGACCGATTAGAAACCAAACCTGGGGTGGCTGTCGAGCTTGTAGTGGGATAGCGGTCGAGGACGACGGCATCGTTACTGAAAGGTCGGCGGGTGACTAAGACTGCCTGGCAAAGAGAAAAGGCCGCCGAGAGCTCGTCCGGTTTGGCTCACGGTAAACATTGGACCGAGTCAACGCTACGACTTGATTTGGAAGGCCCGGCTTGAAGCCTGGCAAATGTTTCGCGTGCTTCTTTTGGAATGATGACAAACTTGACTGGCAATCAAGCCCAAGTGTGCGATTATAATTCCGCGGCAAAATTAATAGTTGCCTGGCAACGACTTGTTTGGAAATAACACATCCAGTCTAAGACCCCAAGATGCCGCCCCTTGATATCACCGACGAGGTAGACCAAAACCCTTTGGGAGCTTCGACGCCCGAAGACAAGGGCCAGCCGGCAATCAGCCTTCGCAACATCTCGAAAAAACGCGGACGAGAACAAACGCTGGCAGACATTAGTTTGGAAGTTGGCCGGGGTGAAATGCTTGTTGTCCTCGGACCATCCGGTGGGGGAAAGACAACGCTACTGCGGATTGTCGCAGGACTTGAAGAGCCCGACAGTGGGGAAGTGTACCTTAATGGCGTCGCCGCCAATCTCCTAACACCACGAGAGCGGCAGCTCGGAGTAGTGTTTCAGGAGCAGGCGTTGTTTTCGCGGATGACGGCCGAAGAGAATATCAGCTACGGTTTGCGAGTACGCAAAGTTGATCGGGCACGCACTCGCCGTCGCGTTGATGAGTTACTGGAGTTAACGAGTCTACAGGACCACCGTCGCAAGTACCCTTCGCAGTTGTCAGGTGGTCAGCGCCAACGCGTAGCCGTCGCGCGGGCTCTGGCTCATCAGCCGACCGCAATATTGTTCGACGAGCCCTTTAGCGCGCTCGACGCCGTGGCGCGGACGGAGTTGAGGCGCGATATTCGTTCGCTGCTGCGCGAGTTGAAAGTTACCGCACTCTTCATTACGCATGATCAGGAAGAAGCTCTTGAGTTGGCGGATCGTGTGGCGGTGCTAAACAAAGGTGTAATTGAGCAGGAAGGAACGCCGTTTGAGATCTACAACCATCCACGCAGTGAATTCGTTGCCACCTTTCTCGGCGCAGCAAACGTTCTCCACGGCACGTGGCGAAGCGGTCGAGTCGTACTCGGCTCCACGGAAATGAAAGTTCCTTATCAAGAGCCCGGCTTCGCGGAGCATCAACCAGTCCGAATTGTCTTTCGGCCCGAAGACGCAGTGCTGAACTTTCAGCCGCAACTATTGGGTACGCCCTTCTATTTGGGTCGGGGCATTGTCGAGGATGTTTATTATGTTGGGCCAATTGAGCGGCTGCGGATTCGATTAACGCTGTGGCAACCGCCAGACGATAAGCAGCCAAACAAACCACTCGCATTAGTTGACGAGACCTACGCCACCGGCTTTCCCATCAATGTTAGCCGTTCGAAATGGAAAACATCTGAGATGGAACTGTCGATAGGCGACCTCGTCGTCGTCGGCCTGAAGGACTATCGCTTACTCCCATACTACCCAATCGGCGTTTAGCACATTCTTCAGGGCACGCGTTCTAGGTATTCAAAGAGAATTAGCTTCACCAAAAAATTTCTTATTTGACACCAGCGCAGACTCCGCGTATAACTCCCACCAATTAACTGGGAATAAGAAATGAATGTCTCGACCAAGAGTGAGTACGGCTTGCGGGCGCTAATCTATTTGGCAAGTAACAGCCACGAAGCCGTACCCGCCAGAGAGATCGCTGAGAAGTGGAGTGTGCCGGTGAAATATCTGGAGCAGATTCTCAAGACCCTCAAGGATGCCGGAATCATTACCGGACAGGTCGGCGTCGGCGGTGGTTATCGCCTGACGCGCGCCGCCTCCCTCATTAACGTCGGCGAAGTGATCAGAGTCCTCGATGGACGCTTGGCGCCGATGGGTTGCGTAAGTTCCTACGACTACGAAGAGTGCGAGTTCGAACCCACTTGCGGACTGAAGACCCTGTGGACTCGAACCCGGGCCGCGATCGTTGGCGTGATTGATCAGACAAGCATCGCGGACTTGTGTACACCCCCCAGACAAAGTGTCGTGAGTATCAAGTCTGTCTCGCGACGATAATTCCCCCCGTTACAAAAAGCGAATTAGCATTGGGCATTTAACTTGTGGGTCGTTCCCTACTAAATACCTAGTATGTCAGTAGGCAATTGAAAGGTGAGGTGCTATGAAAACCAATAGATGGTCAGTGGCGATCGCACTCGGTATCCTGGCGCTTTCCATACTGATGATGAGCGGAACATTACGGGCACAAACTGCCACTGCCACACTCAAGGGTGTGGTCGATGATAGCGGTGGTCGCTTTGTCTCGGGAGCGACGGTGACTCTGAACTATCTTGCGCGCGCAACGAAAAGGAGTTTCACCACCGACGACCGCGGGCAGTATGCCTTCACGTTCCTGGAACCTGGTGCTTATGAGTTGATAGTCCAGGCACCGGGCTTCAAACAGCAACATCGACAGAACCTCAGACTTCAGGTTGGTGAAACAGCAGAGATCAACTTCTCGCTTACGGTCGGCGATATTCAGGAGACGGTTACCATTACTGCAGGCGATGCTCTGGGACTCGATTCCTCTACAAGTTCACTGGGCGGCGTTATTGATCGAAAACGAGTTGATGCCTTGCCCTTGAATGGTCGAAGTGTCCTCCAACTGGCCCAACTGGAGCCCGGGGTCAACGTTTCGACAGCCGCACGCGGCGCCAACCCTGACCTTTCCGCCACCGGTGAAATATCAATCAGCGGCGGCAGAACTTCTTACAACGAAGTTCTGGCTGATGGGTTGACGTTAACCAACAAAGGTGACAATCGCGTGGCGCTGAAGCCTTCAGTGGATTCAGTGCAGGAGTTCCGCATTCTGACCAGCGCTTACTCCGCCGAATACGGGCGCACCGGCGGCGGCGCGCTCAATATTTCCACACGCTCCGGCGGCCAGGCGGTATCCGGAACGCTCTGGGAATACGTCCGCAATGATGCGTTCGATGCTCGCAGCTTTTTCGCGAATGCGGTCCCCAATGGCGTGAAAGAAAAGCTGCGGTTCAATCAGTTCGGCGGCAATGTGGGTGGTCCAGTGTTTCTGCCCGCTTTCGGTGAAGGCGGCAGCACCCTGCGCAAGAGTAATAAGCTGTTTTTCTTTTTTAACTTTGAGGCGCTCAAGATATCTCAGACTCTGCAACGCCAGTCGACCGTGCCGACTGAGCGGATGCGCAACGGTAATTTCTCGGAATTGTTGGGTGCGGTGATTCCCGGAGTTACGGTACGCGATACAAATGGCAACTTCATTCCCGCGCGCATTGGACAGATTTATGTTCCGGGCGCGGTGATTCCCGCCGGTCAGCCGGGGGCGGGGTCGCGAGTGGCTTTTGCGAACAACATCATCCCCGCCGCACAAATAAATCCGGTGGCGAAAGCCTCGCTGTCTTATTATCCGCTGCCGAACGTGGCTGGATCTGTGAACACCAGCGGTCTCGGATTTACCGGCAACTACGTCGCCAATTCGATTCTTAGCACTGACAATCGTCAGTACGCCGGCCGGGTCGATTACAATATCTCACCGACGCAGCAGTTCTTTGTTCGTTTTATCAAGGACGACGATACGTTATTCAATTCGGGTCCGTTCCCCACCAGTATCGCATCGCCGCAGGCCAATCCCTTGCAAACGTCAGTGCCCGGATCAATCGTCTTCAACTATGTAAACACGCTCTCACCGAAATTCATTTTGCATCTGAACGCCGGCGCTACCCGCTTTAATAACATCTCCAAATATTTCCCCAGCGCGTTCAGTCCAACGTCGCTGGGCCTTCCGCAGTATCTGGCGGCGGCCTCTGGTGACACTGGAGTGTTTCCCACATTCCAGCCAACCGGATATACATCACTGGGACCACTGCGCAACTTCGGCAATTTCAAAAACAATCAGGACAGCTTCAGCTTGAATCAGGATCTGAGTTGGTTACAGGGAAGCCACTCTTTGAAATTTGGCGCTAATGAAAGACTTTATCGGGGCTACAACTACCGGCCTGACGATCCTTCCGGAAATTTTTCTTTTACTCGAGCTTTCACGGCGCGAACTCCGACCGAGACTGCGCAGCAATCTGGCGACGCCATCGCATCCTTCCTGCTCGGCAATCCGGCCACGGGTCGTCTGGGTATTGCTCCGCAACTGGCGATTCAAAGTAAATATTTTGCTTTCTATCTGCAGGACGATTGGACCGTCGATCGGCGGTTGACGCTGAATCTGGGTCTGCGTTGGGAGGCAGATATGCCCAACACGGAGCGGTACGACCGTTTGACGAATTTTGATCCCGCAACGCAGTTTCCCGTCAATCAAATCAAGGTCAATTTTCCGGCGAGCACTGGTCTGGGAACGCGTACGATTCCCTTGCTCGGAGTCATCGCTCCAGTCGGACGCGGCGGCGTGGCTAACCGGGAGAACTTTGATCGCGATCTTAACAACTGGTCGCCGCGCGTTGGCTTTGCGTTCAAGCTGAATGAGAAGACAGTTCTGCGGGGCGGAGGCGGCGCTTTCTTTGCGCCTATGTCTGGCGGCGGCCTGAACGCTGTCACCTACGCGTTAGCCGATCTCGCTGAGACCCCATTCTCAGCTTCCCTTGACGGCAACGTGACGCCGAATCCAAACGCGAATCTAAGCAATCCATTTCCCTCGGGCATCGTGCAACCGCCGGGCTTTTACATCGGCCCATTGACGAGCTACGGCCAGCAGTCGATCCCGGTCCGGCTGCGCAATACAGTGCAGCCGATCATTTGGCAATGGAATCTTGATTTTCAGCGCGAGTTGCCGGGACACTTAGTCGCTAGCCTCGCCTACTCAGGCAGTGCCGGCATTCGTCTGCTTAGCGGCGCAAGCGATCTAAACCAACTTTCAAATGAAGCGCTCGCAATTGCCGCGACCAACGTTAATGGCGCGCCGCTGGGAAATCTGACGGTTGCCAATCCGTTTCTGTCGCTGCCCGCGGATCAGCGGCCCCCGGTTAACTCGATTTTGAACCGGGCGACCCTCACTGTTGCGCAATTGCTGCGACCGCACCCGCAATTCGGAAACATAGTGGCCTACGGCCAGAACGAAGCACACTCGACCTATCACTCGGCGCAAATCAAAGTTGAGCGGAGATTCACCGACGGGTTGACCTTCAGCGGCGCTTATACTTTTTCGAAACTGATTGACGACATTACAGGGATTTCGGTGAACGTCACCTTTCAGGCCCAGAACTTTCAAAATGCTTACAATCGACGAGGTGACAAAGCGCTTTCAAACTTCGATGTAAAGCACCGATTCGTCGCTAGTCTTTCGTGGGAATTGCCGATCGGAAGTGGTAGGCGCTTCTTCAAGTCCGGTCTGCCGGCGAAAGTTCTGGGCGGCTTCACGCTTAACTCGATCGTTCAAGCGCAGAGCGGGTTCCCGCTTTCTATTAGCGCCACCAATGCCGCCCTTCAGGGATTGGCTTTCATTCAACTGCGGCCAAACTTGATTGGCGATCCGGTTCGTTCGGGGGCAAGTGTGAGCGATCGCCTCGCTCAATATTTCAACACCGCCGCCTTTTCCCAGCCGGCGCCGTACACCCTCGGCAATGCGCTCAGAACGCTTTCAAGTGTGCGGGCGCCTACCTACTTCGCCACCAGTCTTTCGTTGGCACGAGATTTCAAAATGAGTGAAAAGACTCGTCTGCAATTTCGGGCCGAGGTTTTCAACCTCTTCAATCATCCGAACTTTCTGATTCCCGGGACCACGCTTGGGACCGACACATTCGGACGCGTGACCGGCACCGAAGATCCCCGACAGATTCAGCTCGCGGTCAGGCTCTATTTTTGACAGAAGCCATTCATCTTTAGCGCGGATAAGAGGAGGTGTGATGTCTAATAACAAAACATATACAGTCGCCGTTGTCGGCTCGGGCTTTAGTGGCACGCTTGTAGCTGCACATCTGTTGTCAACGCCAACGGATCAGCCGTTGCGGATTGTGCTGGCCAAACGAAGTTCGTCCCGGTTTGCCCGCGGGGTTGCTTACGCGACTAATTGCTTTCGCCATCTGCTTAATGTTCCCGCCGGAAAAATGAGTGCCTTCGTCGATGACGATGAACATTTTCTCCGCTGGGCTCGGAGCAGGAAGCTTAAGGTTCGAGCGGATCAATTTGTTCCGCGTCACCTCTATGGTGAATACCTTGCGCAGGTGTTGAGCGAAGCCCAAAGTAAGGCGCTCGGTCGACGACAGTTCTTGCAAATACCGGACGAAGTGACCGGACTGGATCTATTGCCGCGAAATCGCGGCGCCTGGCTTAAGTTGCGTAGGGGCAAACCAGTGCGTGCAGATCGGGTTGTGCTGGCTCTTGGCAATCAACCCTCTACCGATCCTCTCGCAGGTAAGAGGCTTAATCTCGGTGAACGATATATCCGCGATCCCTGGAAGGAAGGTGCGCTCGACTCGATCCTACCTCATGAGTCGGTGCTGCTCGTTGGCACTGGCCTGACGATGGTCGATGTAGCGGTCCAGTTACGACATTCCGGCCACTCAGGAGAATTGCATGCACTTTCACGTCACGGTCTGCTGCCGCGCGAACACCGCCACGGACAGCTGACAGTTTCGCTAAAGTTTGTTCTGCAAAATCAGGTAACACTCCATCGCCTGTTGCGCACAGTCCGTGAAGTTGCTAAGGCCGCAGGTGATGAGTGGCGCGCGGTTCTGGATGCGCTGCGCCCGATCACTCCAGAACTCTGGAAGAGACTTTCCCTGGCAGAGCGCCGCCGATTTCTCAGGCACGTGCGATGTTATTGGGACGTCCATCGACATCGCATGCCGCCAGAGATCGCGGCCCAAATCACAGAGATGATTGCCGCCGGCCAAATCGCGATTCACGCGGGTCGTCTGCGCGATTGTCGAGTTAGAGAGAAGAGATTGGACATCAGCTTTCGTGAGCGAGGAGCAAAGAGAGACAGCAAATTGACGGTGGCCCGAATTATTAACTGTACCGGACCTGATCAGGACGCCGTTCACAGCAGTGATCCACTCATCATTAATTTGCGCAAAGGTGGGTTCATTCGTCCAGATCCGCTCGGTTTGGGACTGGATGTCTCCGATGACGGCGCAATTATCAACGCCCGCGGCGAGGTATCAAAGACTCTTTACACAATTGGCCCTTGGCTGAAGGGCAAGCTGTGGGAAACAACGGCTGTCCCTGAGATCCGAGCACAGGCTGCCGCGCTCGCCAGAACATTGACCCTTCGAAAACAGGAACGGGCTCGTCTCGTGGCCTGAAATCACTGCCGCAGAATGCTCCTCCGACCATCGGTTTCGATGAGTCTCCGGCTGGCTATTCCTTGGCGAGTTGCTCTCCAGCAGAGCGCGCCTCCGCTTCACCAGCCGCAGACGATTCTGAATGAGAAGGTAGTTTGAGAAGGAAAATCTTTTCAACCGCTGGAATCGTTTCGTCTCCGATAAATCAATCCCGGTTGCATACATATTAGTGCTTGTCCTTTCGGTAGTGCCTCGGGCTACTGCAATCTCCTTGCTACCTGCTCTTCCAAGGTGGCCTTTACGGTGGCTACTAATTCCACGGCGCTCATCGCATAACGGACACCATTGATAAAAGTAGTAGGCGTGCCTGTGATCCCGTGGTTAAGGCTGAAATGAAAGTCCTTCAATATGCGATCGGCATAAATGCCGCTGGCCATCTCGTGATCGAATCTCGCAAGATCAAGTCCAACCTCGTTGCCGTATCGGCGTAGGTCTCGATCCCCTAGTTTGT
>JAWVDF010000009.1:0-138214 GCA_033857635.1 Blastocatellia bacterium
AGTTCCCAGAGGCAGCATGCAACAGCTCTCCGTTTTCCAGACCGCCGAAACCGGCCTCGACGACCGTAGCGACCTCGTGGCTATTCAGATCTCGCTTGAGATCATGTGCGACACATTCATCAAGCAGCAATTTCATGATTCGCGAGAAGCGATTCTTTGGATAACTCGAGAACGGCCAGCGCCTGGTCACGCGTTACGCTGGGAAACTGGCGCAGGAATTCATCCAGAGTCTCACCGCTCTCGAGATATTCAAACAAGTGGCTGATCGGAACTCGTGTCCCGGTGAAGCATGGCGCGCCGCTCATTCTCTTTGGATTCACATCGACAACGTCTTTGATGTTCATTTAGTACACCTCAGGAAGCATTCTAACCCCGCAAATCAGGAAAGCTCCATCCAAGCCCGCAGCACTGGCTTCACCAGAACCGGGGCTTACTCTTCGACTACCTCGAAGCGGGGGACGGCCTGGGTGTGTTTCTCGACGATTTCCCCACGGTAACCCGCGACCAGGCCTTGGGAGTGCTTGAGCCGCTGCGCGAGCGTCTCCTCACGGCGTATGAAACTGCTGCTTGACGAATGTACGCCGAAGCGCCTCAAGCGCGACTTTACCGGTCACCAGGCTTTTACAGTTGACGAGGTTGCCTGTTCGTCAGGCGGAAGATGCTTCACGGCGGTCAATATCTCTTCAATTGTCGACATCTTTAATAGCTCTGAGCAGCAGACACTTGAGTTGCGACTATTCCAGCTTCGAGCAAGGCTTCCAGCAAAGCTCCATCCAGGGCTTGAGCCCCGGCCTGACGCCCGAAGACGCCTGGACCCGAGGCAGATACTTTTGAATGTTCTTGCGAATCACATGAACTGGACGAAGAGAAATGTTCCTGCTTCGTATGGTTTCGTGGAGCGCCTTTTTCGGAGAATTGTCTGCGACCCTTTCAGGGTCGGGGTGCGGGGTGGGCTTGATCCGGGGGTGACGCGCGAAACGGGCTCTACCCCCGGCTATTATCTTTGACACCTTCGGTGTCCGGAGAAGCGGACGGGACGTCCGCGCTCCCAGGTATTGAGTCGCGTGTTTATGTGGAGTGCGCTGACTTGTCAGCGCTTTGGTATGCGGCGACTTGTCGCCGCGATCTGATTTTTGAAGGGGGCCGCGACAAGTCGCGGCTTTGAAAGCGGCGACGAGTCGCCGCACTCCACATAAGGTTCGCGCTGTGCGCTCAGTGCGGGCAGGGATGCCCGCGCTCCATCGTCAGGCGCGGCCAGTCGTGGTAGGTAACTTCTGCAGAGTTTCTGCGACCCTTTCAGGGTCGGAGTGCGGGGGGATCTTGATCCGGGGGTGTCGCGCGAAACGCGCTCTACCCCCGGCTATTATCTTTGACACCTTCGGTGTCCGGAGAAGCGGACGGGACGTCCGCGCTCCCAGGTATTGAGTCGCGTGTTTATGTGGAGTGCGCTGACTTGTCAGCGCTTTGGATGAGCGACTAGTCGCGCTGGTCGCGATGTCTACGACCCTTTCAGGGTCGGGATCGGCTTGGTGTTGGATCCGGGGGTGACGCGCGAAAACGCGCTCTACCCCCGGCTATTATCTTTGAGCTTTCAGCGTCATGGAATTGAGAGCCTCTTCGGAGTGCGGACGGGGCGTCCGCGGTCCCAGCAAAGACGGGGTCGCTTACTCTTTCAGTTGGAGGAGGTTCTAACGTGCTTCCTCGGGTTGCTCGGATCTTACCGGTTCGGGTTGCGCGACCTCGACCTTCTCACCCATCAGGATGCGCACTTCATGTGTCTGGCCGTCATCAACCAGCGCGATTTCATCGCTCGCCTGCTGGAGGCCGTTAAGAAAGACGCTCTCGACACCACGACAGAGTGAGTGCGGATTTTCAACTTTGATTCGATAGGTCGAGCCGCCGCGACGATAGGTAATTTCGAACTCGCGCCAACCGCGCGGAATACACGGATCGATGCGTAGACGGTCACCGGCCAGCTTGAAGCCCAGAATGTATTCAACTGCCGATCGGTACATCCATCCGGCCGAGCCCGTGTACCACGTCCAGCCTCCCCGCCCCGTGTGCGGCGGCACCGCATAGACATCGCCCATGGCCACGTACGGCTCGACTTTATATTTGTGCAAGCCGGCGCGTGTCGAAGAGTGATTGATCGGGTTCAGCAGGGCAAACAACTCACCGGCGCGATCGCCGTCGCCCAGCATCGCAAACGCTATCACTGTCCACAGCGCCGCGTGGGTATACTGGCCGCCGTTTTCGCGCACGCCGGGAACGTAGCCTTTGACGTAACCAGGATCCAGCTTGCTCTTATCAAATGGCGGAGTGAACAAGACGATCAGCCCGTCGCCGCGACGAATCAGATATTCGTTGACCGCGGTCATGGCCCGCGCCGCGCGATAGGACTCGGCGACGCCCGAAATCACCGCCCATGTTTGCGCGATCGAGTCGATGCGGCATTCATCGTTTTGCGCCGAACCGAGCGGGGTGCCGTCGTCGAAATAGGCGCGCCGATACCAATCGCCGTCCCAGGCCTGCTCGAGTCCTTTTCGCACTTTCTCCATGTGGCGGCCATAACGATTGCTGCGCTCAGTCAGTTGATATCGTTCGCACAGCGGCGCGAAACCACTCAAGACTGTGCACAGAAACCAACCCAGCCACACGCTCTCGCCTTTGCCCCCAACGCCGACGCGGTTCATGCCGTCATTCCAATCACCCGATCCCATCAGCGGCAATCCATGCTCGCCCAGGTTGAGACTGCGATCGATTGCCCGCGCGCAATGCTCCAACACCGTGGCGCGCTCCTTCGAGACATCCGGCTGCAGGTAGTTTTCAATTTGATCCGGCTGCAGCAGTGGGCCCTCGATGAAGGGAACTGTTTCTTCCAGCACGGAATAGTCGCCGGTGACGCTGACATAGAACGACGTGACATAGGGAAGCCACAGCAAGTCATCCGAGAAGCGCGTGCGCACGCCGCGACCCGTCGGCTCGTGCCACCAATGCAGCACGTCGCCTTCCTTGAATTGCCGCGCGGCGGCGCGAAGTATTTGTCCGCGAGCAACCTCGGGGCTTGAATAAACCAGGGCCATCACGTCCTGCAACTGATCGCGAAATCCAAAGGCGCCGCTCGATTGATAAAAGGCCGAGCGTCCTTGTACGCGGCACGCCAGCGTCTGACATAACAGCCAGCGATTGACGAGCGTGTCCATCGAAGCATCAGGGGTCTTGATCTCGATCGTGCCCAACGTCCGGTCCCAGAAAGCCAGCACTTTTTCAAAAGCTTCGTTGACGGCCTGCACACTGCGAAAGCGGTCATTGATCACGCGCGCTTGCTCAATCGATTCAGCCTGACCCAGCAGGAAAATTACCTGTCTGGCTTCGCCCGGCGCCAACTCGATCGAAGTCTGGATGGCCGCGCACGGATCGAGACCCGAGCCGTCGCGTCCGCTAAGCCCGACGCGACCCAGGGCGGCCGGTTGGGCCATCGTTCCATTGCGCCCGATGAACTCTTTGCGATCACAGGTCATGGTGAAACGGCGTTCGCTGGTGCCGGCGAATGCCACCTGACTTGAAAACTCGTTGTTGTAAGAGTTGCGCGCGAAGATCGCTCCTTCGTTCTCTTCAATATCCGTGACGACGTGATTTGCCGAACCTTCGCGAGTCACGCCCAGGACCAGTTCCTGATAGCTGGTGATCGTGAATCGGCGGCGCCGATCGGATCGATTAAGCAATCGCAGCAGCGAAATTTTTACCGGCGCGTCGAGCGGGGCAAACAAAAGCAGGTCCTGCGAAATGCCGTGGCTAGCGTGCTCAAACACGCTATAGCCCTGGCCGTGACGGATCAAATATTCCTGGGCTTCGCGGATGGGCAGGGGCGTAGGCGTCCAGATCGAGCCCGAATCTTCGTCGCGGATGTAAATCGCTTCGGACGGCGGATCGCTGACTGCGTCATTGGACCAGGTCGTAATCCGGTTTTCATGACTGTTGACCGACCAGGTGAAACCGGCGCCGGTTTCGGTCACCATGAATCCAAAATCCGAATTGTGCGCGATCACGTTGGACCAGGGCGCCGGGGCCCATTGGCCTTCGCCCAGGGTCACGACGTACTCGCGCCCGCCATGCGCGAAACCACCCAGGCCGTTAAAGAAGGTGAGCTTCGGAGCTTCCGGCGGCGTTTCGGGATAAACCTGAGCGGCCGTCCGCGGCTGAAAGGGCGCCGGTAAGTCTTCCTCGATCGGTCGCCTGACGAGTTGCTCTTCCAGAGAGCCCCGTTCGCTGACGATGATGACTCGCGCTACAGAGTGCAGCAGGATTCGCTCTTCCTCGGGCATGATGTCTGAACGACGCAGAAAGATTCCGCCCGGCTTATCTATCAACCCCACCGAGCCGGAGGTGCGCACCGCGAGCTGTAATGCATCGTGCAGCGATTGTGCATAGTCCGTCGGGTGATCATTCAAAATCACCAGATCAAACACGAGGCCTTTCGATCGCAGGTATTGATGACCTCGCAGGAGCTGCCGGGCCATCTGAATATCCTCCTCTTGATCGAGACGCAGGATGACTATCGGATAGTCGCCGCTGATTCCCTGTGACCACAAGCCGGACTGGTTCAGCTTATTCAAGGCCAGCACGTGAGGCCTCGGTCGCAGCGAAGGATCGGTGAACAGGATGCGGCCGGCCAACCGCTGAAAGAGATGAGCTTCATTGGGATCGATATGCAGATGACTCATCTCGACCTGCGCGCGCGTCCATGCCATGCGCGATTCACGCTCAAAAATATTGGCGTCGCGATATTTTTCGGCCAGCGCGACCGCGTGTTCACGCGACTGGGCCACGCCGGTGGTAAAAACGACCTGCGCCTTTTCGTTGGGCATCAAACGCACGCGGCATCTCAAGCTGAAAATCGGATCGAGCACCGCCCCCACGGTGTTCGACAACGGCCGATCTTCCATCACCGCCACGGGTTCAGCCGGGGTGTGCCCGCGGCCAAGAAAGCGGGAGCGATCGGTTTCAAATTGAGTGCCGGCGATTGTTTCGGCAGAGGTCGACAAGACATGCACGCCCCATTTCGGTTCGTCCTGCGACGAGCGCGGCCGGCGTTTCGCGAATAGCGCGCTGTGCGGAGCGTGATACTCAGTTTCAATAAATAGGTTGCTGAAAGCGGGGTGCGCCAGATCGTCGGCCCGCGGACCAATGACTACTTCGGCATAGCTGGTCAGTTCGATCTCGCGCGGACGGGTCGAGTAATTCGCTACTGAGACGCGACGCATCTCGGCGTTATCTTCGGCCGACACGATTACTTCGAGGTGCGTGACGACGCCAAAGTCTCGTCGCCAAAAATCGGCCTTGTCTTCGGAAAAAGCGACTTCGTAACTTTGCGGCTTGCCGCCGATGGGTTG
This sequence comes from Blastocatellia bacterium, assembly GCA_033857635.1. Lineage (GTDB taxonomy): Bacteria > Acidobacteriota > Blastocatellia > Pyrinomonadales > Pyrinomonadaceae > UBA11740. The sequence goes on from JAWVDF010000009.1 coordinate 5,394, forward strand.
ATGACCCGCCGACCAGACGGCGCCGCTGCGCACGTCGCGAACATAAACAAAGCTGCCCCAGTTGTCGCGGGTCGAGTCTTCACGCCAGCGATTCACCGCCAGCGGTCCGCACATCGAATAGCCGGCTCCCGCAGTCGTAATCATCAGGCTGTAGGTCCCGTTGGATAACAACTGCGTGCGCGGCGTCGGCAGGTCGGCGGTGTCATATGTACGACTGACCAGACCCGTCAGCGTGCGCACCACTCTTCCGGTCAGCACTTCTTCGGCGCGTGGATGTGCCGCGGGCACGCCGCGCGGAATGCGTTCCTGCAGCAGCAGTTCGGTTGCCTGCACCGCTGGATCGCTGTGAAAGCGAGTCTGCATCGCATTGCGATTGATTAGATTGTCGAGCGCGATCAAACTCATGCCCTGGTGGTGGGCCATGTACGCTCGCACGGGCGTGCAGCGCTCGCCCTTCTTGACTCGTTCAGGCGTGAAGTCGAGCGCTTCGTAAAAACCGTAACGCGAAAGCGCGCCTTCTCGCTCCAGCGCCCGAAGGTTTTCCATCGCCTGGGTTGGAACAACGATCGCGGCCAGAATTGTCGAGTAAGGCGAAACCACCAGGTCTTCGATCAAGCCTCGCTTCAGTCCCAATCCGGGAACGCCGAACGGTCCATACTGATAGTTGAGTTGCAGGTCGCGCGCGGCGTACGCCGATTCAGAGATGCCCCAGGGCACACCCCGTTCATACCCGTACTCAATCTGTCTGGAGGTCACTGCGTCATAGGTTTCACCGAGGAGAGTCTCGCGATAATTGCGCATGACGAGCAGCGGCATCAGGTACTCGAACATCGTGCCGGTCCAGGAGATCAATGCGCGCCCGCCGTCGACGGCAGTCAGCTGGCGACCCATCCGAAACCAATGTTCCTGGGGCACGTCGCCCTTTGCTATGGCGACAAAGCTGGCGAGTCGCGCCTCCGAAGCCAGCAGATCATAAAAGGACTGGTCGTGCCGTCCCTCAGTCACGTTGTAGCCAATGGTGAAGACCTTGCGCTCCGGGTCGAGCAGAAAACTAAAGTCCATTTCATCGCCTACGCGCTGACAGGTCTGGGCGAGCTTTGCCAGCCGCGTCGTGATTGTCCGGGCCGCTTCGGCGGCTTGCTCGATCACTCCGGTAAGCGCGATTAATTCGCCCAGAGCGGCAGCGTGGCTGACCGGTGTTTCCGGTTCGCTGGTTTCGATCCGGCCGCGCATGGCCGCGAGTTGCACCAGCACGCTGTCACAGATTTCCGGGATTTGTGACAGCGAGGGAACTGGACGCAGAGCGTTTGCGATCGTTTCCCAGTGCGCGCGCACATCCGTGGCAGTGGTGGTAACCGCGTTGAGTGAATCGAGGGCAGAGTTACCCCAAGGCGCCAGCAGATTCAGGTCGCGTTGATAGTTATTAATTTCGTGCAGTAACGAAGCGGTCCACCAGCGCAGTTCGATAAACTCTTCGCCGCGATGTTCAAGAGCCAGGGCAGCAACGATGTCATCGATAATTGTCGCGTGATTGTTGACGGCTGCGAATAACGTGACCCATCCTTCGAGCGCGATCGGTGTGCCCCGCGAAAGAAGACTGGCGCAAGTCTGGATCTCGCTGCGCAATTGCTTGATCGTTATCGCATCGGTGCGCTGGCGGCCCAGCGCGAGTTGTGAAGTCTCCTGGATAATGGCATCGACCGTGTCCCTTAGTCCGTCGATCACCCTGGTGTCGAAAAGTTTATCGTCAGGAAGATCGAGAGCTGCCTGCTTGAGTACAATCAGATGGCCGGCGAGATTGCCGCTGTCGACGGCCGAAACATATTGCGGCCACATAGGCTGCAGTGTGCGCGTGTCATGCCAGTTAAAAAAGTGGCCGCGAAACTTTTGCAGCTTTTCCAAACTTGCAAACGTGAATTCCTGTCGCTCAACGAACTCGACCAGCCCCAGATAGCCAAAATCGTAAGCCGCCAAAGTTGAGAGCTGCAGTAGTCCGATGTTCGTCGGTGAAGTGCGATGCGCAATCACCGGCGGGTCTTCCTGCAAGTTATCGGGCGGCAACCAGTGGTCTTCGTCGCCGACCAGCGTTTCAAAGAAACGCCAGGTGCGCCGCGCGACTATGCGGGCGGTGCGCACGTCCCTGGCCGCGAACACCCGAACATCTTCCTGTTGCCGGCGACTTATATAGAAAGCAATCAGCGGCGATGCGGCCCAACTCACCAGAAACGGAATTGCCAGCGGCAGAGCGCGCGGCCGAGCAAAGACAACCAGTAGCGTCGCCGCCAGCGTTAGGACTTCGGCCGGCCACATGAATCGGACAAAGGCGGGCAGGTCATGCCGGCTCGACTTTTCCGTGTGCGCGGCGGTCTGCCATTCCAACAAATGCCGGCCGGAAATCAGTTTCCGATAGACGGTGCGTCCGATTGCATCAGCCATCAACCAGGCCTGATGCGCCAGGAACGTGACCGCCAACGCGAGTTGCGCGGTGTTGGTGCGCATGTCGCCCCAGACACTCCAGAAGTGGCTGGTCCAGGGAACGCCGCGCGGGTGAATCAACAGGCCCGTCGTCACATGCGCGTAAACCGGAAAGGCGAGAGTGAGCAGAGCAAACAGCGTCCACCACCACGGACTGCCGGGAAGGATGGTCCAGCCCGCCAGCAGGAACACAACGATGGCCGGAGCCAGCAAACTGCGACGCAGGTTATCGAGAATCTTCCAGCGCGAGATCGCCGAGATGCGATTTGGCTGTTTGTTCCCGTGCGCGTCGCGGACGGTGCGCCGCAACCAACCGGCGATCTGCCAGTCGCCACGCGTCCAACGATGCTGTCGCATGGCGTAGGTGTCATAGTGGGCGGGATAGTCGTCGAGAAACTCGATGTCGCTGACCAGGGCCGCGCGGGCAAAAATCGATTCAAATAGATCGTGACTTAAAAGCGTGTCGTCCGGGACTCGGCCTTCGAGAGCTCGCTCGAAAGCGTCTACGTCGTACAGCCCCTTACCGGTGTAGCTGCCTTCTGAAAAGAGATCCTGGTAAACGTCGGACGCGGCCGTGGTGTAGGGATCTATTCCGGTGTTCCCGGAAAAGATTCGAGCAAACGATGATCGCGAGGCGCTCTCCAGAGAGATGCTGACCCGAGGTTGGAGAATCCCGTAACCGTCGACTACCCGTTTCGCTTCCCGATCGAATCGCGGTTGATTGAGCGGGTGGATCGCCGCGCCAACTAAACGTTTGGCAGCGTCGCGCGGTAGCTGCGTGTCGGCATCCAGCGTGATGACGTACTTAACCTGCGAAAGTAAATCCGCCCTGGCGGTTGCGACGATAAAGCTGGTTCCGACGGCGCCGCGCAGCAGTTGATTGAATTCCCGGAGCTTGCCGCGTTTGCGCTCCCAGCCAATCCATTTTCCTTCGGTGTCGCACCACTGTCGCGCCCGGTGAAACAGATGAAATCGAATCGGGTCGTTCGCGCTGTATTTTTGGTTGAGTAATTCAATGCCCGCGGTAGCCGCTGCCAGAATCTCCTGATCGCCAGACACGTCGCGGGTCGGCCCATCGGCAAAATCCGACAGCAGGGCAAAATGAAGCTGATCGTCGCGGTTCGCCAGATAGGCGATCTCGAGTTTATCGATCAGCGCCGAGACGGTTTCCTGATCATTGAAGATCACCGGCACGACCACCATCGTTCGAGCGTCAGCCGGCACGCCTTTCGAGAGATCGATATGCGGCAACACTCTCGGCTCAAACAGGTGAGTGACGTCCCAGTTGAGAATGCTCAGCGCCAGATCGCTGGCCGGGATCAACGACACCACCGCGGCCGTAATCACCATCAGCCAGCCGGCGTGAACGCTCAAGGCTGAAGCCACAATCGTGGTGATGATCGCCAGGGTCAGCGCCGTCAGCGTTCCGAGATAGGCGAAGGTCGCGTGTCGCAGTACCCCCCGGCGCACCTTTTCACTGAGGCGCGGACGATACGCCGTCTCTGCTTCCAGTCGGGCCACGCCGGCCGAGATTAGGAAGTAACCAACGTGCCCGTGAGCAGGGTCTTCGCCGGCGGTGCGCGCTTCTTCGGCCATCCGCAAAGCCGCGCGGGCGATTTCGGGTTCGCTCTTCTTCGCTCCCTTGCTGATGCGTTCGACCACGTGCCGGTAGCGATCGCGCGTGGCAAAATCCATTCGCGAATAAACGCCCGCCGGATCCTGCGCCAACTCCGGATCGATCAAGCTGACAGTTTCAAAAAAATCTTTCCAGTCCAAAGTCGAGAGCAGGCGCATGCTGGTGATGATGTTTCCCACCGTCACCTGGGCGGCGGCCTGGCGCTGGTGCTCTTCCTGCACGACCTTTTCGATCGAGAGTCCCTTTTTCGCGAGTTGCTTCTCGACCCACTCCATCACCGGCATTACCGCCGGATCCTGTTCGCGCAGACGTTGGGTGATTTGTACGACGAACGCGCGGCCGAGCGCTTTGCGCCGGGCCATGCGGGAAGTAAGCAGCGGCAAAAGCTCGTTGGGTTGTCGCTTCGCCTGCGCCAGCAGCCTGTCGGCGAGTTGGTCGGCCTCCTCACGTTCCACGCGCGCCTTAACGATACGCGTTGCCAGGCGGCGCAGGTTCTCGACCAGGGCCACGCGCAAGCTGATCGGCACGGCCCACAACTCGCCAATTGAAAGCGGCGAAACTTTCTGGTAGGCATTGATGAACCGGCGAAGAGTTTCGGTGTCGAGCTGACTGTCTGTATGGGCAATCAAGGCGACCAGCAGTGCGTAGATGCGTGGATACCTTCTGAAGTCGCCGGTGGCGAGCTTGGGCAGCTCGTGGTAATAACCTTTGGGCAGGTCTTCCTTAATCTCACGAACTTGCTCTTCTACGATATGAAAGTTGTCGACCAGCCACTCTGCCGCGGGAGAGATGACATGCTCGGCGCGAATCGATTCAGCCAGCTCTTTGTAAGCCGCGACTAGTTTTTGGCCGTTCTCTTCCAGACGCGGCAGCAGCAAGTTGGAGCGCTCGGGCTTTTCCGCAATCTGGTGCTCCGCGGCGAGGGCCAGAGCATATTGCTCGAGCCGCTCGATGCTGTAAAGCTCTTCGCGGATCGGCGGCTCGTCGCCGAAATCGGCGGCGCCTTTGAGTCTGCGGATCAATCCGGAAAACAGTGTCGCCATAGCCACTGACCAAACGGGGGAAATAGCTTAAGAGGAAATTTTTGCTAGGATATCACGGCGGCTTGGAGAATTGCGTACCGGGTGCGGTCACGCAGACCCTTAACCTACATCCCACTGATTCCAGCGTTTCCAGTTTACGCTCGACAACGCTATGGATCTGTTGGCTTTGATTCGTACGGAAGAATAAGTTCTGTCGTTTGGTAGTTTGTCTTCAGCGGAAAAGCCGATAGCCGTTTCGCCAAAGGCGACCGCTTTTAAGGCAAAATGATTACCACGATCATCCGCGAGCTCAACTTCTGGAATTACGAGCGTTCCATCCGCGAGCCGCAGTCCGCGATTCTTAACGTCAGCGGTCCCGCGCTGGGCAAATTCAATCACAACGTATTGTATTTGACGTTCAGCTTTGAGCGGTTGCTTCGACTTAATCTCCAACCAGTCAGCTGAAAGCACCACCGGTCCCGAGATCTGTTGATCCAGATAAGGGGTAAATAGTGACCTGAAAATCCCCGTAGCAATAACTAAGGTGTACCAGCAGGCCGGCACCAGGAGAATGATGCCAAGACCGATGAAGACTTTTCTTGTTCGGGTCAAAATATTGTGAGTTTCTCCGCTCCGGGCAGGCTAATTATTGAAGTGGACCATCCCTGCCATTGAGAAAGATTCGCAACATCGCAAGCCTAACCCCGGTTTTACTGCGCCATCTTAATCCGTCTTTGGAGAATTATTTTGATAGTCTCACCGCCGATAGTATGCAGTACTTGCCAATCATCAGACGAATGCCCGGCGGTTTTTCTTGCAACGCAATCTCAAGTTTTGCGATCGCCTGATCACCGAACTTCACGATTGCCTTGGTGGCAGGAAACTGTGTGGGGTTCGTCGTGTCGGAATTTTCCGATAGCCGAAGAGTCATTACCGCCTCCTGGCGCGGCTTTCATTCTCGATTGTCCTGAGGCCGAGCTTGATCGAGTTAAGGACGTCTTTGCTAGCCTCTGTTCGCAATGATTGCTGCAGAGCTCGCTTAGCTTCTTCGCCACCGATCGCGCCCAGACAAATAGCAACCTGTGATCGGGCGTCTTCGTCCGACTGTTGCTTCAGTGCCAGTGAGAGCTTCGGAACAGCCAAGCTGCCCATATTTTGCAGGGCGTCGAAAGCCGGTCTGACTCCAAAGCTCCCGGAGTATCCGTTTCCGCAATGAATACACTTGATCATAGGGTCGATCGCCTCTTCAGCTCTAAGCTCGAGGAATATAAGCGTCACAATAAACCAGTAGTCGAAAGTCCTCGTTAAGACCACGTGCCGGCCATCCAACTCATCATGGCGGCCAACATCCTTTAGAAGTTCTTGGATTAGGCCATCGCGATTTGCCGCAGAGGCGCGCGCGAACGTGAGCAGCTCGCGTTGCGCAACCTCCCGGTCATGGGCCTCTTCCGAGCTGAGCCTGGCGATTAGATATCGGATACGATCCTGTTCGCCATCTCGATATCCATCGTTCCTCGTTGCCGAAAGATTGACCTGAGACAGAGATCCGTTGGTTTGCCGACCGCTGGAATAAGTACAAGCAATTACTGTCGACAGTGCTATAGCAACTACGGCCCAACCGATTATGTTTGAAGTCTGCATTTTGTTGTCCCTCATGAAATCTGAGTCGTTCGCTATCGCGGCGGTCCTATGCTTCCATTAAATCGCCCGTTTGCAAACGTTCCCTCAATATTGAATCTCACGGCGCATCGCTCTAGACCATTTTGGGCGTATACAAACGCATTCAAGACATTCTGGCGCTTGGCCGAACCGCCCGAGGCGATGCTGGTCCAGAAACCGAGACCACCGGCATCAGGGCCGCGCTGCATGAAACCTTCATACAGATTGGTGACGAACTGCTGATCTGATATTGAATAGTCGGTGACGAGAACACTTATAAACAAGCGGGACGATGAGTGCGCGCGGTCAGGACTTCAGCCTGTTGACCCAAGTCATCTCAGGTGATCTGTTGCATAAGACGTCAACAATTCGATCCAGCGTTACGAAGCGATATTGAATCGGAGAGGGAGGAATGATTATGAGATCCGATAACCAACTTACCCATTCAGAATCCTGAATCAACAAAAGGGGGTAAGTATAGTTTTCCCATTTCCCGGTAAGTCTCGGAAACTCTTTTTGAAGCCGATTCCACGGGTGGAGGAACTCTTCGTAAACGGTGTAGGCGCGTACGCGTCCAAACTTCATGCACAGGTCGGAGGTACGCCCGTCGATAACGTCGGAAAAAAGCAAGGTAACAACCAGGCCTTCGTTGTCTTCATGGATCAAAGCACTCGCCGCTGGCGTGACGATTCCTTCAACAGGCTCCCATTTTTCTTGTTGTTCTATACCCATCAACCGCTCCTATTTCGTTTACTGACTACGTCTAGGCTCTAAGGCTTCAATCGTACCTTCATCGTTTCCTCTCCGGTCGATACGATAGCTTTGGCGGCACTTGGTCCGCCAGTCGACTTCGATACGTCGTAAACGGAGAACCTAACTTCCCCCTTTTCAAGTATAGTCGCAACCCCGCTCTGAGTAACCTTGAAGCCATTGGAGCAGGATATGAATTCCACCCCATCCTTGTCGGCAATCCAGCCCTCGACCGGCACGCGGAATTCCTGGCTGCGCCAGGAGAGTCTTTCCAACGGCGAACTTCAGACTTCCCTCAGCATAAACATCTCGTTGATCCTTCTGACCACAAGGAATCCGCTTGGTTTGTTTTCGAATCCTGCATCTAATTTGGCTTTACTGGAATGTGATTCAGTGGGCGCGCCCTAGCTGGATATGCTGTGAACAACAAAGTTCTCAGGAGTCGACCGATTGTTGAAGGATCAGAGACAGCGTTGGAATTCTTTCGCATAGTGTTGCTGATCCATTGTTCTCAAGTCGGTACCAGCCGCCTGAATCGCGATGTACAACGTCTGGCCCGCGATATAGGTCGAGGAAGAAAATATTGAGCTATGCCACTGGGAGTTACCATACTGTCTGAGAAACTGTTGTTTAGTTCCGGGATACCAAGCCAGGTGAATTCTGCCACCCCCTAGATCTTGAAAGACCCATAACTGACCAGCGGGATCGATGAGAACCAGGGGGTTATTTAGACAATAACTATATCGGTTCCACGTTTGCGGGATGAAGGGTTTGTCACTGGCCTTGAGCAGATCAACGCTCCACGATTATCGCGGGCATACCATCCGTGGATTCTCATGTCTCGTCCTTTAGCGATAGCTCTTCCAACTCCAGCCGCCGATTAATTCTTAGACGGACAGGTCTGCCCAGAGCATCCCTCACTTCGCAGTCCGGGGAGGACTCCGAATCGAACATCTCGAGCTCCGTCTCCAAAGCGGAGACGTCGTCATAACTTTGGACTTCGCCGTTTTTCAAAACGGACGGAAATTGGGAATGTGGGGTTGTTTTCTTTTCGGCTATTCACCTTGAAATGATCCGTCTGGTTAATCCCATTTCCAAAGGCGTCGGTAGTCGATGAAACGGACCTTTCATTTTTTTACATGTGGTTTCCACAATGACTCAAATACCCGTCTCAGGTTTCAGATTACCCTCTTACTAATCCATCAGGGCTCATGATGAAATCCGAAGATAGTGGAAACATGGTAGAAAGAAATTGCCCGTCATCAATGGCCCCAATCACGCGGATTGTACCTTTAGGCTCTTCGTCCCATAACACCTGAATGTCGATTTGGTACGCTTTGCCCGAGGGCGATGAACGGTCGTAGTGCTCGGTTCGGTCAACTAGTTGAATCAATTCGTCATAGGAACGACGTTTGTAAGCTTGCAGCTCATCGCCCAAAAGTTGGAGCGCTTCAGTTCTATCCATTTGACTTGACCTCTCTAGAACTTGAACAGAGTTTTCGATCGTGCTGGAATATTTTTGAATGGCAATGCGGCGCGTTGGATCCAATGAGACCCGGACGTTCCCTTCGAGTAAAGCAATAGTTGAAAGTGACTTCGCTTGCCAATCCATTTGAATTTGTGGTGGGCCGTATGAATCTCGAACTTTCCACCCAGTCTGAGGCCAGCCTCATCGACAAGCCCCGCCTCTCCGCCAAAGGCGGCAGCAACAACATCCGGCACCCACGAGCCGGCGTAGTATTCGCCACTATCTTCATCGGCGTAGTTTCCCACGGCTGAGTCGGCGCCTAGTCGCAGCACTCGCCCCAACGACCATCCCAAGATTGGTGGCGGACCAACTCCATAATCGATCATCCCGGCAGTAAAGTTTCGTGCCCGGGTTAAAGCCGTAGGATAGAACCGACCGCTCTGTTCATATACCGACCCTCCAAACTGCTTCTTGTAATACGCAATCGCTTCTTCTCGCGAGTGGAAGGCGAAGATGTTCGTGACGATTACGTCTGCACCGGCTATTCCAGGGAGGCCTGCGCGTATTCGGGATAGCCAGTTGTTCTCCCTTGATTGATTGTGCATGAGGGCTTCGCCAATCGCTTCCGGGCCACCAAAATGCGGGCCATTGTCGTTGAGATCTTTTCCCCAGAACCCGTTAGCCACATCTCCCCACCCGGGCACGTTAGGTACCATGCCAGAAGGATCGTCCATATTTACCGGGTCATTTTGCACATAACTATAGCGGTTGAGACTTTGTGGATCGTCAAGGCTGGCGCTGGCCATCAAAGGATCGACACTCGTAAATCTTCCCTGCACATTCGATTGATACCTTGCGTGCGCAAAGTTCAATCCCGTCTCGGCGTCATACTCATAACCAGTAAACTTCTGCCGCGTGCTATCGCTCATGTAGCCTTGAGCGGTCGTGCGTCCACCAGTGCCGGCATACACTTCTTCACCAAAAGGTAGATAGTCATGTCGCCTGACACTAGCCAGGCTGCCCGATTTATCGATGATCATCCTCGGCGTGCCGAGACGATCGTTTACCAGCCAGAACTCTTCGCGATAGAGCGTGCCGGCCAACTCGCGCGCCGGCCCGCACGGAGCAAACGCATTCAAGACATTCTGGCGGTTGGCTGAACCGCCCGAGGCGATGCTGGTCCAGAAACCAAGACCCCCGGCGTCAGGGCCGCGTTGCATGAAAGCTTCATACAGATTGGTGACGAACTGCTGATCTGAAATTGAGTAGTCGTTGACTTGTCCGGCGAACAGACTCCGGCCCATCGATTCGACCTGTGCCTGCACCGCCGCCAGTCCTTGAGCCGCTGCCGCGTTCAAGGCATCCCGCTGCTGCTGTAACTCAGTTGAAGTCGCGTTGCGGCCATAAGCAGCCAGATAGAAGTTATTAACCAGTTGTTCCGTGCGCTGATTGTCTGAGGTAGCCGTGCCATAGAGCGTCGCGACCAGTGTCTGAAACTCAGAGCTTGCTTCGAAAGCGTTGCAGACGTTCGCCCGGTTCCCGGCCGCCTGTCCCGCCCACCAGTTCAGCCCGCTGTCATCAGGAGCGCGCTGCAGGTAGGTGTAGTAGAGATCGGCGACGTACTGAATGTCGGATCGATAAGGCGAGGTCTCGTATCCAGTCTGCGTGAACAGACCTCGGGCCAGGTTGCTGGCCGCGGTCAGTAGCTGTGACTGGCTCTGCGCGCCGGCCGAAGCCAGGGTGTTGATGCCGTTTTGTAACTCAGTAGAAGTCGGATCGCGTTGCAACGCTCCATAGTAAAGATTGGTGACGAACCGTGATAGACGTGCATCGTCGCCGCTGGCCATCGTCACCAGCAACTCGCCGCCTCGATAGCCGTATTCCTTCGTCGGCAGGAAAGCCGCGGCGCCGGATTTGTACTCAGCCAAAAGCTCGCCGCCCATGCCATAGAGTTGCCACGTCTCAGTGCCATTGACCAGGCGCTTGATGCGCCGTCCGTCGGCGTCGTAGGTGTAGGTCTGCGATTGATTGTTGGCCCAGGCCTGCTTCAAACGGTTCTCGGCGTCATAAGAGCGATTGCCTTCGCCGGTATACGTGTCATTGGTCTGATTGCCAGCCGCGTCGTAACCATAGTTGTAGCCCGAGGGCGCAATCAAACGGTTCGTGCTGGGATCGATGGTGAAGGCCGGGCGCGGCACGTTCGTAGTCGTTTGGTTCTGGTCGACTGTGCGATTACCAAAACGATCGTAGTTGTAAACCTGGGCATCGTCCTGCGCGCTTACGCCCCAGGGGCCGCCGTGGACTTCGTTGGTCGAGCTAATACGGTTCAGCGAGTCATAGCTATAGCTGTCCTGCGTGTACAAGTAGTTGCTGTAAGACTCGTCGGCGGGCGACCAGTGTTGCTGCATGTTGACGTTGCCGTTGTTGGTGGCGCTGCTCTGTCCCCAGGCCGCTCCGCCGTAATAGAAGGCCAGACATCCGCGGTTCCAGTCGAACTCATTGGCCTGAAGCGAATTGGTGCTGAGACGAATATCGTAGAGCTGCCCGCGCGCATTGTAATGCAGCTTGTGATAGAGCGGCGTCTGCGTGCCGAACTGCTCCTGCTGCAACCCGCCGAACTCACTGAAAGAAATGCCAGTCGAGTAAGTCCGCGACACGCCATCACCGAGAGTGCCGCTGTAATTGCTGATGCGGCCGGCGATGTCATAGGTGTAGTTAACCGTGTGGCCCGAAGGATAAGTCTGGGTCAGCACATTCCCGGCATAGTCGTAAGTGCGCTTGACGTTGAATTGCGGCGTGGCCACTCCGTTAATCAGAAAGTGCTGCCGGTAGTTCTTGGGCCGCCCCATCGCGTCGTACTCATCAATCGCCAGGTGGGTATCAAAGCGAGTGTTGTTGTTCGGGTCCCAGTTCGAATAGTAGAAGCGGCCGCGGCCGTTGATGGCTCCGTCATAGTGGCGGTCGATGTCTTTGGTGCCGTCCGTATAACGCACAGTCGTGGTCCGGTTCAAAGCATCGTAGCCATAGGTTGTCTGGACATTTCGCGCATCGGTGCGCACCGTCAGGTTACCGTCGTAATCATAACCGTAACCCATCGACCATTGCGTGTTGCCGGTAACCGGATCGGCCATGTTTGAGACTACTGAGCCGGCATCCTGTTCCGGGTTCTTCGCCCGAATCAAACGACCCAGCGAGTCGTACATAAAGAAGCGTGCTTGCCCGCCTTGATCGACTCTTCGCAGATTACCCAGCGCATCGTAGAGGTAGTTGGTTAGATAATTAGCTCCATTTGGATCTTCGTAGACCGCACTCAATCGACCCATGGCGTCGGACACACTTCGCCTGGTCTTCCCGGCGGGATCGGTTACCGTCACGGTGCTGCCGCTGTAAGAAGTCGTTACCGCGGCGTTGTCGACAGTGGTCAGGATCTGCGTCGGCCGGCTCAACGCATCGAAGCTCGTTTGCGTCCAACGGCCGGATGGATTAATCGTTGAGGTGCATCCCGAAGAACGATAGGGACTGGAGGTTCTCCATGCTCTGCCCATGGAATCGTACTGGGTATCAACTGTCAGATACGGATTACCTGTGTCCTGATTCTCATAGCTGAAAGCGCGGTAGACTCTGCCTAAACCGTCGACGAACTGGTACGAATCAGTTTCGCGTCCCGAAGTGTCAACCAGTGTGCGGCTCTCAACGTATGGCCCACATTGATGTGCATCGACATAAATGTGCCGGGTGTAGCCACCATCAGACAGATTAACTCGCGTCTGCCGATTGAGCGGATCGTTGTACTCGAATGTCGTGGTCTTGCTGTTGGCGTCAGTGGTCGAAGTAACCAGGCCGGTGTTGAAGTCATAGACGCTGGTTCCACTTAGTGAAGTAGTCGACCCGTAAGTACCGGAGGGATCGGGGACAGGACTAATCGTCACGGTCGGATAGGCATAAGCATAGCTCGAAGAGTACGCGGTCTGTGAGAGGTTGCCCTTCGGGTCCCAGGAGTTAATTGGACTGCCGGCCTGATCGTACTGCGTGTGACTTTGAATATATGAGTTCGTGCTGTCGAGCCACTTGCTGACTGTAGTCGCGTTGCCCCGGATCGTGGTACCCGGATCTATCCAGCCGGTAATAGATCCATAGTTGTATAGCGGGTAACTCGACTCGTCATAACTGATGGTGCTTTGCGCCACGGTGGCGCCCGAGGCGTTATACACCGTCGAGGTAACAGGCAACCCCAGGATGTTCCGGTTGCGGTAATTGGCGTCTCCGGTCAGATTACTGGTGGTCGTGGTCCTTATCAGCGCGCCGGTTGGTATGGATCCAATCGCCCCCGACTGCGCCGTCGTTTGATCCACCGCTGCGTAATCATACTGGCTCGAGGAGGTGGCGTCGGGTCCCACCGTAAACTGGTACGTCGCGTCATAACTTGTGGTAGTTGTGCTTGCGAGAGCGTTGCCACCCGTGTCAAGGATCAGGCTCACGGTTTTTATCGGGCGCGCGTTGCGACACGCAGTATAGTTTCCCGTGTTGCTCGTATTCGGCGGCACGGGCTTCGCCATGTTCGTGCAGCCTTGCTCGTAATCAGTCAGCGTTCGACGCAGCATCGCGCCGCCTTGCGCTGCCGGTGCATATATGCGCTCTTCGACGGGCATGCCATTGCGCGCATCCGGGTAGCCAAAGTTGTTCGCTTGCACAGCCGCAGCGTTGTACAAGTAAGTCTCGCTGCGCACGCCGTTCGGCGCGGTAACTGTCAATGGCCAGGTGGCTCCTGAATACGTCCATTGCGCTTCATCCCCGCCACTGCCGCTCGGGCTAACCCAACGCGAAGTTATTCCCCGAGTTCCCTGCACATACGGCACAGTCGCGCCGCCCAGGGTAGCGACAGCACCGTATTGATAACGCTGATAACCGCCAGTGGGATAGAACACCTTGTCCAGTTCGCCCAAGGCGTTGTAAGAGAACCGGTAACTCTGTCCGTTGGGCAATGCTATCTCAGCCAGCACAACCGGATCAAAGGTGGCAGCGCCGAACTGGCCTCTGCCAACGACGTACGTATAACTCGCCTCGCTCATATCCGGATCGCTATAGTCGGAGGAAAAATGCGTGCTGGCGCCGGTGGCTTGCGGAAGATTAGAACTACTGGGGGGAGCGTAAGGCGTCGGCAAATAATAATCGCCTAATGGTTTTTGCGTCTGCCCCGTAGCGTCCGGCAAAAAGACGCTGGAAAGATTTCTAAACTTTAAAGTGTAGTTGATCGAGGTTCCGTTGACGCCAGGCACTGAATAGGAATAATCGCCCGCCCCTGGATTGGCCGGCCAGGGCATGCCAAACACTCGCCCCATGGTATCAGTCCATTGCCGATTCGCCGCGTTGTAACTGAGAGTGTTTCCGTTGCGATCGATGTATTGGGTCGTGCTTCCGCTCAAAACATAACGCGAGCCGTCGCCCAGGTAGAGCACGCCGGTGGTCTCGGCGGAACTGTCATAACGCATGCGCGATCCATCAACCGCGTAGAAGGTGCCGCTCATGTCGATTGAGCCGTTGTCCTGCTGGACCGCGTCCGCCTTGCGCAACTCATGGGTCGAGCCATCCGGCATGTGAATAAAGACACGGCTGATCCGAAAGGTATAGGGATAATGACTGCCCGACGCGTATGGCTTGCCTGTGTACCAGTAAATGTCGTTTTGTTTGGGCCATTCGACTTCCGGTACATTTAGACTGGTGGTCCATCCTGCCGTCGAGTGTTCCGCATAAATTGCTTCCGCCACCGAACGTCGAATCTGATAGCCATAGACGTTTACATATACCGAATTAAGAAAGCCTATCCGCCACAATCCCTGACTCGAATAATTGAGGTTGATCGGCAAGCTGACGCCGCGCCCGGGATAACTGCCCAGGGGTACCTGCATCGTCATCGTGTTGCTTCCCTTGTTGGCTTGGGTGAACTCCGCCGTTTGCGCCCGCACGGGCGTAGACCAACAGGTCAACGCAATCAACATCAGCCAGACAAATCGAACTGCGTATTTGCCGCGACGCGATCGAACACCTCTTTCGATTGAGGGTAGGCAGACGGGTACACGAGTGCAGGCTGAAAACGGGAACATACCGAGCGCTCCTTACGTTCTTTTGTGGTTTTGCCCGTGAACGGCTGATTGGTGGAATATCCCGGTCTCGGTCAGCCTTCGGGTGAAATAGCGGCAACTGTATAACCGATAACTCAGTGAAGAGTCAAGCAGTTTTCTTGTTTGCAGTTATTCGTGCGGAAGTTAGGTCAACAAGTCCGGGCATGATGTAAAAAACCGCCACTGAACTTAACAGAGCGCCAGTCAAGAAGCGGGAGAGGTGAGTATTCTGCCAGATCGAGAAGTAGCCGAGTGCGAAGTCGATCACCAGCGGCAGCGTCGCGAGAATTAGCCATCGAAGCGCAGGTGGGTCGGTGCGTTGCAGCGAACGCGCCAGCGGATAGATCAAAGCCGCGACGGCGAACCCCGCATACAGGCCAGTGCAACGCGAACACACGGCGAACTTATGTCCATCGAGATGAAATGAACGATCGGGAATTTGATGACAGACGAAGCTGAAGGCTTGGTACAGCGAAGAGGAGAAGTGAGAATAACCGTGGGCCTGCGCGATGGGCGCGGCGACGATCGCTCCCACAATCATCCACGCCGTCGCAGCAACGAGAATCCAAGTGCCGAGCGCCGGTAAAATTGTTTTACGACTGGTTGATCGAGGGTTCGCGACAATCACACCGCGGGAGCGTAACACGACGCGTCAATGGACAAGAAATACGTCCCAAGCCCAGCGACCAACGTGTGAGTGTTTCGCGTCGTCAACTTTTGCTCGGTAACGAAACTGGTTTCCGTATTGATCGGTTCGCTTTGATTCTTTGTAATTCAGCGAAATTGACTCAACCTTAAGCGATGGGAGCGAGTGTAGCTCGCCAGGCTCTGAGACTGCATTGTGATTCGCATCCTGCCAGAGACGAAGGCTGGAAAAGATCGCGTCACGGTTATCGATTACGCCGTCACCGTTACCGCCTCCCTCACGTTTGTCATACTCCGCGAGAGCGAGAAAGCCATTGGCGCTTTGTCCAACTGGAGGCACGGGTTGAGGAGTGTAGTTGCCAAAAAGCTCAACCCCACTGTCGATAAGACCATTGCCATTACGATCCAGCACTAACCAGCCGTCGTCGGAATCAGCCGATGTCCAAGACAATTGTTCCGCGCTGCCATCGCCGTTGAGATCAAAACTAACGCCATTGGTTTTATCGGTGAGACGAAAACCATCGCCCGTCACATCAATAAGGATTGGCGACCAAGGCGTACAGCAGCATTTACCTTGGACTTGCATACCCTCGGGGCATCCCGAAACATAAAGGCAATAGTCAACATCTCCCGAACAGTAATTGGGTGGAACGGGCTGAATATTCGGACAGTGTAGTGTCAGGCAAGGAGTAGGCGTTGGGGTTGGGCCGCTTTCGGCCTGATAGCCAGCAGTTGCGTCGGCATGGCAATCTGCCAAACGATTTGGACCAAAGTTTCGGTTTACAGCTTTCACATCTGCAGCAGTTACGTAATTAGAAACGTTAGAAAGTCGATGGCAGCTTGAGTCAGAATGGTTCATAATGCTGCTACAGGTATCGTCGTCATTCGCTCCCAATCCGTGAGCCAGTTCATGCTTAAGTTTTGCGGCAAGCTCGGTGGCAGTGAAGTTAGCAGGTGTCGTGTTCGGCGGTAACGTAATCGTATAAGGGGGACCGTTATACGACGTTTCAGCACAACCGGACAGTGTATTGCCTTTAGTAATGATGAAATCAGGAGTAGTGGCATTCGGGTCGATTTTCAAATAGTAACCGGTAGAATTATTGTATTCATCCCGCGCACTGTTCCAGTCATTCTTAGCCGACTCGGTCGCAGTCATAATCGCCGAATCAGGTGGGTCTCCCCACAACGACGAGATTTTGATGGTAATTGTTCGGCGACCAGAATTGTCCTCAGCGGCGACATGGTTTTCGTCGAAAGGTGTTTGATTATAGTAACAGTCAGGACATTCGGAAAGAACTGAACACACCATCACGAGAGAACCGAGAAAAACGAAGAGAATTAGCTTACTCAAAGACAAGCCTTTGAAAAGTCGAAGCATCTTATCCTCCAACGGATGGTGAGAAAATTTTAGGGTTTCGCGTGTGCCTTAAAACCCGTTAAGTTAAGGTCAAAACGATCTCGCATTTCAGATTGAAGCCGCGTACTGTTTTTCGTCAATGCTTCTAGCTTATCGTCATCGTTTATCTGAAAGACGCCTGTGGGACCTCCACCTAACAGCGCAACCCCTGAAGGGTGCAACGACACAAACATGAGATAACGCTTGTGTTCTTCAAACTTAGGCAAGGCTATGTCAACCATTGTGACTTCGACGCCGTCTATTTTGACCGTCCCCCCCACTTTGGAGATGAGAAACTCCCCCGGCTTAACAGGAATAATATCTGGCGGTGGAATGGCTGGCGTAGGACAGGTGTTACAAACCAAAGGGGCTCTTAATGACAGCGTCTCCTTAATACTGAACCGATACCACGTTACGATGTGATTGGAATCAACCGAATAGCTTTTGCCTTCTTTTGGTTCGGCTATAAAGACACTGTAAAGTTGAAGTGCTTCGCGTAAGGTCATGTTCATGCCACCGTACTCAATTCGCGGACCGGGAATCGTGACCTTGTTCTTGCCTTGCTCTTTCGTGCGCTGAACTATTGCTTCGATTGAATGGCGGTTTTCCCATTGACTTGAATTGTCTCTTGACAGCTTAGTCCCTAGACCGACCAACATTAGAGTTCCAATGACAAGAGCCGATATTTTGAGAGCCATTCAAACCTCCATCACCTGTAAGTAATTTGCGGAATGGTTGAAAAGGACAAGCAATACGTTATGCAACGGAAGTTACTCCCTCGAAATATCAGTTGTCAACAAAAACCGCATGCCCCAAGGCGGCAGGAAATTTTTGAGCATCACTCGTTTTCGCTTTCCTCGCTGAGGCTGTGGATAACTCCGCTTGTGCGAATTAATAGGCTTGCCCCATCTGTGCATTCTGAAGCAACGGCCGCTTGAACTTCACTAATGAAAGAGTCTGCATCCTTGCCACTACCGACCAGTCCCACCTGGACATCGGCTGTGAGTTTTACAAGGGCATTTCCTTTCAGCAGAAATGCAAGGCTATTAGCTGCGAAGGTATTTTTTTTCAGGAAGGAAAGTAACAAAAAGGAGATAGCGACAACCGACTTCCAGTGGTTGAGTCGCTTGGGAAATTGCTTTTACCTGATGTCCATGGATTTCAATCTCGCCCCCCAGCGGGAAACGTCTACCGTCGTCTTGGGACCGAATACAATCTTTGAATCATTCTTTATTATGGTATCGATGGAAACCTGATAGTTGCTAAAGACGAATGTTTGATCATCAGTTATCTGGCTCTTTTGATTCGTTACTGTACCAATCAGGATTGCATCGGCAGCACACGCCCGTTCCGCGAGATAGGCTTGAGGGTTAAAGGGGTGGTTCGGCGTCAGAACTGGCAAGCCCACCTCAAGTCGCTTAAGAATATTGCCGTTGGTTTCTAAAACTTCCTCTGGAATAGTTTTACGTGCTCCGGCAAGTCCCTTGTGAATCTTGCGGGCAGCCTCCTTCTCCGCCTTCTTATCCACCTTTACCGACGTTGTTTGGTTCTGAATTCGAACGGCTCTTGTCCGATAGACACCAGCGATGCTAAGCAGCGTTAAGACTATGACGAATACAAGAATCTTTTTCGTTTTCCCCCCCCTAAAAACGAATCGCGCGAACAACTCGGGATGCTTGTGGTAACGAATTCACCCGAGCGTTACGAACTGCGTGGTCCTCTACAAAAACCATGGCGCGATTTGCACAGCGTTTCTTCAGAATAGGTAACGAGTCCGTAGCTAGGGTGACGCGACGCTTTGAATGATCTTCGGGCAACTTATGGTTGCAGCCTTTGACGAAGGCGACAAAACTGAGGTTCTCAGTAATAGTAAAAATCGTTGTAGCGCCTAAAATCTGATCACCGTGTCTGGTCCGCCTTCGATGTGCACCGTGTCTACAAAACGGATGTGCTTTGACTCAGTCGTCATGACCAGCGAATGCGTCCGCTTGCCGGAACCAAAGAACCTTACGCCCCGCATCAGAGCTCCGTCAGTAACTCCCGTGGCTGCGAAGATAATCTTCTTGCCGGGCGCGAGATCGTCCGTGTCGTAAGTTTTCTGCGGATCGCTTATACCCATCGACTTAAGCCGCTCGATGACTTCCTCAGCCGGGGGCACTTTGCCTTTATCGACCCCCAGCCTTTCCGAATCAAACACCAGGCGCGCCTGAATTTCGCCATTGAGACATTTGATTGCTGCCGCAGTCAGCACGCCTTCTGGCGCGCCGCCGATGCCGATGCAGGCGTGAATGTTTGTACCAGCCACCGCGGCCGAGATGCCCGCCGAAAGATCTCCGTCGGAAATCAGCCTGATGCGTGCACCCGCCGTCCGCACGTCGTCAATTATCTTCTTGTGTCGCGGACGATCGAGGATAATTACTGTCAAGTCTTCGATGTCTCGACCGAGGCGGCGCGCAATGTTCCGCAGGTTGTCTTTCACCGGAGCGTCGATGTCGACCACGCCGCGCGACGATGGTCCAACCACGATCTTATCCATGTAGATATCGGGAGCATGCAGCAATCCGCCGCGTTCAGCGGCCGCTAAAACTGCGATCGCGTTGTTCGCGCCCAGCGCGCAGAGATTAGTGCCTTCCAGCGGATCGACCGCGATATCGACCTCCGGACACGACGCTGCCATCTCTTCTCCGACACCGAATCCGCCGCCGACTTCTTCGCCTATGAAAAGCATGGGCGCTTCGTCGCGTTCGCCTTCGCCGATTACGATCCGGCCGCGCATGGGCACAGTGTCCATCACTTCGCGCATGGCCTCGACCGCGACTTGATCGGAATATTTACGGTCGCCCTGGCCCATCGTGCGCGCTGCCGAGATTGCCGCTGCTTCGGTAACGCGCAAAAAATCTAATGACAGCTCACGCTCTGTCCTTAACTCTGGCGCCATCGTTTGTCTCCTGTGGGCAGGCTCTGTCGCCCGACTTGTTTCCGACTGATTTGTCTGAGAATGAAGAAAGCGGCGTCATAGTAACAGAAAACGCGAAGCGGCTAAAAATCCAGGGCCGGTCCCGAAGCGGATCTCTGAGACGGCAGCCAGAAACCTTGCTGTTGCGGCTGCGAGAAATTGAGGTTTATTGGGCGTTGACTTGGCATGTCGATTGTCGTAAAACGTTCGCCGGGTTCCGCGGCAAATTTGATTCATAAACTTCGGGAGACGGGAAAATGTCCGCAGGCAGTCAGGCACAATCAATCAACGAAGACAGAATGAACGCGTTTCTGGGCAAAGTGGTGGGAGACTTTGGCGCATCGCTCAGTTCGGCGCTGGTCTATATCGGACAGAAGCTTGGCTTGTATAAAGCGATGGCGGAGGCAGGCCCGATTACGCCCGCCGGACTGGCCGAGCGAACAAACACCAACGAACGATACGTGCGAGAGTGGCTGATTAATCAAGCCGCCGGCGGCTATGCGGAATACGATCCTGAAAGCGGGTGCTACAGCCTTACTCCGGAACAATCTGTAGCATTGACTGATGAGCAAAGTCCGTTCTATGTGGGCGGCGGCTTCTTCGTAGTTAAAGCCATGACCGGCGCCGTCTCACGGATCGAGAACCATTTTCGCAACGGCGGCGGCATGCTGTGGGGCGAGCACGATCCCGATCTATTTGTCGGCACGGAAAAGTTTTTTCGTCCTGGATATTCGGCCCACCTGGTTAATACCTGGATTCCCGCCCTCACTGGGATTGAAGAGAAACTCAACAGCGGCGGTAAAGTCGCGGACATCGGTTGTGGTCATGGAGCGTCAACCATCATTATGGCCCGCGCGTTTCCACAATCGCGGTTCTGGGGCTTTGATAATCACGAGGCGTCCATCCGGCATGCGCGGGAGGCTGCCGGTGCTGCCGGCCTTTCGGATCGGGTGACGTTTGAAGTGGCCGACGCGCGAACTTTTCCGGGCGAGAACTATGACCTGGTCTGTTTCTTTGATTGTCTTCACGACATGGGAGATCCCGTGGGCGCCGCGACGCGCGCCGCTGCGGCACTCGACCAGTCCGGGAGTGCCTTGATAGTTGAACCCATGGCCGGCAATACCGTGCAAGAGAATTTCAATCCCATCGGACGCACCTTCTCCGCTGCCTCAACACTCTGTTGCACCTCAAACTCGCTGGCCCTCGAAGGGCCCGCGCTTGGGGCTGTCGCCTCTGAAGAGGCCATCCGCGAAAAAGTCCTGGCTGGCGGCTTCAAGCAGTTTCGCCGAGCGACTGAGACGCCGTTCAATCGGGTCTTCGAAGCACGACATTAAGCCGCGGTCTTTACCTGAAGAATACCATCGTAAGAGCTTAGTGACTGATATCAAGCGCCTTATATGTGTTTGTGTGCATAGTTGCTAATAGTGGTAAGTCTTGTTGCGCGACATTGACGAAGCTTACGGAAGGGATGTAGAGTGCCTTTGACGACCGCATATGCCAACCATTCTTATCGTTGACGACGACGACGCCATCCGCGGAATGATTTTCGATCTTCTTTCCGATAGGTACGAATGCAACACAGCCAGTATGGCCGAAGAGGCTCTTCAATATATCGAAGTTGAGAGCTACGATGCGATCTTGACGGACATCGCCATGCCAGGCCTAACGGGAGTGGAACTGCTTCAGAAAATTCAGGAGACTCACCCCGCCACGCCGGTGATTCTGATTTCAGGCAAAGGCAGCGAACAGGATCCTGAAGCCTTGATGGAACTGGGAGCTTTTGCTTACGTGACTAAGCCCTTCAATTTGGACGAGCTCGAGGAAGTAGTGGAGCGGGCCGTCAAGCCGAAGCAAACTTAAGAAATAAAAAGACACGAAGAAGTTTGAGTGGACGGGGTTTCCATCCCGGGCCGGTGAAAAAACTTCTAGAGCACCACGGCGTCAGCTGTCTCAGCGGGTCGCCAAGCGGGCAGACTCTTTCGCGCCGGCTTCTCCTGCTTCAATCCGAGAGCCCAGTCCGCCTGCATCAGCGTGTGAATATCGCGAGTTCCCTCGTAGATAACCGCGGCTTTGCAGTTCCTAAGATAGCGTTCAACCGGATAGTCATTTGAATAGCCGTTAGCGCCATGGACTTCGATGGCCATCGATGCGGCAGTTTCGCTGCGCACGGTCGCCTGCCATTTGGCCAGGCTGGTGGCGCGCCCACTCGCTTGTCCTTCGTTCTTCAACCAACCGGCGCGAAGCCACAGCAAGCGGCTCATTTGATAATCGGCTTCCATGTTGGCAATCTTTTGTTTGACCAGTTGGTGATTCGCGATCCTGGTGCCGAACGTCTCGCGCTCAAGGGCATAGGCGACTGAAGCATCGCGGGCGGCGCGAATCACTCCGGTAGCGCCGGCGGCCACTGTGTATCGTCCCTGCTCCAGGGCGAACATAGCGATCTTGAATCCCTCTCCTTCTTCACCGAGCAGGTTCTCTTTCGGCACGCGCACGTCCTGCAGAGAAAAGTAGCCGGTGTTGCCTGCGCGAATGCCCAGCTTTCCATGAATCGTTCCAGAGGTGAATCCTTTCATGGTGCGCTCGACGATGAAGCATGACATGCCCGAGTGATCGCGGTTCCTGCGCTTCTCTTCATCAGTCCAGCAGAAGAAAAGAAAGTTGTCGGCCGTATCAGCCAGACTGATCCACATCTTCTCGCCGTTCAGAACATACTCGTCGCCTTCGCGCCGCGCGGTTGAACGCGAGCCTACAACATCTGAACCAGCGCCCGGCTCGGTCAATCCGTAAGTCGCCAGCTTTTCACCCTTCGCCTGCGGCACCAGGTATTTTTGTTTCTGCTCTTCGGTGCCCCATGAATAGAGCGTCAGCGAATTCAATCCGGTGTGCACAGACATGGCCACCCGCAGGAAAGTATCCACGGCCTCGAGCTCTTCACAGACCAGGCCCAGAGAGATGTAGTCAAAGCCGGCGCCGCCGTACTCTTCCGGAATACAGACGCCGAGCAAGTTGAGTTCGGCCATTTTGGCAAAAACTTCCGGGTGGAACTCTTGCTTTTCGTCCCATTCTTTGATGTAGGGCGCAACTTCCTTTTGCGCAAACTCGCGCACGGTTTGCACCAGGGCTTCGTGGTCGTCGGTAAGTTCAAGATCGATCATAGTCGAGGCTCCTAAACATAGCGTATCTGATTCTCAATCTCATCGCTCGTTACTGAATTTAAGATCGTAAGAAGCCGGCGGGAAATTTCATTTGGCGGCCGGCGCACGGCGATGACAATACCGGAATGCGGCCTACCCGCTAAAAAGTATTTCTGAGCCAGCCCTTCGAAGTCGGCCCGATTGTGGGTAAGAAGAGTCTTTCGTTGGCCGATTGCGTACTCTAACTGCTGATAATCCGCGCATCCTAAATTTCCTGCTTCCTGTGTGGTGACTGCGACAAAACCGCGTGAGCGCAACAGGTCCGCGATCAACACGCTTACATCTTCGTCCAGATAGAGTTCAATGAATATACGGCTCACGGAGCGAGTGAAGAGCTAACCTGCCAACTCGTCGGGGATATGATTGCGCTGAATGTGGGCGTTTATTTCATCTTGATGATCGCTGTAATAGCTGAGTGCGTCAAACACCTGCGCCAGATTCAAATGAGGCAATTGCCTGCAAATCTCTTCTGGCGCCGAGCCCTGTCGCCACAGTTCGACGATTGCCCGTACTGGAGTTCGCGTACTCCTGACCACAGGCTCGCCCCCTAGAATCTCATCGTTGTTCGCGATGTACAGATGTTCGGTTGCAATTGACATTCGGAAACATTAAAGCACAGCTACTCGGAGTCGCAAAGAACTGATTGAGCCGATAACAACCCGCTCGCAGCTTCCTTAGCCTCTGCCAACGAGTTGACTCTCCCATCCAATTGCATCTCGTAAACAGCACGGGTAATTTCGCCGATGCGCGGGCCGGGCTCAAGGCCCATTTCGAGCATGTGCCGGCCCAGCAAAATCGGCGCGGGAGCTTGCGAGGCTACGTCCAACTGGCGAGCATGCTCGATGAACCACTCCTGCGCCGCAGCGTCATACCACCGCTCGCGCGGGACCCAATCGGCGTTGCGGCCCAGCGAATCGGCTTTCGCCACCCGGTACAAAAGATCCAACTCGCATTTTCGCGCCAGCCTGCGAAATGCGCCGTCGCCGACCTCCGCCCGTTTCTTGAAATACTCGCCCGGCTTCAGATGATCGCGCACCAGCGCCACCACCTGCGCGCGCACGTCAAAGCCATCGAGAGTGTGAATGTTAAGCCGGTCAAGAAAACTCAGTGTCGGTTCCACGCCTGCCTCTTCGTGGCCGCGCGATCGCAGACGGCTTTCAATAAACTCGGTCGTTGCCGGCTTGCCGAAATCATGGGCCAAGGCAGCGAGCATCACTGTTACCTGCTTAGCGTAGGGGAGATCGTCAATCAATTCGCGCGCCCGATCGACAACCAAGCGCGTGTGAACAAAAACGTCGCCTTCGGGGTGCCATTCAGGATCCTGGGGCACTTCAATGAGCGCTTTGATTTCGGGGAACAGTTGATCGAGGACGCCGAGCGCGTGCAACCAACCAAATCCGATTGAGGGACGACGCGCGCGCAGGAGTAATTTTTCCATCTCGCCCCAAACGCGTTCGCCGGGTAAGTCGGAAAGATCCATCGCGCGACAAAGGACCACCGTTTCAGGCTCGACTCTGAATTCGAACCTGGCAGCGAACTGCACTGCGCGCAAAACGCGTAGGCTGTCGTCGCTAAAGGTATCGGCTGAAACCGCCCGTATGATCCCGCGGTCAATATCGACGCGTCCGTTATGTGGATCGATAATCTCGCCGGTAAGCGGATCCTGCAGGATCGCGTTGATGGTAAAATCCCGGCGTGCCGTAGCTTCTTCAAAACTCATCTCGGGATCGCCTTCGATAAAAAACGCGCGATGTCCACGGCCGGTTTTACGCTCACGTCTCGGCAGAGAAACATCCAGATGCGCTCCGAGTTTATAAACTGTGAACGCTTCACCGACGACGTTGACGGGACCAAACGCGTCCAGCAACTCGCGCAATCGCTCGGGCGGAATGCCATAAATTTCGACGTCCCAATCCTTGGGTGTTTGGCCCATGAGCTCGTCACGCACACACCCGCCGACCAGAAGCGCCCGGCCGCCTTCGCGGCGTACTGCTTCGGCGAGACTCACTACTCGATCGGGAATGTTCATGGTAATAAGAAGGGCGGGCAGTAACCCGCCTCTAAACGTCCCAGGTACAAATTAGTTTTGATCGCTGCTACTCGTCACCGATGATCACATTTGTTCCGCGCGTCGATGGCAGGCAGCTGATCACCTGCACGCGTTCGATTTTGGTGAGTTCGGAACCGGCAGCGTGCCAGAGCTTGATCCAGAACGTGCGGGTTTCGCCATGAATCGCGAAGGTCGAGCCATCGTTCATCACCGCTACCGGTTCGGCGAATGTCCCCGCGCGCAAAGTCTCGATCAGTTCGGGAATGAACGGTCTTAGCTTTTCGAATTGAACCAGTACCGCGTCGTCTGAAATCTCGGCCGCTGGCAGATCGACGGGCTCGGCGGATTCGAGCAGCAGCCGGAACTCGGTCTGATGATCACGTTTCTTGACTATCGGCATTGACCCAATCAAACCACAATGTAGCGCAACTTGTTAAGTTGCGAACCGGAACGCAAGTTAACAACTTGCGCTACTTTCGTGGATCGTTCCTGGCAGATCTGGAAAACCCCGAAACCAACAACGAGACGGACCTCAACACAATCGGTCTTGACGGTGCCGCTCAGGCCGAGTAATCTAACGCTGACTTTGGGTCGAGTGCCGAGATTGAAAAGATGATTAATCAGGATTACAGCTATCGCTATTATTATTATTACGGTCCGCTCTCCGATTGGAGGGACGGTCGGGCGATGGGCTGTCGCGAGTTGATCTACTAGCACTCGAAGACAGTTTTCCAAAACCGGCCATCGGTCCTTCCAGGTGAAGGATCGGTGGCCGGTTTTTTTGTGGAGCGTGAAAGAGTCAATGGCGGCGGTGCCGCTTGATGTGCGGAAAGGCTCTGCCTTTCCCGGTAAATCAGAATTAGTTATTGAGGCTCCGCCTCAGGCGGCGGAGCCGTTAGGCAAGGCGGCAGAACCGCTCAAAGAGGTTGAGATTATGACAATGCAAACTAACTCGCCAGGCAAAAGGGATCAGCAGCTTCTTTCCGACCACGTCGACATGCGTCCGGTCGCTGTCGATCCGGATGAAGCCGTCGCCGATCGAAATTTGATCGTGCAACTCGATCCCGATCATCCGGGCTTTCGGGACCTCGAGTATCGCCGTCGCCGCAACCAGATCGCGCAGATCGCTTTGGAGTATCACGCGGGCGATCCCATTCCCGACGCTCCTTATACAGATGACGAGCATCACGTATGGCTTACGATCTGGCGAGCACTACAGCCCGCCCATCGGCAACATGCGTGCGCGGAGTATTTGGAGAGTCTGGAGAAGTTGGCCTTTGCGCCCGGCCGCATTCCGCAACTGCGTGAGGTGAACGAAAAAGTGATGGCGCTCAGCGGGTTTCGTCTGGAGCCGGTTGCCGGGCTGGTCCAGCCGCGCGTCTTTCTGGAAAACCTCGCCGACGGAGTCTTTCTTTGCACACAGTACATTCGTCATCATTCGACTCCGCTCTATACGCCTGAGCCGGACGTAGTCCATGAGATCGTCGGCCACGGCGTAACTCTGGCCAGTCCGCCTTTGGCTGAACTGAATCGCCTGTTCGGTAAAGCGGTGCAGCGCACGGCCTCCCCGGACAAACTGGAGATGCTGTCGCGAGTCTATTGGTTCACGATTGAGTTCGGCGTGTTGCGCGAAGATGGTGAGGTGAAGGCGTACGGCACGGGCTTGCTGTCCTCGGCCGGCGAGATGGGGAAGTTGCACGAAGCCGATTTGCGACCGCTCGACCTGGATGCGGCCGCTCATCAAATATACGATCCGACACACTTTCAGCCGGTGCTGTTCTGCGCGGATTCTTTTGAAGCGATGTATCAGACGCTGAGGGAGTACCTAGTGAACTGGTGAAAGGAGCGGCAGAGTTGTCAGACGGAGAGGTGACGGAGCGCGGACATCCTGTCCGCCAGCGGGCGAAGCACGCTCAGGCTTACGAAGAGAATTACTTTGGAAGATTGTTCGCGCTGCGCGCTCAGGCGGACAGGATGTCCGCGCTCCGTTGTAACAGCAGACAATAGCTCCTTGACATGCTTTTCAGGCCGCGCCTATAGTTTGCGTACGAGCTATTCGATATGACACGCAAGCTTTATCACTGCCATTACTGGTGCGCCTGTACGTTTGCTTCTCTCGGTGAGAGGAGCGTCCGGGCAAAACTTGCTTGCGTGTGAACTGGTGCGATAGTTAACACCGCAAATAGTTTTAGTAAGCCGGCCGCGACTTCCTGCAAGACGCGGCTGGTTTCGTTTTTGTACTTATGATTACTGAAGCAGAAACACTCAATCGTTCTCAGGCGCGGGACCTGCCGCTTGCTCGCGATTTGGAATCACAAATCGGGCGCACGCCTCTCTTGAGTTTGCGTCGCGTCGTCAGCGGTTTGCCCGACGGTGTCGAACTGCTGGTCAAAGCCGAGCACATGAATCCCGGCGGCTCAGTTAAAGACCGCGCGGCCCTGGCGATGATCCTCGATGGCGAGCGCAGCGGCCTGCTCTACCCAGGCAAGGTTATTCTCGATGCCACCAGTGGCAATACTGGAATTGCGTATGCCATGATCGGCGCCGCCCGCGGATACTCCGTCACGATTTGTTTGCCGGCGAACGCGAGCGTCGAGCGCAAACGCATGCTGCAAGTGCTGGGCGCCGAGACGATTGAAACGGATCCGATGCAGGGTTCGGACGGCGCGCAGGTTGTCGCTCGCGAGGTGGCCACGCTTGATGCGGCCAAATATTTCTATCCGGACCAATACAACAATGACGCCAACTGGCGCGCTCACTATGAAGGGACCGGGCCGGAAATCTGGGAGCAGACCGAAGGACGCATCACGCACTTTGTCGCTGGTCTGGGAACGTGCGGCACCTTCACCGGCGTAGGCCGCCGGTTGAAAGAACTCAATCCGTCGATTCGTTTGATTTCGATGGAGCCGGACTCGCCAATCCACGGGCTCGAAGGACTCAAGCACTTACCGACTTCCCGTAGGCCTGGGATTTTTGATCCAACTTTGGCGGATGAAACTGTCGAGGTGGAGACTGAAGCGGCCCAGGCAATGACACGGCGTCTCGGGCGTGAAGAGGGTCTTTTCGTGGGTGTAAGTTCGGGCGCGAATGTAATAGCAGCCCTGGCGGTGGGACGCCGGCTGCCTTCGGGCTCAGTGATCGTAACGATCTTGTGCGATGGCGGAGAAAGATACTTGAGCGAACGTTTCTGGTCTGAATGAGTGGCACAGACTTTAGTCTGTGTTTGCTTCGCACGAATCACAGACTGAAGTCTGTGCCACGTTTTACGACGTCTATGGCTGGCGATAAAGACAACTTGGATATCACAACGCAATTGGTTCACGCCGGCGAACGCAGTGGGCCGCCTTCCGGCCAGCCGACTTCGACGCCAATCTATGCCAGCTCGACTTACACCTACGAATCGATGGAAGAGATCGATCAGGTGTTCGCGGGTGACAAGCAGGGCTATATCTACACGCGCTACGGAAATCCAACCGTCAGCGCTTTTGAAGAGGCCATGCGCACAGCCGAAGCCGGCGCGACTGCCTGCGCTTACTCGTCGGGAATGGCTGCTTTGCATGCGGCCTTGTTTGCATGCGAATTGTCGCCGGGCGCGACGGTGCTGGCTTCTCAGGATCTATATGGGGCCACGACGAATCTGCTGCAGACGATCTTCGGTAGTTTCGGCATCAAGACTGTGACCGTGGATTTCAACGACCTGGATACCTTGAGAGCTAAAACGAACGAGCTTAAGCCACGCGCTCTGGTCGCGGAAACTATTTCAAATCCACTGCTGAAGGTCTTTGATATTGACGCCTGCGCTGAAATCGCGCACGCAATCGGCGGCCGTTTGATCGTCGACAATACTTTCGCCTCGCCTTATCTTTGCCGGCCTTTGGAACATGGCGCGGACATCGTCGTGCACAGCGCGACGAAATTTCTGAGTGGGCATGCGGACGCAATGGGCGGCGTTGCGGTGTCACGCGAACAGACTGACAGTTTGGCTTTGATTGGCGTGATGAAACTGGTAGGCGGCGTGCTTAGTCCCTGGGAAGCGCACGAAATCCTCCGCGGCTTGAAAACTTTGGGTGTGCGCATGGATCGGCATTGCGAAAACGCAGCGGCGTTGGCTGAGCATCTGCGCAAACATCCCCGCGTGGGCCGGGTTTACTTTCCCGGATTCATCGCGGCCGAACATCGCGAAGTGGTCGAGCGCATTCTGGGCCCAAACCAGTCAGGCTCCATGGTCTCGATTGAATTGAAAGAAAATTCTCAGGCAGCGGCTTTTCGTTTCATGAACGCGTTGAAGCTCTGCGTCAGAGCGACTAGTCTGGGCGATGTTTTCACGGGAGTGCTGCATCCAGCGACGGCTTCGCATCGCGAACTATCGCCCGTGCGCCGGCTACAACTGGGCATCACAGATGGCCTGGTCCGGATTTCAGTTGGCATTGAAAACATTAAGGACATTATCGCGGACATCGATCAAGCTTTGGAAAAGTAACTCGTAGCGGCTGGGAGCGCGGACGGCCCGTCCGCCAGCGCCGTAGGCGCTTACCAATTTTACTTCGCAAGGCGTGCGGACGGGCCGTCCGCGCTCCCAGGAAGATAGAAATGATTACGATCGAATCAGATCAAGTGAACGAGATGCGCCGGCACGGCGAACGCGACTATCCGTTTGAGTGTTGCGGCTTGATGCTGGGCCGATTTGATCCGGGGGGACAGAAGCTGCTGACCGAGACTTATCCAATATCCAACGCGCGGGAAGAGGAAGCCAAGCGCAACCGGTTCCTGATCCGGCCGGAAGAATTAATGCGCGGCGAGAAATATGCGCGCGAAAATGGTCTGGACGTGGTCGGCTTTTATCATTCGCACCCTGACGAGCCGGCTGTGCCTTCGAAATATGATCTCGATCACGCCTGGCCGACTTATTCTTATATTGTTGTCTCAGTGGAAAAGGGCCAAGCCGTCGACCTGAGATCATGGGAGATGGAAGCCGATCGATCCAGATTTAATGAAGAAGAGATTAGCCAGTCAGAGGTTTAGGAGGGCAGCAGCCCGACGCTCAACGACAAGCTGAGCTTGTCGTACACCAGGAAGAAGGACAGAGTCATGTCAATCACAATCATCATTCCAACTCCGCTGCGTCAGTTCGCTGCGGGACAGTCAGAGATACAGGTCGAGGCAACCACGGCGGGCGAGGCCCTGGATCAATTGACCTCGACGCATGCGGAATTGCGCAAGCACCTTTTCAACGATCAGAATGCGCTGCGGAATTTCGTCAACGTGTATGTGAACGACGAAGACATACGCCATACCGACGGCCCCAATACTCCGGTCAAGGAAGGCGACACGATTCTAATCGTGCCTTCGATTGCTGGAGGGTCGGCGGTTCTGGATGAGGTTACCGGCAAGGATGCCGGTGAACCGCAGGCAGGGATGCGTGCGCTCCCCATGCTCTCGAATGAAGAAGTCGCTCGCTACAGTCGCCATTTAATCCTGCCGGAAGTCGGCATGACCGGCCAGCGCAAATTGAAGGCGGCCAGCGTGCTGATGATCGGCACGGGTGGTTTGGGAGCGCCGCTCGGGATGTACCTGGCCGCCGCGGGCGTGGGCCGACTTGGTCTAGTGGATTTTGATGTGGTTGACGCTTCGAACCTGCAGCGTCAGATCATTCATGGCACCAAAGACGTCGGCCGTCCCAAGATCGCTTCGGCGCGTGATCGTCTGGAAGACATCAATCCACATGTCGAGATCGAAACGCACGAAACTCGTCTGACCAGTTCCAACGCCATGAGCCTGGTCCGCAACTACGATGTGATCGTCGACGGCACGGATAATTTCCCGACGCGATATCTTGTTAATGACGCCTGCGTGCTGGCCGGCAAACCAAATGTGTACGGCTCGATTTTTCGCTTTGAAGGACAGGCCAGCGTCTTTTGGGCCGAGCGCGGCCCGTGCTATCGTTGCCTTTATCCTGAACCGCCGCCGCCGGGTTTAGTGCCTTCTTGCGCCGAGGGCGGAGTGCTCGGGGTACTGCCGGGAATCATCGGCTCAATCCAGGCGAATGAAACGATCAAGATCATTCTGGGCGCGCCCGACATCATGGTTAACCGGCTACTGCTGTTTGACGCGTGGCGGATGCGCTTTCGCGAACTGAAGCTGCGCAAGAACCCGGAGTGCCCGGTGTGCGGCGATAATCCGACTATCAAAGAACTGATCGACTACGAGGAGTTCTGCGGTATAACTCAACCGACACAGACGAGCGAACCAACTATGGAAGAAATCACGGCTACTGAACTGAAACAGCGCCTCGACCAGGGCGACGACATCCAAATCATCGACGTGCGCGAACCGCACGAATACGAGATCGGCCAGATACCAAATTCGAAGCTGATCCCGCTGGGCCAGGTGCTCAACCGGATGAACGAGATCGATCCGGCTCGCGAAACCGTGGTCCATTGCAAGATGGGCGGCCGCAGCGCCAAAGCCATCGAGGCCCTGCAGCGTTCCGGCTTTCAGGGTAAGTTAAGTAACCTGGTGGGAGGCATCACCGCCTGGTCGAATGACGTCGATCCCTCAGTGCCGAAATATTGAAAAGGAAGCGCAGGAGAGGCTCTATTTCAGGGGAAGGTATTCGACGCGATTAATCCATTCCGCCGGTCTGCTGGCCTTTGCGATCAATTCCAGATCTTCCACGCACCGGCTGATTGTCACTGCAATTTGAGGTGCGTAGACTACGCCGACGAAGTTACACCCTTCCCCTGCCGCGAACTCGCTTCGCTTAGCAGACCCATGTCTTGCGTGAAAAATATACGGCCTAATTCGGATGCCCGATCAAGAAGATCTGCATCTGGAAGTTCCCGGGCACCGTCTTCCTGCGCGGTGAGAACATCAACCCCACGAAGGTGCAACTGATCCGTAATTCCAAACGGAACGTTGACGTCCATGTAAAAGCTGATGGTCACCTTTTAAGATCTCGCTCCTGTCAAAATGAAAACAGCCCGCGATCCGATTTCGGATCAACGGGCTGCTCTGAGCCGCTATTTGATTCTTTTTTTGCCGGCCCGCTCTGGGGCGCTGAGAAGTCGAGAGTCTAACTCAAACCATGCGACGGGGCAAGAGCTTTTCATCTGTCGCCCTCGCGCAACCTCGACTCGAGTTCTTGGCGAGTCAGCGGGTTGCGCTGCTGAGCTCTTAGCGCCTCGACCTCCCGATAGTCACGTTCGATTTTGGCGTCCAGTTCTGCTTGGTGCTCATAGTAATACGCAAGCGCCGCATGGATCTGAGCCATTGAAAGATGGGAATGCTGGCGGTGCATTTCTTCCGGACTCCACCCATAGGCCATCTTGTCGAGCACGACCTCAACGACCTTGGTGTTCGCCCCGGTAATCCAGGGAACTCCTTCGTTGTCGATTTCGATTAGTGAGTTGATTACAGCGACCATGGCTATTACCTCGCCGAATAAATTACCACGAGTAGTCCCACAGAACTAGGCTTTCCAAATCAGGCGCGGATAAACGCGCGTTTCATGTATTTGGCGCCAGTTGTTAGCCGTCCCAGGATTCGAAAGCCGTTTCAAAGGTTTCGACCCTCGCACCATTCCTAGGAGCGTCGTGACATCGTGGCCGAACCCTCAAGATACTTTATCACCGAGCGCAAGTGAGACTTCTTGCATCCGGGATCGAAACCGTTGAAAACGGTTTGGTACTTCGAACTGATTGCTAATAGGAGAAACGCCGAGATTGAAAGAACCTTGTCCCTTTAGCGTAGACAGGCTGCGTCATCTTCCTTCTCGGTGTATGATGACTCCCGCCAAAATCCCCCGTGCGAGGTAAACAGCAAACGTGAGCGAAGCAACCCTGGAAGCAACCGAAGCTAACGACGCGATACCCACGGCCGAGGAGAAGCCTCACAAGTGGGTCTATCTATTTGAAGAAGGCAACGGCAACGACAAGTCTCTGTTCGGCGGCAAGGGCGCCGGTCTTTGCGAGATGACCCAGGCGGGTCTGCCCGTCCCACCCGGTTTGATTGTTACCACTGAAGTCTGCAACGCCTACTACACCAACAACAAACAATTTCCCGAACACATGTGGGAGCAGGTTACTGATGCGCTCCATGAGATCGAAAAGAAAGTCGGCAAGAAGTTCGGCGACGCGAAGAATCCTCTGCTTGTCTCGGTGCGATCCGGCGCGGCGTTTTCGATGCCTGGAATGATGGACACGGTCCTGAACCTTGGTCTCAATGAAGAGACGGTGACGGGCCTGGCGGAACAGACGGGCGATCTGCGCTTCGCCCTCGATGCTTATCGCCGCTTTGCTTCCTTGTTCGGCGAGATTGTAATCGGCGTCGCGCATGAAAAGTTCGAACGCGTGATGGATCGCTTCAAAGCGCAAACCGCGGGTGGACGCGACACTGATCTAAAACCCGAAGAGCTACGCGGAATCATCGCGGCTGAAAAAGAGATCATCCTCGCTGAGCAACATACGATCCCCGACGATCCTTATGAGCAACTGCGCGTCGCCATCGGCGCGGTATTCAATTCCTGGATGGGCCGGCGCGCAATCGACTATCGCCGCATCAATCGCATCCCCGACGATCTGGGCACGGCGGTCAACGTGCAGGCCATGGTGTTCGGCAACATGGGCGCCAACAGTGGCACCGGGGTCGCCTTCACGCGAAATCCATCCACCGGGAAAAAAGAGCTTTACGGCGAATACCTGCTTAACGCGCAAGGCGAAGACGTGGTCGCGGGCACGCGCACCCCAAACCCCATCAGCCAACTCAGAAAAGAACTCCCTAAGGTTTACGAGCAGTTCAATGCGATCACACAGTTGCTGGAAAAGCATTACGGCGACATGCAGGACTGCGAGTTCACGATCGAACGCGGCAAGCTCTGGATGCTGCAGACACGCACGGGTAAGCGCACCGGCGCGGCTGCGGTCCGCATCGCCGTAGACATGGCGAGCGAGAAACTAATCGATCGCGCTACCGCCGTCAAACGCGTTACTCCTGAACATCTCGATCAGCTTCTGCATCCGACAGTCGATCCGAAGACCGATGCGCGCGTGCTGGCCACCGGTCTGCCCGCTAGTCCCGGCGCCGCCCAGGGCACGGTCGTGTTTAGCCCCGATGAAGCGGAAGAGTTAGCCAAGGAAGGCGCGCAGGTGGTTTTGGTGCGACAGGAAACCAGCCCCGATGATTTTCATGGCATGGTCGCGGCCCAGGCGATCGTCACCGCCCGCGGCGGCATGACCAGTCACGCGGCAGTTGTCGCGCGCGGTATGGGCAAGACCTGCGTCAGCGGCGCGTCTGCTTTGGAAGTTGATTACAGCCAACAGCAGTTCACGGTGAATGGCGAGATAGTTACCAAGGGCGAATGGATCACCGTTGACGGTTCGACCGGCCGCGTCTTTCTCGGCAAAGTCCCGACGATTCAGCCTACGCTGGGTCCGGACTTTTACGAGTTAATGAAGTGGGCCGACGGTTTTCGTACTCTCGTCGTCCGCGCGAATGCCGACACTCCGCATGATGCGCGCGTGGCCCGATCGATGGGGGCGGAAGGAATCGGTCTCTGCCGCACCGAGCACATGTTCTTTGGCGACAAGCGGCTGGCGTCCATGCGTCAGATGATTCTCGCCGACGGCACCGGCGCGCGCGAAAAAGCGCTCGAACAACTTTTGCCGCTGCAGCGCGGCGACTTTGTCGGCATCTTTCGCGAGATGGCCGGATTCCCGGTAACGATTCGATTGCTCGATCCGCCGCTGCACGAGTTTCTGCCGAACGTGGACGAGCTGCTCGGCGAACTGTCGGAGTTAAAGATGGCCCTGCGTCATGCAGAAAAACTTTCCGACATGGATCACCTGCTCGACGAGATTGACGAGAAGCGGCAGTTGCTGCATCACGTCAACAAGATTCGCGAAGCAAATCCAATGCTCGGTTTCCGTGGTTGCCGGTTGGGTCTGCTCTATCCCGAAGTCACGCGCATGCAGTGTCGCGCGATTTTCGAAGCGGCCTGCCAGGTGAAAGGCGAGCGCAAGCAGGTCATGCTCGAGATCATGGTGCCGCTGGTGTCGATTGCCGAAGAGCTGGCCCAGCAGGCTGAGATGATTCACGACGTGGCGCGCCAGGTAACCGGCGAACACGGAATGAAGATCGAGTATTCGGTGGGAACTATGATCGAGTTGCCGCGCGCTGCCTTAACCGCCCACAAGATTGCCGAACACGCTGACTTCTTCTCGTTCGGCACGAACGATCTAACGCAAACAACTTTTGGTTTGAGTCGTGACGACTCTGGCCGTTTCCTGCCGGCCTACGTCGATCGCAAAATACTTTCAGACGATCCTTTTCAGGTGCTCGACCGCGAAGGCGTGGGTGAGTTGGTACGCATCGGCACGGAGCGCGGCCGCAGCGTCAAACCTAATCTAAAGGTAGGAATCTGCGGCGAGCATGGCGGCGATCCCAGTTCGATCTCGTTCTGCAACGAGATCGGATTGAACTATGTGAGTTGCTCACCCTATCGCGTCCCCGTCGCGCGTTTGGCTTCGGCCCAAGCGGCGCTGGAAGCTGAAGCGAAGGCGGCGGCGGAGAGAGCGATTGAAGAACAGGCGCAGGAAGCGGTCCGAGCATCGCCGGCATAGTTAAGAGTGTGGACGTCGGAAGGTTTATGAGTCGAGATGAAATTCGAATGGGATCCGCGGAAAGCAATATTGAATCTACGCAAGCATGGCGTCTCCTTTGAAGAGACGACGACGGCTTTTCGTGATCCGCTATCGGTGACTGCTCCAGACCCCGATCCTTCAATGAGCGAGCATCGGTTTGTTACATTCGGTGTTTCATCAAAGGGAAGATTGCTGACGATTTCACATACGGAACGTGGCGAATCATTTCGAATAATCAACGCGCGACGCGCCACGAAGCAAGAAAGAGAAATCTATGAAGAAGGTTAAATCAGAACTCAACGACTGGTCGCGACCGGAATATAAGCGCTCTGATTTTGGTGAGATGGTGCGCGGCAAGTATGCCAAGCGAATTCAGGAATCGACGAACGTCATTGTGCTTGATCCGAAAGTAGCGAAGGCCTTTCCAAACGATGAAGCCGTCAACAATGCCCTTCGCGGGTTGATTGGGTTACCGCCCTCCTCCACCCGCTCAAGCTCGAAGCGCAAGAGTAAGTCGACTGAGAAGAGGCGCGCTGCTTAGAGGATATCGCACGCGTTCCTCTAGCGATCTTCATCCATCACACAATGGCCGAGGCGACCGGGTCCGCGCCGAACTCTACATTGTGAACAACAAGGAGGTCTTCAACGCGCTTTAATTCAACGTGAGGCAATTGAGCGCGAACAAGGGCTGGATTGGCAACGACTGCCTGATCGGTGCGCCCTCCCGAATAACCCTCGACTGCGTTGGCAGCATTGAGAACTCTGAGGAACAACTGGATCAGATCCGCGGGTCATTGATCGATTGCTTAAACTCAAGCGCGTCTTTGGGCCCAGGCTGGCCGAACTGAGTAGGCGCAGCGTCTATGATTAGCGGTCACCTTTGCCCGTTCCGAGAAAGGATTATGAAATGCGCTCTGCCCTATGCTTCTTCGTATGCCTCGTCATCTCTTCTCCACTAATCCAAATGACATCATCCTCCCCAACTCAATCCGCTGCTCCCAAACCACCCGACGCTGTCTATCTACTAAAGCCCGCGCACATCTTTGATGGCGAGTCAGCTCAACTACACGAGGGTTGGGTGGTGCTAGTGCGCGGCGAGAAGATCGAAGCCGTTGGTCCGGCCAATGAAATCAAAGCTCCGGCCGAGGCGAAGGTAATCGAGTTGCCCGGCATGACTCTGATGCCCGGCCTGATCGAGGCGCACTCGCACGTGCTGCTGCATCCTTACAGCGAAACTGTCTGGAACGATCAGGTGGCGCGCGAAGCGTTCAGCCTGCGCATCGCGCGAGCGACAAATCATCTGCGCAGCACTCTCTTCGCCGGCTTCACCACGATTAGGGATCTCGGAACTGAAGGGGCAGGCTATGCCGATGTTGGTCTGAAGCAGGCGGTCGAACAGGGGATTATTCCCGGGCCGCGCATGATTGTGGTCACGCGCGCGATAGTCGCCACCGGCACATACGGGCCCAAAGGATATGCGTCTGAATGGAATGTTCCGCAGGGCGCCGAAGAAGCAGATGGCGTCGATGGTCTGACGCGAGTGGTTCGCGAACAGATTGGGAAAGGCGCGGATTGGATCAAAGTGTATGCCGATTATCGCTGGGGCGCGGGCGGGTTGGCCCATGCGACCTTTACCCTCGAAGAATTGAAGCTGGCGGTTGAGGTGGCAAAGAGCGCGGGCATTCCAGTATCGGCGCATGCGACCAGCACTGAAGGAATGCGGCGCGCGATTCTCGCCGGCGTTGAGACGATCGAGCACGGCGATGGCGGCACGCCGGAAGTCTTTCGCTTGATGAAGGAACGCGGCACGGTGCTGTGCCCGACGCTTTCAGTCGCGAGTGGCGCCAATGTCGAAAAGAAAAAGATTGTGTTCAAGCAGGCGCTCGCGGCGGGTGTCACGATCGCCAGCGGCAGCGATGCCGGTGTGTTTGCCCACGGCGACAACGCCCGCGAAATTGAAACGATGGTTGCGTGGGGAATGCCGATTCTGGATGCTCTGCGGTCGGCGACTTCGGTCGATGCTCGCGTGCTGCATCTGGAGGATCGCATTGGCCGAGTGAAGCCAGGACTCTGGGCCGATCTAATCGCGGTGGAAGGCGACCCAACCCGCGACATCTCGGCTCTGCGACGCGTGCGGTTGGTGATGAAGGGCGGCGTGATTTACAAGCAGCCCTGAACTGATAATTAGTGTTAGTTCCATTTTGTATTTCTTCCCCTTCTGAATGAAACAGAGAGGGGGCGGTTTTTCTCAACCGCGAAGCGGTTGCCGCCTCCAGCCCAGGGTTGCCGTTTCGGTTACCCTGGGAGGCCCAAGAGAATAATTGGTCAACCGCAACGCGGTTGCGTCAAGCATCAGAGGTATCCGACGCAACCGCGTTGCGGTTGGAGCCTCAATCGTTCTCCTTTCCCAGGGTAGCCGAAACGGCAACCCTGGGCTGGAGGTAGCAACTGCTTCGCAGTTGGCCGATAAGAATAGTCCCAAGACTGCAAACCTGCCCGCTGAAAGTTTGATGGCCACTGCTACACCAAAAATCAAGCGTCCAAAGATTGGTTTTCATGCTCCGATCAAGGGCGGCCTGCATGAGTCTCTGATCGTGGCTAAAGAGATCGGGTGTGATGCCGTGCAGATCTTCTCGCGCAATCCGCGCGGTTGGATGGCAAAGCCGTTGACGCCGGAAGCGATCGAGCTGTTTCGCCGGACTCGCAAGCAGACAAAACTCTCGCCCGTTCTGATCCACACAAATTATCTAATCAATATGGCCGCGGCGGATCAGACGATCCTGCTGAAGTCGATCGCGTCCTTTAGAGAAGAAGTCGAGCGGGCACTCCTCCTGGGCGTGGACTATCTGGTGCTGCATCCCGGCAGTGCACGCGATTCTTGCGAGGCAGATGCTATCGAGATCTGCGCCTTAAGTCTAAAGCTCGCCTGCAAAGGTTTGAATCTTGGCCGGCTGCGCATCCTGCTCGAGAACACCGCGGGCCAGGGCCAATGCATCGGGCATCGCTTTGAACACCTGCGCGCGATCATGGATGCGTGTCCCGAACTCCGACTGGGTGTGTGCATCGACACGGCGCATTCATTCACCGCCGGTTACGACATTCGTGAAGCAGACGGCCTGGAGGCGACGTTGGAAATAGTTCGACGCACGGTAGGTTTAAGAAATGTGCGCGCCGTGCATTTCAACGATTCGCGCGCGCCTTACAACTCGCGGGTCGATCGCCACTGGCACATCGGCGAAGGCCACATCGGCCGCGAAGCCCTCCGCCGTTTTGCGCAGCATCCCAAACTGGCTCACGCTGCGTTCATTCTCGAAACTCCGTACGACGATCCGCGGGCTGATTTGAAAAATCTTGAGGCGCTGAGATCGTTTGTGAATGGGAAAAGATGAGCGGGGTCTTATGTGCCAGCCTCCAAAGCGCCGACAAGTCGGCGCACTCCACATGCTAGCCTGCCGAAGTCTGGGCTAGGCCCTTACTAGTCGCTCTGGACGTAAACGGAATCTTTCGCTAGAATCGCTCCATCAGTTAAGCCAATGTTTCAGAGTAGATCACTTACCAAACTCCTTCTTACGGTGCCGCTTCCGCGTCGGGTGTTCTAGCCCGCGCAGGCCGGAGCGGCGCAGACTTCAAATATCAATTTCAAGAACTAGGTGGGCCAGCACGGAAATGCTTTAATTGAGCTTTCCGCGATCTTCCACTCTGATTATGCAGGTTACTAAGTAGGGACTGGTGAGCATGGACGAGAAATATTTTCCCGAGAACATCGAATCGAAATGGCAGGAGCGTTGGGCTGCCGAAGGTACGTTCGAAGCGCGTGAAGACGATCCGCGGCCGAAGTTTTACGCGCTGGAAATGTTGCCTTATCCTTCGGGCTATTTGCACATGGGCCACGTGCGCAACTACGCGATCGGAGACGCGCTGGCCTGGTACAAGCGGCTGCGCGGCTTCAATGTGCTTCATCCGATCGGTTGGGACAGCTTTGGTCAGCCGGCGGAGCAGGCTGCGATCAAGCGAGGCATTCAACCGCGTGAATGGACCGAACAAAATATCGTGCACATGAAGGGACAGATGCAACGCCTCGGCGTTAGCTATGACTGGCGCCGCGAGATCGCCGCGCACCGGCCCGACTATTACAAATGGGACCAGTGGTTCTTTCTCAAGATGTTGGAACGCGGCTTGGCGTACAAGCGCAAGTCGGCGGTCAACTGGTGTCCGAAAGAACTGACTGTATTGTCGAACGAACAGTCTTCCGGTGGGGTCTGCTGGCGTTGCGGCACGCCGGTAGTGAAGAAGGAGATCGAACAGTGGTTCCTGCGCATAACCAAATACGCGGAAGAACTGGTCAGCGATATCAAAGAAATAGAAGCTGCCTGGCCCGAAAAGGTACTCAAGCGCCAGCGCGATTGGGTGGGCCGCAGCGAAGGCGCGTTCATCGACTTTGCGATCAAAGACCATGACGAGAAGGTGCGCGTATTCACCACCCGCATCGACACTATTTTTGGTGCGACGGCTATCGTTTTAGCGGCTGAACATCCGCTGTTGCCCAAACTGCTGGAGGGGTCGTCGCTGAAAGACGACGTCATGGCGTTCGCTGAAAAAATGACAGCCGCGCGGGCGATCAAAGCGCAGGACGCAACCGAGGAAGAAGAGAAGTTGGGAATGAACACGGGCCGGCTGGCCGTCAATCCCTTCAGCGGCGAGTTGATGCCGATCTGGGTGGCGAATTATGTGCTGATGGATTACGGCGCGGGCGCGGTCATGAGCGTCCCGGCTCATGACGAGCGCGATTTCGATTTCGCTCGCAAGTACACTTTGCCGATTCGGCAGGTGATTGCTCCCATCGTCCACGGCCAGCAGGGTGAAGCCGAAGACGTGGTGCCCGGAAGCGATCAATCCATCGACATGAAGCAGGCTTTCACCGAAGACGGTGTGCTGGTGAACAGCGCTGAATGGAGCGGGAAGCTTTCGCGCGACGCGATGCGCGAGATGGCCGACTACGCCGAACAGAAAAAATTTGGCGGTGGCGCGGTAACTTACCGGATTAGGGATTGGGGTATCTCGCGACAGCGTTTCTGGGGTGCGCCCATCCCGATTGTTTACTGCGAGCACTGCGGCGCCGTGCCGGTGCAGGAAAAAGATCTGCCGGTGCTGTTGCCCGACAACGCAGAGTTTACAGGCACGGGCGAATCGCCTTTGAAGAGCGTGCCTGAATTCGTCAACACGATCTGTCCAAAGTGCGGCGAGCCGGGGACGCGCGAGACAGACACGATGGATACGTTCGTCGATTCGTCC
The DNA here is from genome assembly GCA_033857635.1 of Blastocatellia bacterium. Classification (GTDB taxonomy): domain Bacteria; phylum Acidobacteriota; class Blastocatellia; order Pyrinomonadales; family Pyrinomonadaceae; genus UBA11740. The sequence continues at coordinate 46,693 of JAWVDF010000009.1, forward strand.
TGGTACTTCTTCCGCTATACCGATCCGCGGAACGAAACCATGCCTTTCGATCCGGAGATTGCGGCGCAATGGACTCCGGTGGATCAGTACATCGGAGGCGACTCGCACGCGGTGATGCATCTGATCTACACGCGTTTTTGGAACAAGGTGATGCGCGATCTGGGCCTGGTAAAATTCAACGAACCAGTGAAGCGTCTGTTGACGCAGGGCATGGTCACGAATCGTGTTGAAGGAACGAACGAGTTCAAAGCTATGTCAAAGAGTCTGGGTAACGGCGTCGACCCGGACGAAATGATCAAGGCATACGGCGCCGACGCTACGCGGATGTTCGTCCTGTTTGCCGCGCCGGTCGAGAATGAACTGCGCTGGTCTGAGAGCGGCATCGAAGGCGCGGTGCGTTTTCTGCGCCGCGTGTGGGGCATGGTCTATCGCTGGCGCGAGCAAATGGCCGGGAGCGCAGGCTTCCAGCCTGCATCCGCCGTCGACGAATCTAAACTTCAGCAGGCTGGAAGCCTGCGCTCCCGGCCTGAAGAGTTTAGCGACGCGGCGCGGGCTCTGCGTCGCAAGACGCATCAGACCATCGCGCGAGTGACGGATGATTTTGAAAAGCTCGATCTGAATACGAATGTATCGGCGCTGATGGAGCTTTCGAACGCTGTCGGCGAATTCAAAGTCGAACCAGCCGCGGCGTCGCCGACGGATGTTTTCGTGGTCGGTGAAGCGATCGAAGCCATGGTAGTAATGCTGGCGCCTTTCTCTCCGCACGTGGCTGAAGAGATGTGGGAGAGTCTGGGCCACCAGGGCGGCCTGGTGCAGACGCCTGGGGTCTGGCCCGCGGCCGATGCCGAGCTGGCGCGCAAAGAAGAATTGGAGATACCGGTGCAGGTGAATGGTAAGCTGCGTTCACGGGTCATCGTCGCGCCCGATATCACCGAAGCAGATCTGCGTACCCTCGCGCTAGCTGACAGCAAAGTGCAAAGCCAGATCGACGGTCACGAAATCGTGAAGGTGATCGTGGTGCCGGGGCGATTGGTGAATGTGGTGGTGAAGTAGCAATCGTGCTTCACACCTTGGCGCAAATACTATCGTCCCTCCAGTGCGCGCAGGGCATCTTGCTTAGGGCTGAACCCTAACTTTCACGGGAGTTCCCAGTCGAGAGCGCTCCGGCGAGGGGTCTTCGTAACACTCTTGACATTGTGGGCCGGGAAGGTCTATAAGCATCACCAAACCCTAAATATCTCCAGCCCAAAGGAGGTTTCGATTTGAAAAGAATTCCAGCTCTGATTTTACTGATAGTGGCCTTTTCAGTAGGTCATTTAGCTTACGCTCAATCATGCGATTCCGACTGTAACTGTCGACGTAGTTATCAGGTGATTGATTTTGGGTGTACATGGGTCGACGACTGTTATGGCGTAGGGTGGCCCTACTGTTCTCCTATGGGAAACAACTGCTGCTATTACGAGTTGGGGCAGTGTCAGAGTCAACCGTTTTGTCCGAACCCATTCCATTTCCGAAAATGTCATCTTGGTAGCTGTAATTATTAGAGGAGGGGTGGAAATGAAATTACGCAATATGTTAATGCCGTCATTTTTTATTATTTGCATCGGAGTGGCGGCCTACATTGTCGCCAGGGTCCAGCCAGTCGTCGCCCCGCGAGGTTTTACGCTCCACATCACTCAAACGGCATACCCTAAAGATCGTTCTCCGATTCTAACCGCCACGAAGGTTAGATATCAGAAGTCAGATGGAAACTGGAAGAATGAGACAACCTATTCAGATGGCAGGCTGGATGTTGGGTTCGGGCAAGTCGGAGTAGGAGTAGTTCGCGTCGACGACAAAAACCAGAAGCTCGAGTATGTCTCGGAAATGTCGGAAGTGCGCCAAAATTCCACTGAGGACTACTGGCGAAAGAACCCCGGTTTTGTCGGGGAAGAGACGATATTAGGGCTGAAAACCTTCCATATTCATTGGGAAAATAACGGTGAATACAGCGATTTTTATATGTGCCCTGCTTTACAAGGGTATCCATTGAGGTCAGTGTCAGGTAACGCAAGGAGCAAGACGATTTTTGAAGTCACCCAAGTAATACTTGGAGAGCCATCATTCGGTGGTCCTCCCGCCTACCAAACTGATATGACGCATTATCAAGAAGCGCACGGAAGCAACTAGTGGCCTGTAACAGATGACTTGTTAGTAGTTATCTAGTCGCCGATACCGATAACTGGATCAAATCTATGAGCTCTTGCACTAGCAATTCAACCGTTCAGTCCACTAGTTCGTGTCACATTAAACCGCCTACTACGCTTGACTTATAGCACCTGTTTTTGAGCCCGGTAATAAACCCTACTGCGCTGGTGCGAGCAGGGAGCGGGTCGGCTAACCCTCATTAGTTTCAGTAGCCGCCACACAACGATCGCACTACCTCGATTACTGTCCTGCTTGCTTGCCTGCCTCGCAGCCGCTAAAATCCTTTTCGCAGAGTGTCTTAACCCGCGCGGGGTCAAAGTAAGTCGAACCAACTAATGAAAGAGTGCCCAACCTGTCGTAATTGTTTCCCTGATGACGTGAATCACTGTCCGGATGACGGTGTCGCGACCGTTACGTCGATTCAGGGAGACCCGATCCTCGATGGACGCTATCAACTCGAGAAGCGTCTGGGCCAGGGCGGCATGGGTGTTGTCTACAAAGCGCGGCACATCTTTCTCAAAACTCAGCACGCCATAAAGATCATTCTTCCCGATCTGGTCGGCAACGATCCTAACCTGGTCACACGGTTTCGACAGGAGGCGTTGGCGGCCGCGGCGATTCGTCATCAGAACATTATCGCGGTCACGGACTTTGGCGTGGTGCGCGGCACGATGCCTTTCTTGGTGATGGAGTTTGTGCAGGGAAAATCGCTGCAGGAAATCATGGCCGAAGAGGGCGCCATGCCGCCAATGCGCGCGTTCGAATTGATCCAGCCCATCTGCGCCGGCATTGCCGCGGCTCACCGGCAGAAAATCGTTCATCGCGATCTGAAGCCGCTGAACGTAATGGTCCAGCAAGACGTTTCGGTGGCTGAGGGCGCAAAGATCCTCGACTTCGGTTTGGCCAAGATTAAATCCGGCGAGCTACTCGGCTCGTTCATTGCCGCACAGACGACGGGCCTGATGGGCTCGCCTTTTTATATGGCGCCCGAACAATGGTCGGACGATCCGCCGGATGCGCGCGCCGATATTTACAGTCTCGGTGTAATGCTGTTTCAGATGTTGAGCGGCGAGGTGCCTTTTAGAGGCAGCTCGATCCCCGCCATCATGAAAAAGCATTTGACGAACGACGTTCCGTCGCTGGCTTCGAAAGGCATCGAAGTGCCGCCGCAAGTTGAAGCTGTCATCCGTCACGCCTTGGAGAAAGAGCCAAAGTACCGGACGGCTTCGGCAGATGACTTCATTGCCGAACTGCGCGCGGCCATGGAGACGGCCAGCGCGAACATGAGGCGCACCGGAGAGTCCGCGGAAATCGATCCCTCGAAAACGATTGTCACTCCTCCAACTTCGGATCAATCCACGCTTTCCGTCAAAGGATCGACGACGGCATTCGATCCTTTGGCCGGGACAATCAGCGCGGCATCGCTGCTCGAAGAAGATCAGAAAAGTCTATACGCGCAAAGAGAACTGGCGCGGGAAGCGGAAGCCCGGCGCAAGATCGTCGACGAGACAGAGCAAAAACGTAAGGCCGAAGAAGTTGATCGCGACGCTGAGCGGCGGCATCTGGAAGAGTTGGTGGCCAAGCAGACCAAGGTGCTTGAGGATAAACTAACTCAACTGGCTTCCACCATGTCTCCCAAAGGCACCGGGGGTTTGGATCCTGAAGCGACACACGTGCAGCACCCCGGAATGTCCACTGCTGACAATAGTCTTGCGGGCAAATCGTTTTCCCAAATAGGTATCAGCCCGGTCTCGCAGAAAAAGTCTTCGCTACCGCTGATCCTGGGATTGGCTCTGGTCCTTTTGCTCGGCGCCGGCGTGGGCGGATATTTTCTGCTGCGAACAAAGGTCAGCCCGGCCGGACCGGTTAAGCCGATCACTCCTCCCACAGGCCCGGAGGTTGTCAACAAAGCTCAACTGGTCGCGATTCCCGCCGGCGCGTTTCAGATGGGACGAAACGATTCGCTGCCGACTGAGGCGCCCGCGCACCAGGTGACGGTCGGTGGGTTCTCGATGGACAAGCATGAAGTGACTAATGCCGAGTACGCCCGCTTCGTGAAGGAAACCAATCACACGCCGCCAGAGCAATGGGGCAGTATCACGGCGCCCGTCGGCCAGGAGCTACTGCCCGTATCGAACGTTTCCTATGAAGACGCGGTCGCGTTTGCCGACTGGCGTTCAAAGCGCGACGGCGTGACATACCGTTTACCCACCGAAGAAGAGTGGGAATACGCCGCTCGCAATGGAGACAAAGATAATTTGTATCCGTGGGGCAATGCCTGGGCGCCGGGACGCGCCGCCACACAGGAAGCCGGCGTTGGCAAAGAACAGCCGGTCGGGACTTACCCGCAAGGCGGCAATAGCTGGGGCGTCCAGGATCTGATCGGCAATGTCTGGGAATGGACTTCTTCGAAAGCGTCGCTTTACCCGGCCAGTCCGCTCAAGCTTCCCGAAGTGCAAAAGGGTTGGATGGTTGCGCGCGGCGGCAGCTATAGCAGTCAGGCAAACAAAGTCAGTGCAACCATGCGTGATTGGTTCGCGCCGAATTACAAGAACCCGGTGCTGGGATTTCGTTTGGTTAAGGCAGGGTCCTAACTCGAGTTTCGAACCACATGTTTGGAGTCCCGCGCTCAGGCGTAATGCTCCACCCGCAGCTGAAGTCAGTACCACCTGCGTGAGCAGGTGGATCGAGGACTTAGGCTTGGGGAGGTGAGTGTCTGACCCACCCGCTTACGCAGGTGGTACTGACCTCGTCTCCAGACACAAGCTAAAGCTTGAACTCTAACCTAAGCCTGGAGGCTAAGCTCAAAAGCGACTTGCTTTTTACAGGCAGGTTTCCTCAAAATCAGTCGCAGTCGCAGAGTTGTAACGGGTTCGTTATAGTTCAAGCTATAGTTTGCGCGTCGATTAGCAACCGAAAGGTCGAGCTCAGAACGCAGACCGACCACGAGGTCGCAACGAGAATTTGTGAGACAAACTTCAGTTTGTCGCTCATCCACGACAAGCTAAAGCTTGTCGCACGCAAGGTTTCCACTTAACTTCGTTCGAGCATAGTTAGCCTACTGCATTGGCCGCGAGGAAGACGGAGGATCTAGATGTTTCACAGGCCCCGGAATCGATTTGGTTTAGTTGGATCGTTCCCCATTCTGCTTTCATTTTCAATCCTGCTGTGTTCAGGCGTGGTGCGCGCGCAAGAGACCAGTGGCGACCTGAGCGGAGGCGCCGGAATTTTTCGCCCGAAGAACCCAGAAGCAAAACGCACCGGCAACACCAGACGACCCACGAGACCTAATCCCGCGCGTCCGAATCCCGCCGAGATAGAGGAAAAGTTTGAAGACGCGCTCGGCGACGGCAATGATGCGCGTGATGCGCGCAAGTATCCGGCGGCCGAAGCTTCGTATCGCGCCGCGCTAAAATTGAAACCACGCGATGCGCGCGCGTATTACGGACTGGGGAACGTGTTTGCGGATCAGCAGCGCTGGGACGAAGCTGAAAAAGTCTATCGCCAGGCCGTTGACGTCGCCCCCAACCATGCGGAAGCGCTGATGGCGGTTAGTTTTGTTTTGGTGCAACCGCGAAACGGTGGTTCAAACGCCACCCGGTTTACTGACGCGGAATCTTTTGCCAGGCGGGCCACGCAATTCCAGCCTAAGAGCGCGCTCGCGTTTGACCGTCTGGGAGTAGCAATGATGGCCCGCGGCCTCTTCAACAACGACACTGAATCGGCTTTTCGCCGGGCGATGGAGTTGGACCCGGGTTTTGTGGTGGCTCAAGTTCATCTGGCTCGCGTGCTCCGTCACATGAATCGCAACAGCGAGGCCGACCCGCTCTATAAGGCGGCAAGTGAGAAGGCGCAGGATGCGCCGACGCTTGTGCTCATCGCCGATGCTATGCAATCAGAGTCGCGCTGGAGCGATTCCGATCCAGTGCTGCGCCGCGCGTTGGAATTGGATGCGCGCAATCCGGGCGCCCTCTTTCTAATGGGCAAACTGCTCTCGGTCAACCGCAAATACCTGGAAGCAGAACCAGTCCTGAAGACGGCCATTCAGGTGAATCCCAAATTTTTTCCGGCCCACAATATTTTGGCGCGTTCGTATTTGGGGCTGGAGCGTTATGATGACGCCGCGCGAATCTATGAAGAGGCCGTGCCGCTGGCTGCGGATGCAGATCGCCGGCAGCTCGGCGGGATGTTTGGTTTTGGCGGAGTCGGTGATGGCTACATGAAAACGGGCCGGCCGAAAGATGCTCTGCGCGCTTACGAGCGCGGACTGCAGCTCGACCCAAGCAATACTGAATTACCAGGTAAGATAGCCGCGGCGCGCGCCAGGCTTTAACGCCGACGCTTAACCGAAAGAACTCAAAATGAAACGTTGCCCGAAATGTAATCGCACTTATACGACCGACACGCAGAAGTTCTGCACGCATGACGGCGGAATTCTGGAAGGCTTCGACGGCGGGACTGAGACTGTTCGCGTCAACGCTTCGCAGGACGCGCCGACCCAGGCGATATCAGCCGGGTTGGGCCACGACATCCCGGCTCAATTCGATCCGTTCAAGACGGTGATCTCGCGGCCCGAGACGGTTCAGCCAAAGCCGCGTGAGACTCAGAGCATCGAGGCGCCCTCAACGACCGTCCCGCCAACGCCAGCGCCGCCAACACAATCGGCGCCTGATGACATGATGCAGCGGACGATGGCATCGATTCCGCCGCCGGCTCCGCCAGTATCAGAGCCAGTCCCGCAGACTCCGCCGTCAAGCGCTACGCCGCCGCCTGCTCCGCCGGCACAGCCGACGCAAAGATTAATGGGTTCAGGGCCCATCGCCGCGGCCGTCCCGCTGCCGCCTCCGCAGGTTTCTCAAAGCCCGCAAACTCAGTCGGCCCCGCCGCCAGCCAAAAAGAAATCAAAGCTGCCGCTGGTGCTGGGAATCCTCGGGGTGCTGTTTCTTCTCGGGGGCGGTGTGTTGGCCGCCGGCTATTGGTTTGTCGTCAGGCCGATGCTCGCTCGTAGAGTTGTGGTGGTCAACGATACTCCGCAGCCGCCGCCTCAAACGCCGAGTCCGATTGTCGAAGCCCCGCCGCGCGATACCGGCGAGACGAATAAGATTGAAGTGCCTGAGCCGCCGCCTTACTCGCCCCCTGCCGACGCGGTGGAATTTGTGAGCTCGAAAGCGAATCTGGACGGCAGGCTCGCCGAACACTTCGTTGAGTTCTCGTTCTATTATCCGAATCGTTGGCTAAAGGATCCGACTGCCGGCGTGCCGGGCGCCACCAACTTTGCAAAAGTCGAGCGGCGCTTGCCGCCCGATTTGACTCAGGAAAACTTCGCCGTAGGCTCGTACGTCTCAGCGGGATCTGGAGAAGATGACCGCACAGCGTTTCATACCGTGGCCGAGAATCTTAGTTCTCAGTTCGCAAAGAAATTTCCTGAGTATCGAAAAGTTTCCGAGGGTCCGACCAAAGCGGGCGTCTATGACGGCTATGGGTTCCGCTTTGAAAGCGTCTCGCGGAATACTGACAAAGGCAATATCAATGTTTGGGGCCGGGTAATTTTCCTGCCGCCGGTTGATGGCAGTAAGAATGGCGTTGCGCTCCTGATGCTGGCCACTTCACTCGCGCCTGAACTGAAAAGTGTCGACGACGTCGGCGTCAAGGGTGAGCTGCCTATGATGCTCGAGTCGTTTAGGTTCGGAAAGAAGTAATACATTTTCCAATTCTCATTTGACATTTTTCATTTGCCATTTCGTTCTTCACATCGTGCTGCGAGTCGGCGCCGATGACCAATGATAAATGTCCAATGACAAAAGGAAAATGCTCTTAACTCATCAAACTAAATGAAGATCATTCTGGCAGAAGATCGTGGCGGTCAATTGCACGGCGAACACACCTTTACCGGCGACCTGGTGCTGGTTGGCCGCGACCCGGCGGTGTGTCATTACTTTTTTTCGCAGGAACAATGGCCGATGGTGTCGCGCAAGCACGCGGAGTTTCGACTTCACCAGGGCCGCTACCTCGTAAACGACGCCAACTCCCGTTTTGGCACATTTGTAAACGGCCAGAAAATTACTCAACCGGTTGAAGTCCGGGTCGGCTCTCACGTGCAACTGGGGACCGGCGGACCCATTCTGCGGGTCGTCAGTATTGAACAGTCGGTGGCTGCTAAGCCGGACTCAAAGGCCGATGATCTCGGACGCATGGACACGGTTCGCGAGTCGAGCGGCAACATCCCCAAACCTGCGCCGCCTCCGCCCCCGCCTGCTGCTGCACCCAAGGCCCCGCCAGCGCCACCGCCAGCATCGCGGCCGACGCCTGTTCGGAGTGGACCTGCGCACCTGGATCTAATCGATCCGGAAACAAAGCAAACCAAACGTATCGAACTGAATAAGGAAGTCACCCGCCTGGGCCGCGATCCGGAAGGTGAAGTAGTGATTGACGCGGCGGCGGCAGTCGTCTCTCGCCGTCATGCCGAGATCAAGAAGACTGACGGCCAGTTCTTCATCAGCGATCTGAAGAGCTTCAACGGAACTTTGGTGGGCGGAAAGAGAATCACCGAAACCGTCCCTTTGTTCGACGGTGACGAGATCCATCTGGGTACGGGCGGACCGCTGCTGCGCCTGACGGATCCCGCGCATCCGGCGGCCCTGCGCAGCGTTCAGGGAGTGCCGGGCGCCAGCCAGCAACAAATTCCGTCAGCCTTTGGCCAGATCGCGGCGATGGCCGGGCGTCAGACGATCGTCTCCACCGGCTCGGGGTCGCTGCAACAGAAAACTCCGCCTGGCTCTTCGCAGCCGCAATTGCTCGCGCGACTCTCGTTCGATACTCGTCCGCAACTATCAGTCGGGCGCGCGCCTGACAATGATCTGCGGCTCGACGGCTTACAAATTTCAAATCACCATGCGCGCTTTGCGCTGAACAACGGCAGCGTCACCGTTGAAGATGCCGGATCGACGAACGGCGTGTACGTCAACGGCGATCGTATCAGTGGCCGGCGTCCCGTTCAGCTTTCCGACGTCATTCAGATTGGTCCGTTCGTCCTGCAGGCCGACGCGCAACAGGGCGTCGCTGTTTACGACACGCGATCAAAGACGCGCATCGACTGCATCAACATTGCCAAGGTTGTCCAGAATCGATCTGGCGGCGGTTCGATCAGGTTACTGGATGACGTGGGCCTGACGATTCAGCCGAATGAATTCGTCGGCTTGCTGGGCCCGTCCGGCGCCGGTAAATCGACGCTGATGGATTCGCTCAACGGCATGCGGCCGGCGACCAGCGGTTACGTGCTCATCAACAATCTGGATCTCTACCGGCATCTGGATTCGCTCAAACAATCGATCGGCTACGTCCCGCAGGACGACATCATTCATCGCGAGCTGACCGTGTATCGCACGCTTTACTATGTCGCGCGGCTGCGTCTCTCGCGCGACGTATCCACTCGCGAGATCGATCAGATCGTCAATGAAGTAATGGACGTCACCGGGCTGTCGGAACGTCGTGATGTTCCGGTGGGCCAACTCTCCGGCGGGCAGCGCAAGCGCGTCTCGATCGCGGTCGAGCTGATTACCAAGCCGTCCGTGATCTTTCTTGACGAACCAACTTCCGGCCTCGATCCGGCTACCGAAGAAAAGATCATGAAGCTGTTCCGGCAGATTGCCGAGAGCGGCCGCACGGTCGTCTTGACGACCCATGCGATGGAGAACGTGAAGCTGTTCGACAAGATTGTCGTGATGATGCGCGGCAAACTTGTTTTTTATGGTGCGCCGCAGGAAGCCCTGGCTCATGTTAAGGCCGACAGTTTCAAAGACCTTTACGACAAACTCGAAGGACCAATCGATCAGCAGACCGCGGCGTTGCCGGCGCTGCCGCCAAACGCGACCAAGGCCCAGAAGCAGGCGCGAAAATTACAACGCGAGCAGATTTCAGAACAGGTAGCCGAAGATTGGAAGAAGAAGTTTCAGACCACCGAACAGTATCGACGCAACGTGGTCGAGCCGCTCAGTCTTTTGCCGCGCGATGGTAGAGCCGCTGCGCCGCCAAAGCGTCGCTCGTCTCCGGTTGATGCCGTGCGCCAGTGGGGCACGCTGACGCGTCGCTATCTGGAAGTCCTCAGTCGCGACAAATTCAACCTTCTGATCCTGCTTGGCCAGGCGCCAATCATCGCGTTCCTGACTTACCTGGTGGTCGGCGCGAAGAGTCCGCGCGACTTTCCGTTCTTCATGCTGGCTTTGGTTTCGATCTGGTTCGGCACGTCGGTGGCCTCGCGCGAGATCATTCGCGAGCGCGCCGTCTACACGCGCGAGCGCATGGTGAACCTGCGGCTCTTGCCTTATGTCAGTTCGAAGCTTTTCGTGTTGGCGCTGATCGTTTCGTTTCAGTGCCTGCTGTTATTCGCAACCTTGAAGCTCTTTCATTACGCGGGCCTGATGAGCCTGCCGGGCTGGGCGCTGCCCCAGCTGGTGATCATTTTGTTGACGGCAATGGTCGGCATTGCGCTCGGACTTTTAGTGTCGGCCATGGTCAAGACATCAGAGATGGCTACCAGCCTGGTGCCGCTGATCCTGATCCCACAGATTCTGTTTTCAGGTTTAGTAGGCGTGCCGCAAAGCACCGCGAAAGTTATCGGCACGCTGATGCCGGCGACCTGGGCGTTTGATGGACTGAAGCGCTGGTCGACGCTCGACACTCTGGATGAAGAAGGTTCTGATCCGGAGGGCGAGAACAAAGGGCGGGGTCTTTACAAGCATGTCGAGGACGTAAACGACGAGAACATCAAGAACGCACAGAACGATATCGATTCTTATAAGTCCGGCAGCGAGGACAAGCTGAAAGACTATGAGAAGAAGATGAAGGACTACGTGCATGATCTGCAATCGGGCGCCGGCGGGACGCAACCCGCCGTGCCCAAGCTGGACCCACCGCCCGCTGTCCCGGCCGCGAAAAAGATCGATGAGGACCTGAGCGGCTATGTAAACTTCCTGCATCCTTGGGGGAACATACTAGTAGATCCACTCGTGCTGATTCTGATGTTTTTCGCGTTGGTGATTGCGACTATCGTGACGTTGCGGGCGCAGGATATTTAGTGAAGCGGGATTTGTGAGTAGCGGCTTGCCGCTTCCCCAGTGCGGTAAGGCTTGCCTTACCGTCCAAGACCTAAAATGGTTTAGGAGGCTCCGCCTCCGCGTCTCCACCTTATTTTTCCAATATCAACCATCAAAGGCTCATTTTCCCACGTCGTTCCATTCCAAAATCGAACGCTCGAGTAACGATAGTCTTCAGCGCGTTCAACCAAACTCAGCCTCGCAGGATTCTGATGCGTATAGTGAACCCGCTGCATAAACATACTCTCGCTCGTTAGTAACCGAACGTTCGGATGGTGGTCCCAAAGTGAATATTCGTGACCACGGCGATAGGTTTCATGCCTCAACTTCTCAAGTGAAGAGTCGCGGCCTTCACTCTTCAGGAAATCAATTATTCGGCGACCAACCAGTCCGTTGATAAAACGAAGAACAACGGCGGCCTTCTTGTCCCCATCGCTGATGATGTGGAAGTGATCGGGCATTATTACGTAAGCGAGGATCAGAAACTTTCCTGAAGTGCGGGCCTCGTCGAGTGCACGACAAACAACCGCCTTCAAGGCATCAAGCCGAAATACCGGCAAACGATCTTTGGTCACAGAGGTGAGGTAATAGGCTGGAGAATTAGGAGAAATGTAATTCATTTGGACGTTCAACAGGCGTGATCTCGCGGCGAGCTTAGACAGGTCGTGACGGTGGTGCAAGCCTGATCGCACGGGAAAACGGCAAGGTGTTTTTGAAAGATGAGTTACAAGATTTGTAATGAATATGGGAATGGGGCCGGAGGCGAAGCCTCCTAATCTATTCTCAGTCGCGGACGGTAAGGCAGAGCCTTACCGCACTGGGGAGCGGCAAGCCGCTGTTTCGGGGGACATCTGAAACGGAGGTGGAGCCTCATGACTTTTCTCGGCCCTTCGGGCCTAAGGCAGAGCCTTACCGCACTGGGGAGCGGCAAGCCGCTCTTCACGTAAGGCGCCCCCCTCGGATAATTCCATTTGTTTTAGCCCGCGCTTTTCCATCGATCTCCCGGCAACATCCTTGTGGCCGGACGCGGCATCACAGTAAACTGCCATAGCCAAAATCCGCGGCGACTAAATGATTGGCCGCGAACCACCTGAAATATCGGAGTTACGAAAAATGATCCGTCCTTTGCTTTATTCACGCGTAATTGTTTCGGCCCTGGTGTTGTCTCTTTCGGGCTCGCTCCATACCGGCGCTGTTTTCGCGCAGGACATTAGCGGCGGCGCGAATGTCCTGCTGGCCAGTGCCGACGTCGAGGCGAAATTGGGCAAAGGTATTTTTAGCGCTCCACAGAATCGCGTCCACGCACCCAAACGGCTGGAAAAAAAGGTGGTCGCCCGTTCGGCGCACTCGATTCGTCCACAGGGCCAAACGTCTGCCGGCAACAAACCCCGGCCGGACGTCCGGGGGGACACCAAACATTCGGCCGGCGATTCGACAAAGCCTCTGGGTGACATCGCGCGGCGCGTGCCAACTGCCGAAGACTTTAACAAGCAAGGCGACGATTTTTTCGACGCCGGCCAGTACCAGAAGGCTGTCGATGCGTATCAGCAGGCAGTCAAGCTGCAGCCGAATTATCCCGAAGCGCACCTTAACCTCGGTGAAGCATTCTTCAACCTCGGTCGATACGAGGACGCTTTAGCGGCAGAGAAAGTGGCGAACCAGCAGAAGCCTGATTGGGCCGCTGCTTATCGCGCGTTGGGAAATGCCTACCTCAAACTTGATCGCACAGCCGAAGCGATGGAGGCTTTGAAAAAAGCTGTCTCCCTCGATCCCAAAGACAATGATGCGCGCGCTTCACTTAGTTTGGCTTACTACGATCAAGGCGTCGCGGCATACAACGCCGGCAAGGACGCAGACGCGATCGCGGCTTATAAAGAGGCCGTAAATCTCAAACCGGATTACGCCGAAGCTCACAACAATTTGGGCGATGCGTACCGGCGGCAGGAGAAGTTTGCGGAAGCGGTGGAAGCTTACAAGCAGGCTGTTCATTACAAGCCAGATTCAGTCAACGCTTACACCGATCTTTCATGGACCTATGACAAGCTGGGCCGCTATGCTGAAGCGGCCGAGGCCTACAAGCAGGTGATTCGGCTCAAGCCCGATGACGCCGAAGCAAACAACAACATGGGTTACGCCCTCGGCAAAACCAAACGCTGGCCCGAGGCGATAGAAGCTTTCAAACGGGCCATTCAGTTGCGATCGGATTACGCCGAGGCCTACAGCAATCTCGGTTGGGCCTATAACAACGTCGGCAACTTCACCGCGGCGATCGAGCCGCTCAAGAAGGCAACTCAGCTCAAGCCCGCGCTGCCTGAAGGCCATTTCAATATCGGAATCACCTACAGCAGATTGAAACAGCCGAATGACGCGGTCGCGGCTTTTCAGCAAGCGGTCACGCTGAAACCGGACTGGCCGGCCGCCCAGAACAATCTGGGTTACGCCTATGGCAGTTTGGGGAAATGGAAAGAAGCCATCGCGGCCCATAAAGAAGCAATCCGACTGAAACCGGATTATGCCGGGGCCTATTTCAATCTGGGTTACGCTTACCTGAGATCCGGGAACAAGAATGGCGCCGTCGATCAGTACAAGTTGCTACAGCCTTTGAACCTGGGACTAGCCAACCAGCTCTATATTTTCATTTACAACAAACAGCCACCTGCGGTGCGTCCTTAAACCGCGAAGCGGTTCCATCCTACAGCCCTGGATTGGCGCGCTTCGCGGCTACCCAGGGTACGGATAATAAATGACAGCAACCCCAAAGGGGTTGCTTGAGTTTCATGGCGAGGGTTTTTGCTGGAACAATTCCAAGATTGTTTGACGGCAACCGCGTCGACGATTCAAAACACGCGCAACCCCGTTGGGGTTGGATTGATATTCAAACGATTACCCAGGGTAGTCGCGAAGCGCGACAACCCTGGGCTGTAGGCCGTAACCGCTTCGCGGTTAGGAGCTCATTCTTGCCCTGGATCAAGGCACATCCCCTCGTTGTTGGCATTCTTGGACTCATCACTGCTTTCACCATCCAAACCGCAAGCGCCCAGGAATTCCTCCCCGCAGCTCCATCCGATCGCAGTTTGATCTACACGCTCGACGAGCAAAACAAATTAGTACCGTTGCCTTTCGAGCAGGGTCAGACGCCTTTGCGGCCGGCATCGATCGCAAAGAATACCAAAGTCAGCTACATCGAGTTGAAGGGCGAGCACGCGGTGACCGTATTCAACTCGGCCCAGCCGCGCGTCTTTCTTTTCACCTGGCAAAGGCCGGGCGTCCATCCGCCTTTTCTGGTTTGGTTGACACCGCACAAAGGTTCGCGCCGGGTCACCGCAATTGTCCAGAAGGGATTGAGTGGATTTGCCATCTCGTCGGAAGAAATCATCAAACCGACAATTCGCGGTCTGGTGAAGGAAGGCGATCTGGTTTTTATGGAAGTGCGCCCACGCGCTTCGCTGATGCCGGGTGAATATGCGATTATTGGCGATGACCTGGCGCGCATCGCTACCTTCCGGGTCGTCTTGACCGCAAACTAATTCCGAGAGAGCGTAACTAAATGGCTTTATCAAATCCTTCTTCTTCCAAACAGTCCGGCTGGAAATCATTCTGGACGCCGGGCCGCGTTATGCTCACGCTTGTCGGCGTTGGTTTGATCAGTATGTTAGGTCTGTCGAGTTGCAACTCCACCGAGGTATCCACGACCAGCAACGCGCCCGCAAACGCTGGTACGAAGGCGCCACCCACCAATCCGGCTCCGGTTCCGCCGGCGGCCTTTGTGAGTTTGCCGCCCGACCTGCGCGAAACAAAACTGCAAACGTTGGACGGAGATTCGTTGAAGCTCGCGGACTTTGCGGACAAGGTCGTGATCTTGAACATCTGGGCCACCTGGTGCGGCCCCTGCCGCCAGGAGATGCCTGAACTGGTGAAGATGAGTAGCGAGTACAAGACGCGCGGACTGGTTGTCCTTGGCATCGCGACCACCTATAACGAACACAACGACCAGGCGCATGTGAAGGAGTACGTGAAGACACAGAACGTCCCGTACAAAATCATTTGGGACGACGGAACGCTGTCGGCTCCTTTGGTGCAGGCCGTCGGGGGTAGGTCCGTCATTCCGCAGAGCTTCGTCTTATCGCGCGACGGCCGGATCGTCAAACACTTCCAGGGCTTTAACCCGTATTCAACGCCGCAGCTGATGCGACAGGCGATCGAAGAAGCGCTAAATGATAAAGGCAAAGCCTGAGCCCGAGTACCTCGACTGTTTAGAGGCGGGCTGCGGCCCGCCGTCACCTCACAAACTCAGGAAGGATCGTTAATGCAGGAAATTAGAAAGAAACTTCAGGGCGAGTTGGACGAGCTGGAAACAGAGCTGCGCGTTCACCTGCCGAAAGAGATCAAGCGCGCGCTCGAGTTCGGCGACTTACGAGAGAACTCGGAATATCAAACTGCCTTGCAACGCCAGACCATGGTCCAGGCGCGGATTCGCGAGTTGCGCCAGCGGATGAGCGAAGTCGCTTCGATCGATCTTTCGAAACTGCCACACGATAAAGCGTCTTACGGATCGACACTCGTTCTGTACGACGCCTCACGCGAAGAGGAAGTCACTTATCGACTGGTCACTCCCGAAGAAAGCGACCCACCTGCTGGTTGGATCTCGACAGTCTCTCCGATTGGACGCAGCCTGATGGGCAAAGAAGAAGGCGACGAAGTAGTCGTAACTATCCCGTCCGGTTCGCGACGATTTGAAATTCGCAGACTGACGACGCTGCACGATGAAGCCAAACCCGAGAGCAGTGATCCAGAATAGTCCGCAGATTACACAGATTACGCAGAAAGAAAACCCGAGCGCGCTGTCTTCCCGTCGTGCTCATGAAATAACCTGGCAACTGGAATTGTTCAAACGCTTATCTGCGTAATCTGCGGACCTACTCACCTCGAACAAAGTCACCCACGCGATCATCTCCCGGCCGCATAAAGTCCTTGTACCACAGGCCGACGTGCCCGAATGGCCGAGGCCAGGCGAGGCACACCAGCTCATCGGCCTCAGCGGCGACTACAGCGTGTCCTCCCAACGAGGCGACCGGCACCGCCGCGATGATGCGGGCCGGCCCACGGGTGCGAAGAGACCTGATTGCGGCCAGCATCGTCGAGCCGGATCGAATACCACAATCGACTAAGACGACTGTCTTACCGGCGAGATGAGTCGGCGGTCTTTGGCGGCGACAGATTTGTTCGCGGCCCTTTAGTTCGACGATTGCGTCTTTGAGAAAATGCTCCAGCGGGGTTGACGGCACGTCGGGTGGAATCAACTCTTCGTCAATGATCATTGAGCCGGCGACACTGACTGCGCAGAGCTGCGACCCGGGACCTTTCGGCGCCAACAGCCGGCGAATGATTACCAGATCGAGTGGCGCGCGAAGATGACTCGCAACCTCATGTGCCACCGGCACGCCACCCAGAACCAAAGCCAGCACCAAAACGTTCTCGCCATCACGGTATGGCTCAAGCTTCAAAGCCAGTTCGCGACCGGCGGTCGCCAGGTCCGGATAGGGCTCTATTGCTTTGACGGGAACGGCGTCTGCCGTAGAGGCTTCCGAATCATCGAGGTCGGGAAAGCTAATCATAAGTGATTGGAATCGTTCCGTGCTTAACAGCTGGGAGCGCGGACGTCCCGTCCGCCTTGAGCGCGTAGCGCTAACGTAACTTCTTGAGCATGCTCTGCGGACAGGACGTTCGCGCTCCCAGCATCACGGCCCTCGGGGCGCTCACGTGATAGCGTCGTGTACGTCTGCGCTCTCACTTGCGCTCGGGCTAGTGCCCGCTAATAAAAATGATCTAATATCAAAATCAGATCAACTTGAGCAACCAACCAAATCAATTTGAACCTGCACGATCGTTGACCCTGCGGGCGGCAACTTCCGAAGACGATGCGTTCCTGTTTGAAGTCTTTGCCGGCACGCGTCTGGATGAATTCAGGTTCCTCGACGAACAGCAACAACAGGCGATCATGAGGATGCAGTACAATGCGCAGCGGGTGCAATACGACGATGGCTTTCCTCAAGCTGAATCCCGAATTATTCTTTTGGACGATCGGCCGGTTGGGAGAATGCTGGTTGATGAAAGTGAGCGTGAGTTCGTTTTAGTCGACCTTGCCCTGCTGCCGGAACACCGGAAGTTTGGTATCGGAACCCGGTTACTGAACGATCTCTTGAGGCGGGCAGTCGAAGCGCGGAAACCGATCCGCCTCCACGTCTTAAAATCTAATCCCGCGCGGCGTCTGTATGAACGCCTGGGATTTTCGCTGGTCAAGGAAGAATCGATGTATCTTGAGATGATCTTTGAACCCCAGCATGTTGAGTGATGAAAGATTTATCTTCACACTTTCGCGAAAGGCATGAATATGACCGCCGACCTGACCCACGAAGAATTCTCGAAGCACCTAAACACGACGTTTGGCATTCGCCTCAGCGAGGCGCAGGCAATCCAGGCCAAGCTAACCGAGGTTTCCGAACACCTGATCTCGCTGCGGCAGGAGCGGTTTTCTTTGCTATTCCGTACCTCCAATGATGTCCTGATTGCCCAGGGCCTACACCGCTTCGAGCATGCCGAAATGGGCGCCTTCGATCTTTTCATCGTTCCTGTCGCACGCGATGAGAGCGGGACCTCCTACGAAGCCGTATTCAATCGGCTCGTCAAGAAACCGGAGTAACCCCAAGGACAATCCACTGTAGAAATGCTCATAACGCTCCGCGACATAGCAGAGGAAGATGAAGGATTCCTGCGCGAGGTTTATGCCTGCACGCGGTCACGGGAACTTGCTCAGGTTCCCTGGAGTGACGAGCAGCGTGAAGCGTTTCTCCGAATGCAGTTTGACGCGCAGCATTCGCACTATCACGCGCAATTCCCGGAAGCCGATTACAAAATAATTTTTCACGACGCCCAGTCCATTGGCAGACTCTATGTTCACCGGACCTCGGAAGGCATCAGGATTCTGGATATCACCCTACTTCCCGCTCATCGCAGCCAGGGACTCGGCTACTCGCTGATTAAAGAATTGATGGACGAAGGAGCACGCTCAGAAAAACCGGTGAGCATTTGGGTCGAGCATTTCAATCCCTCGCGAGCGCTGTTCGATCGACTGGGGTTTTCGCAGATTCAGGATGATGGTTACAGCCTGCTGCTCGAATGGCGTCCCTCAAGATAACTCTACATGGCTTACCTAAGCCGAGCTATTTTTTGCCTTTCCAATACAGATGAGGCAGGTGTTTTTTCCATCGGGAGTTTCTGAGGAAATCCGAATTCAGTCATAACCGCTTCGCGGTGTCGGACTCAAGTCCGGACTGCCAAATATCGCATACTGCCATTCAAAGCTGCTTACAGGTTCCAGTCAGGAAGCTTGCTCTCTTTCACTCGTCGGGTTAGCATCTCACAACGTTTTCTGCCTACCGCAAAAAAACGAGAAAAAGTAAGTCATGGATATTGAATGTTTCTATAAAAGGTAATAGACTCGCACGGCATTTCAGTTGGTGGAATCTCACTTTCTGCCCGGCTACGGACCATACTTCCGCCCGAATTAGCAGGAGGAGCAATGTTTATATCGCGGAGAAAGTTCTTGCGGGCCGGTACGTTTATGGCCCTGGCGGCCGCTGTCCCAGTCGGCGTGTTAGGCCAGAGTCGGAAAGAGAGAGACGGAAATCCAGTCGATCAGGGAGCGCAATCCGACCCGCTTTCGTTTTATTCCAAGGCGACCTTCACTTCGTATCTGAATTCAATCTTCCAGGTTTCCACCGTGTATGCGACCGTTGAAGTTGCGCTGATTCGCGTTAAGGACCTGCCCACGGGAGGCGCTGCGGCCCCAGCCGGCGGCGAGTGCTTTTCTCTGCTTTTCGTCGGCGGCAGCAAAGGTCTCGATCAGGGAACCTACAGAATGACTCACCCTTCACTCGGGTCCTTCATGCTGTTTCTGGTGCCCAGCGGTCCGGATGAATATGGCGCGCAGACCTACGTGGCCACGATCAATCGCATCGGCTACAGCCCCGCGCTCATGAATCCGCCGTCGCGGGCAACCAAAACGTTTGAGAAGGTTGCGCCCGAAACGCCGCCCAGGACTCAGACCGTTACTCCCGTGCCGGCGAGTACGCCCAAACCGACACCCAAGCCCAAACGTAAAGTAATACCGTCCTGGAAGAGGGGCGGAAACGAAGAGGACCTGGAAAGTCTCCTGACAGACAACTGACATCAATTCATCCAACCGCTGCCCCAATTCAACCCTTAGCCTGTCCCATTGCAAGCCTAAACGTTGGCTTCGAGCGCTTTTTGGCGTGACGGTGGAATTTCTTGCTTGAAATTTTGAGGCGTTGCGGGTAGAATCCGCGCCGCTTCAAGTTTGCAATACGTTTCAGTTTCCACAAGCGGGATTTGGCGGCGGTTTCCGCGCCACTTTCGACACCGGCGGTTTCTGATCTTTCCGCGCATTTAACGCTTCTATCCAAGGCTTACGGCCCGCGGTAGCTACCGGCGGGTAACACCATCGACCCTTTACTCCAGGAGTAAGAAACATGTCTCAACCATTTTTGGGCGAAATCAAGATCGTGGCTTTCAACTTTGCACCGAAGGGATGGGCGCAGTGCAACGGCCAGTTGCTGCCTATCAATCAGAACCAGGCGCTCTTCTCGATCCTGGGCACCACGTATGGCGGCGATGGGCGGGTCAATTTCGCTTTGCCCGAGTTTCGTGGGCGCATACCTATTCACCAGGGCAATGGATTCCTGCTGGGGAATAAGGGTGGCGAGGAGGTTCATACTCTTAATCAGGGAGAGATGCCCGCGCACAACCATACTCTCCAGGCAGACAAAGCGGCGGCCGACATCAATGTGCTCTCGGGTAATTTCTTTGCCCAGGCGCCGGGTGGCATCTACGGAAATCCGGCCGCCCCCACTACACTCCTTCCCTCAACGATCTCGAATGTTGGGGGCAGTCAACCGCATGAGAACCGGCAGCCCTATTCGGCGTTGCTCTTTATCATTGCCCTTCAGGGCATCTTCCCCTCGCGAAACTAAGAAGGAGACGAATTATGGGAGAACCTTTCGTTGGTGAAATCAGGATGTTCGGCGGCAACTTTGCCCCCGCAGGCTGGGCCTTTTGTCAGGGACAGCTGATGGCGATTTCCGAAAACGACACCCTCTTTAACTTGATCGGCACGACCTACGGCGGTGATGGTCAGTCGACCTTTGGTATTCCCGATTTGCAGGGGCGTGTTCCGCTTCATTCGGGAACGAGCCCGACAACAGGGACGACCTACACTCTGGGAGAGAAGGCGGGCGTGGAAACCGTCACGCTAACGACTCAGACCCTGCCGATCCACAATCACGCATTTATCGCGTCAATTAATGCCGCCTTGAGCACGGACCCGACGAATCAGGTGATCGCCCAGACAAGTCAGATTCACCTATTCACTCAGGACGTGACTAACCGACAGATGAACGCGAACTCGCTTACGCCTGCTGGGGGCAGTCAGCCGCACGAGAACCTGCAGCCTTACTTGTGCATTTCATTCATCATTTCCCTATACGGGGTTTACCCATCACCGACCTAAGGAGGCACGAAAATGTCAGACCCATTTGTAGCAGAAATCAGAATGTTCGCCGGCAACTTTGCCCCCACCGGCTGGGCGCAATGCAACGGGCAGTTATTGCCCATCTCGCAGAACACCGCGCTCTTCTCGCTGCTGGGCACCTATTATGGCGGCGACGGGAAGTCGACGTTTGCGTTGCCGGACCTCGAAGGGTCGGCGCCGGTCGGCCAGGGACAGGGGTCGGGGCTTTCGGAATATTTCCTCGGACAATCCTCCGGCAGCGATACCATCACTCTGTTGAACTCGGAGATGCCGATCCACAACCATTTCGTGCAAGGGAACTTTAACCTCGGCGATCTGTTTACGCCGGCGCCTACCGTTGTTCTGACGAACTCTGATCCTGGCTCCGCGTACACCGCCGCCTCGGCAAACCTCGTTCCAATGGCTTTCCAAGCTGTGAGCGTAACCGGTTCAAGCTTACCGCATAACAACATGATGCCGTTCTTGACAGTCCTCTTCATCATCGCTATGCAGGGTGTCTTTCCACCGAGAAGTTAGCAGAGCAGAAGTCAGAGGTCAGACATCAGAGGTCAGACATTTCCGCCAGCGCGAGGATCTTGCGCTGGCGGTTTTGTCTTTGCACCGTCTATTCTCTTGGCAACCCTGCGGGCTGCTTTCCCAAATAGCTGGAGGTAGCAACCCGAAGGGTTGCGAGAAAGTAGCCGGAGGTCGAAGCGAAGCGCAGACCTCCGGAGAAAACGAGGAGAACGATCCGCACGCCTGCGGGGTGCGAAGAAATCGTGCGTCGCGATCCGGTGGTCTGGGACCACCGGCTACTATATTTGCAGCCCTCCGGGCGGCGGGAGCTACATCGGCCCTCCGGGCTCGTGACGCTAATATCTTATTGACCTCTTGCTTAACCTGTAATAGTCTTGCGATTCAGTTTTCTATGAGTTC
This sequence comes from Blastocatellia bacterium, assembly GCA_033857635.1. Lineage (GTDB taxonomy): Bacteria > Acidobacteriota > Blastocatellia > Pyrinomonadales > Pyrinomonadaceae > UBA11740. The sequence continues at coordinate 68,494 of JAWVDF010000009.1, forward strand.
TAAATCCTACCCGTCGCCTTAGCCAAATCTCTGGAGCAAGTTATGCCGCAATTATCCCCCTATGTTCCCCTCCGCAGGCTTAGAGTATTCAGCGCCTGCTTACTATCTCTCCTGATGCTGATGGCGCCGATGGCGCCGCTGGCCGCGTCGGCCAACCGCATCGAAGCCGCACACGCCGCAAGGAAGTCTGCTCGCACGGGGTCAGTTGATACCAAGAGAAAGCCAACGGCGCGGGAAGCGCTGGAACGATCTCTGTTCGTCGATCCACTTCCCGCTGGGAGTCCGCCGATCAGTGCCACGCTTCAGGATAGCATCATCGATACGTCCCCTGCGGATGGCTTCGCCGATCCGGGTTCGATCATTACGTACAAGGCGGTCATCACCAACAACGGCAACACCGACCTTACCAACGTGAGTTTCAACGACGTAATCGATCCCAACACGACGCTGATTAACAGCTCAGTGAAGTTCTCGCCTGTAGCTCGTGATGATTCCTATAATGCTAACCAGGACACCCAGCTTGTAGTCACCGCCGGAAGCGGAGTGCTGGCAAACGATTCGGGCGCTCCTGCGCCTACCGCGGTAGTAATCACCGGATTTGCAACTGCCCACGGAACTGTCGACAACCTCAACTCGGACGGCAGCTTCAAATACACTCCCGCCAGCGGCTATACGGGCCCGGACTCATTCACCTACACGGCGACCAACGGCCAACCGCCGGATGCGACGGCCACGGTTTCGATCACGGTTACGGTGGCAAACAACGCACCGGTACTCACCGCCGGCGGCACGCTTGGCTACACTGAGAATGACGCGGCCACAGTCATCGATAACACGATCACCGTGACCGATAGCGACAGCGCAAATCTGACCGGCGCGACAGCGCAAATCACCGGCAACTATCAAAGCACCGAGGATGTGCTCTCCTTCGTCAATCAGCTTGGGATAACCGGCAGCTATAACAGCGCGAACGGGACTTTGACCCTGACGGGCACGACTACCTTAGCGAATTATCAGACGGCGCTGCGCGCGGTCAAGTACAACAACTCCAGCGAAAATCCTTCCACGGCTGCTCGGACGGTCACTTGGATCGCCACCGACGGCATTACCCCGAGCGCGGGCGTGACCAGCACGATTAATCTTACCGCGGTCAACGATGCACCGGTGCTGGCTAACATCGAAGCAGGCGCGCTGGCTTACAACGAGAACGACGCAGCCACAGCAGTCTCTTCGACCATCACGGTTAGTGACGCCGACAGCACGAACTTGACGGCGGCAACTGTGCAGATCACGGGCAACTATCAAAGCGCCGAGGATGTGCTCTCCTTCGTCGATCAGCTTGGGATCACCGGCAGCTACAACAGTGGGACCGGCACCATGAGCCTGTCGGGCACGACGACGGTGGCCAACTATCAGACGGCCCTGCGGGCAGTGAAGTACAACAACACCAGCGAAAATCCCAACACGCTGGCCCGGACCGTTACCTTCCAGGTAAACGACGGCGCGGGCGCAAGTAACCTGAGCAACACTCCGACCCGCAACATCAACGTCACTTCGGTCAACGATGCTCCGGTAGTCACAGCGGGCGCTACGCTGAACTACACTGAAAATGACGCAGCCACAGTCATCGACAACACCGTCACCGTGACGGACGTGGACAGCACAAATCTGACGGGCGCGACGGTGCAAATCACCGGCAGCTACGCGAGCACAGAGGACGTGCTTTCGTTCGCCAATCAATTGGGGATCACCGGCGGCTACAACAGCGCGAACGGGACCCTGACGCTCACGGGCACGACTACTTTAGCGAACTACCAGACGGCGTTGCGCGCGGTGAAGTACAACAACACCAGTGACAATCCGAGCACGCTGGCCCGCACAGTCACCTGGATCGTCAACGACGGCGCTGCCGCAAACAATCTCAGCACCGGCGTGACCAGCACAATCAATGTCACGGCAGTCAACGATGCGCCCGTGCTGGCTGCTATTGAAGGCTCGGCTTTGGCTTACACTGAGAACGACGCAGCCACCGCCGTCTCTTCGACCATTACGGTCAACGATGTGGACAGCGCGAACCTGACTGGCGCAACCGTGCAGATCACCGGCAGCTATCAAAGTGCCGAAGACGTGCTGTCGTTCGCCAATCAGCTTGGGATCACCGGCAGCTACAACAGCACCAACGGCACCATGACGCTGTCGGGGACAACGACGGTGGCCAATTACCAAACGGCGCTGCGAGCCGTGAAGTACAACAACACTAGTGATACCCCCAGCACTCTGGCGCGTACGGTTACCTTCCAGGTGAATGACGGCGCGGGCGCAAATAATCTTAGCAACACTCAGACTCGCAACATCAACGTCACAGCGGTCAACGATGCGCCGGTCCTGGCCAACATCGAAGCCGGAGCGGTCTCGTATAACGAGAACGACCCAGCCACGGCTCTTTCTTCGACCATCACCGTGACGGACGTGGACAGCACGAATCTGACGGCCGCTACGGTGCAGATTACCGGCAATTACCAGAGTGCAGAGGACGTGCTTTCATTCGTCAATCAACTCGGCATCACCGGCAGCTACAACAGCGTCAACGGCACCATGAGCCTCTCGGGATCGTCTTCCGTTGCCAACTATCAGACAGCGCTGCGAGCAGTGAAGTACAACAACTCCAGCGATAACCCGAGCACGGTGTCACGAACGGTCACCTTCCGGGTGAACGATGGCGCTGGCGTAAATAATCTCAGCAACACTCAGACGCGCAACATTAACGTCGCGTCGGTCAACGACGCGCCCGTGCTGGCCAACATCGAAGCCGGCGCGCTGGCCTACACCGAGAACGCCGCGGCCACGGCAGTCTCCTCGACTATTACGGTCAATGATGTCGACAGCACGAACCTGGCTAGCGCGACGGTGCAGATCACCGGCAATTACGCGAGCGCGGAGGATGTGCTGTCGTTTGCCAATCAACTGGGGATCACCGGCAGCTACAACAGTACAAACGGCACCATGACCCTCTCGGGGACGACGACAGTGGCCAATTACCAAACGGCCCTGCGGGCGGTGAAGTACAACAACACCAGCGATAACCCGAGCACGTCGGCCCGGACAGTGACGTTCCAGGTGAATGATGGCGGCGGGCTAAACAATCTCAGCAACACTCAGACGCGCAACATCAATGTCACGGCGGTCAACGACGCGCCGGTAGTGACCGCGGGCGCCACTCTGGGTTACACCGAGAACGATCCGGCGACGGTGATCGACAACACGATCACTGTGAACGACGTGGACAGCGCGAATTTGACGGGCGCGACGGTGCAGATTACCGGTAACTACTCGAGCACTCAGGACGTGCTCTCCTTCGTCAATCAGTTGGGGATCACCGGCAGCTACAACTCCGTCAACGGCACGCTCACGCTGACCGGCACCACGACGGCGGCCAACTATCAGACGGCGCTGCGGTCAGTGCTATACAGCAACACCAGCGATAATCCGAGCACGCTGGCCCGCACCGTCACCTGGATCGCCACTGACGGCATCAACCCGAGCACCGGCGCGACGAGCACGATCAACGTCACTGCCGTCAACGACGCTCCCGTGCTGGCGAACAGCGGCTCGGGCCTGAGTTACACAGAAGATGGTGTTCCAGCAGTAATAAATAGTGCCATTACGATCACGGATGTAGATTCCACCAATCTCATCGGCGCAACTGTGACGATTAGTGCGAACCTTCAGGCCAACAAAGACGTGCTCTCGTTCGCAAACACCGCCACCATCATCGGTGCTTACAACGGCTCTACGGGCGTCCTGACATTGACCGGCACCGATACCGTTGCGAATTACCAGGCGGCTCTGCGCAATGTGAAATACAGCAGCACGTCCCAGGATCCCTCGACGTTAACGCGCACGGTTTCGTACCAGGTTAATGACGGCGGGCCTGTGGCCAACCTTTCGAATACGATTACCAGCTCAGTGAGCGTTACTGCCGTAAACGATCCGCCAACCGCGACAGGCTACGCAGGTCTTCCGGCGCAAGCAGGTATCCCGATTGCGTATCCGGCAGGCAAGCTGAATGGCAGCGACAATGCCGAGGAAGCTGCGAATGGAACCGTGGTCACACTCGCGACAACTCCAGACAGTGTGACCAATGGAGCGGTGAGTATTGGCGCGGATGGGAGCTTCACGTTTACTCCAAACTCCAACGGCTTGCCGGCGTCATTCACCTACCACGTTAACGATAACGGCAAACCGGGCGCTGGCCTCCCCAGCCCTGCGGCGACGGTATCGTTCACGGTGGCTGGTCCGCCCCTCTATTTCGTTAAGAGCGGCGGCGGGGGCAATTGTACGCTCGGAAGTGAATGCACCCTGGCGACGGCAATTACAAAAATGAATACCGATGGCCCAGGTGCGACCGCGATTGCAAATGCGGTGGCCTTCATCAGCGATGCAAATACACAAAGCCCGGGAACCATTACCCTGGGCGCTGCCGGCCAGTCAATCATCGGCCAGGGCGTCGTGGCCGCGAGCTTCGATTCTCTCTTTGGCATCAGTGCTCCGGCGCAAGGCACGCTGATGGCTCGGCCAGCCGTCAACCAAGCCCGGCCGACCATTAGCGGTGCGGCTCCCATTACCGCCCACAACAGCAGTTCGCTGCGCGGCTTTAACTATGCGCCAAGCGGTAACGGCTTGATCGCTGCGTCACGCACAAATCTCGTTGTTGGCGATATGAATATCAGTTCGACTTCGAACACCGGAGGCCAGTTCGCGGTGAGTTTCACCAGTTCGACCGGCACCTTCACGTTCGGCCCGATTAGCGTCACCGGCAGCGGCGGCGGCGTCAAGTTCGGCACCACCAGCAGCGCTTCCACGGCTAGTTTCAATGACATCACCACCTCGACTGGACCGGCTTTCCAGGCGTCCAGCACCGGGGCGACTAACTTCACGTTTCATGATGTGTCGTCGTCGACCGGCCGCGCAGTCGATCTCAACGCCGGCACTGGCAGTTTCACGTTCCACAAAATTGCCGCTAGCGGCGCCGACAACGGTGTCCTGGTGCAGAGCATTACCGGGGGCTTTACAGTCAACGGCGATAGCACCACCGCGGGGAGCGGCGGGACTATTCAGAACACAACCTTGAATGGCATGAAGTTCGTGAGCTCGAGCAACATCACGCTCAAGAACATGAACCTGACCAACGATGCACAGACGCAAACCGTCGGCGGCGCTTCCTCGGCCTGCGGCGGCGATCTGGCAACCGGCAACAACTTGAGCTGTGTGGCGGGACTCTTCCTGCAATCGACCACGACCGTCACGTTGAACAATCTGAGCGTGAGCGGCAGCAAGCAGCAGGGTATTAACGGCAACGCCACTAACGGGCTGACGATCACTAACTCGACAATCACCGGCAACGGCGACGAGTCGTTTGAAGACGGCATCCTGCTGCAGAACGCGAGCGGCACGATCGGCATTACCGGGACCACGGTCACCAACAACCGGGCGCGGCAAATGCACATCGGCAACCTTAGCGGCACGATGACGCTGAATACTTCCAATTCCACTTATGGGCGCACGGCCATCGGGACGGCCGATGCGCAGCAGGGAGTTCTTCTGCAGCTCCAGGGCACGTCGAACTCGACCATAAATGCCACGACGCTCACCATCAACAAGAGTTTTGGCTCGGTCGCGACGAACGCGTTCCAGATCAACGCTGACAATGGCAGCCCGACCGTGAACGGCAGCATCACCTCGAGTTCTTTCGACACTTATGCGGCGGCGGTCTTTGTCAACGCGGGCGGCACCGCGAATGTGACGTTCGACACGATGAACAATGCGACGATGACCAATACCTCGCTGCAGGCGATTAATTACACCATCCTTGGCGGCGGCCCGGGCATCACGGCAAAAATAACCGGGACCATTTCCGGCAACACCATGAACGGTTGCAACCCGGTCGGCAGTACCTGCCACGGCATCGACCTGAACACCGGCACCGATCAGAACGGCGAGCTGCATCTTTTGATCGATAACAACAACATTCAGGGAACTATTGGCGGCGTCACTCTTCTGGCCGACGGCGCAGCTTCGCCCGGAACGGGCAAAGTGCACTTGAGGATCATCAGGAACAGCATCACCAATCCGGGTGGCGGAGCGTCCGCGATCCGCGCGGGTATCGAGCTTCAAGCCGCCCTGAGTTCCCCGGGCGGTCCGAACATTGCGCTCTGCACGAATATCGGCGGCGCGGGCGTGCAGAACACCATCACTGGCGACTGGGGACGCAACTCGTCGACATCCGGCATCTACCTCCGCCAGCGCTTCAGCCCTGCGAACAGTTGGGCGTTGCCCGGATACGGTGGTACCGCTAGCGACACTACGGCAGTGCAGAACTATCTCAACGCGCGCAACACAATCAGTGGCGCGACGTTCTCGTCGACGGCGTCAACGACAACCGGCGCGTACACCAACGGCGCATGCTCAACGCCGCTGCTCCTCGGTCAGGGTGGCGTAAATGCGGCCGCGTCGTCTTTGCCCTGGAGTCTTGCGAGCGCTTCGCGTTATGACTTGCCAATTGGCTTTAAGGCCGCGTCGCCTTCGACAGACGTCGTCGCCTCACCGCTCGGCAGCGCCGGCGGTTCGCTTAACCAGAAACAACTCGAGCCGATAGTCGCCGCGGCGATCGCGAGGTGGTCGGCCGCAGGCTTGACGCCGCAACAGGTTGCTATCCTGCGCGCCCTACAGTTCGACGTTACCGATCTCGGCGGCGCCTATCTCGGCGAATCCAGCAACAGCCACATCCAGCTTGATCGGAACGCCGGCGGCAAGGGCTGGTACATCGGCGCCGACTCGTCGAGTGACTTGCTCTTCAGTCGCGCAGTCTCGACCACACGGCGCTATACCGATCCGTCGAGCGCACCCGCGGGGCATCTCGACCTGCTGACTGCCATCGAGCACGAGATGGGTCACAAGTTGGGACTCGACGATTCGTACTCAGAAAAAGATCGGAACAACCTGATGTACGGCTATCTGACGGTCGGCGAGCGCCGGCTGCCCGCGCCCGGCCAGGCCCAAGCTGTCCAGTCCGGCAGACAGGGTACGCAACACCTTATTCTGCGAAACGCGAGTGCGGCGGAATTGCGCCGGGCTGCTACGCCGATTCGGCACGCAGACAATCCGGTCACTCCGCTCTCGGGTGAAACCGTGAACGTGTTTATCGGCACACTGCCGGCAGGGCCGCTGCCGGAAGGTAAGAGCGTGACAATCTATTTCCAGGTGATGCTCAATACCGCGATGCCGGCCAACACCACCCACGTGACTACACAGGGTCAGGTGTTTTACGACAGTGCGCCACTCGCGATCGCCAACCCGGATGAGTCCAGCCCCGTCCTTGGACCGGACTCTCAACCGTTTGTCTACACAGATGATCCAAAGGCTAACCCGGACACCGGTCCGAGTGATCCAACCGTCACTCCGATCGATACGCCGACGGCGTCCGCGAGCAGTGTGGGCGGCCAGATCCTCGACGGCAACGGCAACCCTGTGGAAGGCGCCGCAGTTCGCATGACCGGTTCGCAAACCCGGCTCACGGTGACTGACGCGGCGGGCAACTATCACTTCGACGATGTCGATACCAATGGTTTCTACACCGTGGTCCCGGCACGCTCGAACTTTACTTTCAGCCCGTCACAACGGGCCTTCAGTCAACTATCGCAGCATACCGATGCTGTGTTCACGGCAACGTCTACGGGCACTGCTTTGAACCCGCTGGATACGACTGAGTACTTTGTGCGACAGCAGTACGTGGACTTCCTTGGTCGCGAACCCGATGAAGCCGGGCTTGGCTTCTGGGTCAACAACATCGAGAGTTGCGGGGACGATGCCAGGTGCCGCGCCGGAAAACGCGTCGACACTTCGGCGGCCTTCTTCCTCTCGATCGAGTTCCAGCAGACTGGTTACCTGGTCTATAGAACTTACCAGGCGGCCTTTGCCGACATGCCGGGAGCGCCGGTGCCAATCAAACTCAGCGAGTTCAAACCGGACACGGCTGAGATTGGTAAGGATTTAGTGGTCAACAAGAGCGGTTGGCAGACGGTTTTGGAGAACAACACGCAGGCTTACATGACGGAGTTTGTGCAGCGTCCGAGGTTCGTTTCGTTGTTCGCGACGACCTTGACGCCGACGGAGTTTGTCGGACAGCTCTTTGCCAATGCCGGCGTGACGCCATCTGACGCCGAGCGCGCGGCGGCGGTCAACGAGTTCGGATCGGCTGGGACATCGTCCGATGTCGCGGCCCGAGCCCGGGCCCTGCGAAGAGTAGCCGAGAGCACCGCGCTGGCTAAACAGGAGTTCGATCAGGCCTTCGTGCTGATGCAGTACTTCGGATACCTGCGCAGAGATCCGAACACGGGCGCGGACCACGACTACAGCGGTTTTACTTTCTGGTTGGGCAAGCTCGATGGTTTCAACGGGAACTTTGGCGATGCCGAAATGGTGAAGTCGTTCCTGGTGTCGGGTGAGTATCGCGGCCGCTTTCCGCGCTAAGCGGGAAGGAGCGCGAGAAGGAGCGCAGGCATCCGTGCCTGCGGTTCGCCGGCATCTTGCCGGCTCTGAGCCTGGAAATGCTGAAGGCTTAACGTGGGAAACAGGCGTACAGAGTACCGACTTTAGTCGGGCCTTTACGACGGGGAAAACAACCCGACTAAAGTCGGTACTCTAAACACCTGTCAGGTTAAGACTCCCCCGGCTCGGCAACGATTACGGTCGTTCAGAGACTGCCGCCTCAAATGCCCGAGGCGTGGTGCAGCATTAATCAGCGGAGCCGCTCGGAAAGTGGCAGTCTTTCCGCATCGTGAGCGTGGCAAACCGCGCGGGCCCACTAAATTGATTGACTTTTTTCCGTAGCCGCACTAGGCTGCACATCATTTTCCCGGCGCTTTTGCTAATTGGCTTTTACATTCTGTTAGTTGAAATCGATAAGTTCGAATTACGCAGGCAGTAGCAAGGTCCCAAAATAGATTGGTTAGAGTCGCTAACCGAAACTTTCTCCCGCCTGCACTCAAGGAGTTGGCCGCTTTCATGTCCCGCTCGACCCCCGACGCAGTCCTTACATAACGATGTCTGTCTTTCGTCAGCTAAGCACCTCCATCCCTCGCGCTCTGCGTGATCTGCCGGCCTTTGGATCTTCGCGCCCCGGTGCCGCGCGTCGTTCAGTCGCCAAAATCAAATCTTCCGCTGGACGCGGCAGACTCGCCACGCTGATCGGTGCCTTCATTCTGATTAGTGCCGCCGCCTCTGCTCTGGTCGTCGTGCGCGGCCGCGCCGCCGAAGGAAGCTTCCCGTGGCCGGCTAGTCTTAGCAGAATCTTTGCGAGTCGCAGCGCGCGCACGTTGGAACCAGTCGTTCTCAATGGAACGTACACGGTTGGCACAGGCGGAGCCTATACGACGCTGACCGCCGCCGTTGCTGATTACGTTTCGAACGGCGTCTCCGGACCCGTCACCTTCAGCCTGACCGACACAACCTATTCGAGCGAGACATATCCGATCACGATCGGCGCGGCGACCGGCAGCAGCGCGACTAATACGCTTACGATCAAACCCGCGATCGGCGTCACTCCGACTTTTTCGGCGACGACAGGCACGAACGTACCAATGTTCGATTTCAACGGCGCATCGAACGTAATCATTGACGGGTCGAACGCGGTCGGCGGAACGACGAAAGACTTAACAATCACTAATCTGAGTTCGGTAAGTCCAACTATTCGGCTGACCGTCGCGGCAAACAGCAATACCATCAAAAATGCGAATCTGAAGGGCAGCGGCGGCGGCGGTAATACGCAAGCCGTGGTTACCTTCGGAGGCGCGACATCCCCATCGACGATATCGGGCAATACAGTTCAGAACTGCTTTATCACCAATAGCGGCGTCATTTCGAACCCCACCTACGGAGTTGCGCTCACCGGAAATTCAACCGCGACCCAAAACGCGAATACGATCACCGGCAATACGTTTAGCGGGCTGTATGTTGGGATTGAACTTTACCAGTACTACACGTCGAGCGTTTTTAGTAGCAACACTATCTTTGACACCACTGCGACCACGTATTCCGTCGGCAAGTATGGCATTAATCTCGACGGCAATTACGGAACTGCGACTATTTCGGGCAATAGGATATACGACTTAAAGACAACAGCCTCGGCTGTATTTCTTTACGGCATCATCGTTTTGCCTTTGACAGCGACAGATAATGCCACGGTCTCGAATAATCAGATCGCCCTTGATGCGACAGCGGCTGCGCAGGGCATCGAAGCCATTCTTGTGGCTAGTTCGGCAGCCGGTACAACGAATGTTTATGCAAACTCGATAAGGATCTCCGGCGTCACAGCGGACACCAATAACAGTGTCGGTATCGACTGTGGAAACCCGGCTGCCACAACTAACATCAAGGACAATATTGTCGTCGTCCTTCGCGCCGGGAGCGGGTCGGTTAAATCGTGGGGTCTGCGTCTTCAAAGCCCGAGCGTTGTCGCTAATGTGAATTCCGATTACAACGATGTGTACGTCAGTGGGGCCAATACCTTCTTTGGCAACGATGGAACGGCCGACCGGACCACGCTAAGCGCTTGGCAGACCGCGCATCCGACCTTTGACGCAAGTTCGATCTCCGCTGATCCGAACTTCACCTTAGCTACTGATCTTCATATTAAGAATGGCAGTGCGGACGTCACTTCCCCCGTGGCGCGCAAGGGACTGTTCATCGCGGGCATCACCACCGACATCGATGGCAATACTCGCCGGACGGGTGCGTTCCCCGATGCTCCCGATATTGGCGCGGATGAATTTACGACTTATCTGCTGAACTCCAGCGCGGGCGCGAATGGCTCGATCTCGCCGCTTCTGACCAACGCGATTTACAATCCGGGAACGAGCCAGTCGTTCACGATTACGCCGGACTCAAACTTCGCCATCGCGAGTGTTACCGACAACAGCGTCGCGCAAAGTGCTACCTCGCCTTACAACCTGACCAGTATCGCCGCGGACCACACGATCGCCGCTACTTTTTCGCCCGTTGCCGGCAGTCTGCAATTCGCCAGCGCGCCTTACACGAACGGCGAGACGAATGCCGATCACACTTTCACGGTTCACGTCAGTCGCACGGGCGGCTCGTCGGGTGCGGTGTCGGTTAACTATGCGGTGACGGATGGCTCGGCCAATTCGCCCGTTGATTACACGGCCTCGCCGCCTTCGGGCACGCTCAACTGGGCTGACAGCGACAGTGCGGACAAGACTTTCGATATTACCGTCAAAGGCGACACCACGGTTGAATTTAATGAAACTGTTGGCCTGACTCTCACCAGTCCGACGGGTGGCGCGGCCCTGGGCGCAGACAGTTCGACCACGCTCACGATCACCAATGACGATGCCGCGGACCAGACCTTCAGCGCGAGCGGAAATCTTTCCCCCGGCACTTACAACAACATCACCATCAACAGCCCGGCAGTCGTCACCCTTACCGGCGACGTGATCATCAACGGCACGATCACGATCAATGGCGGCGGGACGCTCGACTGTGGCGGGTTTACTGTTTCCGGTCCGGGCACGTTCACCTTGAATGCCGGCGGCACGCTCGCCGTGGGCGACGTAAACGGGATTACCACCGCCGCGTGCGGCACGGGCACCGGTTGCGGCAGCATCAGAACGAATGCACGGACTTTCCCGTCCACCGCCAACTACACCTACGACGGCATCGCGAACCAGAGTGTGGGCAACGGCCTGCCCTCCAGTGTGGTCAATCTTACGATTGCGAACACGGGCGGCGCCGGAAACAAGACGGTCACCGGCAACTCCGGACAAATAGTTACCGGAACGCTACAGGTTCAGTCGGGAATCTACTCGAGTCACAGCGACTATGTCGACGTGGTGATTAATAATGCCGGCACTCTGTCACTGGCCGCAGACATTACCGTCAGCGGCAACTGGACGAACAATGGCACCTTCATTTCGAATGGCTTCAAGGTGACGTTCGATGGCGCGGCGAATCAGACGATTGGCGGAACTAATTCGACCACGTTCGCGACGCTTCAGGTCAGCAATAGCGGCACTGCGCCGACCAATGTCGTCGCCCTTGCGGTCAACACAACGGCGAGCGCGCTCAGCGTTACCGCAGGTGTGTTTGATCAGGGGGCTGGCGCATCATCTTCCAATTTTTCCGCCGCCGGCGCGACCATCGCCGCCGGAGCCACGTGGAGAAACCTGGGCACCGGCGATCTGACCTTGTCCGGAGACGTGGCCAACAGCGGCACCATAACCTTTAACGCCAATGGCACCGGCTGCAACGAAATTGCGACCAACGATATTCAGATTCGATCTTCGAACCCGGGTATGCCGCGCACCTGGTCGGGCACGGGAACCTTCTCAATGATCGACGTTGACGTCGCTGATCAGAAAGTGCCGGGCCTACTGACGCCGCCCCTTTTCATTCTCGTCAACAGTGGCACGGATTCTGGTGGGAATACGGGTTGGACCTTCGTCGATCAGTGCACCTCTGGCACGTACACCTGGATTGGCGGCACCGCCGGCGCGAATACGGATTGGCAGGTGGGAACGAATTGGAATCCGACGCGTGCCCCGGCCGCGGGCGACATCCTGATCTTTGACGGTCTTTCAACGCCGGCGCCGATTGTGACGAATGTGCCGACCGAGACGGACGGGGCGCTGCGGCTCGTCAACGGAGTTAACGGCGTCACCCTCAATGCATCGGTACTCGGCGCGCGGACTTTGACTTTGTCAGGCACGACGGGCAGCGACCTTTCGGTGCCGGCGGGAACTTTGTTGACTCTCGCGGGCGCAAACGGGCTGACGATTTCACTGACCGGAGGCGGTACGCAGCCCCAGGGTTCTGTCGGCGGTCAGATTATCCTTCAGGGTGGCCCACATCGCCTGATCGGGAGCAATACGGGAGAGATCATCTTCGCGAGTGGATCGATCTTTACCGCTTCATCCTTGCCCGCAGGTTTCACCGGCAATCCATTCGGCGCGGGCACGGCTGATTCAGTGAGATTCCAGAGCGGCTCGTCGGCATTCTTCAATGCCGGGAGTGATCCCTTTGGGGGATCGGGGAATGCGGTGGCCACCTTTAGCCAGGGCAGCACCCAGACCTTCAACGCGTCGACGGCTTTCTCTGCCAACGGACGGACTTATGGAAATTTGACGCTGAACGGTAGCCAGACTTACTTCGATTCAACCGCTACCAATCAGGCCACTGTCTTCAACACCCTGACCATCCAGAGCGGCAGTACCTTAAAGCTCTCTGATTCGGCGGGCGGCGATCTGAATCTGCTCGGCAACTTCAGTGACAGCGGAACATTTAATCCAAACGGCCGCACGGTGAAGTTCCAGGGCGGCAACAGCCTTCAAACGATCACTAAGTCGAGCGGCGCCGAATCGTTCTTTGACGTGTTCGTTTCGCTGTCGGCGGGCGGGGAATTAAAGCTTTTGAGTCCGGCCACGATTGGAGGCGAGCTGAACCTCAGCACCGTTGCTTCTGAGCTGGAATTGAACTCGCAAACGCTCACCCTCAACGGCACCATCAACGGCCTCGGCTTGCTCAAGGGTGACACCGGAGCAACGATCAATATCGGCGGCACGGGTGCGCTGGGCACTTTGAACTTTGCCAGCGGCACGCGAACACTGAGCGCTCTGACTGTGGCGCGTTCGGGTTCAGCCACGCTCGGTAACGACCTGGTGATTGTCAATGCGCTGACTTTGACGAACGGGGTGGTGAACACGGCGAACACTTTGTCGCTGGGTTCGGCGGCCACCGCGAGCAGTGCCGGGGGTTACGTCAACGGCAACCTGCAGAAGAGTTTTGGAGCGTCCGGCAATCTTGGCAGCTTCACCTTCCCGGTGGGCACCGCGAACGGTTACTCGCCGCTCGATGCTAACGTGACCGCGAATACCAACGGCACGCTCACGGTCAAAGCGGTTCACGGCAAACAGCCGAATATCTCGGGCACGAATGCGCTGCAGCGTTATTGGATACTGTCAGGCTCAGGCCTCACCACGGATCTGACTTTCCATTACAACGTGGTTACGCCGAACGATGTCATCGGCAACGAAGCGAATTACAAGATATTCAAGTACGACGGCAGCTTTACCCTGGTGGCCCCTCAGTCCACCAATACCGTTGCCCACACGGCGACGGTAACCGGGGTGACTTCATTTTCTGACTGGACGCTGGCTGAGCCCACGGCGATTATGCCCGGCACGCTGCAGTTCGTGGGCGCACCCTACACCGATCCTGAGATGGACTCGAGTACACATACAAAGACCATCACGGTCAGTCGCACGGGCGGCTCTGACGGCGCAGTCGACGTGACTTATGCGACCAGCGCCGGCACGGCCACTGCCGGCTCCGATTACGTCGAGACCACGGCCACGCTGCATTGGAATAACGGCGAGACTGTCGACAAGAGTTTCAATATCACGGTCAACGGCGATACGACTTACGAAGCGAACGAGACCGTCAATATTACCCTCAGTAATGTGACTGACGGCGCGACAATCGCGCCGCCGAATCCGACTACGCTGACTATTACCAATGACGATCCCGTTCCGGCCAATGCCACTTTGGTGGTTAACACTACCGACGATAATGACTTTGGCGCATGCGTGACGGCGCATTGCAGTTTGCGTGAAGCGATCAATGCGGCGAACTCTCTGCCTGACACGAACACGATCAACTTCAACATTCCTGGCGGAGGGGTGCGGACCATTACGCCCGGCACGGCTCTGCCAACCATAACGCGGCCAGCTAACCTCAATGGCTACAGCCAGCCGCTTGCCACCGCGAACACGCTCGCGGTGGGCGACGATGCCAATCTGCTGATCGAGCTTGACGGCACGAGCGCCGGCGCGGGTGCTATCGGATTGGAGTTTGGCGCAACCGCAAGCAGCAGTTCGGTGCGCGGCCTGATTATCAATCGCTTTACCCTGGACGGCGTTCGCCTCACCGCAAACAGCGGGTGCGTGGTGGCGGGTAACTTCATCGGCACGAATGCTGCCGGCACCGCGGCGTCAGGGAATCTGCACGGCGTCTTTGTCAACGGCGCGAATAACAGCACCATCGGCGGCACGACCGCGGCCGATCGCAATATTATTTCGGGTAGCAAGCCGGGCGGTAATCAGGGAGTCCAAATCGCGGGCACAGTCACCGGCAATGTAGTCAAAGGCAACTACATCGGCACCAACGCCGCAGGCACGGCGGCAGTGCCGAACAGCGGCGACGGCATCAGGGTTGTCAACACGCTGATCGGCGGCACGACCTCACTGGAAGCAAACGTCATCGCGGGCAACACACTGAGCGGCATTAGCATTACCGGCGACGGCACGATTGTTAAGGGCAACTTCATCGGCGCCAACAGCGCCGGCGCCGTTCTGGGCAACGGCGATGCCGGCATCCAGATCGTTTCCGCGAACAACAGCGTCATCGGCGGCGCAGCTGCCGGCGAACCGAACACCATCGCCAACAGTGGCAACGGCAAGGCTGGCGTCTTCGTCCAGTCCGGCACCGGCAACGCGATTCGCGCCAATTCGATTCATGACAATGGCGGCCTGGGGATCGATCTCGGTACTGGCGGCCTTACGGCGAATGACCCGGGTGACCCGGATACCGGCGCTAACAATCTGCAAAACTTCCCGGTCATCACCAGCTCGAAAGTCACCGGCCCTACCAAGACGATCAAGGGCACGCTGAATTCTATTGCGAGCCAGAGCTTCACGATTGAATTCTTTGCCAACGCGACTTGCGACGGTTCCGGCTATGGAGAAGGCAGCACCTACCTCGGCTCTACTCCGGTCACGACCGACGGCAGCGGCAACGGATCATTCACCTTCCATCCGGGAACCCTGGCTGTCGGCGACGTTATCACGGCTACGGCGACAGACAGCGGCAACAATACTTCAGAGTTCTCTGCCTGTTTTACAACCATCGCCGGTACGCCGGGCACGCTGCAATTTTCAGCGGCGAACAGTAATGACACGGAACTGAACTCGAGCACCCATCCCGTGACGATCACCGTAACGCGCACGGGTGGCCTTGACGGCGATGTCTCGGTGCACTACGCCACCAGCGACGGAACGGCGACGGCGGGCTCGGATTACGACGCGGCTTCCGGCGACTTCACCTGGCTGGAAGGCGACGGCGCCGGCAAGACATTTAATGTAACGATTCACGGCGATAACACTTACGAAGCGAACGAGACTATTAATCTCACGCTGTCGAATGCTCAGGTGGCTTCGCTCGGCTCGCCCAGCACGGCGACCATCACGATCATTAATGACGACACGCCGCCCGCGACGCTGACCGTCAATACGACTGACGACAACGACTTTACCGCCTGCCTCGTTGCGCATTGCAGTTTGCGCGAAGCGATCAACGCGGCGAACTTCAACGTTGACACGAACACGATAAATTTCGACATTCCAATTTCCGACTCCAACCGCGATGGGACCAGCGGCGTGTTCACGATCAGTCCCGCGTCGGCGCTGCCGACGATTACAAATCCCGTGACCATCGACGGCTACACTCAGACGCCTTGCGCCGGTCCGAACGCGCCGCCGTGCTCGAAACCGAACACACAGACCGACAACACTGACGACGCTGTAATCCTGATTGAACTGACCGGCATAAATGCGGGCTTGAACACAGATGGGCTGGTTTTGAGTGGTGGCAACTTAAGCACCGTCTCAGGATTGATTATCAACCGCTTTGGCGGCGCCGGCGTCAAGGTTACCGTAGGCGGGTTCGACAACGTGACGGGCAATTTCATCGGCACTGACGCCACCGGCCTTCTGGGTGTCGATGGCAGCAGCCTACCCTATGGAAACGGTGTTGGAATCGTTGTCGACAATGTTGACAACAACATGATCGGCTGTACCACGGCAGACGAGCGAAACATCATTTCGGCGAACATCGGCGCCGGGATAAGCATTGTTGGCTCCAGCGCAAATATGAATCTGGTTTGGGGTAATTTGATCGGTACCAGGAAGGACGGCACGCCGCTCGGTAACGGCGGGGCCGGCGTCTCGATCGACGGTGGATCCGACAGCACTATCGGAGTTGATCAAAGTCCCGTCCCCGACGGCCAGGGCAATGTGATTGCGAACAACACCGGAGCGGGAGTCGAGGTTAAGGGCTCGGGCATAGGGAATATCATTAACCAGAATTCGATCTACGGTAATACCGGTCTCGGTATCGATCTCGGCGCTGATGGCGTGACGGACAACGACCCGGGCGATACGACTCCTGGCCCGAACAATCTGCAAAACTTCCCGGATATAACTGTAGCCACTGCCGGCAGCACGGCTGTAGCCGGCACGCTCAATACTGCGGTCAACAGCACCTCGGGTTACCGGATTGAACTGTTCACCAACGATGCCTGCGATACTTCCACGCATGGTGAAGGCAAGACCCTGATCGGATCAACTACTACAGGCGTTACCGACGGCAGCGGTAATGTGGGCTTCACGATCACGGTTTCAACGCCTCTCGCGCTCAACCAGGTGCTCACGGCGACCGCGACGGACGTCGACGGCAATACTTCGGAATTCTCCTCCTGCTACCCGGTGACTGCGGCGCCTACGCTTAATGTTGGAGACCGTTCCCTGGCCGAAGGCAACCCAAGTGGAACAACCAACTTCGACTTCGCGGTGACCTTGTCGGCACCCACCGCGGTGCCAGTCGTGGTTGACTACTCGACTGCGGACGGCACAACCGATCCGGCCAACGCCGGCACCGACTATACGGCGGTCGGCAACGGGCAGATCACCATCCCGGCAGGCTCGACGTCAGGCACGATCACCATTGCGGTTAGTAAGGATACGACCTTTGAGCTGAACGAGACGTTCTTCGTCAATATCACCAGCGCGAGTCCTGTGACCCCGGGCGATTACCAGGGACTCGGCACGATCACCAACGACGACCCGGTGCCGACGATCTCGATCAACGATGTGACGCAGACGGAAGGCGACGGGCCGGGTTCGACTAATTTCGACTTTACGGTCAGCCTGACGAACCCGTCGTATCTGCAGATCACTGTTGATTACGCCACGTCGGATGGTACGGCCTCGTCACTGTCGGATTACAATGCCACTAACGGACAATTGACGTTCAATCCGGGCGAAACGAGCAAGATTATCTCGGTCCAGGTGAATGGCGACTTCGCGTTTGAAAACAGCGAAACGTTCTTCGTCGATCTTTCGAACCTCAGTAATGCAACCATGGGAGACAGCCATGGCGTGGGCACGATCACCAACGACGACACTAAGCCCGAATTGAGCATCAACGATCGCAGCCTTAACGAAGGCACGACCCCTGGCCCCACTACGCCGTTCACCTTTACGGTCTCCAGGACGGTCGCGGACGCAACCAGCTCAGTCGACTACGCCACCGCCAACGGCAGCGGCAATCCGGCGACCGGCGGCGCGGCGTGCGGAGCCGGGGTGGACTATATTTCGAAATCGGACACGCTCAACTTCCCGGCCAGCGGCCCAGGCGCCACGTCGCAAACGATCACAGTGCTCGTCTGTAAGGACGCTGACTTCGAACCGAACGAAACCTTCGTCGTTAATCTTTCGAACGCCGTCGACGCCACCATTACCGACAACCAGGGAGTGGGAACGATTCTGAATGACGACGTACCAGGGACGGGGTTCCTGGTCAACACCACGAACGATATCGACGATGGCAACTGTAATGTGGCGCATTGCAGCCTGCGCGAAGCGATCAATGCGACCAACACCGCAGTCACGGCGGTAGCGATCAAGTTTGATATTCCGGTCACCGACCCGCGGCACTTCTATTACAAGGATGACGGCGTCGCCAATCAGGTGACTAACGATTTGTCTCATGTGGTGGTGACAACGGCCGTTGACGACGCGAGTCTGCCGGCTGACAAGGATCCGGATTGGCCGCACAGTTGGTGGTCGATCCTGCCCTCGTCACAACTGCCGTCGATCAGCAAACAGGTGTTCGTCGATGGCTACTCGCAGACGGGAGCGACTGTTAACAGTCTGACCGCCGGCGACAATGCCGTGTTGAGAATTGAACTCGACGGAGCGAGCAGCGGCCTGGTTGTGCAAGGTCTGTCTCTAACGGCAGGTGTATCCACCGTGCGCGGGTTGGTGATTAATCGCTTCAAGGCCGATGCCGGCGATCCAACGCCGACCGGTGTCGGGCTCAGGGTTCAGAGCACCAGCGACAGCGTACTCGGCAACTTCATCGGCACAGACGTCAGCGGCACTCTCGATCTGGGCAACGAGGGCAGCGGCCTCTTTGCTCCCGGTTCGAACGCGACAATCGGCGGCGCTACGCCGGATGTGTTCAATCTGATCTCCGGGAACGATGTTGACGGCATTTTGTTCTCCAACAGTAATAGCAATGTGATTCAGGGCAACCTGATCGGTACCAGGGCCAACGGCACCAGCGCCCTCGGCAACAACGGCAACGGCATCAGCTTCTCCGGCGGCGGTTCAGGATTCAACAGCATCGGCGGCATCGGCGTCGGCGAAGGCAACACCATCGCCTTTAATGGATTGACTGGCGGCGATGGCGTACGCTTGGATGCTACTGCGATCAACGGCAACGCCATTCGCGGCAACTCGATTTTCTCGAACGGCAAGTTGGGGATTAACCTGGTCGGCGGCATCGAAGATGTCAACGGCGTGACGGCGAACGATGCGAAGGATCCTGACTCTGGCCCGAATGGCCTGCAGAATTTCCCGATCATTACGTCAGTTCTGGTGACGGGCAGTACCAGGACAATTACCGGTACGTTGAACTCGACCACAGCCGACACCTTCACGATCGACTTCTACCAGAGTCCTTCATGCGATACGTCGGGCAACGGTGAAGGCAAGACGTACCTCGGCTCGACTCCGGTGACGACTGATGGAACGACTGGTGACGGTTCGTTTACTTTCCATCCGGCGTTCCTGACCGTCGGTCAGGTTGTTACCGCGACCGCGACTACGACTGGCGCCTTCTTCAATACGTCCGAGTTTTCGGCCTGCTCTTCCGTCATCGACGGTTCGCCCGGAGCGGGTGACATACAATTCACATCGGCCACCTACTCAGTTGCCGAGAACGTCGCCGGCCTACATCAAGCGGCCATCACTTTGACGCGCGTCGGCGGCACGAACGGATCGATCTCATCAACCTTCACGACCTCGAACGGCACGGCGACCTCCGGCACGGACTTCAACGATGCCAGTCAGACCGTGACCTTTGTTGAAGGAGAGACAGGCCCGAAGACAATCAACGTCACGATCAATGATGATTCGATCTACGAAGGCGATGAGACGGTAGCTCTGTCGCTGGGGACTTCGACGATCAATGCCGCGCAGTCGGATGGCTCGTTCACTCCGGCGGTGGACCCGCACGCCGCGGTCTTAACGATTGTCGAAAACGATCCGAAGCCTACCTTCGCGATTAGTGACGTCACGCACTCTGAGGGTGATAGCGGTATGACGAGTTACGCCTTCACTGTCACCAAGACTGGCAGCACCGCGCTCAACGCCGGGGTCAGCTTCCAGACGCAGGACGGAACAGTAAGCGGAGCATTAGGCGCCGCAACGGCCCCCGGCGATTATCAGGCGCTCTCCGGCACGCTCACATTCCTGCCGTCCGATACCAGCAAGACGATCACGGTGCTCGTCAACGGTGACACCACCGTGGAACCGGATGAAAGGTTCTTCGTCAATCTGAGCAACCCGACCAACGCTACGATCCTGGACAATCAGGGCGTCGGCGTCATTACTAACGACGATACGGATGTGACCGTGGCCGTTTCGCCTGCTTCAGTTGCAGAAGACGGAGTAGCGAATCTTGTTTACACTTTTACTCGAACGGGAGTGGCCGGTAGTGCTTTGACGGTGAACTTCTCAGTAGGCGGCACAGCGACATTCGGAACAGATTACGCGCAGTCAGGCGCAACGACGTTCAGCGCTTCCAGCGGCACAGTCACTATCGGCGCCGGGAATTCTTCGGCTACGGTGACGATTGACCCAACCCCTGACATTATTTTCGAGCCAAATGAAACGGTGATTCTGACGGTAACGGCGGGCACGGGCTACAACGCCGGCAGCCCAGGCGCCGCCACCGGAACGATCAATAACGACGACGCGGCGGGCGGGATTATTCAGTTCACCGCGAACACTTACAACACCACTGAGAACTCTCGCTCGATCACGATCACAGTCGAGCGCCTCGGTTCTACCAGCGGCGCCGTGACTGCGAACTATGCAACTCCGGACGATAGCGAAGCGACGACCGTGACTCCGTGCAGCACTAACACCAGCGGATTCGCCTCGCCGCGATGCGATTTCACCACCGCGCTGGGCACGATACGTTTTGCCGACGGGGACGCCACGCCGAAGACCTTTGATATTCTGATATCGCAGGACAGCTACGTGGAGCCGCCGGAGCTGCTGACGGTCACGCTCTCGAACCTTACCGGCTCTGCAGTCTTTGGCGCGAACACGACGGCTACCGTGAGGATTGACGACGACGATTTATCAGCGCCAGTATCGAACCCGATCGACGACTCTCAGAATTTTGTGCGTCAGCACTATCACGACTTCCTCAACCGCGAACCTGATGCCAGTGGGCTGGCGTTCTGGACCAACGAGATCGATTCATGCGGTTCCAACCAGCAATGCATAGACTTCAAACGCGTCCAGGTTTCGGCGGCTTTCTATCTCTCGATTGAATTCCAGGACACTGGTTATCTTGTCGAGCGGCTTTACAAGTCGTCTTACGGCGACGCCAACGGCACTTCGACCTTCAACGGAGCGCATTCACTCACGGTGCCGGTCGTCAGGTTCAGCGAATTTCTGGGCGACACTCAGGAGATTGGCCAGGGCGTCGTGGTAGGGGCGGCCGGCTGGCCACAGGCCCTGGAAAACAACAAGGCGGCGTTCGCCGACAAGTTTGTGCAACGGGCGCGATTTGTCGCGGCCTTCCCGCTCTCAATGACGCCGGCGGAGTTCGTCGATAAGCTCAATCTAAACGCGGGCAATCCTTTGTCCCAGGCCGAGCGCGATCAACTGGTCGCCGATCTGACGTCGAATGGCAAGACTCGAGCTCAGGTCCTCAGAGCAGTGGCAGACGATCAGGATCTGAAGAACTCAGAGTTCAACCGCGCGTTTGTCCTGATGCAGTACTTCGGATACCTGCGACGGAATCCGAACGTCGCTCCTGACTCAAATTATTCCGGTTATGATTTCTGGCTGACCAAACTGAACCAGTTCAACGGCAATTTCCAAAACGCCGACATGGTCAAGGCGTTCATTACTTCGGCCGAGTATCGAAATCGCTCGGGACCGTGAGCTGATTTGGCAAATGGCGTTAGAGGATTCCCAGTTCAATCCCCTGAAATCTTGCGTCATGCGGCTTGAAGGAACTCAAACCTGTTGGTTTAGTTTTGTTTTTCCGCTCTAATCAATAACGAACCACGAATCACACGAACCTGAGCAAACAAACCATTTCTGCTTCGTGTGTTTCGTGGATCGTATCTACAAGGAGAGCCCTCAATCTCTCTAGATAGAACAACCGCAAAGCACAGCCACGGGGTCCCGTGCGACAAACTTAAGTTTGTCGTACAACCAATCCTTCTTGACACCGCCTATACCCGTTCCTATGATCACATGTTACTGATTTCGAAGGGCGAAGTAAGGGATTAAAGAATGTTCGAAGCGAGCATTGGCAGGTTGGGTCAGCGCGTCATCGATGCGATGGTGCGCTGGCTGGCACGCGGGCATATCAGCCCGAACATTCTCACCTTTATCGGCGTAGCTATTAACGTTGGCTCAGGGATGTTGTTTGGTTTTGGCAGGTTCTTCTGGGCCGGAATAGTTCTGATCGTCGCCAATCTATTCGACATGCTCGATGGTCAGGTGGCCCGTTTGTCAGGCCGGGTTACCAGCTTCGGCGGGTTTTTGGATTCGTCGCTCGATCGTCTTTCGGACATGGTGGTGTTTGTCGGGTTGATGGTCTTTTATGCGCGCGACACTGAGTTTCATTCGACCCTCAACGTTTTCCTGGCCGGCGCCGGCATGATGGGTTCGGTCATGGTAAGTTACGCCAGCGCCCGCGCTGAGAGCATGATTCCGAAGTGCGACGTGGGCTTTCTGCGCAGGCCTGAGCGAGTGGTGCTGTTTATTATCGGCGCCCTCTCGACGGTGGCGGGTTCACGTAATTTTTTTGCGAACCGGATGCCGGCGGTCCTGTGGGTGCTGGCGGTTGGATCTTATTGGACCTTCGCCCACCGTATGTTTCATACCTGGCGGGAAGTGAATAAGAGTGAAGCTCAGGAAGCGCAGGCCAGGGCTGCTGCCAAGTCAGGCGGTCAAGCGCCGGAGTTGCGGCACGAACCGTCTCTGGCTCATAAAGCGAGCTGAGTTGGCCATTATCTTTTCCAGCGCGGATTGAGTCATTAACATTTATTGACGAGAAAATCTTGACTAACTGACCGTTTCAGTTCTAATTTAGTCCCGCGTTTCGATCTCCAGAGGTAAAATATTTTGATTAACTGTCCCTCCTGTGGTTCCAACTTCGAAGGCGATCTTTGTCTGGGCTGCCCGTCCTGCGGCGCGCGTTCGGTCGGACCGCCTCTGGCCCAGGCAGAACACGAACTACCTTCTTACGGACGTGCGGTGATGGCGGCCGGCAGCGGCCTGGCTGTGTCCGGCGTTTTTGTCGCTTCAATGATTGCCGCTCTGGTTGAGTTCGGTGCTTTCCCTCCGCGGTTTGGGTCAATTATGGCCGCAGGTCAGGTAGCGTCGTGGCGGCTGAAGTGGGTAATGATTCCCGTGGCGATCATTGTTTTGTGGGGCGGGGCACGAATCATCCGGAGCATTAAAGCGACGCCGGGCAAGTTTATCGGACTACGCGCAGCGCGAATGGGGTTCGCAGCTTCGGTATTGGTGACGGTGATGATAGGAACTTTGATCGGCGTCACGATTCCGGAAAGGCTGCGCCAACGCGATCTGTCGATCGAAGCTAAATGGACCGCCAGAGCTTATACCTTCCATCGTGCCCAACTGGAATATCGCGAGCTGCACGGAACCCTGCCCACTGAAGTCAAGGACTTGCGCACCCTGCCCGATTCGGACGGTTCGATCGCCGACGCGCTCAACTTTATAGACCCAAATGGATATCAGGCGGGCAGTGTCCTGGCGGCTGCTTCAACCAAATCCAAACCGCTGGTGTCCAGAGGCAGCGCGATTCGTAACGCCGCTCCCGGCGCTAATGCGACCGCGGATCACGCCGGCGTTTCCTTCACCAGCTACGATTTGCGGTTGCCGGGAGAGGACAAGATCCTTAATACCGACGACGATTTCATAGTTCATGACGGTGTCGTCACGAAGGTTTCCGATCTACCGGCGGGTGCTAGACCTCCCAACGCGCCTTAAGCGTTATGTCTTTCCTGGCCCGTTTCCGTCGCAAGAAAGAAGATCCCGAAGTTGCCCGATGCGCTCTGCTGTTGCGCTCCGGACGGCTCGGCGAAGCTACCGTCTTGGGCACTGATGTAGACGGCGACGGCAACACGATGCTCTCCTACAGCTATACAATCGGAGGCGTCGACTATCAAACCTTCCAACGTCTTAACGCTGAACAAATGCTGCGCCAAAACGATTACCTTCCTGGCGCTAGAGTCCCGCTTAGATACGATCCGCACAGACCTGCCAATTCATATGTCGTTTAATTCGTCAGTTGTCAGGGGTCAGTAGTTTGTTGTTAACTGATGGCCGGTTCGATCTCCAGTAACAACTGACGACCAACAACTGACCTTCGTTGAATGTTTAGCAAAATCCTAATTGCCAATCGGGGCGAGATCGCTGTGCGCATCATTCGCGCGTGCCGCGATCTTGGAGTCTCACCGGTGGCGGTTTTCTCGGCAGCCGACGCGAACGCTCTGCACGTGCGCATGTCGGACGAAGCCTACCTGATTGGTCCACCTCCCTCGAACCAGAGTTATCTTAATGTCGCTGCCGTTCTAGGCGCGGCTAAACAGGCCGGCGCCGAAGCTATTCATCCAGGCTACGGATTTCTCGCAGAGAACGCCGAGTTTGCCCGAGCCGTCAACACCGCGGGGTTAACCTTTATTGGCCCGAGCCCGGAAGCGATGGAAGTCATGGGCTCAAAGACCAGCGCGCGCCGCGCGGCCATCGATGCGGGAGTGCCCGTCGTTCCGGGAACGACTGAGTCTCTGCAAAGTTACGAAGCAGCACGCGCTACCGCGCAGGAGTTTGGCTATCCAGTAATGCTGAAAGCCGCAGCCGGCGGCGGCGGCAAAGGCATGCGACAGGTGGCGGAGGAGAGCGAACTACTTTCCGCCTTTGAAACCGCCCAGTCTGAAGCCGCGTCGGCTTTCGGCAATGCTGACATCTACCTCGAGAAGCTGGTCGAACGTCCGCGTCATATTGAGATTCAGATCTTCTCTGATTCTCATGGAAACTATGTCCATCTGGGAGAGCGCGAATGCTCGATTCAACGCCGGCACCAGAAAGTCATCGAAGAATGTCCGTCGCCGATGAATGATTTGTCTCTGCGCGAACGCATGGGTGAAGCAGCGATCAGGATCGCGCGCGCCGTGAAATACGTAGGCGCCGGAACTGTCGAGTTTCTTTTCTCAGATGCCACGCGTGAATTCTACTTTCTCGAAATGAATACCCGTCTTCAGGTGGAGCATCCCGTCACAGAACTGGTGACGGGCTTTGACCTGGTGCGCGAACAGGTTACGGTCGCTGCCGGCGACCGGCTGTCGTTTGGTCAGGACGATGTAAGCTGGCGCGGACACGCAATCGAGTGTCGTATCTATGCCGAGGACCCGGCGAATAATTTTCTTCCTTCGCCGGGTAAGATTACTTTCCTCCGCCGGCCGGCGGGCCCGGGCATTCGCGATGATGGCGGCGTGATCGAAGGTGATGAAGTTTCGATCTACTACGATCCCTTGATTTCCAAACTCGCCGTCTGGGGACGCACGCGCGAGGAGGCGATCGATCGCCTGGGCCGAGCGCTGGGTGAATACGCGGTGGGAGGAATCAAGACGACCCTGCCCTTCTTTCGGGAGATTGTGCGGGACGAAGAGTTTCTCGCCGGCCGCCTCGACACCGGTTTCATTTCGCGATTTAACCAGCGCCAACCGGAGCAACCGGAGCGCCCGCATCCTGCGGGCGGAGCGCAGGCTTCCAGCCTGCAGCAGGACATCGCCACCATCGCGGCTGCACTCGCTTACGCACGCGCCCAGCGCAATGTATCTCCGAATCATCAAACAGCTGAATTGAGTAAGTGGAAGGTCGCGGGCCGAATGGCAGGGCTATTTCGCGAACCGGGAAGGAAGAGGCTCTGAGCGCCGTAGGCGCGTGATGTTTATAGAACCAGGCGACAGACGATCCTTGAAAGCTCCTTAGGAGCGAAACAATATTACGCTCCTAAAGGAGCTACGTCGGAAAAATTGAAATCTCAGTTCTATAACCATCTCGCTCCTCTGGAGCGAAGAATCTCTACCAATGAAATTGCACGCCCTCATCGGAACAGATCAAACCGAAATCGAAATCAGGGTTGATGGCGGACGTGTCTTTGCCGAAATCGACGACCGTCGTTATGAACTCGAGGTGTACGAATCCGGCGCGGGCGGTTATCTTCTTATCTTGGATGGCCAGGTGTTTGATTGCCGTGTCGAAGGGCAAGCAGAGTCTGGTAAGCAGGTTGACGTAATCGTCGGCACAACGAACTACGCAATCACTCTGACGGACCGCAGAAGACTTACGAGTGCCACGGCGACAGGTGCTCATGGTGACAATTCAGCGCGGATCGTCGCCCCCATGCCGGGCAAAGTGGTCCGCGTTTTGGTTGAGATTGGCAGTGAGGTCGCGGCCGGCGATGGCATCATCGTGGTCGAAGCCATGAAGATGCAGAATGAAATGAAATCGCCCAAAGCCGGGAAGGTAGTTGCTTTGAATATTCAAACCGGCGCTACGGTAAACGGCGGTGATGTGCTGGCGGTAATTGAATAAGGCGATTAGTGTTCCTCAGGGGGCAGAGATTGTTCATTACTCATTTGATATTTTTCATTTGCCATTGACTCTGGTTTGATGGCGAGTGTCGGGAGATGAGAGGCTACTTGCTGCTGGGAACGCGGACGTCCCGTTCGCAGAACGTGCCCAGCGCGCTCATTTCTTTCCAAACAAAAACTTTTCGCGCTGCGCGCTTAGATGCGGACGGGACGTCCGCGCTCCCAGCATGATCAAGCGCTTCCTCCTCAGATGGCCGGGCTGCCAATGGCGAATGAAAAATGAAAAATAGTAAATGGAAAATGATTCCGGGATCTGAAATAAGTGACGAGTCCTCTTTAAGGATCCTGCTCTGGGACCTCGACGGTACCCTGGTGCGGGGCAAACGTTACGGCGTCTTCAAGGACTATACCGTCCCAATGTTGGAACGCGTTTTCGGCACGGCGGGTTCGCTCGGTGACATGATGGTCTCCGGCATGACCGACCTGCAGATTGTCGAAGAGGCGTTGCGCTGCCAGGGCATCACGCGCGAGCACATCGTTGCGCGGAAGGATGAACTACTTCGTTGTTATATCGAAGAAATGAAACGCGCCACCGGCAATGGCGCGCAGACTATCCACGCCATGCCGGGCGGGCGCGAGGTGCTGCAGCGAGTCGCCAAACATCCGCGTTATCTGTCGGGCCTGCTCACCGGCAACATCAAACCCGCGGCTTACTTAAAGTTGGAACTGACTGGATTGACGGAGTTCTTTCAACTGCCCGGAGCCTTTGGCGATGAGTCATTCGATCGTCGCGACCTGCCCGCAATTGCCGCGCAAAGAATCAACGAATATCTCGGCGCCAATCTTCAACCAGAACAATTCATCGTGATTGGTGACACCCCGAACGACATCGCCTGCGCGCGGCACTTCGGCGCTCGAGTGCTGGCGGTTGCTACCGGACGCATGCACTCACAGGAAGACTTGCTGGCTTATGGACCTGACGCTCTGCTTCCGGATCTGCTGGATGTTGAGTTGGTCATACGCACTCTGGATCAACTTTGAAAGAATATTCAAACAGTCCACGTTTAGCCAGGCAATCTCCAATTGTACAGCTCGGCTTTTCTCTGAAGGGTTCGTCTGGCGGCGCGATGCGGACGGGCCGTCCGCGCTCCCAGCTTAATGGGTTTCCGTGCCGGCTCAGATTTCCTCTCTGTGCCACATTCTAATCCCTTGAATCAAGCGCAAAAGGCGAGCTTTGGAATGAGGAGCCCCTCTTCGCTGGGAGCGCGGACATCCCGTCCGCCTTCTTTCTCTGCGCAGTCTCGCGTCCTGAACGTCTCAGCGGTGAGCGGGGCATTTGCCCGACCGTCAGGGAGGGCTCTCTCGCGGTACCTTTCCGGGCTCTCCCTGACCGTCGGGCCAGTGCCCCGGCGTAGCACACATTATTGGGACATTATGATCTCCGAGCACTCTGTTTGAGATTTCAGCAGCGTACGCCATAATAACGGTCTGCCCCTGGTCAAATGATTTTGCCTCGTTCAGGCGAACGAAGCTCTGCTCAAAGAAAGGTTGCGCGATGCTGGTCAATTGGAAGAAAGATGTCGATGCTGCACTCGCCGAAGCCAAGGCTCAGAACAAACCTTTGTTGATTGATTTCTCCGCCGCGCCTGCCTGAGGTGCTTGTGCTCAGCTGGAAGCTGAGTCATACAGCGACGAGGAAGTTGCCAACTTCATCCATCAGAGCTTCATACCCCTGGAAGCTCATATCAAAGAACATCCCGCCTGGTTCCATCGCTTCGACGCACTTTGGACGCCCACCATTCTGGTTATGGACGCCGATGGCTCGGAGCGTTATCGCATTGAGGGTTATCTGCCAAAGAATTGGTTTCGCGCGCGTTTGGAAATGGGGCTGGGCCGCGTGGCGTTCATGCGCAAGAAATGGGCCGACGCCGAGAAGACTTATGCGGGAGTCGCCGAGAACTACGCCGACACGGCGGTTGCACCTGAAGCGATCTACTGGCGCGGAGTGAGCCACTACAAAGCAACGAACGATCACACAGTGCTGGGAGAAGTTGCCAAAGAGTTGGGCGAGAAATACCCGGGCAACGAGTGGACGCTGAAGAGTCTACCGTGGGCGCATTAATCCGTGTCAGAAGCCCGACCGTCAGGGAGGGCTGGATCAACTTGCACATAGCCCAAGAGCAAGTGCGATCACTTCGATTCAAGGTAAGAAGCGATGAACCGCTTTGCTAACGACGAGACGAGCCGGAAATGAGAGTTGCCCTCCCTGACGGTCGGGCTTCTGACACTAAATCCTATGAAAGCCCTTCAGGATGTCCTGCGTCGTTAGACGCAGAATCACAGGCCGTCCATGTGGGCAGGTGGTTGGTGAAGAGGTCATTAGCAGACGATCGATTAGCCAGCGCATCTTCTCAGGCGCCAGCGGCATGTTTACTTTGATGGCCGCGTGACAAGCGAGGGAGGCGGCGATCTCGTCTCGTAAATTCGCGCGCGCCCCGCCGCGCTTTTCCGAATCCACTGTATCCAGAACTTCTGAGAGTACGTTGCGCGCTTCGCTGGCGGGCAGATCGGCCGGCGTTGCCTTGATTGCTACTGTGCGGCCCGACAACCTCATCAGATCAAATCCGTAACTTTCAAGTTCGCCCGAAACGGTGTCGAATGCCGCTGCCTGGGCCGGTGTTAGATCGAACGTCTCGGGAATCAGCATCTGTTGCGATTCGGCGCGCCGCGCCGTTTCCAACGCCCGGTACTTATCAAACAGAACGCGTTCATGCGCGACGTGCTGGTCGATGAGCAGCAGGCCTTCGTTATCCGTCGCGATGATAAAACTTTCGTCGAGCTGGCCCAGCGGCCGGATGTTCGGACTGAGTGATTCAACCGGAACCTCGCGCACAAACTTCAGAGCTGAATCCAAAGGCGGCAGGCCGGACATTGTGCCGGCTGCAATGCTATCGGGAAACGAGGCAATCGCAGCATCGTCTTCGCTGTTCAGTTGAGCTGTCGCGGAAACCGCGGCGGAATCCGCTAGAGACGACAGCGGCGTATCTCTCGCTGATGATTGTTCGCGTTGCGGCGCCGTTGCGAATCCGAAACCAATTCGATCCTGCTGCGGTCGCAGCCCAAAACTCTCTCTCGGCTGAACGGCTGGCGACGTCAGTTCCGCGGTCACGGCCTGTTCACCGCCGTCGCCGACATCAACGCCTGCTTCGTCGACAAAAGCGGTTGGCGCTGAATCGCGAATTTCAGTAGGCGGGGCATAGCCGGCGCTCGCCAGTCCGGCGCGCACCGCTTCGCGGACCGCATCGGCGACGGCAGCGGCGCGGCGAAAACGTACCTCGGTCTTCGCCGGATGCACGTTGACATCGACCTCTTCGAGCGGCACCTCGATGAATAGCAGCGCCACCGGATAAACGCCGTGGGGCAGAATCGACCGGAAGCCTTCCGACAGGGCGCGCCCAATCAAACGATCGCGGACAAAGCGGCCATTGACGAAAAGAAACTGCGCGTCGCGCGAAGTGCGGCGCTCGCGTGGGGCCGAGACGAAGCCCTGCACGCGCGCAATCCGACTCGGAAAAGCTTGATTGGAATCGCCCGCGCGGTTGTCGACTTCGAGCAGGCCGTCGAGGAACTGCGCGCCAAAGACCTGGTAGGCGCGCTCACGCAGGTCCTGCGCGGGCGCCACGCGCAGAGTCTCGCGTCCGTTGTTATTCAAGGTGAAAGCGATCTCGGGATGCGCGAGAGCGTAGTGCGTGGCCAGGTTGGTGAGGTGATAGCTTTCAGTGGTTTCCGATCGCAGAAATTTTCGTCGCGCCGGCGTATTGAAAAAAAGATCACGCACGGCGATGGTCGTTCCGCGGGGATGCGCGGCATCTTTCACATCGCGCATGCGGCCACCCTCGATGACGACCCGGCTGGCAGCCGCGTCGTCGGTGCTGGTGGTTAGCTCGACCTTGGCGACCGAAGCAATTGAAGCCAAGGCTTCGCCGCGAAATCCCAGGGTGCTGATTGCATTCAGGTCATCGGCCTTGCTGATCTTTGAGGTCGCATGTCGCTCGAAAGCCAGGACGGCATCGTCGCGCGTCATGCCTTCGCCGTCGTCGGTGATCTTTAGCAGACGACGTCCGCCGGCTTCGACATCGATCACGATGCGAGTTGCTCCAGCGTCTATGGCGTTTTCGACCAGCTCCTTGGCCACGGACGCTGGGCGCTCCACGACTTCACCGGCGGCGATTAGGTTTGAGATGTGATCAGGGAGGACGCGGATCTTGGACATAGTGATCACTTATTGGAGCGCGGACATCCTTGTCCGCCTGAGCGCGAAGCGCGAACCATCGTCGCGCTGTTAATGAAGGTTGAGCGCGCTGCGCGCGCTGGCGGGCAGGATGCCCGCGCTCCATTATCTAGTCTCACAAAAAAACCACTTCGTGATCGTTCGACCCCAAATCGATCGCGTCGTAAATCCAATCGACAACATAGTGTCCATGCCGGGCCAGCAGCGAAGTGATATTGATGTGACGTTCCTGCAGACTCTTCCCCGGATAAAGCAGATCAAATGCGCGTTCTATCTGACGATGCACGGCTTCGTCGCGGCCCACCTGGGCGCGATTAAAGCGCGTGCGCAAACCGTCGATTTGATAATTAATCTTGCGTCGCCCTTTATCCAGCGCGTCGGCCAAAGTGGGATCGACGCGCCGCAGCTGCTCTTGCAGATTATCCAGTTCGTCGTTGAAAGAGCGGGTGGTCTGATCAAATGCCTGGGACGTTTCTTTCCCTAAATATTCCTTAACCACGCGCGCAAGAACGTGATCCAGTCCGCCGAAGAAATCAAGAATCCTGATGCCGTAACGTTCCAGCGAGCGCCAGGTATGTCTCTCGACCAGCGTCATGCTGGCCCGATGAAGAATCGGCGTGGCCGGGCGGTCGAGAATGCGGTAGACCTCGGCAGTTTGGGCAAAGTAAGCAATCTCCGCGGCCCCGCCGTAGTAAGCCACGGTCGGCAGCAGATAGTCCTGCACCACGGCGCGCAGAGTTACGTTGGGACTGAAACGATCGGGCTCGCGCAGGGCCCAGTCGGCGAACTCATCGGCTGTATGCTCGTCACCGCCGTCCTTGGTTTGATACTTCCCGTTTTCATTTCGGGTCAAAGCGTGACGCGCGCCTTTCTCGTCATGCCAGAACAACGGGAAAGAATTTTCAGAGGGCGCAACCTGGGCGTGATAACCGGCGGCTTCGAGTTCGCGGCTGCGACTGACGATTGCCAGCGCAATATCGTGCGCGCGCCGCGCCGCTTCGGCATACAACGGCGCCGCCACTTCCTTCAATTGTGAATCAAGCGGGTCGAGCAGGATAAGTCCCTTTTGCCCGATCAGCTTGGTCATGAACTCGGCGAACGCGTCACCGAAGTTTTGTCCCGGCCGGTAAGCAGCGCGCAGAATCTTTTCGAGATCCTCGGTGAATTCCGACTTGGGCAGCGCGTTGAGCAGACTTTGAATGCTCGCCTCGATCGTTTCATTTAGCACAACTCGGCCGACCGGAAGGCCGTCAGGATGAATTTCAGCCGGAACTGAGACGCTGCCGAGCGTGCAATCACGACTTATGATTTCAGCTGTTGCTACTTCGGGAAAGTCGTGGTCCTCAGTGGCGATCCAGAAGACCGGAACCGATTTGATTCCTCGCTGGGACATGCACTCGGCGAGCTTCACGGCGGAAAGCGCTTTATAAACTGTGTACAGCGGACCCGTGAACAAGCCGGCTTGCTGACCAGAGACGACCGCGATGCAGTCGGCGTCTCGCAACTGTTGAATGTTGGCGAGCGTTCTTTCGCCGGCTCCCCACTTTCGATTCATTCGTTCGAGCGCATCGCAAACTTTGGCGCGATCAGTTTTGTGATTGGCGAGGACGCGGTCGCGTCGCTCCGAAACTTCGTAATGCGCGCGCACTGCTTCGGGATAGAAGCGGCGCAACGCCACTGGATCGCGCAGGTAGTCGAGAAAAAGGCGCGTCTGCTGAGGAATTTGATCGAACGGGATCGTCTCAACGCGCAGTCCGGCCTGCTCGGGTGTACTGTGACAGGCAATTTCGGCGGTACTCAAATTTGGGGTTGCTCCTGACGGATGATTCTACGCGTCGGGCCCTTGATGCGCCAGCGAGGAGCCGGTAGCCGCGAGTGCGGAAGCGTCCGACAGAGAATTCTCAAGAGCCTGGTTTGCCCGATTAATAAGTTGGCCAATCTCAGCGGCGGCAGCCTCATTGGGGCGCTGTAACGGAGCGCGCACCGCGCCGCCAACCAATCCAACCGTTTCCATCGCAGTCTTCAGCCCGCCAATGCCATAGGTTTTGGTTACCGCGCGCGCCAGAGGAGTTAGGTTTTCCTGCAAATACCTTGCACGATCAATTTTCCCGGCTTGCAAAGCGTTATAGACGGCGATGCACAGCTCAGGCACGACGCATCCGACCGCGAGAATGCCCCCACGCGCGCCTGCTTGCAGTGCTTCACAAAGCACGGCGCCGTTTCCGATCATCATGGCGAAGTCGGCGGGAACCTGGCGAATGGTTTCCGCAAACTTCGCGATGTCGGCTGAACTGTCTTTCATGCCGATGATGTTCTGGTGCTCGCTCAGACGCGCGGCGGTTTCCGGCTCGATCTTAATGCCCGTCAGATCCGGCATGCTATAGAGTATGACCGGAACCTTCGCAGCATCGGCAATCGTCAGATAAAAGTGCACCAGCGCGTCCTGAGTAATCGCCGATTTGTAAAAGCTTGGCGTGATGACTAGCACGGCTGCAGCGCCCGCTGCCGCCGCTCGTGCGATCTCTTTAATCGTTCCGCGAGTGCTCTGTTGTCCGGCGCCCGCGATGAAGGTGAGGTTCTGAGGCACAGCGCGACGCGCAGTCTCAATCACCTCGAGGTATTCAGCCTCGTCGAGGTTGGCGCGCTCGCCGGTTGAGCCGAGGATCACGTATCCAATTATTCCGGTTTCGTTCCAGAAGGCCAGGTTGCGCGAAAGACCTTCACTGTCAGTTTCCTCTGTTGGCAGAAACGGTGTCGTCACCGGCAACAGAATTCCATTCAGGTTGATTGGCATGGTTGGAGTGGTGATTATAACGAGCGGCTTACGCCCGAGCAATCAGGGTTTACAGTTTTGACTTGCGCAGAGTTTAATTTCGTTTAGAGCACGGACTTGTCCGTGCCCTTCGCGGGACAAGTCCCGCTTCTAAACGGATTTCTCAATCGAAATATTGCAGGTTGCGGCCCTCAACCGCCTAACTTATAATCCGACTGGTTCGCGGTCCCCAACAGAGAACACAAAATGCCATACCTAAAGCCCGAACGCCCCGAAAAGGTTACGGCGCCCTCCTTGAAAGCCAGTAAAGCACGCGGCGAACGTCTTGTTTGTCTGACTGCGTACGATTATCCAACCGCCCGTATTGTTGACGAAGCCGGCATCGACATCATCCTGGTCGGCGACAGTGTGGGTAATGTGGTGCTGGGTTACGGCAATACTGTGCCGGTGACGCTCGACGACATTCTGATTCACGTGAGGGCCGTACGACGCGGCGTGCAGAGGGCCCTGCTGGTCGCAGACATGCCTTACGGATCGTTTCACACGGGCGCGGACGATACTGTGCGGGCCGCGCTGCGTTTGGTTAAGGAATCGGGCGCCGAAGCTGTGAAGCTTGAAGGCGGACAGAAACGGGTAAAGCTGGTCGAGCGCCTGGTCAACGAAGAAATCGCGGTGATGGGCCATATCGGCCTGACACCGCAATCGATCAACCAACTTGGCGCTTACCGGGTCCAGGGCAAGACGGCAGATGCCGCGCGCCAACTGCTCGATGATGCTTACGCTTTGGAAGCAGCAGGAGCGTTCGCGATCGTGCTTGAATTAGTACCACGCGAAATAGCTGAACTAATAACCAACAGTATCAGTATCCCCACTATTGGCATTGGCGCCGGCGTGCACTGCGACATTCAGGTGCTGGTGTTCCATGATCTGCTGGGCCTCGCGTTTGGCAAGCTGCCGCGCTTTGTGCGTGAGTACGCGAACCTGCGCGAGACAATTACGGATGCGATTACTCACTGGGCCGAAGACGTGCGCAATGGAAGTTACCCATCGGAAAAGGAATCGTATGGTTTGCCCGCTGAAGCTGCTGAGGAGTTGAAGATCGAAATCAAGAAGGTGAACAAGTAAGTACGAAGCCGCAAAAGAGCACAAAAGGCACAAAGCAGGCGATCGCCAAAGCAGGCGATTTGTCGCCCAGACCGATAAACTCGCTTCTTGATGCTTGCGCCTTTTGTGCCTTTTTGTGGCTATCCCCTTATGGAAATCATTAACCGCCGCAAGCGCATGATGTCTGTCGCGCGCAGACTGCGCCGCGAAGAGAACCGGACCATCGGCTTTGTGCCGACGATGGGCGCGCTGCACGAAGGTCACTTGAGTTTGATTCACGAAGCACGCGCAATGTGCGACGTCGTCGTGGTGTCGGTCTTCGTTAATCCGGCCCAGTTCAGTCCGGCGGAAGACTTTAATGCATACCCGCGCGACCTTACGCGCGATGCAGCGCTTCTCGCCGAATACAACGTCGATTATGTTTTCGCGCCGACCGTCGAAGAGATTTATCCGGCGGGTTTTGCGACTTACGTCACGGTCGAAGGCGGCGCGGACGAACTGGAAGGGGCCTCGCGCCCCGGCCATTTTCGCGGTGTCACGACTGTGGTTGCCATCCTGTTGAATGCGGTCAAGCCCGACTTCGCTTTTTTTGGACAGAAGGATGCGCAGCAAGTAATTCTGATTAAACGTCTGGTGCGTGATCTTGCTTTCAATACCGAAATAGTTGTGCTGCCCATAGTGCGCGAAGAATCAGGGCTGGCCATGTCTTCGCGTAATAATTATCTCAACGAGGAACAGCGGCTGGCGGCAGCAGTTCTCAACCGCTCGTTGTCTAAGGCCCGCGAGGCCTTTGACGCGGGCGAGCACAGCGCCACCCGCTTGATCGAAATGGTGAGAAGCAATATTGGGAAGGAACCTCTGGCCCGGATCGATTATGTAAGCGTGAACGACGCTGAGACGCTGGAGAAGTTGGAGAAGATCGACGATCGCCCGGCGCTGGTTTCCCTGGCAGTGTTCATCGGCAAGACGCGGCTGATCGATAACGTGGTGCTGGGTAAGACAAAGAAGCATGACGCTGCGGGCGTATGAGTTCTGCTTTGCGCCTTTGCGTGAGCTAATAATCACGCCAAGGCGCAAAGGCGCAAAGAATAAATGAATGACAAAACAAAAGGCCCACATCTCCTTCATCCTTAACGCCGAGTCAGCCGAAGTGGCCTTCGCGCCGCACAAGACTCTGCTTGAAGTCCTGCGCGAAGACCTGGGATTGACCGGCACCAAGCATGGTTGTGAGTTGGGCGAGTGCGGCACCTGCACGATTCTGGTGGACGGGCGTGCGATTCTTTCCTGTCTCATGCTTGGGCTGGACGCCGAAGGTCGTGATGTCGAGACGATCGAAGGCATGGCCAACGGTGCGCAACTTCATCCCCTTCAGGATACGTTTGCTGATACTGGCGCCGCGCAGTGCGGTTACTGTTCGCCGGGCTTTCTGCTGGCGGCGAAAGAGTTGATAGACAAGAAGCCAAAACCTTCGCGCGACGAGATCAAAGAAGCAATGTCAGGGAATCTCTGTCGCTGCACAGGCTATATCAAGATTTACGAGGCCATCGAGTTGGCTGCGGCGCGGATGCGCGGGGAAGAGATGGAATTGCCGCGTGAGAGTGTGTATGGGTTGTAAGTAGGAATGGCCGCGAAAAGGCGCAAAAGTCACAAAATTAGTCGGAGGGATCCAAAGGAAATCAAAAGTTCGAACTAGCATACGTTTGTGCGTTTTGTGCCTTTTCGCGGCGATATTAAATTGATGAGCAACAACGACAACAACGGGAAGCCGCTCAACGTAGTCGGCAAACCATTCCGCAAGGTCGACGCCCGTGCCAAGTGCACGGGCCAGACGAAGTTTGCCGACGACATCTTTCTGCCGCGGATGCTCTACTGCAAGATCCTGCGGAGCCACGAGCCACATGCGCTCATAAAGAACATTGATCTCTCGAAGGCCCTGGCGTTGCCCGGAGTCCTCGCGATCATTACGGGAAAGGACTTGCCGATTTCTTACGGCATCCTGCCCGTTAGCCAGGACGAGCATGCGCTCTGCATCGACAAGGTGCGTTTCGTCGGCGATCCGGTGGCGGCGGTCGCGGCGATCGACGAAGACGTAGCTTTCGACGCAATGAATTTGATCGAAGTTCAGTATGAACGCCTGAATACGATCTCATCGATTGAAGAAGCAATCATGATCGATGATCCAAAGATCCATGAGTACGGTGACGAGGCCAATATCCATAAGAAAGTGTCGCTGGAATTCGGCGAAGTAGACGAAGGCTTTGCCGAAGCCGACCTGGTGCGCGAAGACATCTTCTTCTATGAAGGCAACACACACCTGCCCATGGAGCAGCATGCTGCAGTTGCCTATCTGGATACTGACGAGAAGTTAACTCTCTGGAGTTCGACCCAGACGCCTCATTACGTTCATCGAGCCTTAACCAAAGTCCTGGAAATGCCGGCCAGCCACATTCGCGTGATTGCCACGCCGAATGGCGGCGGCTTTGGCGGCAAAAGCGATCCCTTCAATCACGAAGTTGTCGTTTGCAAGCTTTCCATGATGACTGGCCGGCCGGTGAAGTGCACCCTGACCCGCGAAGAGGTTTTCTATTGTCATCGCGGTCGCCATCCCGTCTTGATGCACGTTAAGACCGGAGTAAAAAAAGACGGCGCGATCACGGCGATGCATTTCAAATCGTTTCTTGACGGTGGCGCCTACGGCAGCTATGGAGTCGCGAGTACGTTCTACACCGGGGCTTTGCAAACTGTTACTTACGACGTTCCGCGTTACAAATTCCAGGGCCTGCGGGCTTTTACAAACAAGCCGCCGTGCGGACCCAAGCGCGGCCACGGCACTCCGCAACCACGCTATGCCCTCGAGGTCCATCTGGACAAAATCGCCGAAGAGTTACGTTTGGATCCGGCTGAGATGCGCCGCAAACATCTGGTCAAGGCAAATTCAATTACTGCAAACTATCTGCGAATCGGCAGCATGGGTCTGGGCGCGTGCATCGATAAAGTTGTGGCCGGCTCAGACTGGAAAAACAAATTCGCGTGGAGGTCAGAACCGGGAGCGATAGCGACCGGGCCATCCTTACGAGAGACCTTGTCGGGAGAAAATCTGGATCGAAAACTCCCCTACGGAAAGGGAATCGGCATCGCCTGCAGCTCTTATATTTGCGGCGCGGGTTTGCCGATCTACTGGAACAACATGCCGCAGTCCGGCGTGCAGCTGCGTCTGGATCGACAGGGCGGCGTGTGCGTGATGTGCGGCTCGACGGATATTGGGCAGGGGTCGGATTCCATTCTGGCTTACATAGTCGCGGAAGTCCTGGGGATCGATCCGTTCGACATTCGCGTAGTCACGGCCGACACTGATCTAACCCCGGTTGATCTCGGGAGTTATTCCAGTCGCGTTACTTTGATGACCGGCAACGCCGCAATACAGGCCGCCGAACGCGCGCGCGAACTCTTAACGATTGCCGTGGCCGAAAAGCTGAAGCTACCGATCGAGAATATTTCGTTTGCCGAGCGCCGCGCTTTTGATGTCGAGAATCCGGAAGTGGGCGTTACCTTTGCCGAAGCAGTCGTTCTGGCGGAATCAAAGTTCGGCACCATCGGCACGGTCGGTTCGTACTCGCCGCCGCGTTCTCCGGGCAAATACAAAGGCGCCGGCGTCGGGCCTTCGCCGGCCTATAGCTATTCCGCGGCCGTGGCGGAAGTCGACGTTGATCCATCCACCGGTATCGTCGTCGTCGAACGCGTTTGGATTGCTCATGATATCGGTAAGTCGATCAACCCAATGCTGGTGATGGGCCAGGTCGAAGGCAGCGTCTATATGGGCCTCGGCGAGATTCTGATGGAAGAGATGACCTATCGAGCGAACCGAAACGTAGTGCACAAAATCCCGTCCATGCTTGAATACAAGAGCCCGACCACGATGGAGATGTGCGACGTCAAGACTTACCTGATTGAAGATCCGGATCCGAACGGTCCGTTCGGCGCGAAGGAGGTCGGGCAGGGGCCTTTGCTCCCGGTGCCACCGGCGGTTGCCAATGCGGTTTATAATGCGGTCGGCGTGCGCATCGACGAAGTGCCGATCATGCCTGAGAAAGTCCTCAAGGCCCTCCGCGATAAAGCGAAGGGCGGCGATGGCCGCTTTGGACCGACATCGATTCCATCGGTTAAATGGCCTGAGCCTCTTCGGGTGCTGACCCCGGCAGAAGGCGGCGACGGGCGCGAGATGCCGAGTGTTGCAGTGCATTCTTAATGGAACGATGAAGGATCCACTTAAGTGAGATTTGAATGGGATGATGAAAAGGCGTTGGCAAATCTTCAGAAGCATGGCGTCAGCTTTCGGCCCGCAAAGCCGATCGGGGAGAGCAGGAGATATATGAGCGAACAAGAATCATCAACCCGTAGACCTTTAGTCTTCTCTGTCGTTGAAGATGACGGCGAAAACGTAACCATCGAGATTTCGGAAGAAGATTATCTGGCCGATCTGGCTGCGGGGATTAGTGAAGATGAAACGTTGAAGCCCGGTCGCCATAAAATGAAACGCGGAGGTTTTCTCGTGCGCCATCCCGAGCTAAAGATCAACGAAAGAAAAAGAGCCTGACCACAGCTCATGAAACGATATCTACCTTTCATCATCATCGCACTCGTACTTATCGCCGTCATCGGTATCGTTGCGCTCACGATGCGCAAGGGAAACAGCGACGCCGATTTAAGCGGAAGCAGTCTCTACTCAAACCAGCCGGCCCTAACTGCCGGCAACGCGGCCGCGCCAAATCAATCGCCTGCGAACTCGGCGGGCCTAACCAAACCAAATGTGAAAGTAAGTTCGCCGGTGGTGATCGAAGAGTACGGCGACTATCAGTGCCCGCCGTGCGGCCAGCTCTATCCGGAACTTAAGGCCATCGAGCATGAATACGGCAACCAGGTGCAGGTCGTCTTTCATCATTTTCCCCTGGCGAAGATCCATAAGAACGCCCTGGCCGCGGCGCAAGCAGCCGAGGCGGCACGGAACCAGAACAAGTTCTGGGAAATGCATGACCGCCTCTATCGTAATCAAAAGGAATGGGCCGAGCTGGACGATCCGCGCCCGGTCTTCCTGTCGTATGCGCGACAGCTCAACCTCAACCTGGACCAGTTCAAACAGGACATGGATAGCAATCAGGTCAACCAGAGAATAAGCTCCGACATGCAGCGCGGCGCGTCGATGGGCGTGACCGGCACGCCAACGGTATTTCTGGATACACACATGCTGCGATACGAAGCCACAACTCCCGAAGGTCTGCGTCGGGGGATAAACGTCCTGCTCGAAAGAAAAGCGGGGACATAGGTTCTTTGCGGGAGGCCCGCAGGGCCGTCATGAAATAGCCACGTCCGTAAGGGCGTGGTCGGGACAGTATTTAAATGTCGGGAAGGCCCGAAGGGCCGACACTCCTTTTCGTGCCGCACCTGCGGCGCTCAATTCGTCTTGACTGGTTCGATCCACGACCTGACGGTCGTGGCTATTACCTTCCGGCCCTTCGGGCCTCTGAGCCCGAAACGCACAACCATTATTAACTTGTTGGCTTCCGCGACTTAAACTTCTCCAGCTAAAGTTCTGGTTGACATGTCGCCCACCTCCCTTTATAGTGCAGCCCCGTAGGTCGCCTTTGATGCCAGCTTCGGCCGTCACCCCCCGCATCAAATCGACGGATAGCCGATGTTCAAGCTAAGACGCCTTCAAATCACGGGCTTTAAGTCCTTCGCGGACCATACTGACCTCATCTTCACTGGTGATGGCATAACGGGCGTTGTCGGCCCGAATGGCTGCGGCAAGAGCAATGTTGCCGACGCAATTGCCTGGGTCCTGGGCGAGCAGCGGGTCAAACATCTGCGCGGCGCCGAGATGAAAGACGTCATCTTTCAGGGCTCGCGCAATCGCAAACCGAGCGGCATGGCGGAAGTCGTCCTGCACCTGGTGCGCGACGAGGTGGTCGAGCACGAGCCGGACATCGAAGACATTGATTCGACGCTGGAACAGATCGACGAACATAGCGCCGCCTTTGAAGAAGCCGCAACCGTCGCTGCCGCGCCCGAAGCGATCGAACCTCTTCCCGAATCCACGATAGACGCGAGCCACGAACCCCTTATTGCCGGGAGCGCGGACGGCTCGTCCGCACTGATTGGCGACGCGCCTGCCGAAGCCAAACTAAAAACTCCAGCGCATCGACACTGGCGCCGCCGCAATCTCGCGCTTGAGTTTGCGCCGGGCGAAGCCGTCTCGGTAACCCGTCGTCTCTATCGTTCCGGCGAGAGTGAATATCTGCTCAACGACCGGCCCTGCCGCTTGCGAGACATTCAGGATCTCTTCTCGGGAACCGGGCTGTCGGGTGGCCACTACGCGATCATCGAACAGGGACGCATCGGCCAAATCCTTTCAGCCAAGCCGATGGACCGCCGCACGATCATTGAAGAAGCCGCAGGCATCACGAAGTTTCGCGTGCGCCAGCGCGCCGCTGAAACTCGCCTGGAATCCGCGCGCTCAAATCTGAGCCGCGTGTCCGACATCATCGCTGAAATTGAACGGCAGGTGAACAGCCTGCGCCGGCAGGCAGCCAAGGCGCGCCGTTATCGCATTCAGAGAGAAGAACTGCGAGAGCTCTTGCGCCAGGTCTATGTCGCCGAAGAGCGCAGCCTGGTCGATCTGCTCGCCAAGTCGGAAGCACAACTGGAAAGTGCAACCGAAGAAGATCGCCGCCTGGCTATAGAGTTGGCGGCGCGGGAAGAGACCAGCCGTTTCGCCACGCAAAACGCCCGCGACCTGGAAGATGAGCTGACGCAGCTGCGCGCCGCGATTGCCGACGCGGCGCTGCAACGCGATCGCCGTATTCGTGAGCGCGTCTATCAGGAAGAACAGATCGAGACGCTGACCAAACGGCGCACCGACATTGAAAACGAAGTCGAAGCACTCAACTCTCGGCTGTTGATTGTCGAGTCAGAACTGGAACGCCTGCGTCAGGCCGAAGCCCAACTCAGCACTGAAAACGAGCAGGCGATCCTAGCCCTGCGCGCGGCTGAAGATTCGCACGCCCAGAAGCTTTCCGAAGTTGCCCAGGCTGAACACCAGATTGAAACCGCGCGGGTTGAACTGCTCACGCACACCGCAGCCGTTGAACGCCTCAATGAGTTGGCGCGCCAACTCGAAAACGCGCTCGAGAAGCTGACTCAACAGGCCGAGGGGCTGGCCCGCGAAGGCGAACGCGCGTCCGCGGCTCACGCTGAACGTACTGCTGAAGCTGAGAAGCTCAACCAGCAAATCATCATCACGCGCGCGAAACTTGGCCGGTTGACGGCGGAACGCGAAGCCGCGGTCAAGGCCGTTATCGAAGGCCACGAGCGCGTCTCTGACAACGACGCCGAACAGACACGCGTACGCGACGACTATTCGCGCGCGCTGCACCGCCTCGAAAGTTTCAAGGAGTTGGACCAGCGCCGCACGCATTATTCGTTGGCCGTGCAGGAAGCTTTTTCAGCCAATGAGAGTGAAGACTTTCACCTGATCGGGACCCTGGCAGACAGCATTCAGGTTGATGCGCGCTGGGAGCGCGCCGTCGAAGGCGTCTTC
This sequence comes from Blastocatellia bacterium, assembly GCA_033857635.1. Lineage (GTDB taxonomy): Bacteria > Acidobacteriota > Blastocatellia > Pyrinomonadales > Pyrinomonadaceae > UBA11740. Next base: position 111,320 of record JAWVDF010000009.1, read on the forward strand.
GGATCTGCTCTGCAATCGATTCTGGTGCCGACCCCTGACGATGCCATCCGCGCCGCCGCCTGGTTGAAGAGCAATCAAGCGGGCCGCGCAACATTCCTGGTTACCGGACTGCACGGCGGCAGCGAAGACACAGATATCGACGTCGAGCTGATGATGTTCCGAGAGACCGAGACCCGGGACGTCACCCGCCAGCAGTATGTTCCCGTCGGAATTGATGGACCGCGCATTGTGGACACGATGCGAGCGCCGCGCGAATTGCTTTTGGTGCTCGAGCGGACGATGCCCGAACGAATGAACGCGCGCGTGGTCGATACCCTCGATGATGCGACCGCTTTGTCTTTGGCGACGGGCGACATGTTTGTGACCACCGATGGAGACTGGGTTGCCGGCGGGCAGTTCGTCAATGCGGGCAACGGGCGAGCGCTGGAAGAAGGCGCGGGCTTGCTGACCTTCAAACGCGAGTTGCGCGAGCTGGAATCGCGCGTAGGAGATTTGGCGGCCGAGCTCGCCGTGACCGAGGTCGCGGTTAAGGACGCAAGGGCCCAACTTACCGGGCTCGAAGAATCGGTCGTCCTGCTCAACGCATCGATTGCTCGCGAGGATCGCGAGGCGATGGCGCGGGAACTCAATTACGGAACTCTGCAGCAGGATATCGAACGCGCCGAGCGTCATCTGCGCGTTGTTGCCGATGACACAGCGCAGTTAGAGCAGGAACGGCGCGACCTGGAAGAGAGCCGGGCAAAATCTCTGAGCGAAGCCGAATTGGCCGAGACGATGCGCCGCGCCACGCAGGAAAGAATCGAACTGAGCACTGGTTTGCTGGCTGCAATTCGTCGTGACGTTGAAGCTGAGAGTCAGATTCTGAATCGGCAACGCGCCGAAGCAGCAGCCGCCGCCGAGCGCCGCCGCTCAACCAGTTCGGATCTGCGCCGGCTTGAGACCGAACGCGAAGAGGTGACCGGTCGAATCACGCGACATCATGTTGAACTGAACGATGCCGGCACGCGACTGGGCGAATTGCAAAACTCCATAGCTGAGATTGATCGGCTGGCGGCCACGGTCGATGAAGAGAAGGCCCGCGAAGACGAACAGGTGTCTGCTTCGACCGCGCGGCTGATCGCGGCCCGATCGCAGGCCGATGCGCTCGCTAACGAATTGGCTGAACTGAACCGCGGCGCAGCAGCGTCACGCGACGCCCGCGCGGCCATCGAGGTTCAGCGCGCCGAGGCCATGGCCCGGGTCAACTTTGTGCGCGAATCATGCGCCAACGAATTGAGCCAAAGCCTTGAGGATCTTGCTCGCGAAGTTCAGCTCAATGAGGAGTTCGATCTGGAGGTTGAGCGCGCGCGCGTTGAAGAATGGCGGGAACGTCTGGAAAACTTTGGCGCCGTAAACATGATGGCCCTCGAAGAACTTTCCGAAGCCGACGAGCGCCTGATCTTTTTGACCACGCAGCGCGATGACATTACCAGTGGAATAGCCGCCACCGAAGAGGCCCTGCGCGAGATCAAGCGTCGTTCGCGTGAGCGCTTCCGCGATGCCTTTGAAAAGATCAATGCGAATTTCAGCGAGTTCTTTAACGAGTTGTTTGGCGGCGGCCGCGGCGAGATGAGTTTGATCGATAATGATGATGAACTCGAATCAGGCATAGACATCATTGCCCAGCCTCCCGGCAAGCGTCTGCAGAATGTGCTCCTGCTTTCGGGCGGTGAGAAGGCCATGGCCGCGCTCGCTCTGGTGCTGGGGATATTCCAGTACCGGCCTTCACCCTTCTGCCTGCTCGACGAAGTCGATGCTCCGCTGGATGAAGCCAACGTCGGCCGCTTCACCAAAAAAGTTGTAGACATGTCGGCCAACACACAGTTCATCGTCATCACCCACAACAAACGCACAATGGAAACCGCGCGCGCGCTTTACGGCGTGACGATGGAAGAAGTTGGCGTCTCCAAACTAGTCTCCGTCCGTTTCGAATAGCGCCCTGAGCCCGGGAGCGCGGGCATCCTGCCCCCTCCGCGTGCAGCGCGAGCCAATTCCAAATTCACTCGAGCTTATTCTTCTTAGCGCCTTTCGGCATTCGCTTGGCGCCTTTGCGTGAAATGACCTCGCAGATACAGAACCCGGAGCGGTAGCGACGGGAACCAGCAAGCCAGCTTGGTGGTAAAGGCTACTTCTTTGCGTTTCAAATACGCCAAGCCTTCCTTACGCGGGTTGTTCCTGGTCCCGGTCGCTACCGCTCCCGGTTCTGTACCTTTGTGCCTTTGCGTGAAACCACCTCGCAGATACAGAACCCGGAGCGGTAGCGACGGGAACCAGCAAGTCGGATGGGTGGTAGAGGCTTCTGCTTTGCTTTTCAAATGCGGCAGTCCTTCCTTACGCGGGTTGGTCCCTGGTCCCGGTCGCTATCGCTCCCGGTTCTGTACCTCGCCAACTTGCGTTCCCACCCGTCATCGTCTATTAGTAAACCCCCAGCGAGGTGTTACGACTATCGGCGAGCCGCTGCAGATTCCTACATGATTCATTCGAACCTAACCATTTTGAAATTGCCATTAGCCGCGCTCTTTATTACCAGCGCCGCCCTGCTTTCTTTCTCCCAGCAAACCAAGCGCAACGATCGCCCCGCAGAAACGCCGGCTGTCCCGCAACGCCGCGAAGACAATAAGAAGCCCCCCGATCCAACTCGCTATTCGTATGAATTCACCAAAGCCGAGTTTCTAATCCGGCACATCCTGATCGAGCACGATGCGCTCGGCCGCGGCAAGATCACCTTCGAGCGTCGCAGCGAAGACACGCCGATCATTGAACCAATCGAATTATCGATTAGCGCGCTCGGGCGCGTGTTGGGGCTGTGGACGGAATTGCGTTTCCTGGATTCGAGTGAGAACTATCAAGCCGAGAAGAATTTTGCGCATCTGGGCACCTACAAGCTGCGCATGGACGACGGCAAACGCCAGCGCACAGCGGAGTTCAACTGGAGCAACAACAAGCCAGCCTGGGCCCTGGCCAACGAGTATCGCCGGGTATCCGATCAGGCCATCCTGATCTTCAATCTCAAGCTCGCCCGCGAGATGCAGCCCCTCAATGCTCCCCAACTTTTGAACGAGATGGAAATCCTCCTCGTCCGCGGAGGCCTCTCCGATCCTTTCCAACTGGTGCCCTTGTTGAAGGAGCTAAAGACCGACGAACACATCCCGCTCATCGCCCGCAACCATGCCGACAGGATTCTGAAGAAGATCGAGAAGTGAAGACTCCTGGCTGGACCTTCACGCGTCGATTCGCACTACGTCGCCGGGCTTGATTATCTCAAGCGCGGCCAATGCGCGACGCATCAACGGCTTCAGGCGCGCGTAGCTTTTTCTTTTTGCCGCGAGAATAAGAATCGCGATGGGCAAACCGCCAGGATTCTGTTGATAAGGAATGTTTTGATCGACGGTGATCAGAACCTCGTAGACGCCGGCGGCGGCTTTCAATAGGTCGCCGTTTTCCAAACCCTTCAAGCCGGCGTCTGCAACGGTGTGGACTTCATGCCCGGGCAAGTCGCGTCGAAGACTGTGCGCCACACATTCATCAAGCAGCAGCTTCACTGTCGAGCAACCTTTCCTTGGACAATTCCAGGACGCCGCTGACTTGTTGGCGGGTCACGGTGGGAAACTGTTCGAGAAACTGCCCAACCGTTTCACTGTCTTCCAGGCAATCGAAAAGGTTCTGGATTGGAACACGCGTGCCGCGAAAGACGGGCGTGCCGCTCATTTTCTTTGGGTTAACTTCGACAACATCTGTGGCTTTCATGGTTCACCTCAAGAGCAACCAAGCGTCGACCAACTGAGAAGAGTCTACTCCCAAACTCGAGAATCCGGATAGCGAATCCCCTCATTGCCTGCGGGTTCGAAGCCCGGCGCCAGCATCGCGTCGACCGGTGCAAATTCAAAGCCCGCGAAGCGGGCCACATACCTATTCCCAAATATACCGTTCGTCATACTCAATCTCATGCTTGCGCAGGAGATCGACGAACTCATCCTTGAAGGTCCTCTTTCGATGGTGCGCCTCCTGATTGCCTATGTACATGAGGACCTCGGGCGCGTTTGATTTGCTGACGCTGAATGCACCGTAGCCAAGCTGCCATGCAAACGATCTTCGCGGCCATTTGTCATGCACCCAGCCGGAAGAATTCGACTTGATAAATCGTAGCGCCTCCGAAATCGAAACAACCGGCGGCAAGCTGATCAGCAGGTGCACATGGTCGGTCGTGCCGTTAATCCCGTAAGCCTTGCCTTTGAGCTCACGAGTTAGGCCGCCGAGATATGCGAACAGTTCGGATTTGATTTCAGGAACAATGAGCGGTTCGCGATCCTTTGTGCTGAAGATCAAATGCGTCAGAAGGTTTGTAAAGGTTCGGCTCATTATGTCGCCCCTCCCTGGGCTCAAGATTGGTTGGGGGATCGCCTACCCACAGCTTGCGCTGTGGGCTACTAATACATCGCTCGCTTCGCGAGCTGGGTGAGCCCTCAATTTAGAGAAGCTCCTCCGCATCTTCAAGCGCTTTCTCTTGATAGTCTTTTGGCAATCAAATGGATCATGCTTCACCCGTAGAGAGATATGCTCAATTAAGTTTTTGTCCCCAGTCGGCGCAGCCGACGGTATATCAGTAGCCCACAGCGCCAGCTGTGGGTGAGCGAGCACCCGAGCAAGCAAGCCCGCGCACGCGGGCGGCATACCGCCAGGCAAGATTCCGCTTGCCATAACCACGAACATTTGGAAGAAGATCGAGGAGTCGGCGCAGCCGACGGTACATCAGTAGCCCAGCGCCAGCTGTGGGTAAGATTTAAGGGAAGGATTCAGAGCCCGCGAAGCGGGCGGCACAGCCTGCTAACAAGAACGGGCTTTCCCGAGCTTCAAATTCTCAGAAACAATCGGTCAGGGTTTGACAGATTATGTCGCTCCTCTGGAGCTTAGATTGGTTGGGGGATCGGCTACCCACAGCTTGCGCTGTGGGCTACTAATACATCGCTCGCTTCGCGAGCTGGTTGAGCCGTCAATTTAGAGAGGGCCCCTCCGCATCTTTAAGCGCTCTCTTGATAGTCTTTTGGCAATCCGCAAAACAACATCATCTTCCAGGCGCCCGAGCGCGCAATTCTCTGGCAGAACGGCCGGTCAGTGCTCGATGTAGACATAGCCGAACCGGTCGCACTCGTCGAAATCGTAAGGCGGCTCTTTGATTACACGCCGCCCGAATTCGAAGAGTGGACCGATGCCGTCACGCACTTTCAGAACCAGGTTCCAGAACTGGGACGTGCTCTTGCCGAGCTAATTAAGGACGAAGAAAAGTCGAACCCGCGTTTCCGCGCGGCCTTTGATGATTTTCTGGCGCTCTGCCGTCAATCGATCAATCCGAATTTGAAGAAAAGAATGCGCCCTCCCTCACGGTCGGGCTACTTCCCCAAATCACCGCTCGCTGTCGAAGGTGGTCATAAGTTGCGGCCCCGGCGTCGCCGAGCCGCTGTCGACCTTCTCATAGGGCTAACCGTTGAACCTGACGAGCTCTTCTTGAATTGGGGAGGTCTTGTCCTCGTCAAACTCCGATTTCTCGTTGTAGCCTTGCGGTTGTCAACCGACGGTTGCGGCGGGGGACGTTTTGCAGTCGACATGCCTGGATTGGAATTGCTGTCGGATGGATGTGCGTAAACATTGACATTCGAATTCACCGGGCTGGCGTTAGTCGTACTGCTCGCTGAGTTCGAATTCCCGCCGGTATTGTTTTGACTTCCACAACTGATGCAACACAAAGGAGCCGCCAGCATGACGATGGTGATGAAACTTCGCATTTTCTTTCTCCTATCGAGGCGCCCTGGTCGAGACCTTAAGCGCTTTCTTAGAATTAGGATCTTGTTTTTCGCGCTGAGTGTTGGAGGTCATATAGTCGCACTCGCTCGATTTAACGTTTATCTGGTCATCAGTGCCGCCGAAGATAGCCTGAATCAGTGACGTGTTTCTGCTGGATCCCCAAAACCAACAGAAAGCCAGGTCAAGGTAGTCCGCGACGTGCGGATCAGGCTGGGAAACGAAAGCGCTATGGGACAACAATTCAACATGGTTTCGGTAAGCGTGAAAAAGATAGACATATTGGAAGAACTTGGTTTGATCTGTAGATATCTGGCTTTCGGTGAAACTACTCGAATCGTTTGGATCAACCTGAAAGTTTTCACAATAGGATGGATCCTTATCGTGCAGGGCCAGAAGCACACCCTTATATTTTGAAAGAATATCGCGGTTGTCCATGGGATGAGTGACGAGGTAGTTTTCATAGAATTTGGAGCTATCGATCGCCTTACGATCGAAGTTGCTGTTTCGAGTCAACATCAGATCAAAGTCAGAAGATTTGACGAGTTGAGCGATTAGAAAACCTACCTCGTCGGCTTTTTGCTGTTTCTCGAGCTCGCTCTCAAAACCATTGTTCACCACGTCGGTCAAATCTTGAAGAGTAAATACCGCTTTAGAGATCGTTTGCCTCGGATCGATTGGGTACTCCAGCAGTTGTTGCAGGTCGGTGCGATAGCGCAGAGTCATCCGATCTGTTCGGTCTTTTGATTTCTGTTCGTACTCGTTTTGTCGATCGGTGACCAGCTTGTTATATGCGGACCAGATTCCGAAGGCCGTCGCAAAAATTGTGATGATGGTGGCAAATTGACTTGCTCTATAAATAAGGCTTGTTTGCCAACGTGCGGATTGAGTCTCGTAATACATTTTTTTCCGCTTTTCTTCTTTTGTCTCGGCGTCAAAACTCTCTGTGCGCTTAAGGGCGGCGATTTCAAGCTCCAATTTCTCGAGTTGGGCTTGTTCAACGGCTGTCTTCGGAGCCAAGTTATCTGAACTTGTCATTTTGATATCTCTTTGAATATACGGATGTAACAGTCCGCCTCCGCGATCGATTTCTAACTTGCATTCCCTCGACTGCGATGAAGATTCCTCGCTGGTCTTCATCGCGCACCGGGGAAAGACAGAGGTCAGAGAACAGAAGTCAGAGGTCAGTTAAGGCTTCGGTGGCGCGGTGCCGCCGCCGGGGCCTTTTGCTTTTGGCCTCTTGCGTTCGCTGGTGCGGGTGCCGCCGACCATTTCGTACTCGCTGCTGTCGGTGCCGTACTTTGCTCCGACCGCCGCGAGGACGCGCTTGTTCCAGTCGTTGGCAGCGTCTTCTTTGGTGTCGACGAGGTTTTGCTGTTCGTCGAGCGCCGCGGTGTTTTGGTTGTAGCTGTCCAGTTCGGCGGTGAAATCGGTGATTAACGCCTGGCCGCCGGCCGCGTTAAGGTTGCCGCCAAAATCGGGCGCCGGATCAATTTGTTTGAGTCCGGCAAGACGTTGCCGGGTGTTCTCAACAACTGCTGAAGTTCGCCGTTTACGGGCCATCCTGTCACCTCCTGGGTTGGGATGTTAACTAAGGACCAGTGGCTTGCGAGGCTACGGCGCGGGAGTATATCGGTTCCTTGCAAGAAATCAAGCATTTTGTTGGATTCTTAACGAATTAGGCCCAAATCTAATGGGTTTGAGCTGGAGTTCAGCTCGCTAAGGTTGCAGTTTGATCGAGTTGGCTTGCAACTCGATCGACTTGGGGAGCAGGTCAAGTCGATTGGATCGGAGGTCAATCGAGTTGGATCGGAGGTCAAGCGAGTCCGGGTGGAGGTCGAGCGGGTTTGATCGGAAGTCGAGCTAGTTGGATCGGACGTTGATCGACTTGGATCGGAGGCCAAATGAGTTCGGGTGGAGGTCGACCGAGTTGGGACGGACCGCGAGCGAGTTGGATTGCGCTTCGGATGAGTCCGGTTTGGAGTTTAGTGGGCCAGGTTCAATTCGGTGCCAGTTGGAGAGCGGGCCCGGTTCTTGTGGCTCCGCCGCCCCACAGTGTGGTAAGGCTTTGCCTTACCGGCGCATGTTGAAAAAAGAGTCAGAGGCTGCGCCTCTGGTCGAGGCGTAGCTCGACAAGAGATTAGCGGCACTGAACTGTGAGGCAAGCCTCACCGCACTGGTGGGGCGGCAAAGCCGCAAAGACAGCTTGTTAATAGTGCGACGGCTTGACTCTAGCGTCCTGACTCTAAAGTTCGCTGAAATAAACACAACCAGCCTGCTCCGCAGGCTGAATACAAATCGGCTTTTTGTTTAGCGTACTCAGAGTCAGGACACTAGCGGTACTGAGCAGGACAAGCGCTATTCCTCGCACCCTCCTATTTTCCTGTATTCACAAACTGGATGCAGTCGCCCTGGTTCTTGAATTTGCGCGGTGTATTAAACGTCTGCCAGCCGCCGTTCTTACACTGGTCCTTGTTGGTTGGCGGCCCTACTGACGGCGTCGGCGTTGGCGCTGGAGTTGCAGACGTGAACAGCTCTGCGGTGGCAGTAACCGTAAACGGGCTCAACGAAGAAGCGCCTCCAGCGACCAGAACGTTCCCCGAAGGAAGTAAGTTGGCGGATTGCGCTGCCCTTGGTGTAGACATATTTCCCGTCAGCGTGAACGTCCCCGCAACTGGATCGAATAGTTCAGCGGAATCGGTTAACTGCAGGGTGGGGTTGGACGAAGAACAACCAACACAGCCTCCCGTTATCAAGACACTTCCTTGTGGTAACAACGCTGCGATCGGCCCATTACGTGTCACATTCATGCTTCCCGTGATGCTGAACGTTCCTGAGACTGGATCGTAGAGTTCCGCGCTTCCCTGAACAGTCGCACTGCCAAAGCAACCCGAGATGCCGCCTGCCATTAATGCCTTGCCATTGTTCAGCAGAGTAGCGGAATGGCTGACCCGGGAGGTCGACATAGTTCCGGTGGAAGCAAATGTCCCGGCTAGGGAATCGTAGAGTTCAGCGCTGGCGAAAAAGCAAAAGTTTTCTCCGCCAGCGATTAGCACCTGACCGTTAGTGAGCAGCGTCGCAGTTTGTTGCGCTCGCGGCCCGCTCATGCTTCCCGTTGGACCGAAGGTGCCCGTGATCGGATCGAAGAGTTCGGCGGAAGAAAGCCGAACACTCGAGTTAATCCCACCGGGAACCAGGACTTTTCCGTTCGGCAAAAGCGTTGCTGAACTGGCGCTGCGCGGCACGGATAGGCTGCCCGTGGGACTGAACGTCCCGCTTACCGGATCGTAGATCTCCGCACTGGATGTGTCTCCGGCATTATCCACGCCTCCGGCCACCAGCACGCGGCCATCCGCTAGACGCGCCGCTGCAAATTGACCGCGCACAGCGCTCATACTCCCGGTCGGACTAAAAGTAGCGCTGACAGGGTCATAGAGCTCGGCGCTGGCAAGATATGAACTTCCGTCGTTTCCTCCCACCACCAGGATCTTGCCGTTGAGGAGCCGAATGGCCGCGTGGCCATAACGAGCTGTGATCATACTTCCCGTTGGCGTGAACGATCCCTGGGCCAGTGCTCGATTAAGCACAAGAGCCAACCCGAGGACTACGACTACGCACAGTGTCACAACGACAATGTGATTCAGACTCTTCACCGTATTTTTCATTTAGTTCCTCCTATCGTAAGGCTGCGATTGCTGTTGGGATCAGAGACGAGAGATCAGAGATCAGAGGTCAGAGATCAGAAGACAGAGATCAGTTAAGACGCTGGCGTGTTGCCGCCGCCGTCTTTGGCCCCTGGTTTTTTGCGTCCGCTTTGATGCGTGCAAGGGCTGGGTCGATTCGTTTGAGTCCGGCGAGTCGTTGCCGGGCCGTTTCCAGAACCGTTGAGGTTCGTCTTTGTCGGACCATCCTGCCACCTCCTGGGTTGGGACTTACTGGGAACCAGAAGCTTGCGAGGCCTACGGCGCGGGAGTATATCGCTTCATTGCAGGAAATCAAGTGGTTTGTTGGGGTTTCTTCAAAAGAGGCCGGAAACTGAGCGGTTTCGGCTCGAATCGAAGGCGAGTCGGATTGCGAGCCTAAGGGGTTGGATCGCAGGTCAAGCGAGTTGGGACGGACGGCGAGCGAGTTGGATTGCACTTCGGATGAGTCCGGTTTGGAGTTTAGTGGGCCAGGTTCAATTCAGAGCCGGTCGGAGAGCGGGCCCGGTTCTTGCGGCTCCGCCGCCCCACAGTGCGGTAAGGCTCTGCCTTACCGGCGCATGTTGGAAAGGGTCAGAGGCTGCGCCTCTGGTCGAGGCGTAGCCTCGACAAAGACTAGTGGCACTGAACGGTGAGGCAAGCCTCACCGCACTGGAGAGCGGCAGAGCCGCGAAGGGTCGAGTTAATAGATTAACCGTAAAAAAGAATTTGATGGTGCGGCATGCGCAAAGATATTTCTATCGCCCCTGCGGGGCTGGGATCAAAACCAATATTCCTGATCCCGGGGTGTTGCGCTTCGCGCGTTACCCTGGGCTATTTTATTTCACGCTTTCAGCGTGAAGAGCACTCCACAAAAAATTCCACCAGACGGCACTCGGCCCAGAAGCGTTCTTCGCCTGAGCTCGATGAGACGAACGCTACGTGGCCGCCGCGGTCGGTGGCGATCAATAGCACGTAAGGGTTGGCGGCGATCTCCGGGTCGCGCAAGGGGTCGAAGGGAATGAATGGATCGTCTTTGGCGTGGATGATCAAAGTGGGAACGCGGATGCGTCCGATCAAGGGCCGGGAGCTGGCTTGGGCGTAGTAATCGTTCGCGTCTGCAAAACCGAAATACGGAGCGACATAACGATTGTCGAACTGCTCGACGCTGCGAACGCCTCTCAACAGACTTGAATCATAAACTTCGGGAAACAGTTTCTCCTTAACTCGGATGCGTTTCTTCAATCGCCGCAGAAAGTCCTGCTGATAAATCCAGTTGCGTCGCCGGGCGATAAGACTCGTGCTGGCGCGTAGATCAATCGAAGGCGAAACGGCGCAGATGGCTTTTAGTTCCGCAGGCGCGTTGTCTCCGTACTCGCCGGCGAGTTTCAGGACCATGTTGCCGCCCAATGAAAACCCGGCCACGAAAAGCGCCGGCAATCGGTCGCTTGAGATTAGTTCTTCAAGCACTGCGCTCAGATCGCTGGTGAGTCCTCCGTGATAAAGCGACGGCGAGAGATGCTCAGTCCCGCCGCAGTTACGATAATTGACCCGCACGACATTGAAGCCGGCGCGAAACATTTTCGCGGCCGTCGTCAGCATGTATGAAGATGTGGTCGAGCCTTCCATGCCATGCCAAATCACCAGGGTTGGGTGCTCGGTTGGTTGAGGCTGCCAACGGCAGCGCGCCAGGACCTGACTGCCCGGCTCGACTTCGAAGAGCCGCTCTTCATCGCCGGTGCGATCGGCTGAACTAAAACGCCTGGGCCAGAGATAGGCGCCGATGGTTTGGGCGTCGCCCCATTTTAGGAGTCGATGCGGAATGAAGGGTTTGCTGGCGAAGGTTCGGGCTAAACCCGCGAGGAGGGCGGTGACGGCGGGCTCTTGATCCGTTTTAGGTTGTGATGACATTTGGGGCAATAAGTGCGCAATGAAGTCAGTACCGGGAGCGGTAGCGACCGGGTGATCGTCATGGCCACCTCGCATGTGGAGTACCTGGAGACCCGGTCGCTACCGCTCCCGGTACTGACCTCATGATCGCTCTCTCATCACTTGAAAGTAATGATCACGTCGACGGTTTGCTTTGCCGCGTTGGGCTTCATTTCCACTTCCACCCTCGCGCGCGCACCCGTTCGTTGCATCAAGCCGTTCATGAATTCTCGCAGACCGGTCTGTCTGAATTCATCGAAGTACGATTCGTCGAACACCGCGTTTGAGCCAAGAGTCCACTTCGCTTTCAGCCGCTCGACCTCGGCCGCGGGCAAACCGTTGACGATCAGGTTGCCCATGAAGTATCGCTGTCCTTCGTTAACTGCGAACCGGTAGCTCACGCGCCGGGTGGCATCGTCAAACTCGATCGATTCTTTGAAACTGGCGCCGACATAGCCCCGCCGTCCAAAAGCTTTGCGCACTTCTTTCAAACCGTTGTCGATTTTAACGCCATCGGCCAGTTCGCCGGTTTTCATTCCCAGCGCGCTCGTCAGATCTTCTTTGGTCACAACCTGGTTGCCGGTCCAGTCGGCAGCTTCCCACGAATAGGCAACGCCTTCGTCAACCGGAATCGTGAGCGCGACTCCACCCGCGCAGCTCTCTTCGATAGCGGCAATTGGCTGCTTGAACTGCGCCCGCAAATAACCGAGGTGACGGTATAGAGGGAAGAGCGTGTGTTCGGCAAATCCTCCCGCGTCTTTGCGCGAGTAATCGGTCTTCAACAAAGCCTGCGAAGCTTTGATCAGATCGGCTTCAGGAATCACTGACGCTCCGGGAAAGTGCAGAGAGCACACAGGGATCTTCACGCCTTCGACGGTAAAGAGAATTTCCTGGCGGCCGGTCGCCAGGTTTGTGTAAGGCATGTGCTCAACCTTGCCGGCAATCTTCTTCTGGGCCAACAAACGTTGTAATGCGGCCGCGATCTTATCAGTCGTCATGCCGCCTTCGGGCGCCGTGCCGTCAAAGAAAGGGATGTCCTGGCGGATGGCGCGCGCGATCTCGTCCTCGCTGAACCAGACAAAATTTTCAAAGACTACGGGCAGGTTTCGGGATGCTTCCTCGACATCAAAGATTACGGTAGCGTCGTTGTCAGCAGTGCGAACTCTGTAGCCGAGCTTCTTGAACAAGCCGGACTGCATGAGCTTCTCGGCCGCCGCGTCCACGATTTCAGGAGTGAAAGGATCGCCGACCTTGAGGCCGCTGCTCTCGATCGCCTGTACAGCTGTCATTTTCTTCAGGCCGACGAATTCTATGCGGCGCAGGGTGGCAGGTTTCTGCGCGAGACAGGGCGAACTCATCAGGATGAGCAGAGTCACCAAGCCTGCTCGGTGGCCCCAGGTACGAGTGCTTAATCGATGGCTGCTGTTATTTCTCATCAGGTTGACTCAGACACCGCGCGTAAAGCATCTTCATCGGCAATCGGCTTTGCCCACAATTCATGTACTGGTGCGGAACCGCGTGCGGTAGCAAGCGGGTGAATCGCGTTAAAATAACCCGGTTGCTACCGCGACCGGTTTCGTACCGCCGTTTAGTCGCCTCTTGGGCAAAGCCACGGTAATCCGATTCTATCTTGTATGGTTTGAGCATGAAAGGCACGCAATCCAAAACGCGCGGGCGCAAATCGGCGCCACTGACCAAACGTGAGTTGATTATCCAGTCGTGGGAGCGTCTGGGGCGCGCAGCGATTGGTGAGCCCGAATTGAGCGAGATTCAAAAGTCGGTTCGCGATCTCACCGGCGAGAGCGACGACGAGAGTCCGGCGGCGATTGCGAGAGTCCTCGCCGATGAAGGCGCCGAGTTACGCCATCCCGAGGTGATCGAGTTCGATGCCCGCTGGCGTGGGGCGAGGATTGAAAGTGAGGACAGAGACTTCGAGAGTCTCGATGCTCTGCTAAACGGAAAGCCGATACGACTGAGCAAAGCCGAAACTGTGTTGAAGAAACTGGAGCAGCTGCGACTTGGCGGTGATAAGTTAGCTGGTAAAGAAGCGCGGCGTCTGGCAGTCCTCGGCCGGCAACTGGCGGAACTGCTATCGAAGGATCCGAAGCTCGACAAGCTGCAGCGAGCCGAACAGGCAGAGATTGCAGAGTGGCTCAAGGTTTGGATTCAAACACCGAGCTTGTTTGAAGATTGGCTTGAGCTGCGGCGACGGTCGCCGGAGTTTCAGAAGAAGTTTCTGAGCTGAGGGTCGGCGGTCTTTGCGTCTTGGCGCCTTTGCGAGATTTTGTTTCACGCAAAGGCGCAAAGAGAAACGAGGATTTCCAAGGGGGCTGAGAATTGTGTGGAGATCCAAAGCGCCGTCGCCGCTACCCTCTGCCGGCGCATCTAAAGTTCACGCGTGTACGGATGGTTGAGCGGTCAAAGGATTTGCGGTTTGGTAGGCGTGCGCGAGACGCAGCAGATTCGGTTCGCTCCAATAAGGCCCCAGCAGCTGCAAACCAATGGGCAGTCCGGCGGCCGACAAACCGCAGGGAACGCTGATACCGGGAACGCCCGCCAGGTTCGCCGTCACCGTGAAGATGTCGTTCAAGTACATGGCCAGCGGATCCTCAGACTTCTCACCGAAAGAAAATGCGGGCGTGGGCGTTGTCGGCGTCAGCACGGCATCGCACTTCTCGAAGGCGCGGGCAAAGTCCTGGCGCAACAGCGCGCGCACCTTTTGGGCTTTCAAATAATAGGCGTCGTAGTAACCAGCCGACAGTACGTAGGTGCCGAGCATGATGCGACGCTTCACTTCTGGACCGAAACCCTCGTCGCGCGTCTTGCGATACATTTCCTTGAGCGCCGGCGCGTCTTCGGCGCGAAAGCCGTAACGGACTCCGTCAAAGCGAGCGAGATTTGAAGAAGCTTCCGCGGTAGCGATGATGTAGTAAACCGCAATCGCGTACTTTGCGTGCGGCAGTTCAATGTCGACAATGTTCGCGCCCAGGTCTTGATAGACTGCGATTGATGCTTCGATCGCCGCGCGCACTTCCGAATTCAATCCTTCTCCCAGCAAGGATCGAGAAACGCCCAAACGCATTCCCTTGATGTCTCCGGTTAGTTCAGCCGAATAGTCCGGGACGGGCACGTCAGCGGTAGTTGAATCGTGCGGGTCGCGTCCGGCTATGACTTTCAGCACAACCGCGGCGTCGCTCGCGGTTCGAGCTAACACTCCGATTTGATCCAGAGACGAGCCGAAGGCGACCAGACCATAACGGGACACGCGGCCATAAGTCGGCTTCAAACCGACTACGCCGCAGAAGGCCGCCGGCTGGCGAACAGAGCCGCCCGTGTCGGAACCGAGAGCCGCCGGCACAATTCCCGCGGCGACTGCGGCAGCCGAACCACCCGATGAGCCGCCGGGGACGCGCGTAATGTCCCAGGGGTTTTTGACGGGCCCAAAGGCTGAGTTCTCGTTCGAGGAACCCATCGCGAACTCATCGCAGTTTGTCTTGCCGATAATCACCGTGCCCGCTGCTAGCAGGCGAGTGATCGCGGTCGCGTCATAAGGTGGATGATATGGCCCGAGGATGCGCGAGCCACATGAAGTCTGCAGCCCTTGGACGCAGATATTGTCTTTGACGGCAATCGGGATACCGGCGAGAGGCAAACTTGCTTTGTCAGTCTCGCCCGTCGCATCAATCTGTGCAGCGCGACTCACTGCACCATGGCGATCGATCTCGAGGAAAGCGTTGAGCGTGCTGTTTAGTTTTTCCGCAGCGCCAAGGGCGGATTCGGCTGCGGCGCGGGCGGTTTTGGCGCCGCGGACGATGCTGTCTCGAAGGTTTGAGATGGTTTGATCTGACCTGTCCATTTTATGAGAAACTCGGCGGCGTGATGACGAATCAGTCTTATCTTTGTGTAAGAAGTGGTTGAAATTCCTGCGCCAATTCGATGACCCATTCTCGTTGTAGTTCAGTTTCCGGAACCGGTAAACCGCGATCCTGGCTAACAGATTCGAAAGCTTCCAGCGGATCTGATCCCGACATTACTAATAGCGAAGCAGCGATCATTCCCGATCGTCCAATACTCTGTCGGCAATGGATGCCTACGTTCCGTCCTGAAGCTAATAACTTTTCGAGTTGATTCAGAACAGCTACCGCAGCCTTAGTATCTTCGCGGGAAGACGGAGCTCCGAGGTCGGCGATTGGCAATGAGAAGAACTCCAAGCCCTGTTTGTCAGAAACATCTCTCTCTCTGAGCAACTCAAATTCATCTTGCTCTTCACCAGTCAAGAGAGAGACAACGGCACTCAGTCCTTCATTCTTCCACCTGCGTACTTCATCATCCAGCCAATCGCCGCCGCGCGGTCGGGAAACGATTGACAGGGTTCCTATCCACGGGCCCCTGATGCGATAAGTACTCATTCTTTGGTCCGGTTGATTATTTCCCGCGGCAACGAATCGACATCAACGCCTCGATCACGCAAGACCTTGATGCGATGATGGCCGTCAACCATCGTACCATCGGGTCGGGCTTTGAGCGAGCCTGGTTTTCCAGGCTTCAAGGACTCAATGAGCACCTCGGTCGCGTGCCCGGCAAACATCTCGAGCTTCAGATTTATTAGCGACGGATCGCTATGTAGCGGTTTAAGTTTGGGAGGTGTCACAAAACCTTTGGCACGCGGAAGTGACCGGCCGCGGCATCGGGGGCCTGATCCAACGCCAGCTTTTGTCCCAGGGACGGCTGCACTTCGTCTGCGCGCCAGGAGAGTGTCTGCTCGCCTTCTGGGGTCAGCCCGCCGAGGGCCGGCTCGATTGCACTGGTATCAACCGCGTTCAGTTGTTCTATGTAGGTCACGATCTCGGAAATCTGCGGCGCGAAGAGCCTTCGCTCGTCGTCGGTAATCTCCAGGTGCGCCAGCTGGGCGATCTTTTCGATATCGGCTTCGGTGATGGGCATAGTTAAGTTCTCGTTTGTGCTTCGCGGCGCGCGATGCAGTTTTCGGCCGCACGAATAAAGCGTTCTCTCAGATCCGGATCGACGATCTCGCCGGCCGCTGATATCAACTCATCAGGAATCGGTTCGCTGGGCTCATCCTGAGAACGATCTCGTGGTTGTGAACTAGCGCGTACTCGCTCGACTGCTTCCGGGTCGATGCGGAACTCGATGACTTCAACTACTTCACGTCCCAGGAGTCTATTGATCCGAGCGATGAGTTCCGCGCCCATCGACTGCATTTGCTTTTGCCAGATCGCGTCGGCAACTGAAACCACCAGGGTCGTTCGATACAGCCGGAAGGGAATCGCATGCCGGCGCAAGCCCTCTCCCGCGGCGCGTGTCCAGGCAAGCTTCGCCGCGATCTCAGCCATTTCCGGGTTCGTGCCGGCGGCGTTCAGGAGTTTGGGCAAAATGCGGGCAACGTCTATCATTTGGTCACTGAGTGGCACAGACTTTAGTCTGTGATTGAGTCAAGGAAGACTTCAGATCACAGACTGAAGTCTGTGCCACTATCGCGCGTGAAGTTTAATGGAAGATAAGCGAAACAACCAAACGAGTGACGCCGAACCCGGGCATCTGATCGAGTTTCACGGCGATCTCTCTCCGCTCGTTGCGCTGCCGAAGATCATCCTGGCTTCCGCCAGTCCCCGGCGGGCTGAGATTCTGCGTTGGGTCGGATGGCCTTTTGAACTTCTACCTCAGGACATTGACGAGACGCGTAAGCCAGATGAGGACGCCGTGACTTATGTCCAACGCCTGGCTCGGAGGAAAGCCGAATCGGCTGCGCGGCGATCCGAAGGTTCGCTAATTGTCGGCGCGGACACGACCGTCGTGATCGGTGATCAGATTTTGGAAAAGCCACGCGATGAGGACGACGCGAGCCGCATGTTGCGACAGTTGAGCGGGCAATGGCATCAGGTGTTGACCGGTGTCGCTGTTATCCATCTTTCGGAAACAAAAGTTGCTTACGCCACCACGGAAGTGAAATTCGCCGCGATGAGCTTGAGCGAGATTGACTGGTATGTCGCGAGTGGCGAGCCGATGGACAAAGCAGGCGCTTATGCGATCCAGGGGCCCGGCTCGCGCTTCATCGAAGGAATTCGTGGCGAGTATTTCAACGTGGTGGGACTGCCGGTGCGTTTGCTCTACGAGATGGTTCAAGAAGATTGGAGCGCGGACATCCTGTCCGCATAGGTTGAGCGTGCTGCGCACGCTGGCGGACAGGATGTCCGCGCTCCGTAATCGTCAGAGTATTTTGCTCAGGCGCTCAGCTAACTGCTTGGCTAGATCGGCTGTCGGATCCATTCCGCCGACAGTCGCAGCGACGTTCCCCTGCTTATCAATAATTACTACTGACGGCAGTTGATCGACGCCCAGCTTTTTCGATACCGCGCCGTCCGGATCGCGCAGGACTGTGACCTTATACTTTCGTCCTAACTCGCGCAGCTGTTCGTCGGCGGCATAGTTCTTGGACTTGGGGGATTCCGATTCAGTGCTGACCCAGTAAACTGCTACGCCGCGACCTGCGTACTGGTCGGCAAGTTTCTTCACCGCTTCCATCTGGTTTTTCGTCAGCGGCAACCATGAAGCTCCGAACGCCAGCACCACCACTTCACCGCGCAAGCTTGATGAGGTCACCGTTTCGCCGTCAACAGATCGCAGAGAGAATTCCGCCGGCTGATTTTGCGCCGGCGCCGGCCGAGACACACTCATCGCCACTGCCAATGCACAGGCGGCAAGGGCGGTGGCTTTGCGTATTTTGCTTAACATCGTAGCTTCCTTTTCCTGGCCGACTGTTAGGTCCCACTTCGGAGACAGACGACCAATCAACGAGCGGTTAGATGATGGCGGAGGGTGTCTCGTTGGAATAAATTATTTTGGCCAAAATCACGCCCAAAAATGAGCTCAATCATTCGGCGGAGCGAGTCCGAACACGTCTTTGTGCAGCCGCTGGTAATCTTCCCACGTGTCCATGTCGCGCGCAACATAGGGCGACCGAACCGGCACGCGTCTGACCTCCGCGCGGTGTGCGGCGAAGAACGAACGCAGGCCGCCCGCGGGATCGAGGGCCAGCAATTCCTTCCGATAAGCAAGGTCGACCAGAACCGGATGTCCGCCATGTCCTTCGTATTCGGGCTGAACAAGCCGGGCTCCTTTCCGCCATGCTTCAACGACGGCTTTGATAACTTCCGGGGGCACGCCGGGATGATCGACTAGAGCGATTAACAAGCCCCCGGCTGCGGCGGGCACTGACTCGACACCGCAGGCAATTGAAACAGCCATCGCGCTATCAGGATCGGGATTGAGCGCGAAGGTGAGGTCGAGGGTGTTCAGGTGTGGGCGAATGTCTTCGGCGCGATGACCGACCACGACGATGATGTCAGAGACGTCGGCCGCTTGAAGATTTGCGACGCAGGCCTCGATTACCGTTCGATCACCAAACGGAAGCAGTGGTTTGAAAGCGCCCATGCGGCGCGAGCGACCGGCGGCGAGCAGAATTGCAGAAATGTCATTCAAGAGGATGTCTAATTTCTTCTTTGCGCCTTCTGATCTACTCTGCGCCTTTGCGCGAAATCTATTTAGTATCACGCAAAGGCGCTAAGGACGAACTAAAGGCGCTAAGGGATCGGCGTGGTTGCCGGCAATTTTGTAGGGGCAGGGCTTGTCCCTGCCCGCAAAGAAACATCAAGAACGGGCAGGGACGAGCCCTGCCCCTACAATAATTCTCGCAGAGCGCGCAGGGTGTATTCGCGCGTCATCTGCTTGCGCCAGTTCATCACAAAGTCTGTGTTGTCGAGCGGGCGGGCTTTGATGTAGCAGGCTTCGGCCGCGTCCTGGATATGTTCTTCGTCAAAGGGTTGACCGATCAGAGTAGCTGCGGCTTCTTTCACTTGCACGGGTGAGGGAGCGACTGCGCCTAGAACGACTCGGGCGTCTTCGACCCGGTTGCCAGCGCTCCCGGTTTTGACCCAGGCGGCCACGCCCAGAACTGGGAAATCGAAAGCACCGCGGCGACGAAGCTTCTGATAAGAAGCTCGCCAACCATTTATCGGCGGCAGATGAATATCAACCAGCAGTTCGTCCGGCCGCTTCTTCAAATAATCAATGCCGTCGTCGTTATAGAATCCTGCCGCGTCGATGATGCGCTCGCCGAGAGTGGACACCAGACGGAACTTTGCGCCGATGGCTACCATCACCGGCACCAGATCGGACGATTGCACGGCCCAGCACTTCGAACTTCCCGGCGCGACCCAACAAACGTCGCCATCTTTCTTCAAACAAAAGTTGATCGCTTTGCGCCATTCGTAATTCTGATCGTAGTAGTTGCAGCGCGTATCCAATAAAAGGTTGCCGCCAATGGTTCCCATGTTGCGCAGGATGGGAGTTGAGATAGTGCGGGCGGCGCTGGCAATAACCGGATAGTCGCGTTTGATGATCGGATGTTCGCAGATGTCTGAAAGCAAGACCGACGCACCAATCCTGAGTCCACCCTTTCCATCACCTTCAATGCTATTCAGTTCAGGCAACCGCATGACTGAGATCACCGTCCGCGGCATTTGCTGCCGGCGCTTCATATTCGGATAGAGATCGGTGCCGCCGGCAACGAACTGGGCCTCGGGACCGGTGTCGCCGATGATCTTTACCGCTTCCGCGATGGTACGCGGGGTGCGGTAGTCGAATTTGGGTAAGCGCATCATGGTTGTGCGGTATCCGATGACGCAGAGATCTGCTTATCCTGGGTCGGATTTTTGACCTGTTCGATCGACCAAGCAATAACGTTGAGGAACCGGGAAAGAGCAGCGTCATCCGCAAACGATGAGAGCTTCGTGTTGGAATATGTTTCGCCGTGCCTAAAATTCACCCCAGGATTATCGTCTATACGACGACGGAACTCAGTCCAGTTTTTAGCGACATCAAAAGGCCGCGTACTCTGGATGTTTTTGTTGTATGTCCACAAGTGACCGCCAGTATCTATTGACACCGGATGAAAAGTGTTTGGGCTATCTGTGAGATCTAACCGAAGAGATGTTTTGGCGCACTTCGGAGTAAAGTATGGTTTCGACCAGTTTAGTATCCTCTGTGCGATTTCAGCTTCCTGAGGTGATTTTTCCCTTATCACTTCAATGATTTCTTCTGCTGTTCGTGAGACGGGGTGGGGCCGCGGGGCGGGCGGCGGTTCAGTTGTTTTACCAATAACAGTAGGTACGAGGCCCTTCTGTCCTGCGCCTACGAATTGTCTTATCTCAAATGCTAAGACTTCCGTGGGATTCATGCGTTTATTAAGAAACTCGACAATGCGTCGCAGTTCGTTTGGAATCTTGTCACCGACAAAGATAAGACGAATGTTTCCATCGCGCAGATTTCTGTCGGCCTGTGCCCAAAACTCTTCTGGTTCGGCGTCATTGCCGAGGAACTCGCTGAGCTTCTCGTCCGGCTCTAGACCGCACTCTCGGCAACTTGCGGCGAACCGTTCTTGCATGTATGGAACGGGCCAATGATCGACTGCATTCGCTGCGTAATCCATCATTTGGCCCACAATCTTGCGCCTGATGTCCGTATTTGTGCTCTGCTTTACCTCGACAAAGGTGGGGATAGCATCCTGATCCAAAAACAAATGATCGATCGACCACCGACTGCCGCCACCTTCTTCAGACGGCACTCCACATTCGCGCTCAACGAGCAGCCATCTCCTTGGTTTTTCAGAATTTATTTGATGTCCGGCGAGCAACGACGGATACTTCGCGAGCAACGTTTGCAAGACGTCTTCCGAGTCGTACGGCTGTTCGTTCATCTCAATCAATTCGTCGTTCGATTGAACAAGAAATATTCCTGGATTCATTTCATGCTCGTTTCTTCTCTTTGATCTTCAACTCCGGATGTCGCGCAAGGAATCCGCCGCGCTTCAGCTTGTAACGGCCCGGCTTGAGCATGTCATCGTCTGTCCACCCGCGCTTTAAGCCTGCTTCATAGTCTTCCTGCGTGACTACTAGCTCGACCTCTTGGGGCGTAGCCGCAGATCTCTCATCTTCCTTGTTCTTCATACAACTTCCTCTTCCGGCGTGGGCGGTCGCGCCGAGATGATCCGAATTACCTTGCCGTACCGTTCGGCGAACACGGCGAATAGCATACGGCTGGTTGAATATCCAATAACAAAGACCGCGCCTCGTCAAACGAGTGTTCAGCGTCTTTGCCCTCCAGCGCGTTCGGATCATGAAAAACTTCGGTAGCCTCTCCGAATCTGACTCCGTGCTTCGAAAAATTCTCAACCGCCTTTTGGTCGTCCCATTCGAACCGCAAGTCAGACTCCTCATTGTCATCCCATGACGGCACCTGCGCAATTGCTTGCCTCGCTATCCACAGAGCCTGATTACTTGAAAGTTCGTTCTTCAAGCTGCTTCGTCCTTTCGAAAGTGAAGCTTCATCAGTTGTTCAGGCCGCAGCGCTGCGAATGCGTAAGCCTCTCCGGAATCATCGCTGAACTCTACCTCGTAAGCACCATCCTGCCAGCGCTCAACTACGGTTCCGACCTCGCCACGCCGGAGCCCATGCTGCTGAACGTCCTCAGTCAATGCAACGACGTCTAATACTTTGATTTCATCCATGACTTACTTCCTCTTCACATAGCAACTTACCAAACGCGGCACAGTTTCATCTCGGTCGACAATCCAAGCGGTCCGAATTGTTACCTTACCGCGCAAACCTTGCGTTGCAAAGTCCAGCACAAAGCGTTCGCCGTGTTCATCTGCCGGACCCTGACTCGCTTCCTCCGTTGAGATAGCAGTGGCGATCATGGCCCGGAGTTTCTCCGCATCGGCGGCCGAAAGTCCCAGTGTTCCTGCAAACACCCGTGCTTTGTGCTTGCCTTCGGGATGTAGCGGATTCAAACTGTAATCGCGCAGCTTTTCTATGTCGATTATTGCTCGCTCTGCGTTGGGTAGCTTCATCCGGATCAACCGAAAGACATTAGCCTCTCGTTCTATCAATAGGCACAGGGTGAGGGCCCTACTTCGCCACGTCCTTCCTCACATACAGCAACAGATCAACCCCTGGCCGGAGCGCATACGCCCCTTCATCCTTGCCCGAAACAACCAGCACGTAACGATCGCCGTAGGTTTCCTTCAGCTGTTCCTGCTGTGCCGTCGAGCCGATGATGATGGGCTCATTCGTGGCTACGATTTGCTGGTAGTAACCGACCTTCTTGTAATCGCGAAAGTACCATGGCAAGGGCCAATAGTCGGGCGAGACCAGCGCGATTCCAGTGTCCGTCCCCGTGCCCATACGGTTTGACACTCGATCAATTTCGTCCAGCATCTGCAGCAACTCGCGCCGCGTGTGCGCATAGACATAAGGGTACGCGTCATCGTCGTAATGAACAAAATTGAGCTGGTACATTTGATAAGTGCAGGGGACAGCGATTAAGACTGCGAGGATAATGAAAAGACGCGGCTGTCCAAATTCCCTGAGCTTCTGGTAAGCCACATCGAGCGCATAACCGGACGTCAGCGCCAGCGGCACAATGAAATTCAAACTGATCCAGGGCGTCTTATAGCCCACCAGCGAATAACCCGCGAGCAAACCGAACGACCATAGCGCCAGGAAAATTGCGAGCCGGCTGTTCGCGCGCAGGACGGCGATCAGCGCGCCGATGCCACCCAGCACCAGTACAATGCCTTCTTCCTGCAGCAGCCAGTAAACATATTGATAGGGCGGGTGATAATGCTCCTGGGTGCGATGCCGCCACATGTTCAGCGTCTGCATAGCGTCGTTGACGCCCTTTGGATAGTTGGTAAAGAACGACGAATAGAAGAGAACGTTGACCAGAACGAATACGGCAAAGGCCACCAGCGCGACGGTTGCCAATGGCACTGGTCCACCAAAGCGTTCCAGCATCTCCCGCCATCGCTCGCCCAAGGATCCTTCGCTCCGCTTTCCGGCAAACTTTTCCCGGATCCAGAAATAACCGCTAGTGGTGATCAGCGCGATCAAGAGCACGGGTCCGTTGATGATCCAGGTTTCTTTGGTCGCGACCATCAACGCTGCTGAGATCGAAGCGAGGATCAAATAGGCCGCCTGCTTCGTGTCGTAGTACTTCAAAGCAGCGACCACGATGCCCAGAGTGAAGAACACAAATAGAGACTCGTGGATGAAATAGCGTGAGAGGTAAACCGCACCCGGCGAGACTGCGATCAAACCTGCCGCCGACAGCGCGCCAATCATGCCGATCCGTTTGCGCAGCAGCAGCGCCAGCCAGATCGTGCCGATGCCAAAGGCCGCGGTGACAAAACGAATATTGAAAGTCGTCAGGCCATAATTCTCACCAAAGGCCTTCCCGCCAACAAAGCGTGCAAGCCAGGGAATCACCGCTGAGAAGAAATAGAGTGTCGGCCCGTGATAGTTCTCGGGGTTGTAGGTGTACTGGCCGGTGCGGACCAGCGTAACCAGAAAATTTCCGTTGACGCCTTCGTCGTGATGCAGCGGGACCAGCCCGAGGTTATAGAGCCGCAGAAAAGCTCCGACCAGAAGGATCGCCAGAGACGATATCCGCCAGGCGAGCTCGGAGATCTCCGGGCCGCTGGGCGAGCCCTCTTCGCTGATCTGCTTCGCCAGTGCGCTCTTCGCGCTGGATTTCTTACGGCTTAATTTTGTAGAGGTGGTACTCACCGATTTTCACGACTTCCGGGTAGCGACTAAAAAAATCTGTGTTCACGGGCATTACCGAATGTTCCTGCGGATCGATAACAACATAGTCGACGCCGTATTTGCTGAGCAAGCTCGCCGCGTCGGGCGCGCCGGAGTATATCTGCTTGATGTCCGCTTCGCGTTGGCCAAAATCAATCCCGTGTGTCCAGATGTGCCCGGGATATCCCATCAGCGATCGCCGCCCCGTCAGAAAGATTGGAGTGTTATGAATCGGCGCGTGCAGAATTGTAGCGCCGGGCGGTGTCTGCTGCTTGATCATTTCGGCAAACGCGACGCCATTGCGATCGAATTCCTGATACTCGCCCTGGCTGGTCATTAGCGCAAAGACATCCAGCGCCCCGGCCAGAGTGAGCACGACAAACAGGGCGCCGGCCAGCACGCGACTCAAGGCTCTTCCTTCCCACAAGCGCGCCAGTAGTAAAGCGACGATGGGCGCGGAAGCGATCCACCAGTAGAAGAGGACCTTCACGTTGTCCCAAATCCAGGGGGCCAGCTTCACCAGGTTTGGAATGATGAAACAGAGCGTGAAGGGCAGAAAGAAAAACAGAAGCTTGCGCGAAACCAGATAGTCCTCGCGTTTCCAAAGCAGAGCAGCGATTAGCAGGGGAATGAATATCCCCGTGTTCTTGAACCAGAACCAGAAGAAGTTTTCAGCGCCACTGTCCCAGCCGAACTGCCAGCCAATAAAAGCACGCGTGTTGACTGCGCTGCCGTGCGTTGACCAAAGCAACTGCGGGATGGCGATTAGCGATCCCACCAACAGGAACGTAAGCCACTCGCGCCAGCGAGACCAGTTAATCACGGCCAGGCAAGCGCCAACTCCCATCACTACGATGAAGCTGTGCGCGTGTACCAACGGCAGCAGGCCGGCGACAACACCCGCGGCGAGCATGCGCCGGGTGGAAGGCAAAAGTAAAAAGGAAAAAGTAAAAAGGGAAGAAGTCTCGGTGGGGAGCTCGGTCCTTTTATTTAGCGGGCCGCTGGTCTTTAGCTTACGTTCCCGACGCTCTTCCTTTTTGCCTTTTACCTTCTTACTTTTTCCTTCATCGTCGTTGTGCATTGCCGCCCACCATTGGGTGAACACAATCACGGCCAACGGAATGCCCAGCAGGAAGCCGCGTTGCGGAACCAGCAGACTGGTGACTGCGTTACCCCAACGCCACCCTTCGCCAACTTCAGGAAGAATCGTATATGAATGAGGGATGTGGCGGAGTAACTGAAACACGCCGCCGCCGGTTTTGTTTACGTCGGCCACCAACATTGCCCAGCCCAAACCGCCATTCAAGATTATCAGTAGCGGCGTCAAGATGGCTGCAGTGCGATTGCGCAAAAGTTTCTGACCAAACCGATGCAAAACTCCGACGAGTGCGACGCCCACGAGGTAGTTTTCGATGAACAACGAATCGCGCAAACTCGCTCCACCGCGCACGAACATCGCCGAGATAAAGTCGGTCATGAATGGATAAGTAAAACGGGCGCCGGCAAACGTCGGATCTTCGGGTGGAAAGTTTTGGCCGAACGCAAAGCGAGTGATCGCGCTGAGGTGAAAGGGCAGGTCGCCGTAGTTGTTCAGCACCCCGGTGTACAGGCCGTCCGCCCCTTCGAACATCGCCCGCGAGAACACCAGCCACATGACGATGGCGACCCCGGCATAAAAGAAGAAATAGATGAACGCCCAACGATCCGGCGAGGTGGTCGCACGGCTTATCGCCGCGGTCGCGTTCTTAATATCTTCGTCAATTTGGAAGCGAATCTTCGGATTGCGAAGGAGCAGTGCGGGTGTTGCCAGAAGGATCGCCGTCACGGCTAAAGTCGCCGTAGTCAGTCCGATCATCAAGGCGACGACCAGCCCGATCAAGCCCAACAGCGCAAAGCCTATGCAGGCGCCGCTTGATAAACGCGAAGCGAGCGGCGCGTCTTCGTCCCAGGTGTAGGTGAGAAGCGCGCCGCTCGCAATGGCAATCAAGGATAGGGCGAGAGAAATGATCATTGTGGCACAGACTTCAGTCTGTGATTAGCCAGGTCAGGATCACAGACTGAAGTCTGTGCCACTGGCTAGACGTTCATCAGGTCCTGCTCTTTGGACTTTGCCAGTTCGTCAATTTTTGAGATGTACGAGTCGGTCAGCTTTTGCACTTCATCCAACCCGTCGCGTTCGGCATCCTCTGAAATTGTTTTGTCCTTCAACATCTTCTTCAGCTTGTCGTTTTCGTCGCGGCGGATATTACGAACCGCGGTGCGATGGTCTTCGGCAATGTCGTGAACTTGTCGAGCGAGTTGCTTGCGACGTTCTTCGGTCAAAGGCGGGATGGGAATGCGTACCAGCTTACCGTCATTCGATGGGTTCAGTCCCAGATCGGCAGCCCGAATAGCCTTTTCAATATTTGCCACCTGCGTCTGGTCCCAGGGCTGTACTGTCAGCATCTGCGGCTCGGGAGCATGCACGGAAGCCATCTGGTTCAGCGGAGTCGGCGTGCCGTAATAATCAACCGAGATGTTGTCGAGCAGGCTCACTGCCGCCCGCCCGGTGCGCACGGTGGCCAGCTTGCGGCGCACGTCTTCGATGACCGTTTCCATGCGCGGCCTGGTTTCTTTGATGATGTCTTTTTCGCTCATGACGAACTCCGTGATAGAGCCGTGAATTAGAAACTAATTAATCGTGAACAGTAAAAATGTAGGGGCAGGGCTTGTCCCAGCCCGCGTTTGGTAACGTCCGGGCGGGCAGGGCCAAGCCCTGCCCCGACATTTTTAACATGGAGCATCAAGG
>JAWVDF010000010.1:0-79080 GCA_033857635.1 Blastocatellia bacterium
ATGAAAGTCGACTCCGATATATACTGTCATTGGCGTCTCCTTCTGCTAACGCAGATCGTTTAACCGTCAGTCTAACAACTTACGGCAGGAGGCGCCCCTTCATACCATCAAGCGGTAGCGAGCGGGATCAAGAAGCTACTTTTCAATCGTTGCCGAACCGATTCAGCGGACTAGCCCAGCGTGATTCCTTATCCCGCTCGCTACCGCTCGCGGTTCTGTAACTTCGCTAATTCTTTGACCGACTTTTTGAGCAAGCTGTGATTTCGTGGATCATCTTTGTCCGACGCGAGAAAACACAACGTCCTTAGACCATTGGAAGAAGGAGCCTGCCACGCGGCCCTCTCTGACGGTCGGGCTCCTGATACTACCGCCCAGACTTATACCAGTAACGATCGGCCAGCTTCTCATCGTGCCAATTCCAGGTGACCAAACTCTTGAAAACATGGCCCAGCATTCCGAAATAATGCCAGTCGCCAAATTGATCGAACTTGCGAGTGCACCCGAGGGCCCGCACCTGGGGCAGACGCGTCAAACGCTGGCCGCGCGTCTTTCCCAGCCGGCGCAAAGCCAGCAGGAACAATACATCTTCCGCATACAGGCGTGTCTCGTCATAGCCGCCTACCGCTTCAAAGTCCCGGCGGCGACAGAAAACTACGCCCGAGTCCATTCCGCTCAACCAAACCATCGGCGCCGCCAGAATGTACGTGACCAGCAGACCAAACGACTTTCGTTCCAGAGTCAGCCCAGTCGAACCGCCCACATAACGACCGCTGGCGATGGCCGCTTCAATAGCATTGAAGGTTTGCGGATGGACGGCCGAATCGCCATCGATGAAGCAGACAATCTCGCCTTGCGCCACGCGACCTGCTCCGTTTCGCGCCGCGGCGATCCGGCGCTTTTGAACCGCCACGACCCGCGCGCCGTGTGCCGAGGCAACTTCAGCGGTGCGATCGTCAGAATCGTTGTCGGCGACGATGACTTCAATCTCGTCCCGCCCGCCGGAATAGTTCGCTCGCGCGACTTCGATCGAGTCGAGCAGCCTCGGCAGGTAATGCTCTTCGTTGTATGCGGGAATGACTACTGAGAATTTCATGCAATGTGTGGCACAGACTTCAATCTGTGATTAGGATTCAAGTAACACAGACTAAAGTCTGTGTCACCTTTAGTAGCTTAGATCAATCAGCTACGAGTCAGCCAGCCGATAGTCCTCAAATAGCGGTTGAAGTTGAGCCATCGTTGAGGCAGCTAGAGGAGTCTTTGCTCAAAATGCCTTCCTACGCGGAGCGTCGGCATGAGTTTAGCCCGGCGTTTCAACGCCGGAGTTAGTCAGCCTCGTCGCGTAGCGACGATTGAATTCGCGCTAATTTCAAGCGTCGCTACGCGACGTGAATGCTTCGTTGGCGATCCCCCGGCCTTGAAAGGCCGGGCTAAATTCACATCGACGCTACGCGTCGAAAGCGCTTCCTCCAAAGCTCCCCAAAGATTATCTTACGCGCAGTTAGAGACTCTGGTAGACTCCCGGAAAATCATGCAAAAGTTTACCGTTGCCACCTTCGTCTTCTTGTTCCTTTTCACGGCCGGTTATTCCGTCAAAGCTCAACGGACGACACCGGGTCAACTCGCCCTCACCCAAACCCAAGCCTCGCACTTCGCCGGCCTCGCGCTGAAATGCGTCCGCAAAGAGTATCCAAACAAACTCGATCACGTTAACAACGAGGCCGGCGACGTGCGCAGCCCGCGCGCGATGCACGGGGCTTTCTATGGTTGCTTTGACTGGCATTCGTCGGTGCACGGTCACTGGATGCTGGTTCATCTGCTGCGCTTGTTTCCGTCCATGCCTGAAGCGCGCGACATTCGCTCGGCGCTCAACGCGAATCTGGACGCCAAAAATATTTCCAGCGAGGTTGTGTATCTGAAAGAAGCGAATCGCGCTTCCTTCGAGCGCACTTACGGCTGGGCCTGGCTGCTGAAACTCGCCGAGGAACTGCACGGTTGGAATGACGAAGACGGACGGCGCTGGTCGCAAAATCTGCAACCACTGGCAAATGCATTTGCGGAAAAGTATCTCAGCTTTCTGCCCAAGCAAACCTACCCAATTCGCACCGGGGTGCATCCGAACACGGCGTTTGGTTTGGCCTTCGCGCTCGACTATGCGCGCGCGATCGGCTATACGAAGTTGGCCGCGTTGATCGTCGAACGCAGCCGCTTTTATTATGCTCATGACGTAAATTACCCGGCCGCGTGGGAGCCGGGTGGCGAAGATTTCTTTTCACCGGCATTGATCGAAGCCGACCTGATGCGTCGGGTCATGAGCAAGACGGAATTCGCAGTTTGGTTTCGACGCTTTCTGCCGGGCACGATCCGCGCCGAGCCGAAAGCGCTCCTGCAACCGGCGATAGTGACCGACCGCACCGACCCCAAACTGGTCCACCTCGATGGCTTGAATCTGAGCCGCGCCTGGTGCATGCGAAGTATCGCAGTGGCTTTGCCTCAAAACGATCCGGCGCGCAAAGTCCTGGCGCGATCCGCCCTGGCACACGCGAAAGTCACCCTGCCTCACGTAGCCAGCGGTAACTACGAAGGTGAGCACTGGCTGGCTTCATTCGCGGTCTACCTGTTGACGACGCCATCACCCTAAGCTCGCGTAATGGAGTCAGTACCGCCTGCGTGAGCGGGCGGACCCACCACGCTTCTTCTCGCCCGGTAAAGCGATCCACGAATCACACGAAAAGAAACGTCTTGTTCCTTTAGTTTCGTGTGATTTCGTGGATCGTTCTTCTTGCAGCATAGAATCAAACCAGGAGGCGACCGTTAACTCGGGCGAGCGACTTCCTTGCACTTACAGCTTATAATTGAAGCCGAGTTGGAACTAATAAAACCATAATCGTAAGGGACTTATTCAAATGACGAGTTCAGCTTTTGAAAAGCGTTCATCCAATATTAAATTCACCGGCCGCATTCTGTTTCTAACCGAAGACACTTCCTTAATCCGACAACAACTCGAAGCTGCCGGCGCCGAAGCGAAAGCGATAGAGCACGAGTTGGCTCAACGTCTGATGAACGACGATCTGCCTTTGATGAACAACATTTCGACCGACGAAATCACGCCGGGTTGGGTTTGCTTTTATTACGACGAAACACTCGGACAGTACGTCTATGTCGGGATGCGCGATGCCGCGGTTAAGAAGGACGAAGTTAAGAATGGCGGCTTTGCTGTCGTCGTGTCGGGGCTTTCGAAAGGATGCGGATCGTCGAGGGAAACTGCGCCTTACGCAGAAAAGTGGGCCGGTATTCAGCTCGTCATCGCCAGGAGCATCGAGAAGATCTACGGCCAGAATTCACAGAACATTGGGCTGTTGACCTCGACCGACTTCGGTCTGATTGATCGTATTCGTCGTGGCGAAGAAATCGCGCTGGCAGAGTTCACCAACGGCCTCGATCCAATTGCGCAATCAATCGTCGAACACGGCGGCCTGTTCGATTACAACAAAGCCCGACTGTCGGGCGCGGTCTCGCCGCCCCCGATCGAGACCCGTTTAGAAGCGGCACTTGTGCCGCCAACGTTGGGACAAGTCCCAACTCTAAACGGAACCGAGAATCCGAATGTCGGAAGCCCGCGCGTCAGCAAGGGCTCGGTTGCGGAGGTGGCCCTCCCTGACGGTCGGGCTTCTGACACTAGCCGGAGGCCGATGAATATCGTTGAGAAGATCATTGCGCGCCACGCTTTCGTTAAGGCCGGACAGATCGGGGTAGAATCCGTGAAGCCCGGCGATGCCCTCTTCGCGGTGGCGGATGTGCGTTTCTCTCATGAGTACGTGACGCCCATGGCCGAGTCGCTTTTCAAACAAGCCCTGGGCGCGGACGCCAGAGTCACTGAACCCGAATCGGTTTTTGCTTTTCGCGATCACCTGACATTTCTTAATAAAGTGATGTCGCCCAAGCATCGCGAGATGGGTCTGCTGGAAAAGGCCGATGGTCTGGCCACCACGCAGGAGAGTTTCACGCGCAGCCAGGGCATCAAGCTTTATGGAGAGAATCCGGAAGGCGGTTCAGAAGCGATCTGTCATAACGCGGTCGTCGAAGATCTCGCCTTGCCCGGTCAAATTGTGATCGGCACGGACTCGCATACCTGCATGGCCGGCGTGTTGGGCTGCTTCGCTTTCGGCGTCGGCTCAACCGACATGGCCAATGCCTGGTACACGAAAGACATTCGCATCCGCGTGCCGGAAACCGTGCGTTATGTTTTGAAAGGCCGCAAGCGCGCCGACGTTGCCGCCAAGGACGTAATGCTGGTCCTCCTCGCCAGCGAGTACATGAAGACGAGTAAAGGCATCGGCAAGGTGCTCGAGTTTGCCGGCGAAGACTTGCAGAACTGGTCGATGGACGAGAGGGCGACGCTGACGAACATGTCAGTTGAGGCGGGGGGCTTTACCGGCATCATCGAACCCGACGAGTTCACGCTCGATTACGTCGTGAAGATGCGCGGACTTGATCCGGAAGAAGTGCGCAAGGGGTTCGTCCGGAGCGATCCCGACGCCGAGTACGCCGCTACGTTTGAAATCGATCTTGATGAAGTACGACCAATGGTCGCGCTGCCGGGCGACCCGCGCAACGGCATTCCGATTGACGAACTGACTGATGAAGTTCGGATCGATGCGGCGTATGGTGGTTCATGCACCGGCGGCAAGATGGCCGACATGGACATGTATGCAACCGTTTTGCAGAACGCTTTGAAGCAAGGCAAGCGGGTCGCGCCCGGCGTCCATCTCTATCTGCAATTCGGTTCGCAGAAGATAAAACAGTACGCGCGCGCGAAGGGCTACATCGAAATCTTCACCGAAGCCGGCGCCGAACTAATCGATCCCAGCTGCGGCGCCTGTATCAACGCCGGCCCCGGCGCCTCACCAAACGCCGAGACCGTCACTGTCAGCGCCCAGAACCGAAACTTCCCCGGGCGCAGTGGTCCGGGAAAACTTTACCTCGCTTCACCGTATGTCGTCGCCGCTTCGGCAATAGCCGGCAAGATCATCGAGCCGGATGAGTTTCTTAAGAATCCGATTTGAACCTAACAGGCTGCTGAAAAACTCAGTCATAAAGACACGAAGAAGTGTTTATCAAGAACCAAGCAAACAGCCCTCTCTGAATCTTGGTGTCTTTGTTTCTTTGTGGTGAACTCCCTTTTTCAGCAGCCTGTTAAGCGCTGTCAAAATCAAAAAGGCGCAACGGAGTGAGTCAGCACTGACTTAGTATGGTTTCGCGTTTTCTCGCTGAGGCAGCGCGATCCACGAAATCACGCGAATTGAAACCGAGAAAAGACCATCCGCTTCGTGCATTTCGTGGATCGTCTTGCTTGCTGGAGCGGGTCGTAACATAAAACCCCGCCATCGATTTGTTTCTGATGCCTTACTGCTTAGTTTATTCAGAGAGGTTCGAGGTCTTTGATCTCTCGACGGACTACCGGGGAATCAAACTACCGACGGCTCCGGGCACGAGCTGTCGAGCGATCAGTTTATGCATACGATCGAAGTCAATGGGCTTGGTCAAGTAACCTGAAACGCCCACGTCATAGGCAGCCCTCTTAAAGCCTTCGGTATCGAATGCCGTAAGCGCAATTATTGGCACCTCTCGCAACTGATCTATTTCGCGAATCCTGCGCGTAGCTCCCAGGCCATCCAAACGAGGCATGCTGATGTCCATCAGAATCAGATTTGGCCGAATAGCGGACGCGACGCTGACTGCTTCTTCGCCATTGGTCGCCGTCACTACTCGATAACCCATCTGCTGAAGATCCAAACTCAGCAGCGCTACGTTATCAGCGGAATCGTCGACCACGAGAATCACGCTGCTTTCTCCTACTATCGGCTCGCTGTTCGCGCCAACACTTCCAGGGTTTGCGGGATGATTCGTTGCGGATGGTTCTTCGCCCGGGAGTGCGGTAGTTGCCAGAGGTTCTTTGTCTTCCATGCAGGGATTATAAGACAAAACAGAAACTACTTCCCCCATGAACCATAATCTCCTCCCGTCTCGTAAGACGCAGTTTCAGAAGCCCGACCGTGAGGGAGGGCAACATTCGCGGCAACTTTGATTTAAGAACATTGGCTGCGACTTGTTATATATTGAGGCCATAGACAACGAAGTTGCCCTCCCTCACGGTCGGGCTTCTGACACAGCCTACGCAAAAGATTCCTTCACCCAACGTCCAGTACACGGCGAATAGTGATTAGCGGAAGCTGGAGATGGGGTTTCCTGGGGGCGCCTTCGAAGTGAGGAGGCCTCGGGCGACTGTTAATCTCCGGCGTCTCTCGGTATCATGTCGCCGCTTTTCAATTCCCTTTCCAGTTATGGTTCAGGCCTCAGGCTGAACTTTGAAGGAGTACCCCGATGTTAAGTAAGACTCTCTTGATTCTCGCCGTTTTGTGTACGGCAATTCTGATCGGCTGCGGTAAGACCGAAACGACGGAAAACAGCAACACGAACTCCGGCTCCAAGACCACGGCCGCGTCGACTCCGGCGACGACCACCACGACCACCGCTCCCGGGGCCAAGATCGGCGTTCCGGAATGCGACGATTTCATCACCAAGTATGACGCGTGCGTTTCCAGCAAGGTGCCGGAAGCGGCTCGCGCTCAATACAAATCGGCCGTCGAACAATGGCGCGCCTCCTGGAAGAAATTGGCTGACAACCCGGCCACCAAAGGCTCTCTGGCCGCCGCGTGCAAGCAGGCTGCGGAACAACAGGCTGCCGCGCTTAAGTCATACGGCTGCGCCTGGTAGTTCAAGGCAAGCATTTCTACCGAACAGTTAAGTAACCGCAAAGGGCGCAGAGTGCGCCGCAAAGATCGCAGAGAGTTTTTCTTTGCGCACCTTTGCGGTCCCGCTTTGCGTCCTTTGCGTTTGTATTCCTGTGGGCGTGCGCCGAAGAAGTGAACTCCTCTGCTGGGAGCGCGGACGTCCCGTCCGCATTAGGCGCCAAGCGCGAACCTTTTGATTTCAGCGAAAGGCGAAACCTGAGCGTGCTTCGCACGCTGTGCGGACGGGACGTCCGCGCTCCCAGCAGCAGGTTTGGGCTTTCCGCTGGAAAGCAGCACTCCAAACAGTCCAATCCCTTTGCCTTTCCGGTAACCTAACGGCTTGATATAATCCCGCACCATGAAAACCAAATTCTCTCGGTCAATCGCTGTTGCTCTCCTCGCGCTGTTCTTCATTCAATCATCGTGGGCCACCTGCGGCGGCGGTGGTGGAGGTGGCGGCGGCGGCATGTCAAACAACGGCGGCGGCTCGAACGCGCCTACCTATCCCGTGCCGTGGAAGGTTTATAAGACTACCGACGCACCGGCGGCGGGCTTGGTGCTCTATTGGTTTCCGGCCTCTCAGGACGAGATCAAGAATTCCAGTTTGCGCCAATCACGATCCCTTTCTCTATTTGCCGGCCAATGTGTCGCGATGGAAGTGGCGGACACAAAGATCCCGAACGCTAACAAGATTGTGGGCGACTCGAAACTGCCCATTGCGGTACTG
This sequence comes from Blastocatellia bacterium, assembly GCA_033857635.1. GTDB lineage: Bacteria > Acidobacteriota > Blastocatellia > Pyrinomonadales > Pyrinomonadaceae > UBA11740. The sequence continues at coordinate 7,519 of JAWVDF010000010.1, forward strand.
GCCACGCCAGACGGCACGCCCGTCAAGAAGATCGAAAACACCAACGGGAAGCTCAAGGTCGGCGAAGTAGAAAAAGTTGTCGAAGGCGAGATGAAGCTCCGCGAGAACGGCTTGACCGAACAAATAAATGAAGCCGCCCGCAAGGTCAAAGCCGGGGATAACGACGGCGCCATTAAAATTTTGAAGGCAGTCACCGAGCAGAAATGTTTGTTTCCCAGGAAAGCCAAAGATGCCGCCAAAGAATTGAAGAAGCTGGGCGTCGAAGTTGCCGCCATCCCGGCCGCGCCAATTTTCGAGCGCCGTCAGAGCGCTCGGATCCAGCGCACGATGAAGCTCGGGCTGCTGGCCGAGAATAGCGGCCGCTACATTGCTGCTGACCAGTTTTACACTCGCGCGCACCTTCTGGATCCGGCTGATCCAACACCGTTGCGCTTCATGGGTGAGAACTACCGCCACAACATCGGCGATTGGAAAAAGGCGCGCACGGTTTTCGAAGCGATCCTGAGTATGCCGGCTGATTCTCTGTCGCGGTCAGTGGCGCTGCACGGACTCGGCAAGATGACGATTCACGATGGCGAGTTCAAAAAGGGACTGGAGCTGATGGAGCGGGCCATCGCTGAATATCCTCTGGCGCTGGCTTATAGAAATCTGGCCGTCTATTGGAACTCAGAAGGCAATCCGGTTAAGGCCAACGAGTACACGCAACAGGCGCTGGCTCTCGACCCTGCTGATCCATACAACCTGGTATTCGCCGCAGTGTTCATGGCCGCGAATGGGAAACAGGACGAGGCGCTGCGGATTGCGCGGGATAACGTCAACCTGATGCCGGCGTCTTACAACCTGGCGGCGATCTATGCACAGAACGGGCAGCGCGAAAAAGCGCTCACCCTGCTGCGCCGTCACTTCTTCCAGTACGAACGCTATCAGGCGGTGCGCGAAAAAGAGATGATGGAAGCGCGCGTTGACGCAGTGTTCGATTCGCTGCGCACCGATCGAGCGTTCATCGCGCTGACCAACGGCGCCGACGGCAAACTGCCGATCCCGATGAAAGGGATGCCGGCCACCCAAGCGAGTCCCAATCGCAATTAGACCGTCCCGTGTACTGCGAGCGCGGGCGAGGGCGCGTGATCGGATCGCGGACATCCTGTCCGCCTGAGCGCGAAGCGCGAACCTCCTTTGGCGAAAGTCTGGACGGGCTTGCCCCGCTAGCGGAGGATGTCCGGGATCCGAGCTAAACTGTTCGCGCTGCGCGCTCAATGCGGGCGAGGGCGCCCGCGTTCCCACTACCTAAACAAACGAACCCGCTTTCCGTTAATTCCCTCTTATGCGAAGAGCCGTTCTCTGCTAAAATACGTCCCAGTCTCGCCCAGGAATTATTGAAACCCTGTCTTCCAATTGACGTGTAAAGGTAGGGAGTTCAGTTGTCCAGAGTTCAACCAAACCAAGCCGGGCCGCAGTCCCGGGTCAGCTCACATCTATGAAACTTTTGAGGTCTTTATGTCACCTACTCCCATGCGACGCCTCTTCCCGACCGTGACGGCGTGCGGTCTGCTGATGATCACCCTGACGCCGTCCGTTTTCTCTCAGCAAAGCCCGGGGACGCTCAAGGGCACCGTCACTGACCAGCTCGAAGGTTTGGTAACCAATGCCACCATTATCGCCAGAGACGCCCAGGGTAAAGAGAGAACCACTACCACCAACGCTTCTGGCAACTATGTATTCAAATCGCTTCCCCCGGGCAGCTACGATCTGAAGGCCACGGCCGTTGGGTTCACCGTGCGCGAGGAAAAGCAGGTTGCCGTTAAGCAGGGCGCGACCATCACGGTTGATTTTCAATTGAGCATTGAAGCCCTGGAGCAATTGGTCACGGTAGACAACAAGGGAATCAGCACTGACTCAGATCGGAATGCTGACGCGAGAGTTCTGCGCGCGCGCGAACTCGAGGCTTTGCCCGACGATCCTGATGCGTTGGCGTCAACCCTGCAAGCGATGGCCGGGCCAACGCAGGGCGAAAACGCTCCGCAGGTCACGGTCGATGGATTCTCGAATGGACGGGTCCCGCCGAAGGAAGCGATCAGGGAGGTTCGCATCAACCAGAATCCTTACTCGGCGGAGTATGACTATCCGGGCTGGGGAGGAATCGAGATTTTCACCCAACCCGGCTCTGAAAAATTCCACGGCGGCGTCAACTTTAACTTCAACGACGAAAGTCTCAACTCGCGGAACCCGTACGCGCCACGGCGCGCGCCGTATCAACAACGCGGTCTGAGCCTCAATCTAACCGGCCCGATTGTTCCCAAGCGCGCTTCTTTCGCTTTTTACTTCAGTCGGTTTGCGAGTGAAGGCAATTCGGTCATCAACGCTACGATTCTCGATCCAGTCACGTTGCTGCCGGCGCCATTCAACCAGACCCTGGTGACGCCGCAGCTCTCTCATAACTTCGGCCTGCGCGGAGATTTGAAGGTTAATAAGAAGCACACTCTGGTCGCGAATTATGACTACGGCGTATTCACGCAGCCCCTGCAGGGAGTGGGCGGATTCGCTCTGCCGTCGCGCGCTTACCGGGGCCACCGCGGCAATCACAATCTGCAAATAACTGAGACCGCGATCATAAATGAAAAGACAATTAACGAGACTCGCCTTCAGTTAAGCCACACTATTTTTCAGCAGCGGGCCATTACTGCTCTTCCCGCACTGAATGTCGCAGACTCGTTTTTTGGGGGCGGCTCTCAACTTGGCCTGGCCTTCGACCAGCAGGACCGCCTGGAACTGCAAAACTTCACTTCCTGGACGGCGGGCAAGCACTTTCTCAAAATCGGCGGGCGCCTGAGGAGTGTCCGGCTCCGCAGCATTTCGCCCTCCAACTTTGGCGGCACTTACACCTTCGCGGGCGGCACCGGCCCGACTCTCGATGCTAACGACAACCCGATTCCCGGCGGGCCGGCGATCGCGATTAGTAGTCTCGAACGTTACCGGCGCACGCTTTTATTTCAAAAACAGAACCTGAGTGCGGCGCAAATCAGGAGCCTGGGAGGCGGCGCCACTCAGTTCTCAATCGCTGGTGGCAATCCCGAAACAGACGTCAATCAAAGTGATTTTTCTTTTTTCATACAGGATGACTGGAAGCTGCGGTCTAACTTCACCATCTCCCCGGGGCTGCGCTACGAGAACCAAACTAACATCAGCAGCAATGCGAACTTTGCGCCGCGCATTGGCTTCGCCTGGTCACCTTCATTTGGGAAGAAGAAAATCGCGCCGCCGCCAACTGATAGTAAGAACCCAGCCGCGGCAAAATCAGCCACGCCGCCAAAGCCCGCCGGGCCCAGTCAACCAAAGACAGTAATTCGCGGCGGCATCGGCATCTTCTATAACCGCATATCGGAAGGTACGATCCTCCAGGCGCGCAGGTTTAATGGTTTGAATCAGAAACAATTCGTGGTTTCAGATCCGGCGGTACTCGATCTGTTTCCCAGCATCCCGGCGATAGCTCAGCTCGACGCTTTCGCACAGCCGCAAACGCGGCGATTACTTGCGGCGGATCTGGCCCCGAACACTTCGCTGCGCGCCTCAATCAACGTTGAGCACGAACTCCCCTACAAACTCAGACTCAACGTCGGCTATTCGTACTCTCGGACGTACCGCGCCGGACGCACTTTGAATATCAATGCGCCGCTGGCGGGTACGTATAATCCCGCGGTGCCATCCAGTGGCGTGCGTCCGCTGGGAAACGCGGCGGGCAACATTCTGGAGAATCGATCCAATGGGCGGCAGATTAATAACTCACTGAATGTGGGACTGAACGGAACGATCAAAAAAATTAGTTTCTGGTCCGGTTATTCATTGAATAAGACCCGAGCCAGTGACAGTGGCACTAGTGGCTCTTCATTCGATCCTTACGACTTCAGTCAAGAATGGGGCCGTTCATCTTTCGACATTCGACATTGGTTCAATGCCGGCGCCAGCTATCAAACAAAATCCGGCTTCGGGGTGAACATGTTCATGATCGCCAATTCCGGTCCACCCTTTAACATCACGACGGGCAAAGACACAAACGGCGACACTTTCTTTACCGAGCGGCCCGCCTTTGCCACTGACCTGAGCAAGCCGGGTGTAATCGTGACGCCCCTAGGTGCTTTTGACCCCAATCCCGTTGCCGGCCAGCGCATCATCCCCAAAAACTTTGGCCAGGGACCGTCCTTCTTCTCAGTCAATATTGGGATATCGAAAACGTTTAAGTTTGGCCCAGCCATTCAAGCCAAGACACCTCCTCCGGCCGCGAACGGAAATGTAGTGACGGCAGCGGGCAGCCAAAAGCCGCCGCCGAAGCCGCAAATCCAGCGGCCGTACGCGCTGTCGTTTTCGATCTATGCCAGCAATGCTCTGAACCACACCAACCGCGGAAACTTGGTTGGCAACATGGCCTCGCCTTACTTCCTAAGGTCGAACGGAACGTCAGGATTCTTTTTCTTTGGACCGGGCGGTGGCGGGGGATCCGGTGGGAATCGCCAGATTACTTTGCGGGCGAGACTTAGTTTTTGATTTTCTGGTCCGACACCTTCCTCCGTCTTGCGGCGATTGATTTCCTAGTGTTAGGGTTTGCGTTGGAGGTTGCTCATGACGGACATTCAGTACGTATCAGATGAGAGTGGTCACCCGACAGCGGTCATCGTGCCGATAGAATTGTGGCGTGAGATTGAGTCGGAAAAAGAGACGGCCTATCTGCTGAAAAGCGAAAACATGAAACGACGACTGTTGGAAGCAAAGGAACGTCAAACGGGAATTCCATTCGAGGAAGCCATTGTGAAGCTTGGAATTTGATGTCGCCGCCCTGGAGGATTTGGCATGGTGGATTCAGCAAGATCGCAAGAAAGCCCTACGCATTGTTAGTTTGATCAAGGAAATCCACCGCGAGCCCTTTGGAGGAGTTGGCAAACCCGAACCTCTCAAGCACGAATTGAAAGGTTGCTGGTCGCGCAGGATAGATCAAGAACACCGGCTTGTATACGCGGTAACGCCGGAGAAGATTAGAATCCTGGCCTGCAGATTTCATTACTGACTTCGAGCAAGTCAGCTATTGCGGCACCTTCCCTGTCTTCAGCATCGACGAAGGGCACAACTTCTCAACCACGCACTCTTCGCACAGAGGGCGACGCGCCTTGCACACTCTGCGGCCGTGAAAGATAAGCAGGTGTGAAAAGATAATCCAATCCTTGCGCGGCACCAGCTCCATCAAATCCTGTTCGATCTTGCCCGGGTCTTTCTGCCTGGTCAGGCGCAGACGCTGAGACAGTCGACTGACGTGCGTGTCCACAACTATTCCCGCGGCAATGCCATAAGCGACGCCAAGCACGACGTTGGCTGTCTTGCGCGCGACGCCGGGCAGCTTCAACAACTCTTCCATCGTTTGCGGCACCTGCCCGCCGAATTCTTCAGTCAGCATCTTGCACGCGCCCTGAATCGATTTCGTCTTGTTGCGAAAAAAGCCGGTGGTGTGAATGTCCTCCTGCAGTTCGGTCGCCGGAACTTTGAGGTAGTCTTCTGGTTTGCGATATTTGCGAAATAGATCCGCGGTGACGATGTTGACGCGTTCGTCAGTGCACTGGGCCGAGAGGATCGTGGCGACTAGCAGCTCAAATGCGTTTGAGTGGTTAAGCGCGCAATGCGCATCGGGATGCGCGCGCTTGAGCAGCTTGATGATCTGTTCGGTGCGGGCTTTGCGCTGGATCTTGGTTTCTCTCATCGTAATGCTGGGAGCGCGGACGTCCCGTCCGCACCGTGCGCAAAGCGCGCTCAATCTTGTAACGAGCCCTCCCTAACGGTCGGGCTTCTGATACTAAGTTTTCAACTTGCCGCTGAGCATCAGCGCCAGCATCTTCCAATCTCCCATGAACGACCACAGCGGATAAGTGAAGGTCGCCGGGCGGTTCTTCTCAATGAAGAAATGCGCGGTCCAGGCACAGGTATAGGCGGGCACAAAGGCGACCGGAAACAACCACCAACGGCCTATAGCGATTAGCGTGATGACCGTGCCGATCGCGGTCACTGTGCCGACATAATGCAGCACGCGCGTGGCCGGCTTGCTGTGCTCGGCCAGATAGTGCGGCCAAAAATCGGAAAAAGAGTTGAACCGTCGATTCGCCATGAAAGTTTCGCGGCCATTCTAGCAGAACTGGATGTAACGCAAATTGTTAATTTGCGATTCGCGCTCGTTCGTGTCAGAGCAGCACAGTGACGAGCGCGCATAAAGCTGGGAGCGCGGACGTCTCGTCCGCCCTGTGCGCGATAGGATCGCAGGTCTATTCGAGCACTGGACTCTGAGAGGTGCGGACGAGACGTCCGCGTTCCCAGCTTTTACGCGCTCACTTGCACCCCGGCTGTTCAGTCGCTGATGGAGCGCGGACATCCTGTCCGCCTGAGCGCGAAGCGCGAACAGCCCTTGAACAAAGACACGTGCTGCGCACGCTGGCGGGACAGGGATGTCCGCGCTCCATCGGCGACTGTGCGGCGGCAAAGCCCGCTCAGCCTTCTCGCTTGACCAAGACCTACGGCACAGGCAAGATCAAACGCTATGTTTTATCGTTCACTAACTCCGCGGCGAACTCGCCGGTTCCCGTTACAAATCTTCGTTCTGGTTGCCGCTTGCCTCTCGGCTTCGCTGCTCCCCCCCGGGTCACGTTCCCACGCGCAAGCACCCGCTTATGAGAAGGAATTGACCGGCGGCGGCAAAGCCCTCTTGACGATTAAGAATCGCCATGGCCGCGTTTCCGTGGTTGCCTCTGATGACGAAAAGAGCAGGGCCAGTCTTCAGGCAACGTCGGCCGGCGCTCCGGTCGAGCCCGGCGACATCAATGTATCCGGCGGCGAGATCAATGTGCGGGAACGACGCGAGCGAATCGATCTTACCGTGCATGTGCCGAAGCGCTCTCGAGTAAAGATTGAGACTGATACGGGGATGGTCGATGTGATTGGCGACTTCGAAGCCGCCGAAGTGCTCACCAACACCGGAACGATTCATGCTGACGTGCCGCTGGACGCGCTCAAATTCAAATTCCTTTGGCAATCCAGCCATCCGCGTTTTCTCAGTGACGTTGAGTTGCCGGCAATCAAAGAAGGTCGCGCTGGCGCTTTCTCGATCTCCGGCGCCTTAGGCCCGGACGCCAAGCGCAAGAAGCAAAAGAAAAAGGCCACCGCCAACCCGGATGAAAATACTGAGGCCACTGCCGACGGATCGCCCAACACAACCGCGATCAAACCGGACGACAACGCCGACAAGCCGCCTGAGAAACAGGAACTGGTGCGGTTGAACTTCACCACTCAACGGGGCGTGATTCTGCTGAACGTCGATCCGACTATGGCTCCGAACGATTTGCGCGAGCGGCCCTTGACTGAAGCCGCGCGGGCCATCGTTCGCAGTGGTGATGGTCCCCTGATGGACGCGATCCGCAAAGTCAGTCCGCGGATGTTCGGAGATTTCGCCAGGACTTTGCCGCCGCCGCGCACTGAACCGTCTCTGGTCACGCTCAGGCCGCCGGGTGAATTGGCTACTTCGGTTTCTCCGCAACTGATGCGGGTCAACGCCAGCGTGACCGATCGCAACGGCCGCGCCATTCCCGGCATGCGCAATTCTGACTTTGCCGTTTACGAAGACGGAACCGAACGGAAGGTGGTCGACGTCACGCCCGCGACTGAGCCTTTCAACCTGGTCCTCCTGCTGGATGTTTCCGGCAGCGTCGAAGAACGAATTGACTTTATTCGCAAGGCAGCTAGAGATTTTCTCAGAACGGCCAGCCCGCAGGATCGAATCTCGATCATCAGTTTTCACGACGACATCAAAATCATCTCAGACTTTTCTACCGATCGCGGTTTGCTTTCAAAGAAACTTGATGAGATCGATGCCGGCGGAGCGACTGCGCTTTGGGACGCGCTCGGCTATACCCTGGTCTACACCCTTAAGCCTTTGCGCGGAGAGCGCACGGCGGTAGTGATCTTATCGGACGGTGACGACAACAAATCATTCGTCCCCTTCCCCGCCATCCTCGAATCAGTTATCGAATCGGGCGCTTTGATTTATCCGCTGTACGTCCCCTCGGGATTGATACCGGAATCCAGCGTGCCGCGCCCATCGATCACAGTCGATCCGATGCGCACGCGATACTTAACGATTACGACGCGCGCTGCTGAAGAGGGTCAAAAGCTGGCCACGGTTTCGGGCGGCGTTTTTTATCCAATCAAGCGGCTGGAAGATTTGCAGAAAGCCTATGACGAAGTGGTGGCGCAGATGCGCACTGCTTACACAATCACCTACGCCACGGGAGCCGACGGCAAGAGTCATCGTAGGATCCGCGTGCGCGCCAACCGCGACGGAGCTTCCGTAAGATTGAGCCCTGTGGTTGTGGCGCCGCACTGAGTGGGCGGTGGATGGCCGGAATGATTTCAACCACCTCAAAGCGGTTGAGCCGGCAGTTGTAAGAAAGCATGGTTCGTGTGATTTCGTGGATCGCCTTTCCTGATACACTGAAATCGATCCACGAAGAAGAACACGAAAAAGGCGGAAATGAAGTCGACTTCGTGCTTGTTTCGTGTGAGTTCGTGGATCGCATTGGGTTTTTCAGCAGCCTGCTAAAGACGTAGTAGACCACCGGTTGATCACAAAATTTGCTTTTTCCGGCGTGCCGTGTTTAATTCTCTCGCGACCGCCTAACAAATTTAGCCCGCTTCTGGTTGATGCAATACTCCCGAACGCGGTTTAGGAGCACTTAACTTAGAGTGCGCAGTCTCAGTATCGTTAGTCCGTCCAACCCATAGCTCCGTCCCCGTTTTTATCGACGCGAGTGTTTCAAGATCACGCGGAGCAGCGCGCCTTCCGCCCTTGGGCCGTTTCGCCCGAGAGTTACAGACTGGCCTTACTGAAGGTTACCTCTTGGCAACGCGCAAGGAGAGAATGAGTTGAAGAAAAAATCTATCCAAACATCAGCAAATCATCAGAACCAACCGCCTCGCCGAAGAGCGTGGGGGTTCGTCTTACTTTCCATAACTTGCCTTGGCTTGGCGAGTCTGTTGCTGATGCACGATGCATCAATCGCAAGCGCCAGCAAACCGCTGCTCCGGTGGTCTGCTTTCTCAACGTTATCGCTGAGACCTTCAACCCGGGCGGATAAGGTTTCGCCGGACGGCCTCTGGCAACAGGTCGAGCAAGATGCAAGCGCCAACACGCCAGACGTGCAGATGAGTCCTTCATCCGTCATAAGAGTCCGTCTGAACCAGGCTGCCCTGGCGCAATTACTGGCCCAGGCTCCGATGGAGTTTAGCGAACGGGCCAGGGACGCAGTCGAAATGTCTTTGCCGATGCCTGACGGAACATTCAAAAGGTTCTCAATTGTGGAATCGTCGATTATGGAACCGGCGCTGGCGGCAAAATTCCCGAACATCAAAACTTACAGTGGCCGGGGAATTGACGATCCGAGCGCTTCCGCGCGCTTCGATTGGACCCCAGCGGGATTTCACGCGATGGTCCTTTCGACCTCCGACACTGTCTTCGTTGATCCACAAGCGTTGGGCGATACGACGAATTACAATAGCTATTTCAAGCATGATCGCCGGATGAGTGGCACCCCGCTCCAGTCTCGAGTTCAGCCGGGAAAGTTTGAATCAAACGCGGTCAGTACGGAAGGCGCCCCGATTGAGCCCGCTCTTCTACCACCGAACGGAACGATGCTCCGCACGTATCGCATCGCCGTGGCGGCAACCTTCGAATATACGCAGGCAGCCGGCGGCACAGTGGCGACAGCCCTCGCAAGAATAACTACCACGATGAACCGCATCAGCGGCATCTTTGAGCGTGAGCTAGCTGTACGCATGGTTCTGATCGCTAACGAAGACAAAATCATTTACACGACTAACCAGCAACCGTATACGAACAAAGACTCCAGTAAGCAATTGGATGAGAATCAAACCAACCTCGATCAGGTAATTGGAAAAGACAACTATGACATCGGGCATGTTTTCAGCACCGGCAACGGCGGTGTCGGGCAGAATAATAGTGTCTGCCGTGATGGGGCCAAAGCCAAGGGATCGTCGGGATCTACCAACCCGACCGGAGATTCGTTCGATGTGGATCTCGCCTCGCAGGAGATAGCCCATCAATTTGGCACCGGACACACTTTCAATGGCACGGCAGGTAGCTGCTCCGGCGGTAACCGGACCGCCAGGTCTGCATATGAACCGGGAAGCGGCTCGACTATTGGCAGCTACGTCGGCATTTGTGGTGAGCAGAATCTACAACGAAGCGCCGACGACTACTTTCATGTCAAGGACCTGGAGATCATGCTCGATTACGTCGGCGGGGAGGGCAATTGCGGCACCCTGACTCCTACGAATAATAATCCTCCGACCGTAAATGCCGGGCCGGATTTCACGATTCCCAAAGGCACCGCTTTCACCCTAACAGCAACCGGGAACGATCAGGATCCGGGCGATAATGCCAAGCTGACTTATGCCTGGGAAGAGTATGATCTGGGAAAGGAGTCGCCCCCTGACAACGATGCCGATGGCGAGCCGCGACCTATTTTCCGTACGTTCCTTCCGACGAACAGTCCTTCGCGAACATTCCCGAGAATCGACAGGCTGTTGGCCAATCCGGCTCAACCACCGACGACTTACGCTTGTGGAAGCCAAACCTGTCTAACCGGCGAAGTCCTCCCTGCGATCGCCCGCGTGATGAACTTTCAAGTGACCGCGCGCGACACGCGCGGCGGTGCGGTGTCCGCTGCGATGAAGCTCACCATTGATGGAAACAGCGGACCGTTTCTCGTGACCTCGCCCGCCGCTGCAGCGGAATGGCTGCCTGGTTCCACGCAGACGGTGACGTGGAATGTGGCCAATACGAACAACGCGCCAATCAACTTAGCTAACGTGAGAATTTCACTTTCCACTGACGGCGGCGCGAGCTTTCCTACTGTGCTGGCCGCCAGCGTGCCTAACAATGGCACTGCGAACATCACGGTGCCGAATGTCACGGCTCCTAATTCTCGCGTGAAAGTCGAGGCCATCGGCAATGTCTTCTTTAGTATTTCGCCGAATGTAGCGATCCGCCCGCCTTGCCCGGCCATCACCATCGCTCCCAATGCCCTGCCCGCCGCGCCATTACAGGTGCAATACGATCAAACTGTGACGGCCACTGGCGGTAACGGCGCAGTCAGCTTTTCTATTTCCGCTGGAGCCCTGCCGCGCGCCGTAACACTGAATGCTGCAACCGGTCAGATTAGTGGGCCACCGCAGGATGCCGGAGACTTCAACTTTACGATCACGGCTACGGATGCCCAGGGCTGCACCGGCAACCGCGCCTTTACCATCAGTGTTCAGCCACAGGCTAACGTAGACGACACCGGGACCACTGCGGGTGCGCCGGCCGGCCCGATCGCGCCGGGCAATGGGAAAAATCTGCGGCAGGAAAGCACTACAATATCAGTGAACTTCCCTGTGAGGCTTTCAGGTCCCAGCAATCAAACCGTGAGCGTCCACTATGCGACTGTGGACGGGACCGCCAAGGCCGGCATTAATTACCAGCCGGTATCAGGCACTCTGACTTTTCCTCCGGGTGTGACGACTGAGTACATTACGGTGATCGTAATCGGAGTTACCCCGGGAAAGCCGCGCGAGAAATTCATGCTTGATCTCTCAGCTCCGGACCATGTCTTAATCGATGATGCTGAGGGTGAATGCGATATTCTGGAAGACGATCTGGCTGAGTGTGCTGCTATTACCGTCAACCCAGCCACGCTTGCCGCGGGTCAGCTCGGTGTTGCTTATTCACAAAACCTCTCTGGTAGCGGTGGGAATGGCCAGATCATTGGGTTTGAATTAACCGGCAACAGCCTGCCCGAGGGTCTCACTCTGGATGACACGGGCCACATTTTTGGCACACCTAAAGTGGCCGGGAGCTTCAACGTGAAGCTTTCTGCTTTCGATTCCAACTTCTGTATTGGCAGCCGCAACTACACGATCACTATTGGCGACCCAGCCGCAGTTATTACCAGCTTCTCGCCGACCAGTGGCAAAGTTGGAACTACTGTGCTAATCGCAGGCCGACCGTTCACCGGCGCCACGGCGGTACGGTTCAACGGCCAGGCAGCGAGCTTTACGATCAATTCAAACTCGGAGATCACAGCCTATGTTCCTCCAGGCGCCAGGACTGGACCAATCAGTGTTACCACTTCAACGGGCACAGCTTCCTCCACTGGTAACTTTACCGTCATCAACTCCGCTCCAACAGCCAACGGAGCGACTCTGGTAACTAAAAAGAACACTGCCATCACCGGCACTCTGTCCGCGACGAATCCTGATTTGAATCCATTAATCTTCAGGTTGGTTGCGTTGAAGGATCGCGGTAAGGGTGTGCCGGTGATCATCAATCCGGCCACTGGCGATTTCACCTACACGCCGGACCAGAACTTTGTCGGCATCGATACTTTTCTATTCAGCGTCTTTGACGCCAACGGGGAGTCAAACGTAGCGCAAGTGACCGTGATGGTAACCAGTGGCCAATCACCTTTGATTGCTGGTCAGGTAACCAACAAGGGTGCCCCGCTCGCCGGGGTGACGATGTCTCTGAACGGTCCAAATCCCCGTCACACCGTTACCGACGCCAACGGTTTCTTCTCGTTCGATAAAGTAGACAACCTGGGAGTGCAAAGCGTGCAACCACGCTTGGCTAACTTCACCTTCAGCCCTGGCGTCCGGGCATTCTTTTTCGCCGGTGATGTGACAGACGTAAATTTTGCGGGAACCGAGAATCCGGTTGAGACCACGAATGCCATAGACACGACGGAGTTTTTCGTGCGGCAGCAATATCTCGACTTTCTGCATCGCGAGCCGGATCAAAGCGGCTTTGACTTCTGGAACGGTTCGATTACTTCCTGCGGCGCCGATCAAGCGTGCATCGAGGCGAAGCGGATCAATCTCTCAGCCGCGTTCTTTCTTTCAATTGAATTTCAGCAAACGGGCTACCTGGTTGAGCGCATGTACAAGGCTGCTTTTGGCAGCGCGACCGGCACGTCGACAATTGGCGGCGCGCATCAACTTTCAGTCCCAATTGTGCGCCTGGATGATTTCCTGCTCGACGGGGAGCTAATCAGCGAGGGGCTGGTCGTGGGCCAGACTGGGTGGGAGGCTGTGCTGGAAAACAACAAACAGACCTTCGCCGCTGAGTTTGTCCAGCGTCCGCGCTTCAAGACGGCATTCGCCCCATCGATGACGCCGGCGCAGTTTGTAGATGGGTTGTTTGCAAACGCCGCGGTGACGCCTTCACCGAGCGATCGACAAACAGCTATCAACGAGTTCGGCTCGGCGACGAACAGCAGCGATTTGGCGGCGCGAGCGAGGGCCCTGCGCCGCGTGGCGGAAAACTCGATCCTTAGTCAGCAGGAGTTCAACCGCGCTTTTGTGCTCATGGAGTACTTCGGGTATCTGGATCGCAATCCGAACGAGACTCCCGATTCTGATTATTCCGGTTTTGATTTCTGGCTAACGAAGCTGAATGCTTTTAACGGCAATTTCCAGAACGCCGGAATGATCAAGGCCTTCCTTTCCTCGACCGAGTACAGACACAGGTTTGGGCCGTGAGTCCGAACCGCTTGCGTTCCCGTGAGAGTTTGCACCGGCAGCGACTGTTTTGATTTTCGAGGCCCGAATCGAAATGCTAATGAGCCCGTCTAGAATCGGCCGGTGCTGCCGATAGCGTAAGCGCCGGTGAGAAAGGGATTCGTAAGGCGTTCCTGGCCGATGGTAGTGGTCGGGCCGTGACCGGAATACACCTCCACGTCATCGCCCAGCGGCAGGATCTTATTGAAGAGCGAATCCATTAATTGCTGAGTTGAGCCTCCCGGCAAATCAGTTCTCCCGATCGAACCCGCGAACAGACAATCTCCAACAAACACTTTTCTCTCGGTCGGCTCAAACAGCACGACATGGCCCGGCGTGTGGCCCGGGCAATGAATCACCTGGAAGGTTAACTCACCCACGTTGTAAATCTGGCCGTCGCTGAAATATTCGTCAGCCTTTGGAGGCTGCTCGTAATCAAATCCCATCTGGGCCCACTGCCCGCGCGGAATACCCAACCACTCTGGCTGGGTCGGTAGTGCCAGATACATGGGCTCATCGGCAGGATGAATTGTGATCTTTGCTGCGGGCTTGCGCCGTTTGAGCGCCAGAACTCCGCCCACGTGATCCAGGTGCGCATGCGTGCAAGCAATGGCTTGGAGCTCAAGACCATGCTGATCGATCGCGGCAACGATGTCATCAGAGGCCTCGCCCGGATCGATGCAGATCGCGCGCTTAGTCTTTTCACAGCCGACGATGCGCGTGTGTTGTTGGAAGGCAGTGAGAGTGATTTCTTCGATGATCATTGGTGAATTGCTCATTGACTAAAAAGGCAATCGGTCAAACGCAACCAAGACAAAGTTAGTGATGAGGTCGGTACCGGGAGCGATAGCGACCGGGGTAGCAACGCGCTTGCTGATCCAACCGCGATAAAGTAGCCCGGTCGCTACCGCTCCCGGTACTGACCTCATCGCCCTGACAGGTCGAGATTGAGTATAATTCTTCAAAGGATTTTCCGCATTAACTGAATCATGCCGTTGAGCACTAAAGCAACTTCACTCGCTGAAGTTTTGGATGAGATGACCGCCGAAGGCGCGAGTGAATTGACCGAGCACCTGGCCGACAAATCGCTGCGCTGCTTCGCCTGCGGCCATCGCTGTCTGATCAAGGAAGGCAAACGCGGCATCTGCAAAGTGCGCTTCAATGAAGGCGGGCAGCTGCGCGTGCCGGTCAACTACGTTGCAGCTTTGCAGTGCGATCCGACTGAGAAGAAGCCGTTCTTTCACGCGCTGCCTGGATCGGACACGCTGACTTTCGGAATGCTCGGTTGTGACTTGCACTGCGGCTATTGCCAGAACTGGCTCACGTCTCAGGCCCTGCGCGACGATGCCGCCGTGTCGACGCCGCACGCGGTCACTCCTGAGAGGCTCGTTGCCATGGCCCGCGCTTATGACGCTTCGATGGTCGGTTCGAGCTACAACGAGCCTTTGATTACGGCTGAGTGGGCGGTGGAGGTCTTTAAGCTGGCGAAGCCCGCCGGTCTTCGTACTGCCTTTATCTCGAACGGTAACGCCACGCCGCAGGTGCTCGACTATTTGCGGCCCTGGACCGACTGTTACAAGATCGATTTGAAGTCAATGAGCGATCGTAATTACCGACAGCTCGGCGGCGTGGTCGACAACATCCTCGACACAGTGAAGATGGTTCACGAGCGCGGTTTTTGGGAAGAGATTGTCACGCTGGTGATTCCGGGCTTTAACGATTCCGCGGACGAGTTGCAGCGGGCCGCCGATTTTATCGCCTCAGTTTCACCCGACATTCCCTGGCACGTGACGGCGTTTCACCAGGATTATCGGATGAACGACAACGCCAACACGACGGCCGAACAATTGATTCGCGCTTGCGAAATCGGTCGCGATGCTGGCTTGCGTTATGTCTATGCAGGAAACCTGCCGGGAAAAGTCGGGCGTTGGGAAAACACGTTCTGCCCGTCGTGCGATGAATTGTTGGTCGAGCGTTATGGCTACCTAATTCAGAAAATGAAAGTCACACCCGACGGCAAGTGCCCTAAATGTCGCGAGATAATTCCCGGCATCTGGTCCTAACCGGAGCTACTTCATCCTTTGGTGAGCGCGGCTTTGCCGCTTGATGTGCGGAAGGTCTTCGACTGTCCGAATGACTCTCATTTAAGAGTTAGGGCTGCGCCCAGGATTTAGGGCGCAGCCCTTAAATTTGGAATCGGTCGTTACGGTGGGGCAAGCCCCACCGCACATCAGGCGGCAAAGCCGCCACTCTATTAACTACGGCGTCTTTGACTTAACCGGAGTCGTTACCGGCTTAGCCGCCGGCGAAGGTTTCGCTGCCGGCGTGGCTCTAGGTGTTGCTTTCGGTGTGGCCCTCGGCGAAGGCGACGCCTTCATCGCGGGCGACGCACCCGGAGAGGGAGATGCCCTTGGCGTCGGCGAGGCCGCGGCGACCGGCGCCTGGATCTTCACCGAAACCGCGGCCACAAGCTGCCACTGACCGTTGCGCCGAGCAAAAGTGTCCTGCGAGATATATTGGCCGCTGATGTCCAGCGATTTTCCGGACGGTGGCTTTACCTTGCCGTTCGTGACCGTATTGCGGAGAGTGACCACCGCCGAGTCCTTGTCCAGGACATTCACTTTCGTTTCCGATATGTCCCAGGAATCGGCCGTCAGCGATCCCGATTCGATGTCTTTCGCGTCCTGCTCTTTGGTTCCCGTCGTGCCGTCCGGGTAAATAATGACTATGTCGTCAGCTTCAAGACGACGAACTGCGGCACCGTCATGCTCCTTGATGATTCGCGGCCAGTCGTTCTCGATCTTTATGAGTTCAGCCTCAATAGCCGGCTTGTCCGGCGTCGGCTCAGGTGTAGCCACGCTGACCGTGTTGTTATTTGTACTCGGCGGAGCTGCGCAGCTGAATTGAGAAAACGCCAGGAGCGCAGTTGCCGTCAAAAGAACCCCACCCGAGAAATATTTCTTCATCACCCCGTTACTCCTCTTAAGAACAGATTTATTTGCTTTGGCTAAGTTCGAAAACACAATGCTTCTATGCCAAATCTGTCCGCGAGTCAATAGCCCGTCAATCCGCTCTCCCGAATAATTTCCCGCTCCCGAAACCATTGACTTGTGATTCCGGCTTGGCATATTGTCATCCTCATCGCCGGGTCGTTGGTCTGTAAGTGATGGCAAGTGCGCCCCGGTCCCGAACCCTTCCACCACGTAATTCTAACGTGGCCTATATCGGAGGAAAACAAATGTTGTGTGCATTCCCCAGGTTCACGCGAGGTCAAATCGGCAAACTAACTTTCGTTTTAGCCGGCGCGCTGACCCTCTTCGCGTTCACGACGGACACTTCGCTCGCGCAACGCAGGACAGCGGCTGGTGAGCCGGAAAATCAGCCCGCCTTCAGCGAGTTTAAAGGTGTGCGACTCGGGATGAAGACCGATGAGGCACGTAAGAAGTTGGGTAGTCCTACCGACAAGGGCGCGGAGCAGGATTTTTACGTTTTCAACGATACGCAAGCCGTGCAGGTTTACTATGACAAAGCCGGCGTGGTGAACGCGATCTCGATTGATTTCATGAACGGCGCCACCGCTATCCCTTCTGCGAAAGAGGTTCTGGGGGCTGAAGCCGAGGCAAAGGCCGACGGATCGGCGTATAAGATGGTGCGCTATCCGAAAGCCGGCTATTGGGTTTCCTACAGTCGCACCGCCGGAAGTTCACCTACGATTACAGTCACAATGCAGAGAATCGACCACTGATTCGCACGGGTCGACCTGTTTAGAAGCCGCACTTGTGCGGCAACTCTGCGCGTCGACTAAAGCCGGACGAGAATCTTCGTGGCTTAGTGTTTATTCCGTCCCTTCCACTCTCCATCGCTTTTCCCAAGACAGACTATGTGTTGCTACGTCCGGGCAGTGTTGCCAGGTCGGGCACTACCCCGACCGTAAGGGAGGGCTCGGATTGTATCGTAAGAGAGCCCTCCCTGACGGTCGGGCTAATGCCCCGTTCCCAGTCTCAGACTTAGCAACACACTGTAAGGACACCACCGGTGGCTGGCACTGCTTGCGTTACGCGCACTGCCAGTGTAGAAGTGTTGGTTTCGCACTAAGGAGGAATTGTTCACAGTATGCTGCGCGCAGGAATGGTCGGATTACCCAACGTCGGCAAGACGACGCTCTTCAACGCGGTGACGGCGCAATCATCCGCGCTGATCGCCAACTATGCTTTCTCGACCAGCAAGCCAAACGTCGGTGTGGTGGCGGTGCCCGACGAACGTCTGGTGCCGCTGGCCAAGCTGGTGAAGACCGAAGTCATTGTTCCTGCCAGCGTAGAATTCGTCGACATCGCGGGACTAGTGCGCGGATCGTCTCAGGGTGAAGGCATGGGCAACCAGTTCCTGCACGCCATTCGCGAGACGGACACGATGATTCACGTGGTGCGCTGCTTTGAAGACGATGCCGTAATGCACGTCGAAGGCTCGATCGACCCACGGCGGGACGTCGAGACAATTCAGATCGAACTGGCGCTGGCAGATCTCTCTACGGTCGAGCGTCGCCGCGAACGCGTGCAAAAGACTGCGAAGGGTGGCGATAAGGCAGCGAAAGCGGAGTTGGAAGTTTTGGACAAATTACAGCCGGCTCTGGAAGAGTTCAAACCGGCCCGCGGCGTGACCCTCAACGACGACGAACTCGTTATCGCTCGCAATTATTTTCTGTTGACGATGAAGCCAACCATCTATGCCGCGAACGTTAACGAAGCGGCCCTCAACGCGCCCGATGAAAACGAGTATGTGAAAGCGATGCGCGAAATTTCTGCCGGCGAAGGGGCGGAGTGCGTAGTGATCTGTGCCCAGCTCGAAGCAGACCTGGTCGATCTCTCGCCTTCAGAGCGAATCGAATATCTCGAGTCACTCGGCGTGAAAAGCAGCGGCGTCGATCAATTGATCAAGAGCGCCTATCGCACGCTGGGTCTGATGTCGTTCCTGACTGCGGGTGAAAAGGAAGCCCGCGCCTGGACCATCCCGCAAGGCTCGCGCGCACAGGATGCCGCCGGAGCAATTCATTCCGACATCGCACGCGGTTTAATCCGCGCCGAAATCGTTGGCTATGACGCTCTGATGCGGGCCGGATCTTACGCGGCGGCAAAAGAACAGGGACTGACCAGATTAGAAGGCAAGGACTACATCATGCAGGAAGGTGATGTAGTGAATTTCAGGTTTAATGTCTAGCGAGGGATCGCCCAAATTAGATCAGTTTCGCAAAGCCCGCTTGCTCGAAATGATGATCAGCCGTCAAGGCTTCGTTGATATGCTTGTCTCGCACAAGCACGAAACTAGAACAATCAACCAGACTCCAGTTCTTATCTGAGCGTTCGCGATACAGACTCCAACTGAGTTCGTATAGCTCTGGATCTATCCACACGACTTCACAAATCGTGCTGTAACGAAGTCGTTGTTCAAGCTCGACGGCCAGATGTCGGCGCGACTGTGCTGATAGCGCGCTGGCTACTTCCACGAGCACGAGTGACGTAGTCACGAAGGCGCGGCGATCAGCGACCAGCTTGTCATATGTCGCGACTGTTTGTTGATGGAGACTGTCGGCGCTATGAAGAAGCGCAATCCAAGCAGCTGAGTCGATGAAAAGCAGGATGGTTCATTCAACCTTGGGGGTTCCGTAAAGATAATGATCAAGATTTGTCGCAAGGTCGGCAGGTCCAATATCTTCAGCGATCTCGTAGATTCTCGCCAGAGGATCCTCAGCAACTGCTGGCTTCCCTCGAGGCTTCTCACCGTTAGTTTCTTCAATGATAATTCTCAAGTGAGAGTTCTCAGCAAGGTTAAGAGGCTCAAGCAGCTTAACCTGACCATTTTTGAATATTGCTCTAAGCTCACGGCTCATGTGTACTGTAGTTTAGCACAACTAGGATAGTCCCGGCTGCAAGAGCTCATACAGCTATCGCAGCAGCGCACGGATCCCCACTACGATGAGATAAATTATCGCGATGGCAATCGCCACCCTGATGAGAAATATCGCAAGCACAACAAGGAATCCGACAGCGATATGGAGTAGGGCAAAGACGAAGGGCAACGCCACAGCCAGGACAAACAGGGCCAGGAGGACAATTCCCACTATCTTCAAAACATCGGTTGCTTCTTTCATTTCTGCTACCTGAGACCTTTCGCCTTCGCTTTATTTATTGAGCTTTCCTCACTCGCGTCAATATACGACAGGTCGCCCGCAATCGTTCCCTAAAAGCGGTGAGGTTAAGCGTGTCAGAAGCCCGACCGTAAGGGAGGGCCCATTCCCAACCGCTTGTGATGGAGAAGAGGTGCGACCAAACAGTACTAACTCGTCCGAGCGTTGCCCTTGCTTACGCGCGGGCTTCTGACACCCGCTCCCGCAACTTCTCAGGTAAAGCCTCGGGGTCCTCCAAAAAAAGAGGGCCGCACTCCGGCGGCCCCGAAAAGGATAATCGTAGGTCTGCTTTATGGAACCAGTTGAATTACGCCAACCCTCTGGCCGGCAGGCCTGAGGAAGGTTCCTTTGGTCAATCCCAGGTCTTCGGCTGTCAGCAGCAAACCGAAATCGTCATAAGAAACCTCGGATTTGATCTCGGCCTCGTTGCGTCCCTTGACGTTGATGATCTGACCGAGCTTAGTGAATTGGTTATCGGGCGTCACTGCCCAAAGAATGTACGCGGTTCCCTTCGGCGCTTCTTTCAAATCATGGAAGCGCATCCGGATCTCGGTTGTCTTGCCGCGCTTGTGCGGCTCGATAAAGATGTTGGCACGCGCGCCCTCCATCGCACCGCTGAAGTTTATTTTCAGTTTAGTATCATCGCCTCTCTTGAAGGTCGGAATGCCCAGCATAGAAGTGGCGTAGTCCGTGACCACTGCAGTGGTTGCCGGCACGACTGCTACGTCACCGGTTGCCGGCACAACGGCCGAAGTAGTCGGCACCGCGACCGAACCGATCTGCTCGCCAACCGCATTGGTTACCGGAAGGACTGTCAGGCCGCTCGGCACTGCGCTGCGAAAGTAAACTGGCGTGCTGTCGTTGTACGCCGACAGAGTATCAGCGGGTGAAGCTACCAGCATGAATTTGGTCAAAGGCGTGGTGGACGTAAACGTGCCCGCGCCGTTGGCGATTGCCACCGGTCCCAGCAAGGTCACGGCACCGGCGGGATCTATTGCATAAAGATTGACGGCCGTTGCTTCGGTAGGCAACTTGGTCAAATTAACTTTGATAGTTGTTCCGTCCGCAGCGCGCAGGATGGTTGCGGTCCCGGTAGAGCCGCTGAGTCCAACCGGATTCAGAGTTACAACTGTTTCTTTGCCGACTGGGTACTCAACGATCGTGTAAGTCCCATCGGAGTTTTGGATTGCTTGAGTCTTGGTAGTCGTGGTGGTTGTCGTCGTCGTAGGCGTCTGCGCGATGGCCACGGCGGCCAACGAGCTTAAGAGAAGTGCTGTTCCCAACACCCGAATCAAAAGTTTGCTCATAAGTTATTCCTCCTAAAAACCATGGTTTCTACTTGTCGGGTTCGTAGGGGTAGTTATGTTCTTCTTTGAGAGGAGCAACAGACGTGCCGGGTTGGGCGTGAAGCTAATGTAAGCAATACGCAATGCTTGCCGTGAGTTGTCTGCGATTAGCGAAGGAAAGTCGTACAAGCGTACGTACTGATTGGGTTCGGAAGGAACGTAATCGATTCGCCGTGTTTAAGTGTGATTCCGTGGAACGACCGAGCCGGCATGAGGTCAGTACCGCCCGCGTTAGCGGGTGGGCCAGGCATTCGACCGCGACTTGAATCGTGAACCCACCTGCTCACGCAGGTGGTACTGACCTCATACGATCGATTCTCTTAGCCGGAAGAAAGTACTACCGCTAATCAAGACACCCCAGGGGCCGATGGAAATGAGAGGCCAGGACTTCCGGTCATCTCATTCGCTTTCCCTCCGCAGACTCTTCGATCAACTGTTCGAGGCGCTTAAGCCGCGTCTCTTCTCTCTTCGCGCTTACGACCCACCAGTTCATAACCTTGCGGTAGGATGGCGGCTGCGCCTGGAAAAAGTTCCACGCCGCTTTATTCCGTTTGAGCTTCCCCATGTATGGCTCGACCAGTTCAGGACTTCTCTGTTCGTACGCATAGATACCGGATCGGTTTTCTTTGCGCGCCTCGAATGCCTTCATGCCCGCCGGCTGCATTCGATCTTCCTTGATAAGCTTCGCGACGTTTCTGATATTCACCGCGCTCCAAACACTGGTTGGCTTACGCGGAGTGAAACGTATTTTGTAACTGTCTTCGTCGATGCTCTTGCGAATGCCGTCGATCCAACCAAAGCAGAGCGCTTCATCGACGGATTCAGGCCAGGTAATGCTCGCCTTGCCGGAGTCTTTCTTGTAGAAGCCAACCCAGAGTTCTTTTGATTTAGCGTGGTTGTCTGCGAGCCATTTGTGGAAGGCTGCGGGGGTTTTGAAGAATTTGGGATTCATGTTCGAGAGCCGGTGTTCTCGCTCCGCTAGGAGCGAAATATTTATAGCACCGCCGGGAACAAACACCAGCTCCTTTAGGAGTGAAACCCGCCATTCATGCCGCTCCTAAAGGAGCTTAAAAAAGCTTGAAAGTTTCGGGTCTATAAATATCTCGCCCCTAGCGGGGCGAGGATTGGCAAGGTGTTTCTCCGATTACCCGATGCTCAATATTCCCGCAACGCCACAATCGCCTTCAGCACATCCGCCACCTGCGGCAGGATCGCGTCTTCCAATTGCGGCGCGTAGGCGACGAAGCTATCCAGAGCGGCAACGCGGCGCACGGGGGCGTCGAGGTGCTCGAACAACTCGTTCGAGATGCGCGCGGCGATCTCGGCGCCGAAACCCCAGGACATCGTGTCTTCATGAGCGACGAGCACGCGCGAAGTCTTCTTCACTGTCGCTTCAATAGCGTTCCAGTCGTAAGGATTCAGCGTGCGCAGGTCGATGACTTCGACACTGATCCCCTGCTGCTCGGCCTGCTTCGCGGCCACCAGCGATCTCTGGACCAAAGCGCCATAGGTGACGATGGAAATGTCGTTACCCTCGCGGACAGTTTTGGCCTTGCCGAACGGAATCATGAACTCCTCGCCTGGATAAGGCGATTTGTTATAGGCCTGGCGATAGAGATGCTTGTGTTCGAGAAACAGCACCGGGTCGTCGCAACGAATCGAAGTCCGCAGCAGACCGTTGGCGTCGAGCGCGTTCGAAGGATAGACGACGCGCAATCCCGGAATCTGGGTAAAGATCGAGACGCCCGACTGCGAATGATAGACTGCGCCGCCTTTTAGATAGCCGCCCACCGGCACGCGCATCACGACCGGCGCAGAAAATTCGTTGCCCGAGCGCCAACGCATCACCGCCAGCTCGTTCCGAATCTGGTGAAAGGCCGGCCAGATGTAATCAAAGAACTGAATTTCGACCACAGGTTTCAAACCGCGCGTGGCCATGCCGATAGCGCGGCCGACGATGTTCGCTTCCGCCAAAGGCGAATTGAAAACCCGCGCGCTGCCGAACTCGCGTTGCAGGTTGGCCGTAACTTTGAAAACGCCGCCCTTGCCTTTGACCTGATCCAGAGACTCTTCACGCGAGCAATCGGCGATGTCTTCGCCGAAAACAATCACGCGCGGATCGCGTTTCATTTCAGTGTGCAGACAACGATTGATCAGATCGACCATCGTCCCCGGATTGCCGCTGAGTTCGACTATGTCTTCAGTGTCAAAATCCCGCGAAGTCGGATCGACAGTCGGCGAGTAGATAAAGTCCAGAGCTGTTTCGGGCGCAGGTTGGGGACTGGCCAGAGCGATGTCCGCGGCTTCGTTGATCTCGCGATCGACTTCGTCCTTCAATTGCTGCAGTTCCTCCTGGCTCGCAATCCCTTCCTCGACCAGCAGCGAACCGAAACGCTTGATTGGATCGTGTTCCGCATCAGACACGCGTTCGGCTTCGCCCCGATAAAGCTTTTCGTCGTCGGAAAGCGAATGCGAGTAAGGACGAATAACTTTTGCGTGCACGAATGAAGGACCGCGGTTCTTGCGGCAGTTGTCGACCGCGCGTCGCATGGTCTGAAGCGAGTCGAGCGCATCGGTGCCGTCACAACGCTGTCGATAGAGATTGGGGAACCCGGAGATCAATTTTGAAACGTCGCCGCCCGCCGTTTGCACTTCGACAGGAACGCTGATCGCATAACCGTTGTCCTCAAGCACGAACACCACGGGCAGTTTCAGATTGCAGGCAGTGTTGAGCGCTTCCCAAAACTCGCCTTCACTTGAGGTGCCGTCGCCGAGCGAAACGTAAACGACCTCATCATTGTAAAAACCCTGCACCACCTTCTTCAATTCCCGAACCAGCTTTATTCGATAACCGGCTTCCGCACAGCCCACGGCTTGTAAAAGTTGGGTCCCGGTTGGTGATGACTGCGAAACAATATTGAGCTTCTTGTGTCCCCAATGCGAAGGCATCTGGCGGCCATGCGAGGCCGGATCAGCTTCGGCGCCGACGCTTTGCAAAAGCATTTCGAGGGGCGTCATTCCCAATTGCAGGCACAGCGCCCGATCGCGATAGTAGGGATAGAACCAGTCATGGCCGGGCTTCAGGCACATGCCGGCCGCGACCAGGATCGCTTCGTGACCAGCGCCGCTGATCTGAAAGAAGATGCGGTTCTGGCCTTTCATCTGAATCTCTTTGTCGTCCAGCCGGCGCGAGAGATACATCATGCGAAAGATTTTCAACATCTCTTCGCGGCTGAGGCTGGGTTTGTCCTGCTGTTTCGATCGGTGCTTGCCACGCGGGGGAGCTGCGGGTTTGATGGAGGGTGCAGCGACGGGTCGCATCACCGGCGCCGCTGCCGGCTTAGGCTCGGGCTGCGCGACAGCTTTGGCGGTGAACGCCTTCTCAGGCAGAGTATCGCCTTCGGATTTTTTTACGAGTCTGAGAACTTTGAGATCACTCATTGAATCATCCTGGGCCCCGCGTTTTCGATCTCGCCGCGTAGCGGCGAAATGTTTATAGATTGACTATTAATAAACGAACCTTAGCTCCGTTAGGAGCGAAACGATTCCGCCGCCCCAATGGGCCGGAAAGAAAACCTGCGCTCGGAGCTATAAATATTTCGTGCCTACGGCACTTAGAACTCGCCTTCCAAAATGCTCTTGTATTCTTCAGCCATGCTGGGGTGGCCGTGCGCGCTCGCCACTTCGACTCCCCGCTGATAGGCGGCGCGCGCTTTGTCGTTTTGTTTAGTGCGCTCGAATGCGCGCGCCAGCATGCCGTACGCGTTGCCTTCATCATCGGCAGCCTCAAGATAACGTTCGAGTGTTTCGATCAACTTCGATTCGTCGCCGGCCTTTTCGTATTCTTTCGCCAATCCGAACATCACCATCGTGTTGCCCGGATCGCCGGCCAGCATTTGTTCGAAGATGTCGATTCGTGATGCGGTCATATCGTTTCCGGAGTGGCACAGACTTCAGTCTGTGATGTTCGTGTTGGAATCACAGACTGAAGTCTGTGCCACTTTAGATCACTACTTCCCGCCGATGATCAGCTTGGCTATCGTCTGCAACTGCATGTTCGAAGTGCCCTCGTAGATTGCCCCGATCTTTGAATCGCGCCAGAACTTCTCGACCGGATAATCTTTGACATAGCCATAACCGCCGTAGAGCTCGATCGCTTTCGAAGTAATCCGCTCAGCTGCGCGCGATGAATAAAGCTTGGCCATCGCGGCTTCCTTGACGAAGTTCTGACCCGCATCTTTCATCCGGGCGGCGTTGTAAACCATCAGCCGCGCGGCTTCCAAATCGGTGGCCATCTCGGCCAGTTGAAACTGCACTCCCTGAAACTCGTTGATGTGTTTGCCGAACTGCTCGCGCTCGCCGGTGTACTTCAAAGCCGCAGCCAGCGCGCCGGCGCCGATGCCGATCATTTGCGCGCCGATGCCGATGCGGCCTTCGTTCAGCGTCTCGATTGAGGTCTTGTAACCCTTACCAACTTCGCCGAGCACGTTCTCTTTCGGCACCGGGCAATCTTCCAGGATTATTTCCGTGGTCGACGACGCGCGAATGCCCAGCTTGTTTTCTTTTTTCCCGACTGAGAAGCCGGCGAAACCCTTCTCGACGATGAACGCCGTGATCCCGCGATAGCCGGCTTCCGGATTTGCATTCGCGAACAACACGAAGATTTCCGCTTCCTTGCCGTTGGTGATCCAAAGTTTGCGGCCGTTGATAACGAAGTGGTCGCCCTTATCAACCGCGCGTGTCTGCATCGCGAATGCGTCCGATCCCGAAGCAGCTTCGCTGAGGGCATAAGCGCCGACCTTCTCAGCGGCTAACTGTGAAAGGTACTTCTTTTTCTGTTCCTGATTGCCCCAGCGAATCAGAGCGTTGTTGACCAGAGTATTCTGCACGTCGACAAAGACCCCCACCGAAGCATCGACGCGCGACAGTTCTTCGACGGCCAGTATCGCCTGGAAGAAAGATCCCCCGGCGCCGCCAAATTCCTCCGGCGTTTCGATGCCCATCAGGCCCAGTTCGAAACACTGTCTGGTCAGCTCAGGATCGAATTGCCCATGTTCGTCCATTGATTCGACGCGCTTGCGCAGCTCGCCTTCGGCAAACTCACGCACGCTGGCGCGAAACATTTGCTCGTCTTCAGAGAGCTCCGTCAACGGACGCGCCGGTGATTGTTCGATGGCAGTTATGCTTTGACTCATTTGTATGACTGGGGTCCGCGGGAAAGTCTATTGATCTTGAATCGACATCATAATCAACGGGCAGACCAAAGGCAAAACGAGCGAGCTGCGTACCGACAAACTTCAGTTTGTCGATCTAAATCTCAATGAAGTCAGGACCGCCCGCGTGAGCGGGTGGGCCAAACGACTAGCCGGCGCTCTCGTGGGTGGTACTGACCTCGTGCCTGGCAATCGACAAACTGAAGTTTGTCGTACATCCATGCATTTGTCGTATTAATCCGGCGGCCGGACCTGAAATCAAATTGAACTTAGGCCGCGCCAATCGTTCGACGTCCAGGCACGTTCTTTGCTCTTTGGACATCGCCCGCGCGATGCTCTATTTTGTTTCTTAGCCCGGTTTCAAACGAATGAGTCAAACGACAGCGCAAGGATCGCGGAAGAAATTTACTCCGCTGGGCATCATCTTCGCCCTCCTTGGCCTGGCCCTGTTCACCTATTTCGTGAAGAAGGCCGGAGTCGGCCAAATCTCGGACGGCATCAGGAGATTGGGCGCGGGTTTCCTGCTGGTGATCGCGATTTCGGCCGTGCGCCAGATAGCGCGCTCGATTGCCTGGATGCTATGCGTAGAAAAACCTCACCGGCTCGGCTTGTGGGATGCTTTCCGGGCGCGGGTGATGGGCGACGCGATCGGCAACGTGCTTCCCTTCGCCAGCTTCGTCATATCCGAACCGGCCAAACCGGCTTTGATTCGCGACCGGCTGCCGTTGATGGCCGGGCTGTCCGCCATCGCAATCGAAAACATTTTCTACAGCCTGTCGGTGGCTGTCTTTATCTGTTCTGGAATGATTGCCCTGCTGTTGAGCTTTAGCCTGCCTAAAGGTTTTCAAGTCGGAAGCTTCATCGTGTTGGGCGTAATTCTGATCGTGATCACGCTGGGTACGCTGTTCATTCGCAGGGAAGTTCGATTCATCAGCGGCACGGCCGGGCGTTTGCACCGCCGCGGTCTAAATGTGAAGTGGGTTGAAAAGGGGCGCACACTCGAAGATCAAATCTACGGCTTCTACCGTAACCATCAGCGGCGGTTCATTCCGATCCTACTGTTGGAAGCGTCCTTTCACCTGGCCGGAGTCGCGGAGATCTACGTGGTCCTGAGCTTCATCAGTCCGCAGCAACCGCCGACCTTTCTTACGGCCTTCATCCTCGAGTCAGTGAATCGCGTGATTACCATGGGCTTCAAATTTATTCCGCTGCGAATGGGCGTCGATGAGGCAGGCACTGGAAAAGTTTCCAAGATTTTGCTGTTCACGGAAGTCACCGGCGTGACCCTCGCCATCGTGCGCAAAGCGCGTGACGTTTTTTGGTCGGCAGTGGGAATGGGCTTGCTGCTGCAACGCGGCCTGAGTTTGCGCGCCGTGGCGCGCGACGCAGAGGCGGCACTCGCCGAACAAACAAGTGCGACGGCCGTGACCGGCGTGCCTTTGGACATGAGGTCAGTACCACCCGCGTGAGCGGGCTGGAGCGCCGGCATCTTGCCGGCGGTTCGCGAGCATCCTGCTCGCGTTTCATGAGCCGGCAAGATGGTGGCGGACCGCAGGCAGGATGCCTGCGCTCCGACTTGCTCATGCGGGCGGTAAATGAGTTCATGAAGGGACACCTCTAAAGTTGTCCTCGGTTGATTGGTTCAGTGAAGCGTACGGAGATCGAATAATGAAAATGAAATGTTTAAGCTTGGTAGTTATGGCTCTGGCAATCGCGTTCGCGATTTCCTTCTCTAACGCGAGCAGGGCCGATGGGCCGCAACGTGCGCACGTGGTGATCCTGGGCACAACTGACATGCACGGACGCGTCTTCCCGATCGACTATTACACGAACAAATATGACAACGTGGGCATCGCGAAAGTTGCGACTCTCGTCAGGGAGGCGCGCAAGACTGATCCCAATCTGCTGCTGGTCGACTCGGGAGACACGATCCAGGGCACGCCGCTGGAATACCTTCATAATAAGAAGAACAACACGCCGCCCGATCCGATGATGCTGGCCATGAATGCTCTTCATTATGATTCGATGACTGTCGGTAATCACGAGTACAACTTTGGCTTGAAAGTTTTAGAGAAGGCGCGCCGTGAAGCAAAGTTTCCGTGGTTGTCAGCCAACACTTACAACACAGGCACGTCGACTAGTCACTACCAGCCTTACATCGTCAAGGAAATAGACGGCGTCCGCATCGGCGTCCTGGGATTAACTACGCCGGGAATTCCCAACTGGGAAAACGCCCCGAACTACCAGGGACTAGAGTTTAAGGAGACGGTCAGCGAAGCAAAGAAATGGGTCGCGATTCTGCGCGACAAAGAACGGGCCGAAGTGGTAGTGATCGCGATGCACATGGGGCTAGAGGAAGATCTTCGCACGGGGACCCTCAGTCCTTCACAGGTCCCTAACGAGAATGCAGCGGTGGCCATCGCGCGCGGAGTCCCCGGTGTTGACTTGATCCTGATGGGCCACACGCACCGTGACATTCCTTCGCTGGTAGTAAACGGCGTGCTGCTGACCCAGGCCAACCGTTGGGCCAGCCACGTCGCGCGTGCTGATATTTATCTGGAGAAAACCGGAGCAGGCCGCTGGCAGGTCGTAGCTAAACAATCGCGCACGATTCCGGTGACGGAGAAGACCGCCATCGATCCTGAAATAGCACAGCTCGGTCAGCCTTACGACAAAGAAACCCAGGCTTGGTTGAGCCGCACCATTGGCGAGTCCCCCGAAGAGATCACCTCGCAGGACTGTCGCTTTCGCGACACGGCAATTATCGATTTGATTCAGCGCGTCCAACTCGAAGCCGGCAAAGGCGAAGTGTCGATGGCCGCCTGCTTCAACCCGCAAGCGCGCATTCCCAAGGGCCCGGTTACAGTCAGAGATATCGCCGGTCTTTATGAATACGAAAACACTCTGGTAACGATCGAGCTTACCGGCCGGCAGTTAAAGGAAGCCCTCGAACACTCGGCCCTTTACTTTGGCGAGTATCAGCCGGGAAAGAGTCTCGCTGACCTGGTCGACCCGCGTATTCCCGGATACAACTTCGATATGGCTGAGGGCGTGAGCTATGAACTGGACGTCACCAAACCAGTGGGCCAGCGAATTCTTAATTTGAAGTTCAAGGGACAGCCGGTTGATCCCGGCCGGAAATTCCGCGTCGTTACGAATAACTATCGCGTCAACGGCGGCGGCGGCTTCACGATGTACAAGGGCGCACCGGTCGTCTATCGCTCGAGCGAAGAAGTGCGCGAGCTAATCATCGATTGGGTCGAACGAAACAAGACCATTCCCACCCAGGCTAACAATAACTGGCGAATCGTGGGCGCGAACTGAGCGCAGTCTCGATCCACGAAATCACACCTGAACGAAGGCTTCGTGTGATTTCGTGGATCGTCTTATCGGGCCAGCGTCAACCTCTCAAGCTAAGACAGTATATAACCCGAAAATAATACCGGTGTTCAAGCGACTAGTAATAAAGATAAGACCCCCGGAACAGAAAGACGGCAATTCCAAAGTACACTATGCGTTTTTAGGCACTACTCTTTAGGAAGATTATTAGGAGTGGCAGGGTCCTGGCGAGTCAGGAAGGCAAAGCGTTCTTATCTGTGTTCTGAAGCGCGTCCAGCAGCTTCTCGTGAATGCCGCCAAAGGCGCCGTTGGACATTACGGCGACGACGTCGCCGGGGCGCATTTCTGAACTCAGGCGGCTGACGATCTCACCGACATCGGTAATGGCGAAAGCAGGTTTGTCTTGAGCGGCTATGTCCTCGATTAGCTTCGTCGTGTCGAGCACGCCGCCCATCTCGGCCGCGCGCTCGGCGTCAAATACGCGAGCGATGATCACATAGTCGGCGGGCAGGAATGCGGTGACATAGCTATCCTGAAAAGTCGCGTGACACGAAGTACGAGAGCGCGGCTCAAAGACCGCGATCAGGCGACGGCCCTTGTACTTCAGGCGCAGCGCCGTCAGCGTTTCGCGCACCGCGGTGGGGTGATGAGCAAAGTCGTCGATGACAGTGACGCCGTTGACTTCGCCGCGGACCTCGCAACGGCGGCGCACACTCTTGAAAGTCGCCAGGGCGTCGACGACGGCTTGGCGTTCAATGCCCCAGGCATCGGCGGCAATAATCACCGCCAGACAGTTGCGCACGTTGAAGTCGCCAATCAGTGCCGTTTGAAACTCGCCCCATTCCTTGTCTTCGCGAAAGACTCGGAAGCGCGTCATCCCTTCCGAGTAACCGATGTCGCGCGCTTGCCACTTCGCCTCCTCGCTGGTTCCAAACGTTTCCAGTTGAGTGAACAATCTCTGCCCCATCGATGCGACTACGTCACGGACGTTCGGGCTGTCCCAACCCGCGATCAACTTTCCGTTTGCGGGCGCCAGGTTCATCAGCCGGCGGAACGCGAGTTTGACAGCGTCCAGGTCATCATAGATATCCGCATGATCGAATTCGATATTGCCGACGACCGCAAGTTCAGGCAGGTAGTGCATGAACTTGGGCCCTTTGTCGAAGTAGGCAGTGTCGTACTCATCGCCTTCGATGATGAAGTAATCGCTGTCGGTAACATGAAAGCTCGAGCCGAAGTTTTGCACGACTCCGCCCACCATGAACGAAGGATCCAGGCCGCCCTGATTAATCACCCAGGCGGCGAGACTTGTCGTCGTGGTCTTTCCATGAGTCCCGGCAATCACCAGCGACCGGCGGCCACGAATGAATTCTTCCTTGAGAACTTCCGGCAATGAGCGATAAAGAAGTCTGTGTGTGAGCGCGTGCTCGACCTCGGGATTTCCGCGCGGTATCGCGTTGCCGATCACTACGCAATCCGGCGCCGGGTCCAGGTGCGCCGCGTCATACCCCTGCATCAAACCGATCCCAAGTCCTTCGAGCATCGTGGACATTGGCGGGTAGACGTTTTCGTCAGAGCCGGTGACGCGGTGCCCGCGCGCTTGCAGCATTCCCGCTAACGAAGCCATCGCCGTTCCGCAAACTCCGATGAGGTGATAGTGCATACGTTATGTGGGACAAACTATTAAGTTTGTCCTCCTACCGGACAAAGTTAGCCGCGAAGTTTAGTTCTTAACTCACTGACTTTCTGGCGCACCGGATCGGGCAATGAAGCCGTCAACCTGTGCCGCAGTTGCCAGTAGTAATTCTGATTCTCAACTATCCAGGGGCAGATTTGCTTAAACGAAAATTTATCCGCTTCCCTGTTCAGAGCAACCTCCGCAGGGTGCACCAGGGGGAAGGTCATCTCCTTCCGCGGCAGGTTGGCCATTGAAGGGAGCCTGTCCTGTGTGCGAGTTGCGGCGGCGCCAAACCCGATGTTCGTGATCAGATTTCGATCCGGAATCAGCGCCAGCGAGTTTTGCGACCACCAGGAGAAGAAGAACTGATAGTCCCAGGTGTCGAACTCACCCCGAAAAGTAGCTTCGAAAGTATCCTGCCAATATTTAGCGGACACTGGATTCTTCAGTAGATCAGGCAGCCAGGAAGTACCCCTCAGCTCGGGCCAACGGCGCATCTCCACATCGTAGGTCCGCCAGACCCGTCGCCAGGAGGCCCACCCCCAAACAGTAACGTGCAGTCCGAAAAAATAGTTATCGAGAGAGCGCCGCTTCCCTTGCTGAAAGTTATTGCCGACGATCATGCCGACGCGTGGGTTGTCACGATATCTGTCCAACATTTCAGTACAGAAAGAAAAAAAGGTCGGATCCGGCAGGCAATCATCTTCCAGGATGATGGCCTCCTCGACCTGCTCAAAAACCCAATCGAGGCCGCTCGACACACGCCGTCTGCAGCCGAGGTTACTATCCGCAAAGTTCGTCAGCACCTCACAGGGCCAGTCGACCCTGTCCAAAACCGAGCGGGTGGCGATGCAGAGCTCGCTCTCTCCCGCTTGATCGACGCGCGGGCCGTCAGCAACTACCAGGAGCTTTTCCGGACGCGCCTTGGCAATTTCAGCAAAGACCCGCGCGGTCAGATCCGGCCGGTTAAAGATCACAAAAGCGACAGGTGTTCTCAAACCCATTTTCTTTCTTTCGTTCTTCGACTTACTTGATCGCTTCGACGTAAAGACTCTCGAACTCTCGTTCCGGGGAATCGACGTCCTGCATGTGCGGATGGATGGAAACTCGATACTGTTGCGCGGAGGCCGAACTGAATCCGACTTTGCGCAGCCGCAGGATTAGCGACTCGGCATCGTATACCCAGAGATGTTGGCCGTACTCACGCATCATCTGATTGATGCGATCCAACGGCGTCTCCATCGGGTCATCGAAACCTGGATGACGCAGGAACTCGCCGTCACCTGCGTAGGATCGCAAAAACCGCTCTGCATCCGGCGTTGAAACGCGCAGCACTCCACCCGGCTTCAAGACTCGATAGCATTCACTCAGGAGCCGCGAAGCGTCCTCTTTTGAGATGTGCTCGATTACATGTTCCGAAAAGATGGCTGAACAGGTTGAGTCGGGAAACGGCAACCCCTCTGCTAGATTCCAGACCAGCTGGACTTCAGGATTGCGCGCGCGATCAACATTGATCCAGCCTTTGATGGGCCGGTACCCGCAACCAAGATTCACGCACAGATCATCTTTCGGCAAATCAGCAAGGAACGCCATGGTGCGGCGCCGGGCCAGCCAATCGTGATAGGGACCGGCGATCCTATTAGCGCCCTCACGGCCGATGATTCCCACTACCACGCGCTTCAAACGCTGCGCAAAACTTTGCTGGTTGCTGTTCATTACTCAGGAGGAGAAGCGCTGGCGGGCGCTTTCACTTCGGCCCCGCAGTTTCCTTTTTGGGAAGAGATATAAGTGTCAGCCTCGTCAGCCGGGCCGACCAGGCATCAAAAGGGGCATCGAGTCGGATCCCCCCCCGTTGCGCGGTTCAAAACTCCCCGTCGCAAGGCACGCTGCGGCTTCACTTCCGTTGCGCTCATCAGCTCTGGTTGCCTCCCTCAGTAGCGATTACCAATCGTACCACCTCGGCGCTCTCGTTTCTTGACGATTGAGCACGAAAGCGCTTCTTCAAGCGGAGGGCCGGCCGTTCTATGACATAGAACGAAACCGTCGCCACCAATACCGCAAGCGTAAATTTTATTCCGAAGGGCACGAAAATACTCAGTGTGTAAGATTTAGCCGGGAATTTCGGAAATAAGGAATCGTAAGCCAGGTAGACCGGCAGATGCCAAAGATAAAGTCCGTACGAGAGGCGGCCAAACCAGCGCAGTACCGAGAACTCCAACACGTTTGTAATGAGGTTCAAGGGCGCATAAAACAGATTGATAATCACGCCCGCTACCATTACCGCGAAGAGCGTGTGACCGCCAACAAATAAGAACCACGAAAGAAATGGAAGGGTGAGCATCAGGTAGGCCATTGCGAAAATGGACAAAACAGTAAAGACTCGCAGCGCGCGCAGCAGCCAGCGCTTTCGGGGAATCAGATTCCATGAGATAAGCGCGCCGATGATGCCCCCAATCACCAGTGAGTCGGCGCGAGTATCAAGTCCGGTATAAAGCCGAATCCCATTCGCGCCATGGTACCAGAGCACGGCGCGGTGGCCGGCGATGACGGCCACTCCGCCGAGCATGATCAAAACCACAGCATGTCGGCTTAGCCTTGAGCGCAGCAACAGGAACAACAAAAAAGGCCAGACAACATAAAATTGCTCTTCAATCCCCAGCGACCACGTGTGACCCAGCACCGGAGAAACCGGAAGCCAGTTTGCTAAATAGAACAAGGCCACGAGAATCAATTTGCTCTTCGCGACAAATCCGTCTGGTGCCGGATAAATCGCGGCCAAAACCAAGCAGACCGCTATCAAAACAAAGAGCGGCGGCATAAGCCTGAGGCCGCGGCGGATGTAAAAAGTACGAAAGGAGATCGACGCGTTTTGCTCCCATTCCTGGATCAGCAGAGTCGTGATCAAAAATCCGCTCAGTACAAAAAAAATGTCGACACCCAGGAAGCCGCCTCTTCCCACCCAGAGCAGGGAACCATGCAGCCACATTACGGCCAGAATAGAAATGCCACGGACACCGTCCAAAGCCGGACGATAACCAAGTCTAAAGCTCGAGTGAAGATCTGTTGCCATAGTCTGGCCGATTTTTCCTCCATCCATTGCTAACCTGGTCGGCGCGCTCGCCGCTGATGATCCCACTACCCTGCGCTTCAAACGCTGCGCAAAATTGCGGTTGCTGTTCATTACTCACGAAGAGGGGCCTGGCGGGCGCTCTCTTTTCGGCCCATGTATGCGCGGGCGTCAGATATCACATTGGCAATACCTTCAGCGAGCGAAACCTGTGGTTGCCAATCCGGCAGCAGCTCACTTGGATCGATTGGAACTTCAGATCCCTTTGCCTGGCCCAACGCAACATCGACTTTGAGTTGCCTGCCGACCTCTTCAGCGACTTCGCGAATCTTCAACCACTTGGGCCCGGCTATCTCCGCGGTCTGTAAGGAAGAATCGAATAAAGTCTGCAGGGCCGTGACGCAATCACTCTTATAGAGAAACAAACGCCTCTCTTCGCCGCGGGTCATGCACTTTACCTGCCCACGCAATCCCGACAGAACCAGATCGGTAACGACATGACTGCGCGCGTCTGGATGCTCCCATCCGTACACGTTCCACAACCGGGCCACCTTGCCACCCAAATGCGCCGCCCAGTGCCAGGCCATCAGCTTGGTTGTACCGTAAGCATTTGGCAGCCCAGCGAGTTGAGACGTGCTGAACAGGAAAGGTTTTTTAGTCCGCGACAGCGCGTCAAAGATCCGCAGCGACAACTCGCAATTGTTCCGGTACTGCTCATGCTGCCTGTCTTCGGCTTCCAGGAACTTGGCGCCACCAGTGTCCCAGGCGAGAAACCAAACCCGATCGCATTCTTCAAAAGGAGTCAGGTCAAGAGGCTTGCGCAAGTCGCAGCCTGATTTCAAATCAAGCGAAACAACCTGGTGGTTTCTCGCGCTTAACGCTGCCGCCAGCGTCGAGCCAATCAGGCCTTCTCCGCCCAGTACCAGTTCTCTCATTAAGATTGGTCAATCCCTCTTGTCGAATTTGCACGTTCAGGACACTCAAATTAACGCATGACGGTTAATCAAGTCGCCACACTCGCTCATCCAGTTGCACCTCGCGAAGATTTCCGAGTCCCCAATCAGCGTCGTTGTGGTAAGGCACGCCCTCGATGGTTGCCAACTCGCCATGATGAGGCTGAACACTCTCAGTGCAAGAGGTCGGATGAGTCAGATGCAGCACCGTGCCCACTCTGCGAAGCTGGGCTCCGTGCGCCCGCATCTGGGCAGTGCCGCGCCGATCACAACCGATGCGATGGCGCAACATCCGCTCATCATAGCCGCGAACCCGGTGCCAAAGCTCTTTCGCAGCCAAACAAAACTCTCCGGTCCCCAGGTCATTGTAGGGAATTGGCCGTCGAAAACGGAGACTATCAAACAGCCCTATTCGGGTTTGCTGGCCCTCGTGCCAGGGAATATCAAAACGTTCAGCTGTCCACACTACTCCCGGATCAAGGTCGGCGCCGAGCAGCTTCCTCACCGAGTCCAGCCCGACGGCGGCGTCGGCGTTGGTGGTCATTATCCAGTCAGATTGGGCCCGCCTGATGCCAACGTTCTTCGCGTGATACTCGAGCAGTTTCACGTTCGCGTTCTCGCAAATGCGCTCATGGACTTTGGCCGGCACCACGTAGGCACGCAGGCATTTGAATTTTCTCGCTAACTCCTGCGCGAGCAGATCGCGATCGCCGGGCGGGTTCCATTCCACGAACACAACTTCACTGACCAGATAACGAATATTCCACTGAACCGTCGCCTGCAAACGCTCGGCGAAGTCCGACATGTAGTCATCGTTTCGACCTACGACGACCGCGGCAATTGCGGGCCGCGCTCCCTTCTCGTTTACCGAGAGCCGGAGATAATTTGCGATTCCGCTGGAGGCAAAGGCGCCACGCGCCTGCATCTGTCCCACCCTATAGAGCGCGCCCCGGAACCCTTTGACATCTCTTAATCCCATTCTGAGTCAGGCCTTCGCGGCGTCCTCGATCACTTCCCGAGGCGGAGGGTTGGCGAACATATCACTGAGAAAAACCTCCAAGCCCTGCTGCGGCGCCCACCCTAATTCGGCTTCCGCCCGCCCCGGAGCGAGCCGGATCATCATTGGTTCCGCAGTGCGCAAAAGCTCGGGTCGAACTGTGACTGCCGTCGTTTTGGTCGCGCGAAAACAGCCTCGCCACGCTGCCGGATCGTTACCCTCCAAATCCCAGTCAAGATCGAAACCACCAATTGTAAACGCGCAATCGATCAACTCCCAAACGGCGTGGGTCTGTCCCGTGGCCAGCACATAGTCGCGATAATTCGACGCCTCATCCTCCTCAACCGGGTCTCCCGTGAACGCGGCCCGAGTCTGTACCTGTCGAATTATCTTTAACATGCCGTCAACATAATCAGGAGCAAACCCCCAATCTCGTTGCACCTTGAGATTCCCCACTGCCAGGGGAGGACAGTCTTTCAGCCCGGCGGTAGAAAGTTCTTTCAGTTTCCTGATGTGCTCGACAACCTTGCGAGAAAGAAATGACCGCCCCCGGCGGTGAGACTCATGATTTGAAAGTATGCCACTCGCGATGCGCAGGCGATATACCTGTCGAAAAGAATGACAGAGCAAGTGGGCCGCGGCTTTAGCACTGGCATAGGGACTCTGGGGATTCAGAGCTGAGTCCTCGTTGAAAACGGAGGCGTCAGTCGCCGGCATCCCAAACATATCGGTTGACGAGGCCTGATAAAAACGAGTTTCAGAGCTGTGCTTTCTGATGCATTCAAGCAGGTGAACT
The DNA here is from genome assembly GCA_033857635.1 of Blastocatellia bacterium. Lineage (GTDB taxonomy): Bacteria > Acidobacteriota > Blastocatellia > Pyrinomonadales > Pyrinomonadaceae > UBA11740. The sequence continues at coordinate 44,727 of JAWVDF010000010.1, forward strand.
ACCGATTCGGCATTGGTACGCCAGGTATCGAGAGGGTCAGAAAAAGATTTCGAAACGCTGCTTTGCCCCGCCAGGTTGTAAAATTCATCCGGTTGGACTGTTTTGATCAAATCGAATACTGACTGCGGCCTCAAGAGATCGACTTGATGAACCTGCAACCGGGCCTTGATCTGATCCGGTAAATAATCAAAGTCAGGAATAGAGTGCCGCCGGCCGGTGGCATGGACAAACCATCCGTCCTTAAGAAGCCGCTCAGTCAGAAAAAAACCATCCTGCCCCGCGGCCCCCATTACGATCGCTGTTCCGGAAGTTGCTTTAGGCAAAGTCATAAGGTAGTTCGGAGTGGCAGATTCTCATTCGGTCCTTTTCAGCTCACGCAGGACGCTACCGGCGCCACAGCGGCACGGATTCCACGCGATCATTACCTGCGCCACGGTACAGCGTTTCTATATGACGGTCCTCTTTAAGCAGGGTCATCCCGAAGACGTCAGCCGGCTATTTGCTGTCGAACATACCGAACCGCTGGATCGGCCAACGCAGGTCGGCAGGGCTCAACCAAGTCCACGGTCAGAATAGCTTTACCGCCAGGCTTTAGAATGCGGGGCAATCTCCTGCATTCCGCGGCGGCGAACGCCCGGCGGGACGTGCTCCATCACGCTAATGCAAAAGACTCGATCCTGAGAATCGCTGGGTAGCGGGATCTCTTCAAATTTACCCTTCACGATTTTGAGCTTGGTACGATCCATAAACTCCCGACTCAGGCCGTGCTTTACTGTAGAGTCGAATCATGGTTTCTCAGCTTGATGTTTAAGCCATGGTCTTAACCAGGTTCTCTTTGCGACTCCTGTCTTAGCGCCTTTGCGGGAGACATCAACAAGCCAATACACTCAATGCGCGCCAACAAAATCCAGCCGCAGCCCAACAGCTACTAATATGAGTTTCGAGGTGAGCGATAGCGCAAGAGGCCTGCGATTGATTTGCCGAGCGGGGTAACGACCAGCTTCTCAAATCTTTGTTTCGGCGCAAATGGAGCGGCGCAAGCACAAAAGATCCATTTCAGCTTCTCGCGCATCCGCGGGCTCTTTGCCCCGGCCTTGAGAAATTGCCATACGGCCCGCTTCACGCTGCCGGTCATTACTTCATTAATCCCGATGTTTCCTTCGTACTCTGCGCCCAGCCGGCGATTCAGCTCAACTCCTTCTTTATCAGTAATAATAGTTTTCAGGATTCGCCGCAGGCGTCTGGTTTCAATATCGATGAACGGTTGATTCGCGCACGCACTATTCGAGTGCGCTCGATAGAAGCCGAGCGTGCCTGCAATTTCTTCGTAGTGAAACCGCTTGCCCCTCAAAGCGCTGGTCACCCAATAGAGCCAGTCCTCACACGCGTTCAATTCTTCATCGAAGTAGACTAGCGAGTCTCCTTCGCCTTTTTTGACCAGGGGGCTGTGAATGACGACCGGCAGGCGGATCAGCGCCAGTACCGCAGGTCGTCCACTGCCCGAAATCCGGGGCATCCAGGTAACTTCTTCTCCGACTGCTCGAGATAGATCGGCTAAACGCTCTTCCGTCCTGAAATACCTTATCCCCCCGTAAATAATATCAACATCCGGATGCTGCTCGAGATACGCCACCTGATTTTCAAGTTTTGTCTTTTCGATCAAATCGTCGGCGTCGAGAAACTGGAGGTACTTGCCGTTGCTATTTCGAATGCCGTTATTCCTCGCGGCGCCCGCGCGCAGGTTCTTCTGAAAAATGTATCTGATTCGCGCGTCTTTCTCGACATAGCCCTTCACGACTTGGCCCGTATTATCCGTCGAGCCGTCATCGACCACGAAACACTCCCAATGCTCGTAGGTCTGGGCCAAAACGCTCTCCAGCGTCTGGCCGATCAAATGCCCGTAGTTATAGCTCGGGATGACTATCGTGACTAGCGGTGGATTCATTATTCTCGCTGGCTCTTGCCAGGTTCATTCCCAACTTCGGGAAGTACGCAATACTATTTGATCCCGGGCTGCGCGGCAACGCGCTATTCAGCTTCGGCTCAAATCTTCAACCCAAACCTGGGTTTTTGTAGTAATGCAGCTGGCTGGGACTTGAGACAACAACCCTCAGCACACGATCATGATCTGGATAAAGAAATTCGCTACCATACTCCGAGCTTGGTTCAAAACGCGCCGAAGTGGTCCAGCGATTCTATAACCGACACTCTCGCGAATCCGATGAGAAAGATCCATGATGCTCTTGAAGTGGCTCGGCAATAACCTTAAAGCTAAGGCTTGGGCCCTAACACCTATGGGGTAGTCCTCCTGCGCTAGAATGTGCTGTAGGTACTGTCGGGCCTCCTTATACTCACCAACTTCGACTAACGCTAGAACGAGTTTGTAATACATGGAATGAAATCTGGGGGCCTTTTCTACTCCGTTCAGCAATGAGTTGTGTTCGTGTTTCCTCAGAACCGCTAACTCAGCCTTTAACATCTTGACGGCGTCGGTTGACGCTTGACCAGAGTGGATCCGATACCGGATCAATTTTTCCGGGAGCCCGACAAACATTCGCCCGCCGCCAGCCAGCCGCAGCCAAAAGTCGTAATCGTCGGCATTCTGATAAAGCGGATTCTCATCCAGCCGACCGGCGGCCGCAAACGCGTCTGCACGCACCAAGGCTGTGGCCAGAGGAATTTGGTTTTGATTGAATAGCAAGGGGAACATCTCCGTCCCGGAAAACTTGCCGTGAACTACCGGGAAAGACATGTTGTCGTCACTCGGTTCGTGCCCGAAGATATGGCCATTGCTAAACACGACATCCGCACCCGACTCTTTCAGAGCTCTTATTTGTACTTCCAGTTTATGGTCGAGCCAAAGGTCATCCTGATCCAGAAAAGCGATCAGGTCACCCGCCGCCGCTGCTGCCCCCGTGTTTCTGGCTGCCGCCTGACCCAGGTTGGCTTGGGCAATATAGCGGATCCGACTATCGGCTCTCTGAAACTCACGAACAATTTCCGCGGTCGTGTCGGTCGAACCATCGTCTACAATAACTATTTCCAGATCTTTAATGGTTTGATTAAGCACCGACTGCAGAGACTGGGCAATAAATCGCTCGCCGTTGTATGCCGGTATGATAACGCTAACAAGAGTTTTCACGTGAGACTTGATTAACGCAGAACTCTGGTTTGGGGCTGCTGCACCATGCTTTAGCGCCCTGACTCGGAGTAGGATAACATACGGCTCAGGCCCTTGTTTACACAAGGCGGCAAAATAACGGGACTTGCAATCTCGTATCGTCAAGCTAACTCGTGGACGGCCAACGCCACGCATGAATGCCTCGGGATGTGGCGCCGCGAGCCGACGGATATCAGGCATGATGATTAAAACGGGTCGGCATGGGTATAGCGTCTTTTGTAGTGGGAGAGGAATGCATTTCAAAGTTCAGAGGGTATGATTGGCGAAACGTACAGGAAACTCTTACCGCTGAAGGTGAGGCTGAAAGTCAGGGGCCTTCTGGGCCGGAGCGAATCGCGCTCCGAGGAGCCTCTAAATTTGGGCCGCCAACTCGCTGCTTTTCGGTACCTTAAGGGCGAGGGTATTGAAATAGGAGCACTGCACTTGCCGTTACAGGTTCCGCAAGTGGCAAAGGTAAAATATGTAGATCGTCTGTCTGTAGCTGAGTTGCGAAAACAATACGAGGAGCTCAGCAATCTTGAATTGGTCAATCCGGACATTATCGCGGATGGCGAACTTCTGGAAACTATTCAGGACTCCAGCCAGGACTTCGTCATCGCTAACCACTTTATCGAACACTCTCAGAACCCTCTGATGGCTTTGACCAACATGTTCCGGGTTCTTAGAGATGAGGGCATTCTTTATCTGGCTATCCCTGACAAGCGTTACACGTTTGACGTCGATCGCCCGGTGACAACCCTCGATCACGTTTTGACGGACTACGCGAAAGGCCCGGCCTGGTCCAAGCGGGACCATTTCGAGGAATGGGTTCGTCTCGTCAACAAGACTGAAGACTCCGTCGTCCAGGACAGGATGGACGAACTCCTGAGAATGGATTACAGCATTCACTTTCATGTCTGGACGCAGCGTGAGATGTGGGAAATGCTCGCGGCCCTGAGGTCAAAGTTAGACGTGCTCTTCGACATTGAGCTGTTCCTGAAGAACGGTGAAGAGTGCATCTTTATCTTGAGGAAGGAAGGATCCCGCCACCTCGCTGCTACTAATTCATCGGAATAACGGCTTACAGAACTGTCGACATTTCTGGACTCGATGGGCCTAAATTTAGGGATTCTGGTACCTGACGAATGCTTTCGATCATATGTGTCTTCAATGACGCCGAGGTCCTGAAAAATCGGCTGCTGCATGGCTTGGCCGCTCAAAATACCTCCCATGAACTTATTACCATCGACAACGTCTCCGGCCGTTTCGACAGCGCGGCGAAAGCTCTTAATTGGGGAGCCGCTCAATCCCACGGTGATTGGATCGTTTTCCTTCACCAGGACATAGAACTCCTTTCTGAAGATTGGATCGCCCGCGCTGAAAAACTTTTGGCGGCATCAGACCTCGAGGGTTGGGCCGGTGTGGCCGGGTTCACCAGCGAGGCAAAGTTACGCGGAATAATTCTCGACCGGGGAATGTTGTTGGGATCTCCGTTTGAAAAGCCGCGAGAAGTTCAGACCTTGGACGAATGCCTTCTGATCCACCGTCGCCAGCCTGAGCGCGACAGGTATTTTGACGAAGATGTACCAGGTTGGCATGCGTACGGCGTTGATGCCTGCTGCGCAGCCATTCGAGGGGGCGCTACCAATTATGTGCTCCCACTACCGGTTTGGCACGACTCAAAGTCAACGAATCTTCAGGGACTCGAAGACGCACATCGATATGTTTGGGAGAAGCACGGCGCGGCTTTAGGACGCATCTCGACGAGCTGCGGCGATCTCCCGGCTTGTTATGGTTGGGCGCCGGCGTCGCGCCTGGAACCGATTAAGCGATGGTGGCGACGGCTGCAAACTTCCTACTATCATCGACTGGGCGGCTATCCCCAGGCTTTTACTCTTAAGGCCGAAGAGCTGCTGGAGTCGTTAACGCAGTCTGAAGATCTGGTGGAATGCCTTCACTCACCCACGTGGTACGGCACGATTGAGGCGAGAGGATTTGTCCAGCATCCCAACCGTAATCGTCGAATCTTCCACCGCTTTGTTGGCTGGAACACGGGGGAACTACAATCTGATTGTGTGGTAGTGGCAGCCGATCTTAGTGAGATACCCGGCAACACTATTGGCAGGTTGCGCGACCTTAAACAACGCGTGCGACGGCTCATAGTCTGTGTGGACGGACTGGATCACGCAGCCGCAATGCCGGGGTGGCGTGAGTTTCGACAAGAAGCGCAGATGGCTGAATTAACCAAACACTGGGACGGCACTCCAAGCGTCATCCTGGAGTGTTAGGAGTGGCGAAGTTAAGTGGCGAAATAGGATTTCATGACCTCCTGCCACCGTCTGGCTTGTATGGAGGCGTCGAATTTTTCGGCTTGGGTTCGCGAAGTATTCGGGTCGCAAGGTATCTCGCCAGTCATGACTTTGATCATTGCCTGCGTTAAGTCAGCCGGGTCCCAGGAGCCAATCACCACGCCCATTCCCGGCTTAACAAATTCCGTTACGCCCCCCGAATCAAATGAGACAATTGGCTTCCCCAACGCCGCAGCTTCAAGCATCGTCAATGGAAACGAATCACGGTACGAAGTCAGGACAAACCCGTCGGCGGCGTTCAGATAGTCGTAATAATCGTCGGTTCTCGCTCCTACCCAACTCAGGTTCTCGAGTTCGGTTTGGGATCTGAACACCCCCTCGACAAAAAGCGGATAGCCCGTTCCGCCGGCGCCGATCCATATAAAGTGGGCGTTCAACTTTCTTTCCGCCATTTCTCGGGCAAGTTCGATGAACTGAATCGGGTTCTTGTTCGGATCCAGGGTTCCCGACATTGCCCAGACAAATGTACTCTTCGATATGTTTAGCTTTTCGCGAACCGCTTCTGACGCTTCCGGACTGGTCACTATTTTCTTTAGGTCAATCGCCTCATAAAGTACTTCCAGATTCTCTTTCCTGCCCAACATATTCATAACACTTCGGGCGGCCTCCGAGCAGGCTATGATCAGTTTCGGGTAATTGACGAGGTCAAAAACCTCATCTTCGGTAAGATTCACAAACATCTGTTCCAGCTCGTGTGAGTGAACCACGCAGGGCACACCAAACTTGCGCGCCTGCCTGAGAACATGGGGCTGACAAACCGTATTGAGGTACCAGATGTAATCGTCATATTCCCGCGTGAACTCTGATAGCCACTCATCCCTCCTCTGACGTTTGCCAACTATTCGACGGAGTACTCCCTTCAATCGAGCCGACCTTCTGGGACATTTGACTGCGTTATAGTTTGTCCAGGGCACGCCCTCGGGAAGCTGTTTCAACAGCGCTCCATCCATTCCAACGGCGACGGCCGTGCTTATCTCCTGCCGGTTTGCATTAGAGATGAGATTATAGATGGCCATCTCAGAACCTGTCCGTGCAAGACTTGGAGTGAAAAAGAGGACCTTCATAAACTATAGGAATTGTCTTCAGTCCGGTGACGCAAAATTGCCATTCGCCCGCGAGTTACACAGGATCTAGCTCGCCTGCTGACCCGCCACAACCTGGTAAGCTTTCGCCGTTTCTTCGGCGCACCTTTTCCAACTAAACTCCGCGGCGCGCTCCAGCCCCTTGCGCCCCAGCTCCTGACGGTATCCTTGATCGAGCAGCAAATCCAGCATTGCCTGACACAAGGCGTCAGAATCCGTCGGCGACACAGTTCGTCCCGCCGATCCGACAACCTCAGGCAGCGCGGTCACATTCGAAGTTATGACCGCAGTGCCGCAGGCCATAGCCTCGAGTGGCGGCAACCCGAAGCCTTCGTAGAGCGATGGATAAACGAAAGCGGTTGCCCCACTGTAGAGCGCCGCCAGATCATCGTCCGCGACGTGTCCGGTCAAGATCACCCGCGATCGATCGCCCGACTTAATGCCAACGGCTTCGGCGAATATCTCGTCATACATCCATCCCTGGGCTCCGGCCAGCACTAAATAGGTGTCCGGCAGGTGCTGCTCCTCGAGAACGCGAAAAAAGCAACGAATTAGATGACTGAGATTCTTTCTTGGTTGAAGGACGCCCAGCCCGAGAAAATAATTACCTTCGGGAATATCATAGCGACGACGCGCCAAAGCTATCTCTTCCTGATCCATAACGGGATGAAAGTGCGGAGCGGCAGCCAGCGGCGTTACAAAGACGCGATCGGGCGACATGCCGGAGTGCTCGCAGTATTCCTGCTTCGTGAACTCAGAGATACTGGTGGCCCAATCTCTGTCCGGATCGACACTCTTGAATATTTCATGAAGGAAGCTGACCAGATGATCAGGCATGAAGTCCGGACGATTGATGAAAATCAAATCATAGATTGTGAGAATTCGCGGCAGGCGTCCGGTCACTTCACGCGCGGGCAGCTTTAAGAATGGCGAGTGGTAGACATCGATCTCACGAGGATTGATCCAATGCTGCAGGTCATCCATCTTGTAGGTATGGAGTAACCGATAGAGCACGCTCCGCATCCGGCGCAAGTAGAGGGCCCGCGGCGAGTAGGGTGACAATCTCTCCGCCTCACCAGAAGCAAACGCACGGAAGACGTCGGCATACAGGCCTGTTAGTCTCCAGCGGCTGCGGAATGAGTGCCTGAAATCGCACCCTAACTTGTCCGCTCGGCTTTCGAGAAAAAGGCGCGACCTGAGCGAATCCGAAAGTGGGTCATCGCCCGACAATGTGGCCGCGGTTAACTCAACCTCGTTGCTGAGACAGAGTGCCCCGAAGAGTTCTTCAACGACCCTGTAGACACCGCTCTGGTCCCCCGGGCGGTCAAAGAAATAGGCGAGGAATGTAATGTCGTAAGCTACTCGAATACCCACACCTAACTCACCAAATCAGCCGAGTGATCTTTGCCAATCCAATAGCAACGCAGTCCTGCCAAGTTTGCTATTTGCTGCTTTCGTTTACCTGCTTAGTAACCTGGTCTACTACCCAACTCCGAATCTGTGAGTAGTTAGGGGTAGTTTCGTATCGCATGCTTCGCTGTCCTTTGTTTTTCGTTCCCTTCCTGCGAAATGTAGCCCACGCCTCCTCGTACGCAGTCAAAGTAGAGCGGGCCGTCTTCTGCCACGAAAACGTCTTCGCCCGTTTAAGCCCTTTCTGTCGCAGCAACTCCCGTAGATCGGAATCCGTCAGAATTTGGTGCATTGCTTCAGCCATATCCTTTATGCGATAAGGATCAAATAGCAAACCCGCATCGCTGACAACCTCGGGTATCGAGGTTGCGTTGGAGGTCGCGACCGGCGTGCCACAAGCCATAGCTTCCAACGGTGGCAGGCCGAATCCTTCGTAGATCGATGGAAAAACAAACAGATCCGCCCCGTTAAGGAGAGCCGGCAAGTCGCCAAAAGGAACAAAATCCAGCCACTTCACGTCGGATCGCAGCTTTAACCCTTGAATCGCTTCAAAGATCGGCTCGCTCATCAAGCTCGCGTTCCCTGCCAATACGAGTTGATGCTCAAGGGACGGTTCTTCGAGCTTTAGCATATGGAAGGCTTCGACCAGGCGAGTCAAGTTCTTTCGCGGTTCCAAGGATCCTATGTGGAGAATGTAGGGACGATCCCCCAGGTCGTACTTTTGTAGCACTCCCCTTATCTCGGTACGGTCGGTGATGGGACGATAATCTTCATGGGCCGCCAGAGGGACAACTGTAACGTTATCAGTATTGACTCCCAGAGTCTGGGCCATGTCATACTTCGTATACTCAGAATAGGTCAGAACGGCTTCCATTTGCTCCGCCTTCTCAAAACTTTCCCTAAACCAGTTCACGGCGCCGGAATAGTAATGAGGAAAATGGACCGGAATTAAATCGCTAACCGTTATGACATTGGCGCTGTTCTGCATAGGGAAAACCAGCCCAACTGGATGATGAAAGACATCCACCGTCGGGTCGGCTGAATTCCCCAGAAATCTCTGCGCCATCCGAGAGACGCGAGCCAACTGCGCAACGCCGGGTAATTTGGGATTCATCATGCTCCGCCACAGGGGAAGCAGAGCACGTCGGTCGATCGGTTTACGCCACGAACCGGGGCGTGTCGATTTGCTGCCCCGAGGACGCGAAAAAAGAGGAGATGGAACATCGTGCCAAACATATTGCAAGTGGACACTCGAAAAGTGTTCCGCGATTCGTCGGACAGGCGCCGGTTCTTCCATTCCGGCGTACCCGTGAAGAAAGAGAGTTATTTGTGGCGCAGACTCAAGTTCGGTCAAATTCTTCAGAAGGTTCCAGATATAGGTGTAGAGACCGGTCTCGGTAATGCGGCAGATTTCGATATCCATTCCTACATGCATGTTTTGGTAATCGAGAGAGAAGAGCTCCCACGCTCAGCCTAAAAATAACGTCCTTAACTCAGTGAGGCGCATTAAGCGTTGGCACAAAGTCTCGTACCACCACGGCCGCCTGATGATCCCAACCACTGCGCAAGAGTCTTACCCATCCCCCGAGTTTACTTCCCTCAACTGCTGTTGCCGCCCGAAGAAATCGCACTCATTAAGAACCGCGGACGTTTCCTAACTCTTTGGAAAAAAGGCTTCAGATTCTTTAGCCGAGATCATCATTGCGGCCAGGTCTGAAAAGTTCACGGATGGAGACCAGCCGAGAGACTTCATCGTCCGCGGGTTCGACAACAGGCGTTTGTATTCAGCAGTAAACCCTTCGCGGCATCGCACGTGGTCGCGCCAATCCTTGCCAATTACCCCGAAACATTCGTCTAACCAATTCTCGATCGAATAGGCTACGCCAGAGCCGATGACCGCTTCGAACACCGCGTTCTGTTCCACCAGGGTGAGAATGCCATTAGCTACATCGCCGGCAAAGGTCCATTCCTTTTCTACGGAAATGTCCCCAAGCTCAAGGATATCCCTACTACCTTCGGCAATACGTTTTACGGCCAAGGCAATTTTTTGGCTGACGTGACGTGGCTGGCGCATGGGACTCTCGTGGTGAAACAAATAACCGACATACACCGAAAGTCCCAAAGCACGATAATACCGGGCGGCATAAACCGACTGAATGCGAGCCACCGAGTAAGGGCTGGTCGCCTCGAACTCCTGATCTTCCGATATCGGCTGCCCAGTATTTCTAAATTGTACTCCGCTGCCCGTGATAAATACTCTTGCAGACGGGGAATGAGATTTCACTGCTTCCAGAATATTCAGAGTGCCGGTAGAAATTGTCTCATGGTTTTCAAACAGGGCGTCATGCTGTGTGGTCGAATTTGCCGCGAGATGAAAAACATAGGCGGGCCGATATTTCTTAATTAGATGCTCCGTCTGCTCGTAAGAGGACACATCGCCACGAACCCCATTACCCGAGCGCGACACTTCTATCGGCTCGATGCCTTTGGCTCTGCACAATTCACCCAGGTAGTAGCCGTCCTGACCGTTGGCGCCGAAAATAATAGCGTTCATATGGGATTATGAATCCGCAAATCGCGAAACGCAGCTAGATTAAGAATCTTTGGGTCTGGGCGCTATTCCCTCATTCAAATGTAGCAGCAATCTCTTCCTTTCCGGCGGAGCACTCTCAATAAATTCCTCAGGCCACTCTGGCACGGATCTAACGGGGCGGGCCCAAGCGGGGCGGTAAGATAAATAGACCGCCCGCCGTGCATCTTTGGATACATTATAGCCTCCAGCGTGGACCGTCATGCAGTGAAACATCATCGCATCGCCCGCCTTTGCAAGAACCATCCTGGAATCCTTGTCCATGTGCTCCATATCGGAGCAAGGGACGATGCTGTAGTCGCGATTACTACCCGGCACGATCCATAAGGGCGAGTTCTCCGGAGTCAAGTCGGTGAGATAATAGCCGACGTTAATCCATGAGGCACATGAATTGCGAAAGTCTTGATCGGATTCTCCAACCCCGTAGTCAACATGAAACCCCGTTCGTGTTGACCTTGATCCTACTGGCCCGCGGGGCGGCGAGTCGGTATAAGCACCTTTGAAAAAGCGCAGTTCGTCACCAAAAATATTTCGCAACGCTGAAAGTGTTTTCTTATTCTCGATTAGTGGAGCAAAGGAACGTACCCCCCAGATATCTGCTGTCAAACCAGCCAAACCAACTGCGTCGATCTCGCGATGAATCTCTCGGAGTTCCTGCGATGATATTGCTTCGGATATGACGAGGAAGCCGTTCATGGCGAAGAATGTTCTCTGTTCTGAAGCAGACATAGCGGCCCAATCTACTTTCAACTCTCGAGACGGCGGAAAAAGCGTCGACCGAATTCTGATGCTCTTGGCTTTGAGGCTGATCAATGGATGTCGAGCAAAATATTTTCCTCTCATATATGCTTCACCTCAGCGGTGTTCTTCCTAAAAACAAGCGTTGCAAACGTGTAACGGTATCCAACGAACATGAAATCGGGATTGGAACATTCCCAATGGGGGACATCCACCAGAGAGCAGCCCTTAATTGCCGGCAGGATCCTGCAGATCAGATCCTTCTGGGTATAAAACCGATAATCTCCTGCTATGACCGGGTCTCCGGGCCGGTGCAGATCATTATAGTCGCAGGTCAATATGCCGACGCCGCCGGGCCCGAGTAAGTCGGCAATCTGCGTCATAAAAAGCTCATCGTCCGCCACGTGCTCTAATACTGAGGTCGAGAAAATCATGTCGTAGCTGCCCTTTAAAGTTGAAGGCAAGTGAAAAAAAGCATCTAAATCGAGACCGTTAACCTCCGGGTCAATTTCTTGTATCGAATAACCCAGCTTTTTCAGACTTGCCGAGGCTGAATCATCGTAACTTCCCACGCACAAAAGGCGAGGTGATCCGGATGCCGGAGTAAAGCGCCGCACAGCATCAAAAATAAATGCTTGCTGTATGTTTGCTGCCGGTATTTTTGACACCATGATCTCAGGCGCCAGTGAATGCATCTGCGCGATCACTGGTTCGTATTGCGCCCGTGCTTGATTATCTAATATACGATTAAAACGCTTGACGCCCAGCGCTCGTGGACCCTGGGCTGGAGACGTCCTGGACGCGATCTTTAGGGCCTTGTTTGTTAACGCTCGATGTAATCGGCGCTTTAGGAAGTTTCTCTTACTCTTATATTGACGGGTAAGTTTCTTGTAATCGAAATCATTGATCACGTGGATTTGGCTGTCGTTGGCGCTCGGCCTCGCCGCAAATTCAGTGGCACTGCTCGGATTCAGAGTCTTGTCCAGAATACTCTCGTATTCAGACCTTATGTTCTCCTCACTCCACAACTGATAAAGATGTTCGAAAGGTTCAATACCGTTTTTGATTATCTCGCTGAGACTCGAGTCTTCGATAGTTATCGGAGGATAAACCGATTGGAGATGTCGAAACATAATCGACTTTGTTATTACCATCGGACGCCGCACGGCCAAGGCGTGGTCCGGAGAACTCGAGACACCCGCAACTTCCAGGTAATCATACAAGAAAGCATTCAGAGTGTTCCCTGCAAGGAAATCCAACATCGCTTCCCGGTCAAGAAAATCGTGCGAGGCCTGTATTTTGATTCCCGGCTTCCTGATTCTGCGCTGGCATTCCTCAATCTGCTGACGGGCCACGGCGCCCTCTGGATCGATTATTCCATTGGCGGGAATGTGCACCCGAATAATGGCCTCATCGAATTCATCCTGTACTTTGTCGATGAGGGTTTGATAGCCCTTACTGCCGACCGAGAACCCCAACGTCCCGATGGTTAATATCTCCGGGTCCTGTTTTGTCTTTGTATAGGGAAGGACTAGCCTGCCCGTTTTGAATACGGCTGGGTTGTTCTCTATCAGGGTGGGATCGCCCATCACATAGTATTGAAAAAATCCGTCAGGCATAGTGTCGGCTTCGGCCTGAGTCATCTCGTGCATGACGGCAATACTGACTTGTTCGTACCGCCGCGACATTTGAGGATTTATGAATGTCAGCGTCTGGGGGTGGTAGTTATAGATAATTGCTGCGTAATCTGAATTGTTGGCCTGCGAATCAAGCTCTTCAAGGCTTCTCACTCCCGCGTAATCAAATCTATATTTCTCGGATTGAGTGAGGGCGCTGAACAGATTCCGGCCGTACTGATAGACCCCGCACTGTCGTTCTTCATAGTTAACGAACAAGACTGGCGTCTGGTGGGTTTCCGACTCTAACGACATGACACTGGATCTCCTTGCGGACTCTCTTCAGGTTGGTCAGGCCGCTCAAGCGCGGCTGGGAGCAGACTTGCTTTTTCCTTTTCCAAGGACTTTGTCCATAATGCGCTCGCAGTCCAAAACAAAATTTGCTTCGCTCCATTCATTGTAAAAAGGAACGAGGGGAGCAATGCCATTTTCAATAATCTTTTTCAAGCTTGAATCCTCAATACAAATCGAAGGGCTTACCGACGAAACGTGCCTAAACATTCCGCTTTTGGTTATGGCGATTGGTCTTTGCACCGCAAGAGCGTACTCAATCGTACTCGAGATTCCCCTATGCTTTGGCGTATCGTAGAAAAATGCGTTGATAGTATTACCTCCCAAAAAATCGAGCAGACGCCGCTTACTAAAGAACTCATGAGTTATTACTACGTCTATTCCTGGTTTTGAAACACGTTGCCCATATTCCTTGATTCTGGCAAGCGCATTACGCTGAAAATCTTCTCCCACAATATCGTTAAAAGGTAGATTAAGTACGATTCTCGCTTCATCAAACTCCTCCTGCACGACGTTAATTAGCCGTTCAAAACCCTTATCGGCGAAACCAAAGCCGAAACTACCTATGGTCACAATGTCAGGAAGGAGTTCATAATTAAGATAGGGGAGAATCAAGCGGCGTGTCTTAAGAACATAGGGATTATTCTCTATCAGAGTTGGATCAGGACACAAATGATAATCAAACATTTCCCGGGTCGCATTGTCGGCGTCCTGCTGAGTCACTTCGTGCATGACTCCTAATTGCAGGACTTTGCGTCGCCGGGTTATCTCTGGTGTCAGCCAGGGCATAGTTAACGGATAGTAATTGTAAATAACCGCTGATGGATTTGTTAGAAGTATGGCTCGGTGCAGTTGTTCTTCATTGTCGCATTCAACATAAGGAAATAAGTAGCGAGAAGATTTTTGAAGCGCTTCGGTAATATTGATCCCGTACTGGTGAATCCCACATCGCCTCTCTCGATGAGAGATTATTAGTATCGTATCCTCTCGGGACGGTCCTGAGATTGGTATGTGAACCTGTGGTGATCTGACTTCCGCTTGGTCCGATTCGAACTGGACTGGAGCCGGTGCTAATTGAGCTCCGGTCGATTCGGCAGCAGGTAGCAGCGCTGTGAGCATTTGCCTGATTCTGGTTCTGAGTCTTAGTTTGGATCTTACTGTCAGTAATGCTACGCGCACTGAATTTCGTTTCACTTCTTGCGCAACTGCATCTGCCTCAACTTGCTTGTTCAGTGTTTCGAGCACAAAGGGCCGCGAGTCAACAGAGTTTTCCGGCCGTCTTGGCTGAACCTGATCCGGTTCGCGGTCGCAAAGAAGACCAAAATCCGCGAGGGCTTCTTCAAACTTTGTCGCAAAGTATATCGGGGCCCATTCGCTTTGCATCCTCAGCACGGCCGATTGTGACGTAGCGATAGATTGTTTAAGACTCTGAAATGGGTAGGGTGCGAGGTAGCGATGTATATGACGAAAGGTCTCGTTTGTCGAAACGGCTAAGGGTCGTCCACTGGATATGGCCTGATCGGTAGTGGCCGCCAAGCCTGGCTGATTCCGGTTATAGAGAAAGCAATTGAGCGTGTTCTGGCCGCACCATTCAATCAGCCCCTCTTTTGTCATATAGTCACGAGTAACAATGACCTGAACCCCCTGCTTCGCAACTTTCTCGCACAATTCGATTAGGTAACCGGCGTAATCCCGCCGGTATAGCCCCCACGCAGAGGCATCGGTATGAGTCCCCGGCGCGATATTGATCCTGACGACTGCCTCTTCGAATTCCTTGTTAACGGCATCGACAATCAGCTCAAACCCCTTTCCCGGTGTCGCTAAGCCAAACGTCCCGATCACAGGTATCGGCGATTCCTGATATGGCCGAGTTCCCGCTGGAACTTCCAAGGGACGAGGCATTGCATAGACCCGCTTATCCGTCACGTGCATCGTAGGGTCCAGCGCCAAATAAACATCGAAGTCATCCGCCGGGCACAACACAAACGGATCATTGGTTAGCGTCTCGAGAACTACGGTGGCTTTCAGTCCAGGCAACTCGCGGACACACTTCGTGTCCAACCAACCCATGGTTGAATGATGGTAATTGAAAACATAAAAATCATATCCGCGAGAGATGCTTCGGTTGGTCTGATCCACCTCAAGATAATCAAGCTGGTACTTATCTGAGAGAATCAAACTTCGATAGACCATGTTGCCTGATTCATGAATGCTGCAATTAGCCTTGGCAGTATTGAGAAACAGGCCCCGGGGACCTTTTGGCAAAGCCAATCCATTGGATGCTGATGCTGACATGTTCATTGGTCGAATTGCCTGGAGGCGAAACCGGTCATTTTCGGCGCCCGAGCGCAACCGCGTTTGCCCTGTCGTGGCTTACTTGACGACCTCGATTGTTGGCAGGGGGAAGATTAGTCCGGTACCTCTCTTGATGGTTTCCCTCTCGCGCTCGATAAACTCTTCCTTAAAGTGCCAGGGCAAGACAAGATAGTAATCGGGATTCATGGCCCGAGATTCGGCCTCGCTAATAATCGGGATTTCGGTCCCCAGGGTGTGCGCGCCATACTTGTCAGGATTACGCTCGGCTGCAAAGTCAATGATTTGATTGTCAATCCCGCACCATTGCAGAATCGTATTTCCTTTGGTCGAGGCCCCGTAAATATGAATCCGCTTTCCTTCTTTTTTCAATCCTTTGAGCAGCGACGTGAGCTCATCCTTATGAACATCGATGCGATCCTGAAAGTTTTTATACGGCTTATCCGTGTCCAACTCCAGGTCAAATTCCGCCTGGTGCATCGCTCTGATGTTGCGGGCCCATTCGTCGTTCTTGTAAGTGAAGTTATCTGCCTGGGTCGCATAGCAACGAAGGCTTCCCCCGTTAATAGAGTTTAGAGAAACATTAAAAATTCTCAGCCCCGCCTTCCTTAAAATGTACTCAATAACAGCCAGGCTGTAGTACTCGAGGTGTTCGTGACAGATGGTGTCGTACGACGTCATGGTGAGCATGGACGGCATGTATGACATTTCAAAAATCCAGATACCCTGAGGGTCAAGAATGTCCTGGATGCCCTTCGTAAAGCTGATTGGATCTTCCAGATCATAAAACATCGCAATCGAGGTTACGATGTCGCACTTCCGGCCCTGCAATCGCTCGGCTAGTTCGTCGGACGGGAAAATGCCCTGCACCACGTTGATGTCGCCGCGAACTTCCTGCGCCACATCCGAAGGATCGATACCGAACTTTTCAAATTCAGAGGGATACGAGTTGAGTAGCGTGCCATCGTTGCACCCGATATCGAGTACTCGCGCATCGGGCTTTCCGACGAGGCTCGCGGCTTCATCGGCAATGGCCTTCAGGTGCTGGCGCATTGTGTTGTTGGTCCCCGAACGATACCAGTAAGCCGAGTAGAGGACCTCTGGCGGCACCGTATGGCTCATCTGCAGCAGGCCACACGCGTGCTCGTCCCTCATGGGATCACAACGGACCAGGCTTGTTGGAATCTTGCGACTGGGCGGTAATTCTTTTCCCGGTTTGACAAAGGAACCCTGTAAGTATTGCTCGCCCAGATCTATTACCGGAGTAAGCGACGATGAACCGCAAACCCGGCATGTAGTTCGGTGGATCAAATGCATTTAGACTCCTTACAGTTCACTGACCGGCGCCATTCTTTGTTCCATAAGGGAGCGGACGCACTCATCGATCTTATCTATGCAAGTAGTTCGCTCGAGATTTAGAACAGCCAGTTGCTTAACCACGCCGTCCTTTTCTTCGACCGGAATCTTTTCAAAGTCATAGACATGTTCCTGCACGTGCCACAACCTGCAATTAACGTCCGCCAGCATTGAGAATATTGCTCCAATACCATCGGGAAAATCGCTGAGAGTATTGCCTTCTTTTTTATAGACCTTGTTGGCCGCAAACGTCAGACGCTCCACCGGAATGTGGCCTGCAATGGCAGCACTAACGAACTCGTTAATCTCATCTTCAAGCTGCTTTTCCTGGCGCGCCAGATTCTGCAGACGTTCTTTGTCCTCGGTGTGCCAATGCTTGAGCTTAACGATAGTTAACTTGTCGCACAGGGAACCTAGTGTTTCAGCCATTAGCATTCCTCGCGCCGGTCTTTACACCTCGCCTTAATCGGCATTACCTCTCGCGGATCCGGCTTCTTCTTAATTAGTTGCTCAATTTCGTTTGCGAGTCGCGGCTAGGTGGCGCTAAACTGAGTCAAGGGTCCATTCACAGTTCGCAAACACACACCCGTAATCCCCGCCTTCAAATCTAGCGAAATCAGACCCAGCATCCGCAATTACTATCGGCAACACATTTTCCACCCAATCGTCGTTGACCGCAAAAGTGAAGACGTACTTTCCCGGAACCAAAAAATGGCGGGGTATTTTGACAGTCATCCCAACCTCTCCGGTCCTGGGCTCCAAGCGGCTCCACTCTGGATTATTCGCTGTGAAAACCTTTCTGCCGCGATGGTCGGTAACATTAAAACCCATTACTGTATTAGGTACCCACCGATTTATTTTGCATTTAACCGCAATCAAAATGTCTTCATTATGAGTAAAGCACGACTTAACGCGGCCCTCTGGATCGAATGTTTGAGCCTCGGCTATCAACATGTCCCTATCGTGCGTACTGGCGGTAAAACCACCCGTGCTGGTCGGCGATACTTCCCTCAAATAGCTGTCTATGACCTGCTCAGTCGGCCCAGCCTCCTCAATCTTGCCGTCTTTTAAAAGTATGACTCGATTGCAGAGCTCACTGACCGAACTAAGCGAGTGACTTACAAACAGAACTGTGCGGCCCCCTCTGGCTACTCTCGCCATCTTCTCTAGACATTTTTTCTGAAAAGCCACATCCCCGACGGCGAGAACTTCGTCCATCACCAGTACTTCGGGCTCCAAGTGCACGGCAACTGAGAATGCCAACCTCATATACATGCCGCTGGAGTAGTGCTTTACGGGCGTATCCAGGAATTTCTCTATCTCAGAGAAGTCGACGATTTCGTCAAACTTTCTATCAATTTCGCGACGGGCCATTCCCAGAATCGCCCCGTTAAGATAAACGTTCTCTCTGCCGGTCAACTCGGGATGAAAGCCGGTCCCGATTTCCAGCAAACTACCCAGCCTGCCATATAGCTCGACTCGGCCGCTGGTCGGTTCACACACTCGCGACAATATCTTCAGCAGCGTTGACTTGCCGGCGCCGTTCCGACCTATGATCCCGACGATTTCGCCCGGCATCACTTCAAAGCCCACGTCTTTCAGCACCCAGACCCACTCACCCCCAGGCGAGTCACCATTCTGGTGCTGGTTTACCTTGAACGCCGAGCGAAAGATTTCGCTTAACGTCTGCTTCAAGCTTCCATGGTGGGCCGAGTGACGAGTGCCAATTCGGTACTGCTTACTGACTCCTTCGACTCGAATTACAGGCTTCATAACATTCTAGATAAGGTCGGCGAAACCTCTCTGCATCCGGCTAAAAGCAAAAGCTGCAGAAACCAGCAGGATTGTGCTGCAGACCGCGGCGATTCCAAGCGCCCACCAATCAAACCCAAGATTCAACAAAGACGCGCGAAAGCCCTGAATGATTCCGACTAACGGATTCAGAGCGTACAACGACCTCCATTTGGGTGGTATTAGACTAATCGGATAAACGATGGGCGAAACAAACATCCAGAGCTGAATCACAACCGGCAGGATAATGCCAATGTCACGATACTTTACATTGAGGGCCGCCATCCAAAGCCCAACGCCCAATGAGAAAAGCGTCATTATTACTATTACGACAGGAAGCATTAGAATCGCGCGGGTGGGGAACACGCGATAGTAAGCCATTAACATGCCCAGGAGAATAAGCGCAATGCCAAAGTCTACTAATCTCCCACCTATGCTCGCCGCCGGTACAAGCATCCTCGGGAAATATATCTTCGTGATTAGATTAGCGTTTCCCACCAAGCTGGATCCGCAGTTAAGAATCGAGTTGGAAATGAAGGTCCAGGCTACAATACCCGAATAGGCGAACAGGGGATATGGAACGCGATCCGACGGGACGCGCGCCAGACCGCCCAGAAAAACCGTAAAGATGAGGGTTATTAGCACAGGCTGTAATATCACCCATAGAACACCCAGGACTGTTTGCTTGTAGCGGATCTTCAGTTCGCGCCAAATCAAAAAATAGAGCAATTCACGATATACCCACACGTCGCGCAGATTGAGCGCTACCCACGACTTGCCAGGTTTGATGACAACCAGTGGTTCGTTCGGTAGGCCGGTCTCTGTACTGGGTTGCTTTGATTGTGGGCTTGCGGCGCTCTTCGAAAAGGTTGCTGATTCCATTACAGGCGAGCTTTCGCGGTCCTTGGATTCCTGAGGTTCATTGTTAGGCAAGTAAGACCGCTTCGGTTTTGCACAAGGACTTGAAAGGGCATCCTGTTCGAATTCGCACCCTTCATTGTTATTATCAGGATCCGAAAACTTCCCCTCCGCGCGAATACAAAATCCTAGCCGCAGTTGTTCTGAAGGTCAAGGCACCGTAAGGCAAAGCAGCATGCTGAATACAAACCAAAGCTATCCAGAGTGGGCAATAGCATACCTCCATGAATACCCGGAACGAAAAGAAAATCGGGCAGGCCGTAAAGGCCCGCCCGATTTGCCGGTAACGTCACCGGTTCTTAACCTTCCCTAAGGTAAACCAGCTCTACTGCTGCGGGAAGGAATTACCATTCGGGGCCGTATTTGTTCCGTTCCCCATAATCGTATTATTCAACCCCGTGTCGATAAAACCACCAGCGAGGCCAAACGAATTGCCATTGCCGGTAATTACGACCCGGGCGATGCGCACCCGTGCCGTGGCAGCGACCGTAATGCCGTTCGAGTTGCCTACAATAGAGCTGTCATTGACAGAGATATCAGTAGCACTCGTGCCTTGGGTCGCATTGATGCCCGAGCCTGCCGGACTTGAGCCGAAATAGCTGTTGCTGATCTGGCCCCGGCCGCCGTTTGCAATGTTCAGGTTGTTGCCGGATCTGGTGATGTTTACGCGGTCAAACGTCAACACCGTGGCATTGGCGCCGGTGTTATTGACGTTAACTCCGGTACCACAATTGCGGATCACCACGTTCCGCAAGTGTAGTTCATTCACGGCCGCCGTGCTGCTGGGGATGTTAATTCCTGCAGTGCTGAACGAGTCTATGACGGTATCTTCGACATAGAGCGCATTGCCCTGAATGAAATTAATGCCGTTTGTGCCCAGGGTTGTGCCGGCGCCATTGATTGTAAGGCCGCGCACCCTGACTACTGCTCCTGCACCATTGACAACGATTCCCTGGACGCCGGAAGCGAGAATCGAACCCAATGTCCCGGTGCCATCGAAGGTGATCGATTTGGTAGCTGTCACGCCACCAAAGCCGCCCGGATCCAGACAGTCGATTTCGCCGCCAGCCGCGGTCTTTGAGATTGCGCCCGCAAAAGTCTTACAGGGTGCGGTACGGCTGCATGGGTTGACGTCGTCACCGACGCCGGATACCCAGGTGCGCGTGGCCTGCGCCTGGGCGAGTGAGGCAAACGCGAACATGAAGATCGCGATTGTCATTATCTTAATAGTGAACCGAAACTTGTTCATTTGGAGTCTCCTTTTTTTCCGTTGAAAGTTTGGGATGGCCGCCAGTAGAACACGGATCAGTTCCGGCCACTGTTGCGCCGAGTCTTCCCATTATCTATCCAAAATCATTTTCATCAAACGTCTTGATGAATGCTCTTAAACCCGCACTCTGCAAAGCAATTAATCGCAGTCAGGCGTCAGGTTGTTGGTTATGGTCCAGGTTGCATTGCCGTCGCACGAAATAGTGGTGTTCAGGAAACAGCCATCTTTATCTTCCGTGATTACCTTTGTCGACTGGCCGTCGCAAGCGACGCTTAACGTGAACGAAGCGCCCGGCGCGACTACCGAGCCGTTGAGCTGATCGGTGCTCCAGATATCCTGATCGGTCGGCTGCAGGTAAACGTGACGGATTTCCCAATTCGAATTATTCACGATGTTAACGCTGGTTGAGGTTTTTAGTGATCGCGCACTGGACCACTGCGGCACAGCCGCGCAGACCAGAAGCAGACCCAGAATAATTATTAAGCCATACGAGTCGTGTCTTGCAAATGCGTTTCTCATGTTCATAATCCTCTTTAGAACGCTCTGTGACAAGGTGGGCGGCAGTTCACGCCGCCCGCCTCCATGATAAAAGTCAGTCCTCATGGCAACGGACAAGTGCCATTGACCGTATTTTGCGGACCGTCATCCACGACGTTAAAGCTGTTCGCAAAAATCTTCAGCTTGGATGTAGCGGTTGTCGTGTTGCCAGACGCGTCACGTACTTTGAACGTAATTGTGTAAACGCGTCCGTTGCCATTGCCATTGCGCTCGGCACGCAACTGCACCGACTTGCACCCCGGTGCGATCACCATGTCGTTAATGGTAGTGCCGTCGCCGCCTCCAGTAACATCATCCGGCTCGTCGCTGGTCACCTGAGTGATCACGACCTTGCTGAGATTCACACTGGAGTCGCAGTCGTCATGGGCACTGGCAATAAGGTCGGCCACCTTCACGGACTGGTACTGGTGAGTCGGGGTCCAAAGCACCAAGGTATTACCGTTGAACGTGTACGAGCTTGAGTGGCCATTATACGTAATCGTAACGGTCGAGCCGTTGAATGAAAATGTATATCCCTCATGGGTACACGAGGTGCCATTGAATGGGTAGGTCGTCCCGTTCACGGTGACGCTGTTGGTAGTGAAAACGATCGTCAGGTTATTCAGGAAAATCGTCAAACTGTCGAACGTGATTGTTGGTGGCGCGTTGTCAACCACGGTGATTGTTTGAGTACAAGACGAATGATTCCCCGAACCATCGGTTGCGGTCCAGGTAATTGTAGTTGTGCCCACCGGATAAGGATCACTCACGGGCTTCCCGTCGCCGCGGCTTCCAGTGACAGTCGGACTGCCACAATTATCTGAAGCTGTTGGCGTCCCCGGGTTGACGTTAGCTGCGCAGGTGCCCGGCACTTCGTTAACGGTTATGTTTCCCGGGCAACTGATGACTGGATTTTCGTGATCCGCGACCGTAACAGTGCTCGTGCACTCCGAGTAGTTACCCGCAGTGTCGGTCGCCCTCCACGTGATAGTAGTCGTACCCTGCGGATACGGCGCGTTCACTGCCTGACCATCACTCCTCGAACCGCTGACGGTTGGGCTCGAGCAGTTATCAGTCGCCGTCGCCATCACGGAAACTGTGGCCGAACACGTACCGGGATCAGTATTCCTGGAGATGTTCGCGGGACAAGTGATTGTCGGCCTTTCAGTGTCACTGACAGTCACAGTTTGCGTGCACGACGAGCTATTGCCCGAATCGTCGGTAGCTGTCCATGTAATCGTCGTTGTGCCGTTCGGATAAGGAGCGTTCAAGGCCTGCCCGTCACTTCGATGACTGGTCACTGTAGCGGTGCCGCAGTTGTCAGTGGCCGTGGCGGTTCCCGGATTAACCCTGGCCGAACACTCACCGGCATCGTTATTGGCAGTGATGCTGGCCGGGCAGCTAATCACCGGTTTCTCAGTGTCATTGACGGTCACCGTTTGCGCGCACGACGAGCTATTGCCCGAATCGTCGGTAGCGGTCCATGTGATCGTCGTGGTGCCCTTCGGATAAGGGGCGTTCAAGGCCTGGCCGTCACTCCGTTGACTGGTCACCGTCGCGGTGCCGCAGTTGTCACTGGCCGTGGCAGTTCCGGGATTAATCGTGGCCGAACACTCGCCCGCATCGTTGCCGGCAGTGATGCTGTCGGGACAAGTAATTACCGGTTTCTCAGCGTCGTTAACAGTCACCGTTTGGGTACATGACGACTGATTCCCGGAGTTGTCCATTGCCGTCCAGGTGATGGTCGTCGTGCCTTTTGGATACGGAGCATTCAGAGGCTGATCGTCGCTGCGCACAGAACTCACCGTAGGAGTGGTGTCACAGTTGTCAGTGGCCGTCGCAGTTCCCGGATCGACAGTCGCCGAGCAGGCCCCAGCATCGGTAGATTGCGTGACGTTCGCGGGGCAAGTAATAGTTGGGGCCGTCGTATCGTTGACCGTTATGGTTTGCTGGCATGACGCGGTGCCCGCACTGTTTGTGGCCGTCCAGGTGATGGTGGTTGTGCCTGATGGATAGGGAGCACTCAGCGACTGCTCGTCGCTACGCGATCCGCTAACCGTCACGCCATCACCCGTAGTTGTGGGCTGGCCAGGATCAACCGTCGCCTGACAATTACTGTCTGCGGTGGTGGTAATGTTTGCCGGACAAGTAATAGTCGGTGCGCCCGCATTCGCCGGAGTAACCGTCACGGTAAAGCTACAGGTATCTCCCGTCGCAGCTGTCGCGGTCACGGTGGTAGTTCCAAGCGGGAAGAAACAATCGTTGCAGTGGTCCACGACAATGACGCCGCATTCGTCATTACCGCTCGGCGGCGAGAAGTGAACAGAAGCGCCAGAATCTCCACTCGAGTTCGTCGTGTTAGCCTGGACAGTAATGTTGTCCGGGCAACCTATGGAGCAAACGCCGGCGCCTCCGCTCGAACCCACGACAGTGCCCGCGATCTTGGTAGTGTTGTCCGCTGGATTGAGTTCCTCAGTCTGACTGGTAACACTAGCAGTATTCTCAATAACCGTACCGACTGGGGTTCCCGCGGCCACTTGATAGATGAAAGTAAACGAAGCGGAAGTGTTGGCGGCCATACTGGCAATAGTGCAAACCGTCGGGCTTCCCGGAGTGCAAACGAAGACGGGCCCCGAATCCTGGATAACTGAAATAAAATTCGTGTTAGTGGGCGTTTCCTCACTCAATTGCACTGCGGTCGCCGTGTCAGGACCATTGTTGGCAACGACGACGGTATACCTGGCAAACCCGCCGGCAGTGTAGGTGCCGTCCCCGGATCCTTTGAACACCGACAAATCAACGGTCGGTCGCTGGGGATCGCTAACTGAAAAAGTAGCGACTGCCCTGGCCGAGCCGTCGGAACCGTCAACTAGATATACTCTCCACTTTCCAGATTGACCGGCCACGCGCGAGGCAGTGCGATTCGTTGAACTAACGGTATCAATCTGAACGACATGATTGTTTGGGTCTACCCAATAGATGCGGCGCTGCCCTACCAAGTTTCCGTCGGCGCGCGCGCAAACTGTATCCCCGGTGCTGAAACTGGATTGCTGAGTCGTACAGTTCTGCTGAAAAGTATTAATGGTTTCGGGTCCGGCGGATTGCGGCATAAAAGCAAAGGTCGGTGACCAAGGCCCCGAGAGAGAACTGAATAACGGTGAGATGTCCCGAATGGCGGCTGTGACATGGCCCCCATAAGGGTTGCTTGATAATCCAGTAGCGAAACCGCTCGCTGACTTTAAATCGTTATCACTCGGTCGGGCGGAAGAGGATGCAATAAAGGAAATACCAAGGACGGCCGACAGAATGATCAAGAGAGCAAGCCGCAAGACTCCCCAATTTTTCAGGAAATACGACGCTGTGATCGATCTTTTTAGGAGGTTCATTTGTGCTGTTCCTTTAAGGCTTAATGGATGCTTGCAAAACTCAAGCGGGCGCGACAAACTGAGAGCGGCGGCGATACTAATAGCAACTCAGGTTGCTGTCAAGAGTAATTTTTCCCCAAACAATTTTTCCCGCTCAGTCCAGCAATAAACTCTTGCCACCCGACCTTCTGCTCGGGTTAATTTGCAGCCTTCGCAATTAGCCGGACCGACTTCGCTCACACAGAATTATTTTTAGACTAATTATCCAGCCAAAAGCTTGACGGCAGATTGACTCTGGGCTAAGGGTCTCGGGCTGTGCAAGCAGTTTTGCATTGCACCCCAAAACCATTACACCCACTCACAAAGGAGAATCGATTATGCCCTACCAGAACATCGACGCCACAATCTCTGCCGCTGACCTGCAAGGCATAAAGGATGCTTTCGCTGCTGTGCTGCAGAAACTTCCATTTCTGGTTAACCTGACGGCGGATGAACGGAAGTCCATCTTCAAAACCGGACCAGACAGCCTGTCATTCGTAAATAATGCACTGACTGCTGCGCAGAACAATCCAAAGATCTTCCCCGCTAGTTTCAGCACGCCGGCTTTTCAGAACGATGTCGACCTCTTCGGCGCCCTGACAGAACTCAGCACACTAGCCGACTCGGTAACGTCCCGCATCGACGACACGCGGCTCGCGGTCGGCGGGGAAGCGATGCAACATTCGATTCAGATTTACAATTACGTGAAGACCGCTGCCAAGACCACGCCCGGCCTGAAGCCGGTAGCCGACCAGTTGGGCGAGCGATTTCAGAAGGCCAGTAAGCCAAGTAAACCGGCAAAACCCACTTCATAGGGTACGGCTGGACATTTACCCGGAAATTAGCCTCTTCGGAACGTAACATCCCGCGGTTGTTGAAGTTAACGTGCTAAGGCTGGGGTTCTGAGGCTCATCAATGAGCCTCAGAACCCCATCACCGAGTGTTAGAAGCCGAGACGTGCAGCCCGGCACCTCGACGGTGGGCCTTTGGGATTCATCGGTGGAGCTGCGAGCTTCTCAGTTGCAGCTGAAGACGATGCTCATGCGTGTCGGATCATTGATGGTCAGCTCCAGCGGCTTAACTTTGCAGTTCCAAATCCTTCCGTTCAGATTTCGAATTGAACCAGAAAGCTCCCACCGTAATCGAATGGGGTTCTGGATCTCGCGTGCGCCGGCGGAGTTCGGTTTCTCTTGACTCCAAACCTGGCCGGTGTGTCATCGCCGGTTGACAGCCGGAGAGCTGTGATATTACTTTCCTGCTCGCAGCTCAACTCGCCAAATAATCATGCCGGAAAGAACACATAAATTTTTTGTTACAGGGGGAGCCGGATTTATTGGGTCTGCTTTTGTTCGGCTCCTCCTGGACTTTTTTCCCGTGTGCGAGGTTACGAATTTCGACGCACTCACTTACGCTGGTAATCTAGACAACCTCCAGGGGATCAACACGGCGCGCCATCGTTTCATCAAAGGCGACATCGCCAACCGGGACGCGATTCTGGACGCACTCACAGAGGGAACTGATGCCGTAATCAATTTCGCGGCCGAATCGCATGTTGACCGAAGCATTTCTTCCGCGGCCGAGTTCGTTACAACAAACGTTTTGGGAACCCAGGTGTTGCTGGATTGCGCAAGAGAACGAGGCGCCAAACGTTTCGTGCAAATCTCCACCGACGAAGTAATGGGGAGCCTCCCCGAGGACGAAGACGCATTTTTTACGGAAGCTTCCCCCTTTGAGCCAAACAGCCCGTACGCCGCATCAAAAGCCGCGGCGGAACATTTGGTGCGCGCGGCGAATCACACCTTTGGGCTCGACACTGTAATCACGCGTTGCGGCAACAACTATGGCCCGCGACAGTTCCCCGAAAAATTTCTTCCGCTAATGCTGGCCAATGCATTGGATAACCAGCCAATCCCCGTCTATGGCGACGGCCTGAATGTCCGTGATTGGATCTATGTTGAAGACCATTGCCGGGCAATTTTACAAGTTCTTAAGAAAGGCCGATCCGGCGCAGTCTACAATGTCGGAGCGCGTAACGAGCGACGAAACACTGACGTGGCAAAGAGTGTGCTGGACGTGCTGGGAAAGCCCCACTCGCTGCTTCGCTTTGTAAAAGATCGTCCCGGGCATGATCGCCGGTATGCGATCGATCCAACCCTGATAGAAAGCGAACTCGGCTGGCGCCCGAGCGAAACGTGGGAGAGCGGATTGCGCAAAACCATCGAGTGGTACCAAACAAATACCGAATGGGTCACGCGAGCGCGCAGCGGAGCGTACCGAGAATTCTACGCACAGCAATACGGAATCGAGGTCGGCGCAGTTTGAAAGTCCTGGTCACCGGCGCAGCTGGAATGGTGGGGCGCGCGGTTGCTGCTTACGGCACGGCCCAGGGCGAAGCCGTTGCCGCTTTTTCTCACCAAAGCCTCGATATCACAGACGCAGCCAAGTTGAGCGAAGCCTTTGCAGAGGAGCGCCCGGAGGTCGTAGTCAACTGCGCAGCATGGACGGATGTAGATGGATGCGAATTCGATCCAATCCGCGCTCGAAGGGACAACGCCCAGGGGCCGGAATTACTTGCCCGCGCCTGTGAGAGAGCCGGTGCTCTACTGATAACGATTTCGACCGACTACGTATTCGACGGCGAAAAAGACGGCTTCTACACTCAGCGGGACCAACCGAATCCGAAGAGCATTTATGGCGCTTCAAAGCTCGAAGGAGAGCGGTTGGCCCAAACGGTCTGTGCCAACACGATCGTGGTGCGCAGTGGTTATATCTTCGGCTCGGGGGGAAGAAATTTCTTAAGCACCTTAATTGCCAGAGCGCGTCGAGGCGAAGATCTAAAAGCGATCAGCGATATGCTGGGAACTCCCACCTACGCCCCTCATCTCGCCCGGCAACTTTACCGGCTGGCGCAGTTGGCCCTACCGGGGATTTATCACGTCGTAAACGCCGGCGATGGCACCAGCTTCGAGGGATTTGCGAATTACGCGCTGGCGAGTGCCGGGTTGTTGCAGAGTCGTCTGGAATCTGTCCGCCTGAGCGAGCTAAATCGGCCGGCCGCTCGTCCTCGCAACTCACGATTGCGATGTTTGCTTTCGAACGCTTTGGGTCTCGAACCCTTGCCTTCCTGGCAGGATGCGGTAAAGGAGTTCATCGCACTGGATTCGTCCTCTCCTTCAGCCATCGGGACGGAGGAACCAATTTGACTTGCCTGTCACCGTGCGTCTGCTATTATTGTCAATCCTGAATTTCCCGAGACTTGGATAAGTTTTAAGAAATGGGTTTAAAAAGATATGACTCACGATGAACGCTTGGTTCCGGCACGCTCCGGCCGCGATCTGGATAGTGCGCTCGCCGAACTAACCCAGAGCAAGCCTTATGGACGGTATGGCCCACAGCCGGCCGAGACTAATCTTCGCGAATACGTCTACGTTATTCTCAAGCGAAAATGGCTCATCATGAGCCTGGTTCTGGTCATCACTTCACTCGCGACGATACAGGCTTACAGGGAGCCGAACATATTCGAAGGCGCAACAACCATTCGCATCGAACCAAAAGGAAATGTTCTGACCACTGGCAATCTGGTGATCAACTCACAGGCCGATCCCAACTTTTGGGGCACACAGTTGAAGCTTCTGCAAAACCCTGAGCTGGCGCGCCACGTAGTGGTGAGGTTGGGCCTGCAGAACAACCCCTCCTTTCTCGGTGGCGGGGCGGGCAGCGGCGTATTCGATTCCTTAAAACGAATTTTTTCACGCGAAGCACCAGTGGCGTCGCGGCCGACTAAAACGGAGTCAATTAGCATTGAAGAGTTAAAGGACAAGCAGTTCACTGCCGAAGAATCGGCAGCGTTGGAACCTTATGAGGATACGATCGCGGCGAACCTAACCGTCGAGCCGATGATTAATACCAATCTGGTTACCATTCGCTACCGCCATACCGATCCCGAATTGGCAAGGAAAATCGCCGACACGCTGGCGGATGTTTTCATTGATAACAATAACTATCGGATTACTTCCGGCCGCAGCGAGTCGGAAACAAAGCTGGTGAAGACAATCGCCGAGACCCAGACCAAGCTCAACCAGGAAGAAAAGGACCGCTTTGCTTTTGCCAAAGCACATAATCTGCCGCTCGACAACCGGCCCGGCAGTGATCTCGAGTCAATGCGCTTATCTACCTACAGCAGTCAACTGCTCGAGGCCGAGAACCAGCGCCGCGCTGCGATCGCCACCTATAACGCGGCCAGGGAGGCTCCGGATTTTTCCGCCCCGGAAATACAATCCGATCAGCGTATCCAAAAGCTCCGCGAGAGACTCGCCGACTTAAGAGAAAAGCGCCAGGCCATGTTGGAGACCTATACCAAGGAATGGCCCGGAGTCAAACAAATCGAAGCTCAGATCAAGCCGGTTGAAGAGGATCTGACCAGGGCGCCCAAAGAGGTCATGGCTTCGCTGAAGTCGCGCGCCGATAGCGCAGACGCCCGGGTCAAGAGCCTGACCAAGGCATACGGGCGGCAGCACGGCACTACGACACAGCAGACCAAAGACCAGATCGAGCTGGCATCGCTCAGTTCAGAGTTGGAAGCTAACAAACAACTTCTCGCTACGCTGACCGCGCGCCTGCGAGAGTTGAGTCTGGCCGGCGGCGGCGGCACACCCACTGACGTAACGGTCTCCACTTACAGTCGCATACCCCGCGCGCCGGTCGGGCCCATGCGCACCCGAACAATCATCCTCGCTTTCATACTTTCATTGGTGGCGGGAATCGGACTCGCCTTCCTGCTCGACTTCCTGGACGACAGTATTAAGTCAGTCGAAGACGTCGATCGCTACATCCACCTTCCGGCCCTGGCGCTAATCCCGGCCGGTCGCAGTGACAAACCGAGATTGCGTGGCGCCGAACCGCCGGCCCCAAGCGACATGACTGCGCTCGCGCTTGTCAGCGACGTGCGATCGCCCATCGCTGAATCGTACCGTCACTTGCGCACGTCACTGTTGCTTTCATCTGCCGGCAACCCACCCCGGACAATCCTGGTGACCTCGAGCCAACCGTCGGAGGGTAAGACTACGACTGCAATTAACACCGCCTTCATGCTGGCCCAAACCGGCGCGCAGGTTTTAATAATCGACTGCGACTTGCGGCGTCCGCGCCTGCACGCACACTTCAATGTGCCCAATGCCAGGGGTCTGACGAACGCCCTGTCGGGTGAGTTGGAGGACCTTGATTCATTAATTCAAACTTACGACAAGCAGCCCAACCTGAAGCTGCTGCCTTCGGGTCCTGTCCCGCCGAACCCGGCGGAACTTCTGGGCTCCGAGGAGATGCGGCGCTTGCTCACCACGCTGAGCGAGAAATTCACCCACATCATTGTGGATTCGCCCCCGGCCATCTCGTTTACCGATGCTTCCATCCTGTCAACGTTCGTCGATGGAGTCATTCTGGTTATTCATGGCGGGCGCAGTTCCCGAGCCGTCGTGCGCCGCGCCAAACAACAGCTGCTTGATGTCGGCGCTCACATCTTCGGCGTGGTGCTGAACAACGTTAAGATCGAATCGCACGACTACTACTATTCGGGATACGCGGGGTACTACAAATCTGAGTACTACGGGGACGATGACTCTGGCGCCGACAAGGGCGCCTCGGAGGCTTCGAGCTGATTAGCCCTCAAACTGAGGGGACTAGTAATCGAAGCCCGTCGCATTTCGCGCTCACTGGCGAGCTCGAAAACTCGACCTGGCGACGTTGTTTGCCGCTACTGTCATCCCAGTCTCTAGACTTTCATGCCCGGACAATTCTGCTTAATCGCTCCTGACGTCAAGCTTGGCCACGGCGTCACCATCTACAACTTCGTCAATCTTTATGGCTGTGAGATTGGTGACGGCAGCAGGATCGGCTCGTTCGTCGAGATCCAAAAAGGCGCAGTCGTAGGCCGCAACTGCAAAGTCTCGAGTCACAGCTTCATTTGTGAAGGTGTAAATATCGCCGACGAAGTCTTCATCGGTCATGGTGTGATCTTTATCAACGACAAGTATCCCCGCGCCACTACCGCGGACGGTTCGTTACAGTCAGAGACCGATTGGCAGGTGGTGAAAACGGTCGTCGAGCGCGGCGCTTCGATTGGCAGCGGAGCGACCATCCTTTGCGGCATCACTATCGGCGAAGAAGCTATCGTCGGCGCCGGCGCCGTGGTGACCAAAGACGTGCCGGCTGGAACAAGTGTGGCGGGAAATCCAGCGCGCGAATTAATCAGGCAGCGCGAATAGCTCTCATCGGCCGGATCGCGCTCAGGCGGACAGGATGTCCGCGCTCCCGGCGTTAACTTTAAATTCCGTAGCTGGCTATTAACTTTGCCACGTTCTGCCGCAAGTCGAATTTGCTCGCAACAACCTCGCGACCCGATGCGCCCAGGCGGTCTCTCAAATCAGGATCAGAAAGCAACCTCAGAATTCGATCGCTCATCGCCCGTGCGTCGCCGCGCCCTACCAGATAACCGTTCACATCGTCACTGATTAGTTCCGGTATCCCGCCCACCCGCGTGGCCACCACAGGTTTGCCGTGGGCCATTGCTTCCGCGATCATCCACCCGAACACTTCCTCCCAGCGAGAGAATTGGCAAACCACATCGGCCGCGTGAAAGACTCCCTGACCAAAAGGATCGTCGATCATTCCCGTCCAGGTAATCCGATCACCAAGGCCCAGCGCGGCTGCATCAAGGGCGTATTGCGCGCGGTTCGTCCCATCGCCGACCAGGACAAATTGCACGTTGCGGTTTTGTTCCAGCACCAGCCGGGCTGTCTCGAGAAAGTCAGCAATGCCCTTCTCCGGAATCATCCAACTCACTTGAGTGACGATCGCGCGCTCTGCAGGTATTGAATATCGCTCTCTGAATTTTGTCGCGAGCAGTGGGTCGGTCTTGACGCGAGAAAGATCCACGCCGTTATAAATCATCTGGTAACGACTCTTGGGCAGCAGACCAAACGTCGTCATGCACTCATAGCCGTAGTTGCTGACGCAGACTACCTTGTCGAGAGGTTGATTAATGAGTCGCGCCGCGGCGCGTTTCCAGAGAGGCGCTCGCCGGTGCACGTAATCGGCCGGTCGCGAATGGTGATCGGTGAAGAAGACCTGCCTGGCCGACTGCAACCGCGCCTTCCAGGAATAGAAATTCAGAAAGCTGACATAGTGAAGGTGGAGTATTTCAGGCCGGTGCCGTCTCATGATCCCCGCCAGATTTCGCCGCGCGTCCCGGTCGCCATTGGTCGAGTTTTCCAGCACTTCAAGCGAAATGTTTGGCAAGTCCAGAAACTCCCGCACCTCCGGCGTTGGTTCAGAAAGAAAACAAAGCGCGCTCTTCCATCCTCGATCCGACAACTGCTTTGACAGCTCGCGTGCGAAGGTTTCGGTGCCTCCGATGCGCAGCGGCTTAACGCCAAAAACCGACATTAGCGTTGGCGCCGTTTGAGTTGAGCGATGGCCGTTGGTCTTCATGAGAGAAGGCAGTTCCTATCGATCTCCGAGTATCCGTTTTAGCCTCGCAAAGATCCGCTGTTTCAGGCGTTCGATCCGCAACCCTGCGCCATGGGAAACCATGAACATATTGTAAGCGAGCGAAGGTTTGTCGCGTCGTTGAAAGGCGGGTTGAAAATTAGTCTTGTTACCAAAGCCGAGAATGCGCTGGTCTTCAACCGAAAGATTGCCGAGGAAAGCGGCATTGAGCAGTAACGGATGGTATCGATAATAGGCGATGTCCTCCGGCTGAAGCGGCACGCTCGGATTGTGATAGCCGAAGAATACGGCCTGACGCGGTTCGAGGATCGGAATGCTCTGCCGGTGAATCGCGGAGGTGTCGAACATGAAGACTGTCCCGGCGACTCCCGACAGCTCGATCACGTCCGCCAGAGGCAACTCGCCGACCTGGGCCTTGTCCAGATTACGCGGATGCTGTTTCCGATGGCTGCCCTTGAGAAACTTGAATGCGCCGCTCTTAACGTCGGTTAGATAAAGGCCGAGCTTGATCTCTCTATGAATGGTCTTTTCGATTGCCTGATCGTACCAGGTGTCACCGTGCCAGCCGTGAAAGTCGTAACTGGTGGGCAGAGATCTCCAACCCTTCGCTTCAGTCAGTTCGTATTCCGTTCCCAGGTATCGCGTCAGGATCTGTTTGACCAGCGGATGCAAAGCGAGATCGAGAAAACCCTGATCGAGCAGCAGGACATCTTCGATAATGTGCCGGTAGATCTCGGTCCTTTGATAGCCGTCGAAGTTATTCCAGCGCACTCGCTGCAGCCGGCTCTCAAAAGCCATCTGCATTCCGCGCAGTTGTTCCGGGCTAATGACGTTCGGCAACACAACTATGCCGTTGCTTTCCAACTCAGCCGCCAGGCGACTGGCATCGGCAAGGCGAGCCTTGCTCGAAAAGTCGGGATGAAGATTGATTTCGCGCAGGTTTTTCATCAGCTCGTTCCGGGAATCATTTCGTTAATGAGCGGTGGGCCATCGAGTTTCGCGGATTTACTGAGGAAATATGAAATACGACCCACAGAGGAGGGTAAGGGGCAGAAACCCTACCTGTTTCATGTATAGAATTAACGGCGAGCGAAATCCAGTTTTTCTGGGGTTGCGGTAGGGGCGACACCCTTCCAAGTTGAGGAATGTTAGCCTTTAATTTTCTGAGAAGATGTTGTTGACGGCTTTTTGTCCGTATTAACTCTGACAGAAAGACAGTGGCGAGAGAGCGAGTGCTGACTCGTTCTCCCCGTCACCGTCGAAGATCAAGCCGCAAAAGAAGCCGTGCATAACCGCGGATCGGCATCGCATAAACGAGGCATGACAACCAACCGCGCCGAGATGGCGATTACGCAGTTCGCGCAGCAGACGATTCGAACTTCCCAAAACAAACTACTGCGTGACGTTAACGGCGGTATCATCGATCACGAATGACGTTTGCAGTGAGCCGTCTTCCACGCCGAGGAAGTAAACCCGTATCGTTTGTCCCTTGTAAGCCGTCAGGTCAAACGATTTCAGTACGTACACGGATGTCTTGTTCAGGTTCGAGTAGGTTGCCAGCGTCGCCAGAACCGTGTTGGCTGAGTTGCGAATTTGCACCTGCAACGTATCGTAAGCCGTCGTGGTCGTTGTCTCGGCTGTATCGATCTTCAGATAGACATTCAGCGTCGCCGACGTCGCGCCAGACGGAATCGTAATCTGCTGGTATAGCGAATCGGTATGAACTGAGCCGTATCCGTTCAACCATGCGTACCACGCACCCGTCCGAGGCGTGCGGCTGGTTGAATTTGAAATTATTCCAGTCGTCGCCACCCAATTGACATTTCCCGACTCAAAGCCTGGATTCAAGAGCAATTGCGTCTGAGACGAACCGACCGTCAGCGAACTGCTGAGGGTGTTATTGCTTTCGTTACTCTCGGCGATCAGATTCGTATCATCCACATTTG
>JAWVDF010000011.1:0-2879 GCA_033857635.1 Blastocatellia bacterium
GGTTCGTGGGATTGGACTGATCCAATCAACTGACGATGTTGCAAATATCGTTATCGGCTCTGCGAATGGTACAGCCATCTATGTGCGCAACGTCGCGGACGTGAAGCTTGGCAATGCGTTTCGCACGGGTGTGCTCGACAAGAACGGCAAAGAAGCGGTGGGCGGTGTAGTTATCGCACGTTATGGCGTGAACACGCTCGATGTAATCCAAAGCGTGAAGCAAAGAATTGAGGCGATCAAGTCCGGCTTGCCCAAAGGGGTGCAGATCGTTCCTTTCTATGATCGTACCCAACTCATCGAACGCGCGACGCACACTCTGAAACGTGCGCTGATCGAAGAACTCATTCTGGTAACGCTGGCGCACATCCTCTTTCTCGCGCACTTCCGCTCCATTCTAATTGTGACTCTCCCGTTGCCGCTTGCCGTGCTCACGTCCTTTCTTTTCATGTACTACATGGGGATCAGTTCGAACCTCATGTCGCTTGCCGGGATCGCGATTGCTATAGGGGTGCTAGTCGACGCCGGAATTGTAGTCACTGAAAACGCATTCCGCTTCTTGGAGAAGCGAAAGGTTGATCCCAAAGACCGGAAGAAAGTCTGGGAGACGGTCCGTGATTCGACCAAGCTGGTAGGGCGCCCGGTCTTCTTTTCAATGGCAATTATTATCCTGGCCTTCGTTCCGGTTTTCTCGCTAACCGGCCAGGAAGGCAAATTGTTTCATCCGCTCGCTTTCACAAAGACGTTCGCTATGTTTGGCGCAACCATCATGGCTCTCACGCTGGTGCCCGTCCTCTGCACCTATCTCCTGGGAGGAAAATTTCACTCTGAGCAGTCAAATCCGGTAATGCGTTTTCTGCAAGCCATCTATCGGCCTGCGCTGCGGTTCGCTTTAGGTCATCGCCTCATTACGGTTTCAATCGCTTTGGTGTTGTTCATGGGTGCAATCGTCCTGGCAACCGGAATTGGCAAGGAGTTCATGCCGCCGCTTAACGAGGGCGACATCATGTACATGCCGATAACCGACCCGGCCATCTCCGTCGATGAGGCTCTTCGCATTCTCAGTAAGCAAGACGAGATCCTAAAGAGCTTTCCCGAAGTCGAATCAGCCGTTGGTAAGGCCGGACGCGCAGACACCTCGACCGATCCCTCTCCCGTAAACATGAACGAAACAATCGTTCATTTGAAGCCGACCGAACAATGGCGAGACGGAATGACAAGAGCGAAGCTCATCTCTGAGATGAATGAAAAGCTGACTATGCCTGGTGTCACGAACATCTGGACGCAGCCGATTCAGAACCGTATCGACATGCTTTCCACCGGAATTCGCTCCCAGGTTGGTCTGAAGATCTTCGGCAATGACTTGAAACAGCTTGAAGAACTTTCTCGTCGAGTAGCTGAGGTAGTGAAGACAGTGCCAGGCGCAGTTGATGTCTATCCCGAGCAGATTAGCGGTGCCCCTTACAACGACATTCATATTAACAGACCGGCGGCAGCCCGTTACGGCATCGATGTTGGGACAATTCAGGATGCGATCGAAAAAGGGATCGGCGAGACAAATCTTACTGTCACAATTGAGGGTCGCAGACGTTTCCCGGTGCGCGTTCGGTATGCACAACAATATCGCAGCAGTGCTGCAGCCCTGGGCGAGATTCCGATTGCTTCACCATCGGGCGCATCCATTCCGCTGGCGCAACTGGCGGAGATTCAAACCGTCGAAGGCCCGACGATGATCTCCAGCGAGAACGGGCTTTTGCGGGGAACAGTACTACTGAATGTGCGCGGTCGCGATATCGGAAGCTTTGTTGACGAGGCCAGGCCGAAGGTTGCGAACCAGCTCCAATTACCCGCGGGCTACTACATCGAGTGGAGCGGTCAATATGAAAACCAACAGCGAGCACGCCAGCGCCTATTGATCGTCGTGCCCATAGTGCTCGTAATCATCTTTGGCCTCCTCTTCATGATCTATAACTCCGTTTTGGAAGCAGCGCATGTATTGCTCGCTGTGCCATTTGCTCTAACGGGCGGTGTCTATCTGCTCTGGTTTCTTGGCTACAACTTCTCAGTAGCGGTTTGGGTGGGATTCATTGCGCTCTTTGGCACTGCCGTGCAGACCGGGGTTGTGATGGTCATCTACCTCGAGGAGGCAGTAGAAAGAAAACGGCAAGAGGTCGGAGTATTAACGCCCAAGACTTTGATGGAGGCAGTGACCGAAGGTGCATTGCTTCGCTTGCGGCCAAAGGTCATGACAGTGTCGACCGTTGTCGCCGGTTTGCTTCCGATTATGTGGAGTACGAGCGCGGGTTCGGAAGTGATGAAGCCGCTTGCCACGCCGGTTCTTGGCGGGATGGTTTCAAGTCTGTTGCATGTGTTGATTGTGACGCCAGTGATCTTTTTCTGGTTGCGTGAACGGCAGCTAAAGAAACAAGGCGCGGCAAGAGGAAGTGACGAGATGCGCGACGAGTTCGCTCACGAGACAACTGGAAAAGTATCGGCAGGAGATGACGAGTTGCGGTCAGGAAATGAGAAAGAGAGTGGTATTCATGAATAAACATCGCAGTAGAGCATTTTTAATCGCAAGTGTTTTAACTATCGCGCAGATTCTACCTGGCGTCTCTGCAGTGCTGGCCCAATCAAATGAGGCTGGTTCTGAAAAGCGATTGTCGGTAATCAACCCAAGCCTGTCCAACTCGTCACTTGCCAGATACTTTGACCCGCAGTCAGGCATTACGGTTGATCAGACCCTTGCTTATGCACTTGAACACAACGGCGAATTGCTGGCCGCCCGCAAAGAGATCGACGCAGCCAGCGCGCTCGTAAAGCAGGCAGCGTTCCGAGCCAATCCAAAGGTGGATGCCAGTGTGGCACAGACAATCAGCGGT
>JAWVDF010000012.1:0-121431 GCA_033857635.1 Blastocatellia bacterium
TGTCGCCCGCTTTGCGGGCTGCAACTGACATAACGACCTGATCCCAGCGATGAATCGCTGGGCTATTTTCGTCCGTCCGCTTCGCGGACTCATGATGAAAACTTCATTCATGAATAATGCGGGCTAGCCAGACCGTCAGGAACGGCCCCGACCCTTATGGATACCGAATACCGAAACCCAACCTAACGGTCGGGCTAATGTCCCGAATGCGCTTTGAGCGAAGATACTCTCGAGACACTCCTCGACACTCGATGGGTTCGTAGTGCCGACTGCAACCGGATTATCTTTGCGTTGCCGGAAGCCGACTAAAGTCCTCACCTCTAACTTTTCGTTTTTGCGTGGCTCGTAGCGCGAATGATATTTTAGCTGTCTAAATGCATTCACTCGCAACTTCAACATTCGCCTGGGTCGGTTTCTGTGTTTTCATCTTCGCAATGCTGGCCATCGACCTGGGCCTCTTTAATCGCAAACCCCACGAAATAAGCAATCGCAACGCGGCCCTGTGGAGCGCCGTTTGGGTGACCCTGGCCCTGGTCTTCGCAGGGCTTTTGTTCGGTCCGCTGGGATGGGAATTATTTGGCGAAGCCCGTCACCAGAAGGCGCTCGAGTTTCTCGCCGGTTACCTGATCGAGCTGTCGCTTTCGGTCGATAATCTGTTTGTCTTCCTGCTGATCTTCTCGTATTTCAAAGTCCCACCAAAGTATCAGCACCGGGTTCTTTACTGGGGCGTTCTGGGCGCCCTGGTGATGCGGATCGTGATGATTATGGTCGGCACGACGCTGATCGACCGTTTTCATTGGATCATTTATTTCTTCGGAGCATTTCTCGTCTATACCGGACTGCAGATGCTGCGGGGCGGCGAAACGGCGATTGAACCCGAGGACAGCGTTATCGTGCGATTCGTGTCGCGCTACGTTCCCATCACCCGTCATTACGAGCGGCGAAAATTCTTCACTGTGGTGGATGGGAAACGCGTCGGCACGCTCTTGTTGCTGGTTTTGATTGTGGTTGAGGTGACCGACCTGGTTTTCGCGGTCGACTCGATCCCGGCGATCTTCGGCGTCACCACCGATCGATTCATCGTTTACACGTCCAATGTTTTTGCGATTCTTGGCCTGCGCACTTTTTATTTTTTGCTGGCCGGAGTTGTCGAGAAATTTCACTATCTTAAGGTGGGCCTCGGCATTGTATTGGGTTTCATCGGTGTCAAGATGCTCTTGCCGCTGGTGGCAAAACTGTCAGGCGCCGTTTGTCATTGGCTGGGATACAAGACGTTGGGAGATTGGATGCACGGCGTCCATGACATACCAATCGGCATTGCGCTGGGAATCGTAGCGGCGGTGCTGTTGGCTTCCGTAGCAGCGTCGCTGATATGGCCCAGGAAAAGAGAGCAGAGAGATTAGTGCAAAGACGGGTCTGCTTAGTTTGAGAGATTCCTCTCCTCACGGTAAGACGAAATCACACGAAGCCGCGCTGCCGGTTTAGCGTGACTTCGTTAATCGTTCTTTTCCAAGCGGAAAGAAGCGACGAACGCAAAACCACCCAAGATCTGGATCCCAAAAACGACATCGCCCCGAAGGGCTGTTCCCTTCAGGGCGACGGAGCGCGCACCGGAAAGCTCCGGTAGCATTTTTTGGAAAAGGTTCTTAAGAAACCTGAACTGTAGAGAGTCTCGGTGTTGACTCTTCGCTCGCTGAGAACCAAGTTTTAGGAGTCAGCGAGTACAGCCTTCCACTCATCTTGGTTATGCCCCAAAGTTTAGTCTCGGGACTCTCTTTGGTCAAGCATCATGTTGACCGCACCTGATACATACAGGCCCTTTGTCTTGCCTTCGTTACATTTCAATTATCCTTGCCAGATCAACGGTGCGAGGAACACCACAACCAAGGCGCAGATCACTGTCAGCGGCGCGCCTACCTTAACAAAATCCCCGAATTTATAGCCCCCGGGACCGTAAACCAACAGGTTACCGTGATGCCCAATCGGCGTTAAAAAGGCAATCACCGAAGCCATGGCAACCGTGACCACAAATGGTTCCGGCGGTCGTCCCAAAGCTTGCGCGAGCGCGAGCGCGATGGGCGCAAAGAGGGCGGTGGTTGCTGAGTCGGACATGAGCTGAGTAATGATCGCCACCACCGCGAAAAGCGCCAGCAGCACCATCCGCTCAGGCCATCCACCGACGGCGTGTTGCAACCATCCGGCGAGAAGATTGGCGGTTCCCGTTTTCTGCATGGCGGCGCCCAGCGGTATCGCACCCGCGATGAATACAAAGATCCTTACGTCGATAGATCGATACGCCTGATTGAGCGGAATGCAACCCGTCAGCACTACCATTACCGCGCCCGTAATCGCAGCCATCTCGATCGACATGAGATTGAAAGCTGCGAGCAGGATTGTGGCCAACATTATGGCTCCGGCCAGCCAGCCTTTGCGGCGCAGCTTTGGCTCGGCATGAAAGGGAACAATCATCAGAAAGGCATCGTCGTTGGCGACGCGGGCCAGGGACTCTTCATCGCCTTCCAGGACCAGCACGTCGTTCGGACGCAACTTGACCTTGGCTACCTCCTGGTTCAACCAACCATCTTTGCGCCACAGCCCAACCACGATTGCTCCGTAGCGACGACGGAAATCGATCTCGCCAAGCGTGCGCCCCACGAGATCAGAACGCGGCGCTACCAATGCCTGAACAAAAAGATCAGAGCCATCATCGTCGACGTTGTCGGCCTCGTTCTTAGCGCGATCCTTCCGCGAGCCGTACATTTTGACCGGATGCAATTCAAGGTTTGCTTCCTTGCGAATCGAGACCAGTTCTTCCGGTGTTGTCTGGACTACCAGAACGTCCCCGGCTTGCAACGGTTCCTCAACGAATGGAGCGCGCAGTCTGCGGCCCTTGCGAATCAAACCGAGGGGTTTGAAATGGTAGTTTCCGGAGTTTTCGATTTCGGCAATTGTCTTTTCTAAAAAAGGAGAGTCCGGCAGGACTATTACTTCAGTCAGATACTCTTCCAACCGAAAATGGCGGTCAGTATCTTCGCTGCCCGACCTTTCGGGCAAAAGAAAGCGCCCCACCAGCATTACGAATAGAGTACCTGCCACAGTCAGCGACAAACCGATCGGAGCGATGGAAAAAATCCCCAGGCCCGGACGACCTGATTGCTGCAGAGTCGTGCTCGCGATCAGAAAAGCCGGCGCGCCGATAATCGTTATAGTAGTCCCCAGCGAGGCGGCGAAAGACATCGGCATCAGCAGCTTTGAAGCGGGGATCTTTCGCTCGCGTGAAAGATCCAACGTCACCGGCAGCATGATCGCCGTGGTCGTTACATGATGTGTAAATGCAGACATCAGCGCCACCGAAGGCATGATTACGGCGATGGCCCGCGTCACACTCTTGCCGGCCAGCTTGCCGATCAGATTGCCGATCTTGTCCGACAGCGCCGTGACATGCAGCGCTCCACTCAAAACAAAAATGCCGGCGACCACCATTGCCGGTTCGCTGCTAAATCCGGCCAGCGCTTCATCAGCTTTCAGAACGCGCGTGACGTAGAGGGCCACGACGATCATTACCGCGACCACGTCGGTGCGGATCCATTCCGTCATAAAGAGCACCAGCGCGACGATAAGGATTACTAAAAACCAAACCTGCTGGGGATTGACGTTTGCAAACACAATTGTTCTCCTGAACTTTCGAACGGTTGCAAGGAATTGCCGCCGCAGTTCTTCGAGGCGATAACTGAAAAAGGGGTTGAGCCTACAGGTTACTACGCCGCGCAAACTCCGGCAACGAGGGCCGTGATGCTGGGAGCGCGGACGTCCCGTCCGCATCGCCCCAAAGACGCATCCGTTACGTCAAGAATTCTTTCGCGCTATGCGCTCAAGGCGGACGGGACGTCCGCGCTTCCAGCTGTTAAGCTCGCCCCATGGACCTCAAGATCAAAACTCCGCGCGATTTCAACTATCGCCGAACAGTTCTAAGTCACGGTTGGTACGCGCTTCCCCCCTTCGAACTGGACCAGCAAAGTTGGACATTGGTGCGCGTGCTTGACCTGGCCCAGGGCGAGCCAGTGACTGTCGAAATATCATCGCGCAGGCTCTTCATAAATATCAGTACTTCCCGACAGGTGGGAAAGAAAGCTGCTGCTGAGATCGAGCGTGCCGTCCGTCGAATGTTCCGGCTGGATGAAGACCTGCGTGAGTTTTATTTGGCCACCACGGCCGATCCTGATTTTGCCTGGGTTGAGCAGGAAGGCGCCGGCCGGCTGTTGCGCTCGCCCACGGTCTTTGAAGATCTGGTGAAAATGATCTGCACAACGAATTGTTCCTGGGCGTTGACTAAGAAAATGGTTGGGGGTCTGGTGCAACATCTCGGTCGTGAAGCGGGCGGTGGTCGCAAGTCTTTCCCCACCGCCGCGGTCATGGCTGATCAGCCTGCCGAATTTTTCCGCGATCAGATTCGCGCGGGGTATCGCGCGCCTTACCTGGCCGAGCTGTCGCAACGAGTGGCTTCCGGCTCGCTCGATGTCGAGGCCTGGATGACCAGCGAACTTCCTCTGAACGAATTGATCAAAGAAATCAAGAGCATCAAAGGTGTGGGCAATTACGCGGCTGAGAACCTGCTGAAATTGATGGGGCGCTACGACGGTCTGGCGCTGGATTCATGGACGCGCGCGCAGTTCGCGCGTTTGCGCAACCAAGGTCGAGCCGCCAGCGATAAAAAGATTGCGCGCTTCTACGCTCGTTTCAATTCGTGGCGTGGGCTGGCGCTCTGGTGCGATGTGACGCGTGATTGGTTGGACCTTGAAAATTAGGAAAATGATCTTCGCACAAAAGTCATTTAATGAATTAGCGGAGTTACCGAACGGCGAGCAGTAGCGAGCGGGATAAGGAATCACGCTGCGCTATTCCCCATGACGGTCGGCAATAAAGGAGTGATCGAAAAGTAGCGTTTTGATCCCGCTCGCTACCGCTCGCGGTTCTGTACCGTGCTGCCGTTCGCGCTGACCTTCGAGAGCTAACTTTTCGTACAAAGCCAGAATGATCGTCGTATCATTCAGTTCCCTGCATGTTGCTACAACAACTCAGACAGTTTCGTAAATTAAGTGTGAATTAAGTGTCAAGCAAATGTAAATTTGCAACTGCAACCTTTCATCCCGCGTTATCACTAACTAGATAGCGAATAGAAGCTCAAGCGCCTCAAGGCGTGAGAAGTAAGGTTCACATGACAGGGAGGAAAGTGATGAAAGTTTTTTTGAAGAGTACATTCGCGGCACTTATGATCTGCGCGCTGGCGTCGATCTCAATTGCGGCGGCCGCCAAGGACAAGGTCAGGACTGAAGGCGTGACTTTCGCATCGGATACGATGGTGAACGGCACGTTGGTGAAAGCCGGTGACTATCAGATGAAATTCAACGAGCAGACCGGCGAACTGACTATTCTCAAAGATGGCAAGGTAAAGGCCAAAACAACTGCGCAGCTCCAAACGCGCAGCGATAAGGCCCGGAACACTTCGGTGAGAACGGTCACCAGGGGCAACGTGGCCGAATTAATCGGCTTTAGTTTCGGGGGTTCAAAGCAGGATGTGGTTGTGAGTGCGAGCGGCGGCACAGTAACGGGTAATTAGTGCGGCTCCGTTTGTTGGTAAAAGGCGCGCCTCGGAAACGAGTTTCCGGGGCGCGCTTTTTTGTCCAAGACAAAAACCAACCCTTGAATGTTTAGAGGCGGGCTACTGCCCGCCTGTCCGCGCGGCCGCAATCAAGAAGGCGGGCGGTAGCCCGCCTCCTAACGATGGAGCAATCACAGACTGAAGTCTGTGCCACTAGGCGCCGGTGCGATACCGCAGACCGAGGGCGAGGATCTTTTGCAGCAAGCCTTCATAGTCGAGGCCATAGTCCTTTGCCGAATCGGCGAAATCTTCGGCGTGAGCTATTTGCGGATTGGGATTAGCTTCCAGAACATAGATCTGTCCGTCGTCAGTCACGCGATAGTCCAGGCGCGCGTAACCGCTCATAAACAGCGTCCGATAAATCCGCTTGGAAAGACGCTCGAGTTTTTCGGTCATCGCTTTGTCGATTTCGGCAGCCTTGGTAACCACGCCGACTTTTTCCTGATAGGCCGGATCCCATTTCAGTTTTGAAGTGGCGATGTTGGGCGCGCCTTCGGGAAGTTTTTCAATCACCAGTTCCCAGGGTGTGTAGGTTTGCAGACGTTGGTTGCCGATGACGCTGACATAGATTTCACGGCCGGCGATGTACTGTTCGGCGATCGCGTGCGTCTTGGTCTGGCGATGAATGAACTCGACTCGCTCGGCCAGCTTTTCGTCGTCATTGACGATTGACGCGCGCGCGATTCCGACCGAACCTTCCTCGCTGATCGATTTCACCAGCAGCGGAAACTTCAGCCGTTTCGATCGCTTCACTTTCCGGTTCATGTGAAAGACCGCGAACGCCGGCACGTGAATCCGATGGTAAGCGAGCACCATTTTTGACAGCGCCTTATCGCGACAGATCGTCAGCCCGCGGGGATTGCAACCGGTGTACGGCTGCTTCATCAACTCGAGATAGCTGACCACGTGCTGGTCGTACAGGGGATAGCCGTGAAATTCTTCCAGCAGGTTGAAAGCGAT
This sequence comes from Blastocatellia bacterium, assembly GCA_033857635.1. Taxonomy (GTDB): domain Bacteria; phylum Acidobacteriota; class Blastocatellia; order Pyrinomonadales; family Pyrinomonadaceae; genus UBA11740. The sequence continues at coordinate 6,620 of JAWVDF010000012.1, forward strand.
GTGCGGCTTGTGCTCCATCAGCGCGTTGCCGATCACGCTCAGGTTGTCATAGACACCCACGGGCGCCACGTCGTGGCCAATTTTCCTTAGCGTCGAGATGACGTCCCATTCCGTTTTGAAGGGCGCTACTTCCTTCGCGCTGAGGCCTTCAATGCTGTCCGGCGGGACGAGATCTTCGTGGCACAAAACTATGACCCGAAGTTTTTTGAAGGTTTCTGTGCTCACAATGAAATCCTGTGATAACCGGAGTGGACCACGTTCATGGTTTGCACCGTGAGCATGATCATGGTTTCGCGTTTGGCCTGCTCCCGGCTTCCGCTAACGCGCAGTTTCAACTGGCCGGCCCGCTCGATCATCAATTCATAAACATGATCGATGGCGTACTTGTGAACCCCCGTTCCGTCGCCCACTAGTTGTTCGCATTCTCGCTTGATCGATCTGAGAAAACTAACCGCTGTCATCCGGGATTTGTGCCGCGGCTCGGCCGAGAAGATGCGCCGCAGATCGGCATCCAGATAAGCCGGCCACTGAAATTCGTATTGTCTCTGTTTGCGTTCATAATGCTCGCGCAACGTAGTCTTTATTTCAGGCAGGGTTTCTACTTTTCGGCGCACGCGGTTCCTGGGTCGGGTCCCGGCAATCTCTTTGAGCACTTCGTCGATGTATTCCAGCTTGAGCAGCGCCGGCCACTTGCGATAGCGCACGCGCCAGTTTGAGCGCGGTTGCAGCCAGACCGCAAATGTTTCAGCGAAGTCTTCCGCCGGATGCGCCTGCGCGTACCACGCGTCGAGGTTGAGAACATAGCGCCGGCTGTTCGGTTTTGGTTTGTAGGAATCAGGATAGCGTTGCGTGAACAAACCGAAGACATGATGCCAGCGCCGCTTGAAGTGAAGGCGAAAGGCGTTATCTATAGCGTGCCCGGCTTCATGACGCAGGATGCGCATGCATTGGACGTCAGTGCCGCCTTCGACCTCCAGCATCTGTTTGCGTTCGAGCTTCATCAGGCGCGGATGGGCCAGATAAAAAGGAATCGCAAATCCCGGCACACCGTCGGGAGTAAACCATTCCGCCGACAACCACACGTGCGGCTTGAACCGGATGCCGTGATCGTTTAGCTCGCTGTAAAGGCGCTTAATATGAGGCTCGAGAAACGAACCCTTGATGCGGATGGGCAGGTCGCAGATACGGGTGTCCAGCAGTCGCTCATCTGAAATGAGACTCCATCTGAATCGTGTCGGCACTGCGCCGATTGTAGCTGGGTTTGGTTTGCGAGGCTAGATGGTTTTAGAGTGGCCGCCAAAGCGAAGCGGCGACGGCGCGTTTGATCGCGCCGTCGCCGACGTTGCGGGGCTAAGAATCAAACGCGGTGTCGCTCGCGCTTGTTGCCGCCGCAGGCCAAATCGAAGTTACTACTTGCCGAAGACCAGCGTTGAATCCTGAGGGCCGCCACGACCTTCACTGTGAACCTGGGCCGTCAGCACTTTGCCGTCGGCTGACAACGATAGCTTCTGCGTGTTCGTGCTCGTCCTCTCTCCCTCAGGAGTAGTGAAAGTTGTCTTTCGTGACAACTCTAAAGCATCGCCGGCCCAGGTAGCTTTCAAGGTCGCCTTGCCCGTCATTTGTCCGAACGGAACGTCCATGGAAGTTTCGCTGCCGTCGAGCTTGTAAACCGAGGGGCCGGCCGGAGGACGTCCACCGCCCATGCCGCCGCCGCCGCCGCCGCCGCCCTGGGGCTGACCACCCTCAATCTTCTGATCGAGGGAAATCGTTTTGCCGTCCTGGGCGATTGTCCAGGTCACTTTATCGGCGCCCTGCATCCGCGGCGACAGGTTCTGGCTCTTCGTCTTGTCCAGCACCCAGGTACCGGCGAAGTTCGCCGAAGCAGCGCCGGCGGCCATGACGGCCAAGCCAAACGCAGTCATTAATCCGGCAATCAAAAACAATCTTCTCATTAGAAAATCCTCCGTAAATTTTGGGGTTCGCTGTCTGCGTGAGCGAGACTTTATCGCGAGTTCGGTAGGTAAGACGCCCGCCGGGACAATCGGGTTACTATTTGTTTCCGGTGGTCGACAAACTAAAGGATGCTCTGAACAAGTTACTTTCGACGCGTAGCGTCGGTATGAGTTTAGCCCGGCCCTTTCAAGGCCGGGATCGGTTGGTTAGGGGTTCTCGTAGCGTAGCGACGATTGAATTCACCTTGGTTCAGGCGTCGCTATGCGACGCGAAGACTTCGCGCACCTTTACCCGGCGTTGAAACGCCGGGCTAAACTCATACCGACGCTACGCGTCGAAGACTTCGATCGGAGGTTTCTACCGTTTGCCGTCGGCAGTTTGCAGCAAACTCATGGTCCCCGCCTGTACGACAAACTTTAAGTTTGTCGCACTTGACGGTCGGGCTTCTGACTCAACTTGGCTTGGTCGCGGGACGCCGGAAAGACGCCAGCCATTTGCCGCCGGCGGTTTGCAGCAAACTCATCGTGCCCATGTAGCCATAGCCGAAGCAGAAGAGCAGCAGGAAGGCAATCGGACCCCACATGTGCATTCGGATGGCATAAGCAATCGCGAGGACGAAATAGAATGCAAAGCTCAACTCGAGCAGCGGCAGCCAACCGTGCTTGCGCTTATACTTCTTCCGCTTCCAGGATTCGTCGTCAGTTTTCTCGACGCTATACTTCGGCGTGCGCACAAAGTCGGATTTGACGCCGACCAGCGCCTCCAGGACCGCCCGTGCGTTTGAAAAAGCCAGCCCAATCCCAAGACCCATCACCAGCGGCAGATACAACAGGCGCGGGCTCCGCTTCTTGTCGATATACAACACGGCGGTGCCGTAAAAAAGGACTACCGAAACGGTCGAGAAGAAAAGCAAAGGCACATCGAGCATCATCAGTTGATGCAGACCCTGGTTATAACGAACCAGCAGCAGCGGAAACTGCATGAAGCTGGCGACGATCATCAACGGGTAGCTGATGTTGCCGGTCAGGCGAAAGAACATTTCGAGTTTTACCCGCATCGGCAAAGGCGCGTGCCAGATGCGCCGGTAGAGTTTGAACCAAACCTGCAGCACACCCTTGGCCCAACGTCGCTGTTGCGCTTTGAAGGCATTAATCTCCACCGGAATTTCCGCCGGCGCGTCTTCGTCCAATAAATAAACAAATCGCCAGCCCATTAGTTGCGCGCGAAAACTCAGGTCCGTGTCTTCGGTGAGCGTGTCGTGCTGCCAGCCGCCGCTCATCTCGATCGCTTCGCGCCGCCAGATTCCGGCAGTGCCATTGAAGTTGAAAAAATTGCCCGAGCGGTTCCGCGTGGTTTGCTCAACTACAAAATGGCCGTCGAGCATGATCGTTTGCAGCCGCGTCAGCAAATTGTAGGAACCGTTGATGTGTGACCAGCGCATCTGCGCACAGCCGACGATTGGATCGGTGAAGTGATGAATCAGCTTGCGCAGAAAATCCGGCTTGGGAACAAAGTCAGCGTCGAAGATCGCGATCAGATTTCCTTTGGCCGTCTTCATGCCTTGCTCGAGAGCTCCCGCTTTGAAGCCGGTGCGATCGTCGCGATGAAGGTAGTGAATGTCGAAACCCTGGGCCGCGTACTTGTCCACGGTGGCGCGCGCGATGGTTACGGTTTCATCGGTCGAATCGTCCAGCACCTGGATTTCCAAACGCTCGCGCGGATAGTCGATCTCAGTCACCGCTTTGACCAGCCGCTCAACCACGTACATCTCGTTGAAGAGTGGAAGCTGAACCGTGATGTGCGGCAGTTCCTCCGCGCTGAATTCACCTTTTGCTTTTGGCGGGAATCGCGAGTAGCGCCAGAAGTCGATCACCTGCTTGACGCGATAGATGCCATAGATCGCCAACACCGCGAGAATGCCAAAGTAAACGATCAGAACCGTCCAATCGAAAGCATCGAGTTGATAGAGCGGACTAATATTCGCCTCAGTCTTGACATACCAGTCGCAGTATCCCGGGAAGTCGATGCAGAGATTTCCGGTTAGGGGGTGAACAGCTGGAGCAAGCAATAGTGACATCTGGTTTTAAATCTTCTGGAGAAATTTCGATAAGCCGTAGCGCAAAACCAACCGGGCCCCGAATTCTACAGCAGTGGGATGCTTGTCTCAAAACCAAGGTTTCTGAATGGTGTCAGGTCAGAACCGGGAGCGGTCGCGACCGGGCCCCAACTAGCGACCATTGGGCCCGGTCGCTACCGCTCCCGGTTCTGACTTCATCGCCGTCGATTCGTTCAAACTGAAGCGCACACTGCCACAGTGACCCTGCCTTTCTGACCGACCCGCCCGGCCGGTAAGCGGAGAGCCTCCGTTTTACTGGCACTTTGCCCCCTCAAGGGCATGGAACGGACGTTGCCAAGCAGCCCTATAGAGCGGAGACCTTCCCTGCGCGCTGCAAAAGATGACTAGCTCCCGACTAAATCAAATTTTTGTTTGGATGGTGATCGCCGCAGGCACTTTCGTCGTCGTTTTCTCCGGCGCTCACCTGACCTCAGCGCATCTCGATGTTCGGTTCCTGCTGCTGGCGCTGGCTACCATTCTTATCGGTCCGCGACTAAGCATTCAAATTCCTCGCGTCAAAGCCCACATCTCGGTTTCAGATACGTTCGTCTTTCTTTCGCTGCTGCTCTTCGGCGGCGAGGCGGCGATCATGCTGGCCACGATGGAAGCGCTCTGTTCGTCGGTGCGGATCAGCACCAGGGTGCAAACACATCTTTTCAATGCGAGTGCCATGGCCTGCGCGACCTTCCTCACGGTTTGGACGCTGCGGCTTGCGTTTGGCGAAACGCTTACCTGGCGTGACGTTTATTCCTCGAACTACCTGGTAGCGCTTTGCGCCATGGCGGTCGTGCAGTACGCGGGCAATTCAATTCTCGTGGCCACTCATTCTGCGCTGAAAGTTGGCGACCCCGTCTGGTCCACCTGGCGCAGCAACTTCATGTGGACGTCGGTAACCTATTTCGCCGGCGCCTGCGCCGCCGGGATCGTTGCCCGGTTCATCGGCAACGTTGGCTTCTTCGCTTTTAGTGCCACGATTCCCATCATCGCGATCGTCTACTTCACTTACTGGACTTACATGAAGAACGTTGAAAGCGCGGCCGCCCAGGCAGAGCTGGCGCGTCGTCACGTTGAGGAGCTCAACCGGCATATTGCCGCACAGGAACGCATCGCGCGCGCGTTGCGAGAAACCGAAGAGCACTTTCGGAGTGCGTTTGATTATGCCGCCATCGGCATGGCGCTGGTCTCGCCGCAGGGCGCCTGGCTGCGCGTGAACCGTTCGTTGTGCGAGCTGATTGGCTACAGCGAACGTGAGTTGTTGGACTCAAACTTTCAAGCCGTTACCCATGCTGATGACCTGGGACATGATCTGGCTAATCTTTATCGCCTGATGCAGGGCGAAACCCAAACCTCGCAAGTTGAAAAGCGTTACGTGCACCGGCAGGGTCAAATCGTTTGGGCGCTGAATAGTGTTTCGCTCGTCCGCGATTCAGACAACAACCCGACGCATTACATTTTTCAAATTCAGGACATCACTGAGCGCAAGCGCGCCGAGGCTGCACTACAGAGTCTTTCATTGATCGACGAACTGACTGGGCTGTATAACCGGCGTGGGTTCCTGGCAGTTACTGAGCAGCATCTGGAATCCATTCGTCGCAGTGAAAGAGTGCCGGTGATTCTTTATGCCGACCTCGACGGATTGAAAGAGATCAACGACTCTCGGGGTCACCACGAAGGCGACCGCGCGCTGATTACCGCAGCCGAAATTTTCAAAGAGAGTTTCCGCAGCTCCGATATTCTGGCGCGACTGGGCGGCGATGAGTTTGTGGTGTTGGCCACGATTGGCCCCGACGAAGAAGCGGAATCGCTGACCATCCGTCTGCAGGAACAGTTCCGCGCTACGAACAAAAGACGCAGCCGTCCTTACGATCTTTCGATCAGCGTCGGCCTGGCCCATTTCGACGATCAGGAAAACCACTCAATTGAAGAACTCATGGCTCGAGCGGACCAAGCCATGTACGAAGACAAGCGGCGCAAGAACTCGCGCCAGTTAACTCCCCCCACCCCGATCAGGCCGCGCATCGAAGCCGTCGCGTAGCTGTAGCGCAAGTTGTTAACTTGCGATTCTTCTTTAGAAACCAAAGCGCAAGTTAACAACTTGCGCTACTCATTGCGCTACAATCTCCCGCTTGCGCAATCCCGACCCATCGAACGGGGCCTCGCCAAAACGTTGGCGCACGCTGGCGGTGCTGGCGATTGCTGAACTGCTCGGCATGTCGCTTTGGTTCAGCGGCTCGGCGGTGGTGCCGGCTTTAAGCAGGGAATGGAATCTCAGCACCGGCACGGCGAGTTGGCTCACGCTCTCTGTGCAACTGGGTTTTGTTGCCGGAACGCTGTTGAGCGCGCTCTTTAATCTCCCCGACATCATCAGCCCGCGTCATTTGTTCGCGCTGACAGCGATCGCCGCGGCCCTCACCAATGCCGCATTCGGATTCTTTGCCCACGAAGCATCGACGGGCGTTCTCCTGCGCTTTCTGACGGGAATGTTTTTGGCCGGAGTCTATCCGCCGGCGATGAAAATTCTGGCCTCATGGTTTCGTCACGGTCGTGGCCTGGCGCTCGGCGTCCTGGTGGGCGCGTTAACCTTGGGCAAGGCGGCGCCCTACCTGGTCAATGGAGTGGGCAGCGCGAACTGGCGTTACAACGTAATGTTCGTTTCGTTGCTCGCCGTGGTGGGTGGACTCCTGGTGCTGTTCTTTGTCAGCGATGGCCCATACGCTCTGCCGGCGGCGCGTTTTGATTGGAAGCAGGCGGGAAAAATTTTTAGTAATCGTCCGCTGCGGCTGGCTAACCTTGGTTACTTAGGTCACATGTGGGAGCTGTATGCGATGTGGACCTGGATACCGTTCATGATTCGCGCCAGCTTGTCTCAGCGCCACAGTGATCCTTGGTTTGCCGAGGTCGCTACGTTCCTCGTGATCGGTTGCGGCGCAGTCGGCTGTGTAGTGGCCGGGCTGATCGCAGATCGGATTGGTCGCACGATCGTTACCTCGGTGGCAATGGCACTCAGCGGTAGCTGTTGTCTGTTTATTGGTTTGCTGTTCGGCGCGAACCCCATCCTGCTTTTGATCGTGGCGGCGATCTGGGGCGCGAGTGTGGTGGCGGATTCAGCTCAGTTCTCTGCCTGCGTGACTGAGCTCGGCGATCCAAGATACATCGGCACCGCGTTGACGATGCAAACGTGTCTCGGATTTCTCTTGACCGCGATCTCGATCGAGTTGATCCCGCAGTTGGTCGATCTGGTTGGTTGGCGTTATGCCTTCGTGATTTTGGCGCCGGGACCTTTGTTCGGCGTGATTTCAATGTTACGGCTGCGCCAGTTGCCGGAGGCTTTGAAGATCGCGCATGGACGGAGATAGTTTGCGTAATGAGGCAGTACCAGGAGCGCTGATGGAGCGCGGACATCCTTGCCCGCCGGCGTGCGCAGTTCGCTCATCAGCCGCATCGGGTCTTCGTTCAACCGTTGCTCGCGCTTCGCGCTCGGGCGGACAGGATGTCCGCGCTCCCGGCTCGCGAGTCTTGCCCTCCCTCACGGTCGGGCTTCTGACACTCTCTGCCGCGGCGACATATCTGTCGCGGCTGCACGGCTATGGTTGCACGCATCGCTTCACGGGAGTTTAATAGGTTCAAGAATGATCGGCGCAAAACTTGGGAATTACAGGATCCTCGAAAAGATTGGCGCCGGCGGGCAGGGAACAGTTTACAAGGCGACCGACAGCAAGCTTGGGCGTGTGGTCGTCGTCAAGGTTTTACCGCCGGAACTAACCGTCAAAGAAGCCAACCTCAAACGGTTTGAGCGCGAAGCACGTCTGGCTTCGGCGCTTGATCACCCGAATATCTGCACCATCTTTGACCTGAACGACGTCGAAGGCGTTCACTTCATCGCCATGCAGTTCGTCGAAGGCAAGAACGTTCGCGAACTGGTTAACGGGCGGCCTCTCGATCTGCGTAGCGCGCTTTCGATCGGTGTGCAGGTCTGCGATGCCCTCGACGCGGCGCACGGCCGCGGCATCATTCATCGCGACATCAAAGCCGGCAACGTGATGGTAACGCCATCGGGCCAGGTCAAGATTCTCGACTTCGGCCTGGCAAAACTTTTGGACGGCGAAGGCGCCGGCCCGGGTGGGATTCATCATACCGATCTGACTGAAGTGGGCATTCCCTACGGCACGGCCACCTATGCCGCGCCAGAGCAGGCCAAGGGCGAGCGCGTCGATGCGCGCGCGGACATATTTTCCACCGGCGTGCTGCTCTATGAAATGCTCACCGGCACCTGGCCGTTTCAGGGAAAGACCAGCGTCGATGTTCGCCACGCAGTGCTTCACAACCAGCCCGAGTCCCTGGCGACCGCCAGACCCGGCGGCGCACCCGCGCAACTACAACTGATTCTCGATCGCACGCTGGCCAAGGATCCGAGGCAGCGTTATCAGAAAGTTGGCGAGCTGCGCGATGACTTGCGCGCCGTGCTGCGCGAGGTCGAAGCCGGAGGAAGCCAGGGATTCGAACCGATCACGCCGGTTGCTCCGCGCCATCTGGCGGGCACCGGGCGCATGGGTCGCGCGCTGCGCTGGCTGCGCTCGGTAACCGGCGATCGCACGGCGCCACCGAAGGGCTCAACCTCAGACCATCCGATGCACGACACGGCGGCAACCAGTGTGGGCGATCGCGAGCGCAAGAGTGTCGCGATCCTTCCTTTCAAGAATCTCAGCAACGATCCGCAATCGAGTTTTTACGAGTTCTCCTTAGCCGATGCAGTCATCACCGAGTTGGCGCGCGTGCGTTCGCTGGTGGTGCGGCCATCTTCAGAGATAGTTAAGTATCAGGGCCTTCAGGTTGATCCGCGCCAGGCCGGACGCGAGATGAGTGTCGCCGCGGTTCTCTCCGCGGGTTTTCTGCGCGCCGGCAATCGCATCCGGGTGACCGCGCAACTGGTCGACGTGGAGTCCGGCGATTTGCTCTGGAGCGATAAGATCGACGCGGACGCCACCGACATTATCAACGTCCAGGACACGATCACCCAGGAGATTTGCGAAGGCCTGCGTTTGGAACTGACTTCGGATGAGAAGGTTTGGCTGGAGCAGCCCAAGACCGCGAACGCCGAAGCTTACGAAGAGTACCTGCGCGGCCGTGACTGCATGGGCCGGTACGTCTATCACACCATCGCACGCAAGGACGTCGACGAAGCAATCCAGCATTTTGAGCGCGCTGCTTATCTCGACTCTTCATTTGCCCTGGCCCATAGCGCTCTGGGCGGCGCCTATGCCAATCGCGTGATGAAAGGCTTTGGCGAGCCCGGCGATCACGCGCAGGCAACGGCGGCCTTCGAACAAGCCCTCGCGATCGATCCTCACTTGCTTGAGCCCCGGATGCACATGGTGTTCATCTACATGGCCCGCGGCGAGAAGGCCCAGGCCCGCCGCACCGCCGAGCAGTTGAGGCAGGAAGCACCCAACGATGTAGGAGTGCATTTTGCTCGTGGAGTGCTGGCGCGTCTCGACGGTGATTACGACAAGGCCATGCGCAGTCTGGATCGAATGGCGCGTTTGAATCCGGCGGAGCGGGTGGTGGTCAGTTACAACCGCGCGCGCTTGCTGACTTATGTTGGTCGCTATGACGAAGCGCTGGCGGAGTTGGATGCCGGCGCCGCGTTGGAACCGGACCATCCGCTGATCAAAACTTTTCGCGCCCGGGCCCTCTACTATCGCGGCGAGCCGGTCAAGGCGGCTGAGATCCTCGAACAGGTTTTGGAGCAGCAGCCGCAACTCGACGGCATTCGTCCGATCTATGCGACGTTCCTGAGCGCGCTTGGTTGGCACGAAGAGGCCCGCGCACAACTCACCGACGAAGTGATCAAGACTGCGAACACGGATCACGACGTGGCGTACTGGCTGGCCTCAGCCTACGCGATGGAAGGCGAACGCGACTTGGCTCTCAAATGGCTGCGGCGCGCGATTGAACTGGGAAACGAAAACAAGCCATGGTTCGAGCGTGATCGCAACTGGGATTCGCTGCGCGGTGATCCGGAGTATCAGCGGATCGTTCAGTCGATCGTTACGCCGACATCGGAAGATGACGAAGGGTAGTAGTCGAACGGTACTGGTGACTTCAGGTTTGGCTGCGCAACCGGGGAAGGCGGCTACATACTGAGAAAGGCAAGACAATACCGTGGTGGATATCAGTTTGCGGGATTGAAGGAACTTGTACGCGAACTTAGAGCAGAACAAACATCCGCTGAAGCACTTCTCTGGGAACTGATTCGAAATCGTCGGCTACTCGGATTTAAATTCAGACGACAACACCAGTTTGGTGATTATGTCGCTGACTTCTACTGTCATGAGGCGATGTTAGTGATTGAGTGTGATGGGCCGGTGCATCAACCAAATGAGCAGTGGCATAACGACCAAAATCGGGACGCTTACATGATTGCGCAGGGCTTGCGGGTGTTGCGGTTCACGAATGAGCAGGTTCTTAACGACACTGAAAAAGTGCTCGATGAAATCGCTGCCTTTCTCCCCTCTCCCGCTGGGAGAGGGGCTGGGGGTGAGGGCTTGTAGGACCCGCAGTATTGGAATCCTTCTTGTTCCCCTCTCCCGTTTTGGGAGAGGGGTTAGGGGTGAGGGTGCGCAGCATGAGGGCTACTCCCAACGACGAGAGAACGAAATATGATCGAGGCCCTAAGCCCTCACCCTAACCCTCTCCCAGTGGGAGAGGGAACAAGAAAAGATAATAGGTGCAGACGTAGCAGTAAGCCCTCTCCCAGAGGGAGAGAGGGAACCAGAACACCTCTATGAAAACGTTTGTCGTCGGTGACATTCACGGCCGCTGCGCACAGCTCCTGGGGCTGCTCGATATGCTGCCGCGTGAAGGGTCCTCGGACACGCTGATCTTTCTCGGCGATCTGATCGATCGCGGGCCGGATGTGCCCGGCGTGGTCGAGCACGTGCTGAATCTATGCACTCAGAATCCGGAGAGGGTGATTTGTCTGCGCGGCAATCACGAACAGATGCTGCTGGATTTTGTCGACGGTATCAGCATGACCTGGCTGGAAACGGCGACCGGCGGCGACCGCACGTTCGAGCAATATGCCGAGACGCCACTTCGCCTGCGCAATGAAAGTGATTTTGACCGGGCTCGGGATTTACTCGCAGCAAAGATTCCCGTCAATCAGATTGAATTCATACGGCAACGGCCGCTCTATCACGAAGACAACCATGCTCTTTACGTTCACGCCGGTTTGGAAAACGGAAAGCATCCCAGCGAGAGTTCGTCACACGCTCTGCTTTGGACGCGCGATGAAGATTTCTACAAAAGCTACTATGGCAAACCCTGCGTCTTTGGTCACACGCCGACTCCGTTTTTGCCCTGGCGCGGCCGCTTGGGCCGTCACGGAATTTACGTTTTCAACAGCGCCATCGGCATCGACACGGGCTACAACCTTCAATCGCCGCTGACCTGTCTGTCGCTGCCCGATTTCACCCTGTATCAGACATTTGCCGACGGCCAACAGGCTAGCCACCAGATCACTTCATTCATTCCGGAGACGCTGAAAGCAATGCAAAGAAAGGCGGCTGGATGTTAGACGGTTGTCTACATCTTACCAGTCATGCCAAATCGTTTTCTCTATATTTTTCTCGACGAAGCTGGAAACTTTGATTTCTCCCCCAGTGGATCAAAGTATTTTGTTATGGCGTCTGTAACACGGGAGAGACCATTCGGCGACTACAGCGAGTTCGTCAATCTCAAGTATGGCTTGGTGGAGCAGGGAATTGATATTGAATATTTTCATTGCTCTGAAGACAAGCAGGTTGTCAGAGATCAAGTCTTCAAAATTATAGAGCTGAATCTGACGGGAATGAGAATCGACGCGGTGATAGTCGATAAGAAAAAGACCAAGCCAACCTTGCGGGACCCAGCGAGATTCTATCCGAGAATGTTGGGCTATCTTCTCCGTTACATTCTGGAGGGTCAGTCGCTGGATGAGTACGGAGAGGTACTTGTCTTTACAGACTGAATTCCGGTTAAGGGTAAGCGAAGTGCCGTGGAGAAGGCGATAAAGATTACTCTGTCAAACATGCTTCCCAAGAGCGCTCGATATCGACTCTTGCATCATGACTCAAAATCAAACTTCCAGTTACAAATCGCCGACTACTGCAATTGGGCAATATACCGAAAATGGTCCTACAGTGATTTGCGTTCTTATGACTTGATCAAGACAGCGGTAAGTAGTGAGTTTGATATATTTCGAACTGGAACAACCGTCTACTACTAACAGACAGACGACCACCCCGGCTACTCTTTCGAGAGGGCCCCCTGGGCCCTTATCACCGGGGTGGAACCTTTCCGCAAGCATTGTAGCTCATCACTACAGAAATCCCAACCACGTCATGCGGGGAGCGCGGACGTCTCGTCCGCATTGAGCGCGAACCGCTTGACTGGCCTTCGGTTCGTGTGGGGACGGGACGTCCGCGCTCCCAGCTTATTCGTACCTGAGACACTCAATCGGATCCAGCCGCGACGCTTTACGCGCGGGCCACACGCCGAAGATCAATCCGACCGCCACGCTTACGCTCACGCCGCTGGTCACAGCCCACATCGGAATTGAAGCCGGCAGACTGGGGATTATGAGCATAACAAGTTTGCTGATGCCGATCGCCAGGACCACTCCGAGCATCCCACCCAAAAATGTCAGCGTCATCGCCTCGAACAGAAACTGATTGATGATGTCACGCCGGCGCGCGCCGAGTGCTTTGCGGATCCCGATCTCCGCCGTGCGTTCAGTGACGCTCACCAGCATGATGTTCATCACGCCGATGCCGCCCACCAAAAGTCCCAGGCTGGAAATCGCAATCGCCACTAGACCTACCATGGCAAAGATGCCGTCAAACTGTTTGACGAAGTTATCGGCGGTCTTGATGTCAAAGTCGTCGGGTGCGTCAAACTTCACATTACGCCGGCGTCTGAGAATGTCTTCACACTGAGTCAGAGCTTCATTGAGCTGGCCGGAGCGGGCCTTGATCACAAACAAGAGCCAGCCACGGGCTGGTGCAACTTTTTGCGCGGTGCGCAGCGGAATCAGCACGGCATTGTCTTCTTCGTTTTCACCGAAGAACCCGGCCTTGCGCTTTTCCAGCACGCCGACAATCTCCCAGTTGAGCCCGCCCATGCGCACCTGCGTGCCGGCAATGTTGCCCGACTTACCGGGAAACAGCGCGTCCGCCGCATTGACGCCGATCACCATCACGTTGCGTCTTTGCTCTTCGTCTGACTCAGTCAGGAACCGGCCTTCGTGAATAGTGACGTTGACGATGCCGCCATAGTTTGGCGTGACCCCCTCAGTGTTGCCCCAACGATAGTTGCGACCCTGATAGCTGATGTTGTCGTCGAACGGTCCGCCGCTATAGCCGACGTTGGGCGCCGTCACCGCAATCTCTTCCACGGCGCCGGCCTGGGCCCTGATGGTGTCGGCGTCCGCGACTGTCAAAGGTTTGCGAAGACGCTCTGCGCGATCTGTATTCGTGCGCGGGCCGGTCGTGAGGTGGAAAGCATAAATGTTGTTCGTTCCGTATTCTTCGATAATTGAGATGATGTTCTGGCGCATGCCGGTCAGGATTGAAGCGACTACGATAGCCGCGGTGACGCCGATAACAATTCCCAGCACAGTCAGAAAACTGCGGAACTTGTTCGAACGCACGTTGTCCAGCGCCATCGTCAGCGTTTCGCGCAAATGGATTCTTGGCAGCCGGATTTTCATTTTAATGATATTCGTTTAGGGGCGGCACTTGTGCCGCCTGCGCGGACAAGTCCGCGCTCTAAACAGCCATGAGCCTTAAGTCGTCTTGGTCAAAGCGATAATCGGATCCAATCGCGCTGCCTTGAATGCAGGATATATCCCGGCGACCATTCCGATGACGCTCGAGACGATTAGCGCCAAAAGAATGTAGCCGACCGTAATGGTCATCGTGATACTCGCCAGGAAAGTGATTAACGTAGTGACTCCATAAGCCACCACCAAACCCAGCACGCCGCCAAAGGCACAGAGCATTCCCGACTCGATCAGAAATTGGATCAGGATCTGTTTACGGGTGGCGCCGACGGCCTTGCGCAAACCTATTTCAAAAGTTCTTTCAGTCACGCTCACCAGCATGATGTTCATGACGACTATGCCGCCGACGATCAAAGTGATCAGAGTAATAGGAACGACCACGGCGGCTATGCTGCCGGTGAACTGGTCGATCTGGTTGTTGAGTTCTTCGACGTTCACCAGCCCAAAGTCATCTTCATCATTGCCTTTCAGGCGATGCTTGTTGCGCATGGTCAGCCGCGCGTCTTCGATCGTTGGTTGAAAGATCTCCCGCGTCTGCGCCTTGCCGTGTATCTGCAAGCCATTGCGGCCAAATATCTGCAGGTGGGTCGTGGCTGGAATGTAAATATGTCGATCGAGCGAATCCCCGAAAAAGGCGCCGCGCTTTTCCTCCACGCCGACGACGCGCATGGGCAGTCCGCGCACCTTCAGGGTCTTGCCAATCGGATCGGTGTCGGGAAAATACTTGTCTTTGATTTCGCCGCCCAATACACAGACCATCGCCGATCGCTGCACTTCGTCATCCGAGATGAACCGCCCGTCAACGATCGTCTTGTCCTCGATGTCCGCCATATTCGACGTAACACCAAAAACTATCGCGCCGGGAAATTCAATTCCGTCTTGCTTCAGATCAACCTGGCTGGCAAGTTCCGCGCCGACCTCCGAACAGGTCGTGCAGTGCTCCTTGACCCATTCGTAGTCATCCCAGTTAAGCCGCTTATTGCGGCGGTTCATGCGCTCGAACTCGTCATCAGAAAGGCGCTTTGACGAAGCAATTCGCGCCATCATGAAATGGTTTGCGCCCAGCAGCTTCGCGACGCGATCGGTCACGTAAGTGTTCAGGCCACTGACCGACGCGCCCACGACCACGACCGCCGCGACGCCGATGATGATCCCGATCAGCGTTAGAAAGGCGCGCAGTTTGTGCGCCAGGATTGATTGCAGGGCAATCCGGGCAGCGTCGGAATAGACTGAATAGAGATAGCGCATAGCCTTCGCAAGTCAGTCTCAAGTACGACGAGGCAGCGACAAAAGTTTGACCGTTAGACAAAAAGTGTCGAGTGAAGTTCCAGTAAGGAAGACGCAGCGGGCAGGTTGTTTATTAACGTGCGAGTCTAGAGGCCAGGGTTCGCGATTGGCGATAACCTACGAGAATTCGTAGGTACTGACATTAGTTTGGAGACGGCCAAGCCGGGAGCGCGGACATCTTGTCCGCTTGAGCGCGAAGCGCGAACTCGGAATTGAGCCTGGCCACGGCGGAGCGTGCTACGCACGCTGGCGGACAGGATGTCCGCGATCCATTACTGCTGGATCCGATGGCGCCCGCCGGGCTCTCCATCTACCGAATAAATCCTCTCTGCAGGAGCCATTCATGGACGACTGTCTTCTTATCACGCTTCAGCCCGTCAACTTCGTAGTTCAGCCGGCGCATCTCTTCGGTTGAGATTGTTCCGGCCAGTTTTCGCAGCACCTCGCGAAGCGCCGGCACTCGCGTCAGCGCATCCTGACGCGTCAGAAACACCGCTTCATACGGCGGGAAGTAATGGCGATCGTCTTCGAGTTGGACCAGGTCGAGCGCGGCAATGCGGCCATCAGTCGAGTTGCCGGCGATCATATCGACCTTATGCGACGCCAAAGCCGTGTAGGTTAAGTCGAGCGCCATTTCGCGTGGCGCTTCCGCAAAGTGCAGATTGTATGTGCGCGAGAATCCGGGATAACCATCGGCGCGCGAAACGAAGTCATGACCAAAACCTGCTCGCCATTGCGGCGCATAGCGGGCCGCATCAGAAATTCTTTTCAAGTTCAGACGCCGCGCGTCCTCGCCCCGAACCAGAATGGCAAACGTGTTTTCAAAGCCGAGCGGGGCGCTGACGTCTACCTTGAAGCTTTCGGCGTATTCGCGTTTGACTTGATCATAGACCGCGCGCGGATCAGTAATCGGAGCATGATGAAGAATCTCGGCGAAGGACGTTCCGGTGTATTCCGGATACAGATCGATCTTGCCCGCGAGCATCGACGTGTGACAAAGGTTGCCGCCGAGATCGAAGCGACGATCGACTTCGATGTTCGAGCCTTCCAGCATCTGCGCCACGATTTCGGCCAGTAACTCTGACTCAGTAAAATCTTTCGATCCGACCGTTACAAGTCCCTGGTTGGAGCCGGCGTTGGAGCGCTTTCTCATCGAGCGCCAGGTTGCAAAACCGAGCAGTCCAACCGCGACGATCAGTACGGCCGCAGCCAACATGCGGAAGGAACGGCGTCCGCGCGCACTGTGCTGCGCCGTGTGATCGAAATGTTTTTCAATCGCGCCGAAGCCAAAGTCGGCAAGCAAGGCCATCAACGCCGAGGGAATAGAGCCGGCCAGGAGCAGCCGGTTATCGTTCAATCTCAGACCGCGGAAAATATATTCGCCCAGTCCGCCCGCGCCGACTTCAGCCGCGATAATCGCGACGCCAATCGTAATCACCACCGCGACTCGCACGCCGGTCAGGATCACGCTCATCGCCAGCGGCAGCTCGACTTGAAAGAGGATCTGACGGTCGGTCATTCCCATGGCTACGGCCGCTTCGCGGACGCTACGATCGACGCCCAGGATTCCGGTCACAGCGTTGCGAATGATCGGGAGCAGCGCATAAAAGACCAGGGCAACGATCGCTGTGCGCGGGCCGATGCCGCCGATGAAAGGCAGCGGAATGAGAAAGCCAAACAAGGCCAGACTCGGAATCGTCTGCATTACATTTGCGATTCCCAGCACCGGTCCACGCAGACGCTTGCGGCGCGTAATCAGAATTCCCAACGGCAGGCCAATCGCGATCGCGATGGCGATCGAAATTGATACCAGCCAGAGATGCTGCGCGATGTGCGCGAGAATGTCGGACCAGTTCTGTTTGAGAAAGTCGAGCATGGAATCATCAATCCGTCGGATTAGTCGTTCGCTTAGATAGGCCGCTCAACGAGCCATCGCAGATGGCGGCAGAGTGTAGCCCCGGGCGTGAGCCCGGGGTAAAGGCAGAAATTAATAATCCGAAGCCCTCGAAGAGGGCGACAGTGAAGGTCCGTGTTTGAAAGAAGAGCTGGTAACCTCTTTCGCCCCTGGCGGGGCTGCTGTCATCTACAGATGCTGACACCCCGGGCTTATGCCCGGGGCTACACTCTGCCGCCCGCTTGCGCGGGCTCGTTGACCCGGCCTCTTTCAGACGCATGTTATTTCGCTAAACAAAATCGTTCCTCAGCGTTTCCAAATAGGCCTTCGCCAACTGATTCTCAGACCGCAGAAACCCCTCCGGCGTCTCGAGCAGCACGATCCTTCCGGCGTCCATCAGCGCAATTCGCGACCCCAGCAGCAGGGCCTCGCGCACGTCGTGGGTAACGAAGATTGTCGTCTTGCCCAATCGCGCTTTCAGTTCCGCAAATTCTTTTTGCAGTGACGAGCGGGTCAGCGGATCGAGAGCGCCGAACGGTTCGTCCATTAACAGCAAAGGTGGATCGGCAGCCAGCGCGCGCGCCACGCCTACGCGTTGACGCTGCCCGCCGGAGAGTTCGCGCGGATAACGTTCCGCGAACCGCGCGGCATCCAGGCCAACCAGCGAAAGCAATTCCCGCACGCGCGCCCGCACACGCGCTTCGTCCCAATGTTCAAGACTGGGAACCAGCGCGACATTGCGCTCCACGGTGAAATGCGGAAACAACCCCGCTTCCTGGATCACATAGCCGGCGCGGCGTCGCAAACGAATCACGTCCCAATCAGTTGTCGCCTTGCCCTCGACCATGACCTTGCCTGAGGTAGGCGCAAGCAAGCGGTTCACCAGTCTCAACGTCGTGGTCTTGCCGCAACCTGATTCGCCGAGCAAGACGAGAGTTTCGCCCTGCTCGACCCGCAGACTAAGCCCATCGATAATCGGCCGGCCGCCGTCGACCGCGAAACTCACTTCGCGAAATTCGACCAGCGGTGCGTGGTTGTCCTGATTGGGCATTCGAGTCCGGCGAGTCTATCAAAAAATTCTCTATGCCGCCTCTGTGTTTTCTTGTGATGACTATCCTTCGCGGCTGGGCCGCCTGATGTGCGGAAAGGCTCTGCCTTTCCGGGGCCCTCTCTTAACAAGTTGAAGAGGCTGTGCCTCTGTTTCGGAAGGGAGGCATAGCCTCCCAATCAAAAGAGATTCAACCACGGAAAGGCGAAGCCTTTCCGCACATCAGGGGGCCCAGCCGCGAACACTGATTTACCACAGACATAGAGAGCACTCAGACGGGACTCGCTTGCCGGGCCATGGCGATGATAAAGTTGCCATTCAAATTTTTCGACTTAACCTTGATTCCGTTTTTGACCAACATGAACGTTGATCGAAGTAGGAAAATGAAAAGTTGCCCGACGTGCAATCGAACGTTTGAGGACTCGTTTACCTTTTGTTTGATTGACGGCGCAGTCCTGTCTGCGCCCTTTGACCCTCAGGCAACCCAACGGATTCCGGATGCACGGACAACCAAGCCTCCGCCGACAGAGGTGCTGCCTTCCCACATGGAGGTGAAGCGTGAAAACCTACGTCCGACCATGCCATCTCCCGTGTCGCCGCCGATGTTGCCGCCGCCGCAACCATATGCGCCTCTCGAATATACTCCGCCAAATTATGCGAAAGTATCAGTTGAGAAGCAGGACTCGCTCGGATGGATTCTTGGCGGCCTCACGATTGGAATGATGCTTGGAATAATAATTGGCCTCTCAACCAACGACCCAAAAGGCGCAATTCCCCTCGGCCTTTTCGGCGCACTTCTTGGGGCAGTGATTGGAAAATTGATCAGTAGGACTATTCAGAAAGACTCTGAGTGAATTAATCAATGACCTATATCGAACACATTCACGCCCGCGAGATACTCGACTCGCGCGGCAACCCAACAATTGAAGCCGATGTAACTTTAGTAGGTGGCATAGTCGGCCGCGCTGCTGTTCCTTCCGGCGCCTCGACGGGCGAGCACGAAGCCGTCGAATTGCGCGACGGCGATCCGAAACGCTTTGGCGGCCTGGGTGTCTTGAAGGCCGTTCACAACGTCAACGATAAGATCGCCCCAGCGTTGAAAGGCAAGGATGCTCTCGATCAGAAAGCGATCGATCGAGTGCTAATCGATCTGGACGGCACCCCCAACAAATCGCGCCTGGGCGCGAATGCGCTGCTCGCGGTCTCTCTGGCGACGGCGCGGGCGGGCGCGAATCATCAGCAGCTGTCGTTGTATCGCTATCTTGGCGGAGCAAACGCGAACACGCTGCCCGTGCCGATGATGAATATCATCAACGGCGGCGCTCATGCGGACAACAACGTCGACTTTCAGGAATTCATGATCGTGCCCGTCGGCGCGCACACGTTCAGCGAAGCGCTACGCACCGGCGCCGAGATTTTTCACAAGCTGAAGTCGGTCCTGAAGAAGAAAGGTTATGCCACCAGCGTGGGCGATGAAGGCGGCTTTGCCCCAAACCTGAAATCAAACGAAGAAGCTATCGAAACTATTATCGAAGCGATTGGGCAGGCTGGCTATCAGGCCGGTGAGAACGTTCTGCTGGCGCTCGATCCGGCGGCCAGCGAGTTTTACGACGGGTCAGCATATGTTTTCAAGAAATCCGATGGCCGTAGATTGTCGAGCGATCAAATGGTCGCCTTCTGGAAAGACTGGGCGGAGAAGTATCCAGTTATTTCGATTGAAGACGGCATGGCCGAAAACGATTGGGACGGATGGAAGTCTCTGACAGACGCGATCGGCCAACGAGTTCAGCTCGTGGGCGACGATCTGTTCGTCACGAACACAAAGTTTCTGCAGAAGGGGATCGAGTTGGGGGTCGCGAATTCGATTCTGATCAAGGTCAATCAGATTGGCACTCTGAGCGAGACGCTGGAATGTATCGAGCTGGCAAAGTCGGACCAACGGACGGCAGTGATCTCGCACCGCTCAGGCGAAACCGAAGACGCTTTCATTGCCGACCTCGCCGTTGCCACCAACGCCGGTCAAATCAAAACGGGCTCGCTGTCTCGCAGCGATCGCATCGCGAAATACAATCAACTGCTGCGCATTGAGGAAGAGTTGGGCGAGGCCGCTGTCTATCCCGGGCGCGCGGCCTTTCTTCAGAAACGCGTCCCTTGAAACACCTCTCAGGTTGGGAAGGGGGCTTGCCTCCGCCTTCCTTCAAACATCCTGCGGGGCAAGCCCCCTTCCCAACCTTGAGAGTTGCTCAAGGGTTTGAGCTTCAATGCGTTTGAGTTCTCAAACGATCGCCAGAGCGATCTGATACGGAACCGGTCGCGGTAGCGACCGGGTTATCCGTAGGATGTTGCCCGCTTGCTACCGCAAGCGGTTCCGTACCACGAAACAACTCTATTTAAGTGAGCGACGATGAATCTGCTAGACGTTCGAAATCTTTTTGATTACACAGAATGGGCCAACGGGTTGGCGCTCGATGCTGCGGCCGAGTTGTCAGCCGAGAATCTGCATCGTGACTTTAAGATCAGCCACGGCTCAATCCTGGGAACACTAACGCACATGGCGGGCGCCGAATGGATTTGGTTGGAGCGATGGCGCGGGCGATCACCGGCGAAAGCGGAAGCATGGTCGCTTTGGACACCTGAAGCTTGCGCGGACCTGGCGACATTGAACGGGCGCTGGCGTGAGGTGATTGATCGCCGCACCCACTTCATCTCAGAACTCGACGAATCGCGTTTGCCGGAAGAGATGCCATTCAAACTTCTCAGTGGCGATGCAAGCTCACTGCCGTTGATCAGCCAAATGCAACACATCGCGAACCACTCGACGATGCACCGGGGACAGGTGGTGGGAATGATCCGTCAACTGGGTATCGCGCCGCCGTCAACTGATTTGCTTTTCTATCTGCGGCGCGAGATACCGGCGTAAAGAATATGGAGTCAGTACCACCTGCGTGAGCAGGTGGGTCCCGCGGTCATCTGGAGTTTAGTGTCGGCCCCACCCGCTGACGCCGGTGGTACTGACCTCACCGGGCTTCACCGAACACTTATGAATGAAACCTGGCAGCGCGACGATTATTCCATCAGCACTGATCGCTCGCGTCTTAACCTCGATCTGATTCACGACTTTCTATCGAATCAAACTTACTGGGCGACCGGACGGAGTCGTGAAATCGTCGAACGTTCGATCGACAATTCGCTATCCTTTGGCCTTTATCACGAAAACGATCAAGTCGGGTTCGCGCGTGTAGTCACCGACTATGCGACGTTTGCCTGGATTGCCGATGTATTCGTGCTCCCGGAACACCGCGGACATGGACTGGCAAGGTGGCTGATGGAAGTAATGCTCGCTCATCCGCGGTTGCAGGGATTTCGCCGCTGGGTCTTGGCGACCAAAGACGCGCACGGAGTTTACGAGCCGTTTGGTTTTATCAAGCTGCATCGGCCCGAGCGTTGGATGGAACGCCCCGATCCGAATATGAAAGAGAGCCCCGATTATTGGAAGCAATGAGTGGCACAGACTTCAGCGGGTCCGACGATCGCAAACCCAACGGGGTTGAGTCTATGATTTAAGACGGGAGAACCACAGACTGAAGTCTGTGCCACTGAATTGCACAACCGCTTCGCGTTTGGAAAAATCACGAATTCTATGCCAACTAAACAAGGTCCACTTGCACTCATCGTCCTCGACGGCTTTGGTTATAGCGTCGAGCGCGAAGCCAATGCCATCGCCCTCGCCAGCATGCCTTACTATGACGAACTGCTCGAAAAATATCCGCACACTTTGATCGAAGCGTCTGGAGAATGCGTCGGTTTGCCTTCCGGCGTGATGGGCAATTCGAATGTAGGTCACCTTTGCCTGGGCGCTGGGCGCGTGGTGCTCACCGATATCGAACGCATCAACCACGCAGTCAAGACCGGCGAGTTCTTTCATAACCTGGAGCTCAATGCGGCGATTGACAATGCCGTCAAGCACGATCGGGCGTTGCACATTATGGGTCTGCTTTCGGATGGCCTGGTCCATTCTTCACAAGAGCACGCCTACGCTTTGCTGCGAATGGCAAAGGATCGCGAAGTACGAAGGGTCTTTGTGCATTGCTTTCTGGACGGCCGAGACACGCCGCCATCTTCAGCGGAAAAATACGTGGCCGCCATGCAGGAAAAATGCAGGGAGATTGGCGTGGGCGAGATCGCTACCGTCGTCGGACGCTATTACGCGATGGATCGCGACAAGCATTGGGAGAGGACTGAGCGAGCTTACAGACTTCTGGTGAATGGCGAAGGCGAACGCACCCAAGATCCTCTAGCGGCAATCAGGCGATCGTATGAACATAATGTGACGGACGAGTTTGTCGAGCCAATCGTAGTGACTGGGGCGGGCGACGAGCCGGTAGGCACTATCCAGGATGGCGACTCGGTAATCTTCTTTAACTTTCGCGCTGATCGGGCACGGCAAATTACGGCGGCGCTGGCCGTTCCCGGCTTTGATGATTTCCCGACACCGAACCGGCCGCACGTGCATTTCGTATGCTTTGCCGTGTACGACAAGAACTATCCTTTGCCGGTCGCTTTTCCGCCCGCGCATCCGACGAACGTTCTGGCTGAGGTCTTCGCGGGATTGGGAGTGCGCAACTATCGCGTCGCTGAAACTGAAAAGTACGCGCACGTCACATACTTTTTCAACGGCGGCGTCGAACAGGAATTTCCGTTCGAGAAGCGTCTACTCATACCTTCACCGAGGGTTGCGACTTACGACCTAATGCCGGAGATGTCCGCGTTCAAGATCACCGACAAGCTTCTGCGCGCGATCGAGGCAGCTGAGACCGACGTCTTCATCGTGAACTTTGCGAACCCTGATATGGTCGGCCACACGGGCCTGCTCGACAAGACGATCGAGGCCTGCCAGTACGTCGATACTTGCCTGGGCTGGATCACCAAAGCGATGCGCACCGCGCACGGCACTACTCTGATCACCGCCGATCACGGCAACGCCGAACAGATGCTGGATCTGAAGACAGGACAACCGCACACGGCGCATACTTCGAACCCCGTGCCATTTCATTTAATCGGAGAAGATCAGGTGGGCGTAAAGCTTCGTGAAGGTGGAGCCCTGGAAGACGTGGCGCCGACGATGCTGGGACTGTTGGGAATTGAAAAGCCCTCGGAGATGACAGGAAGAGATTTGCGAGAGTCGCTGTAGCGCAAATTGTTAATTTGCGTGCTCTGCCTCAGATGAGTGCCGAGCTTCAAGTTGATAACGTTCCTTCGACCGCAACGCGGTCGCGTCCTTCAGCCCAGGGTTGCCGCTGCGGCTACCCTGGGTAATAGGTGAGAGAGTTGTTTCAACCGCAAGGCGGTTGCGTCATGGAACAGAGAGCGGGCGCAACCGCGTTGCGGTTTGCGGGATTGATCGTTCTTTACCCAGGGTAGCCGAAGCGGCAACCCTGGAGGGAGCAACCGCGTTGCGGTTGAGGATCCCGCTCCCGGTATCCTAATAAAGACAAGGTGTTGGTCTTGCCTGCATAAGAGGAACGCAAATTAACAATTTGCGTTACATAAAACAGGATGTCCGCCGCTACTGAAATCATTATCGACCAAGCCCGCCCACGCGCGATCTCCCTGCGCTGGATCATCAACGCGCGCGAGGACTTGATCTGGTTTGTGGGTTCGGTGGCATCGAGCTATGCGCTGCTGATTCTCTACGTCACCGGAGTCCTGCCGTTGATCCCCATGGTCGTGGGTTGGGCGATTTTGATTGACGCGCCGCACGTCTTTGGCACTCTCTCTCGCACCTACTTTGATCGCTCGGAATGGAAAACGCGCAAGCGTCTGATGCTGGGCTCGCTCTTGTTCTTTGTTATCGGACCGGCGATGGTCCTGCTGGGTTTTGGCTTTACGTTCTTTTTCCTGGCCGCGCTTTGGGCCTACTACCACCTGGTCAAGCAGCACTATGGTTTCATGGTGCTCTACAAGAAAAAGAACAACGATCTGGCGCCGGTCGACAACGCCCTCGATCGACTGCTGCTGATGTTTGCGTTCAACTATCCGTTCCTGGCGTTCATTGCCAGTGACCCGAGCGCGATGGCCCGCGTGCCACCCTTTCTTCGCAGCGGCGTGAATCTGGCGACGATGTTTCTGCTCGCGGGAACGATCATTGTCGGCGGGTGCTGGCTGATTCGCCAGTTGCAGCGCGCGTGGTTGCGTGAGCCTTTGAACCTGCCGAAGTATCTGCTGCTGGCGGCGGCGATTCCAATGCACTGGATCGCTTTGTTAACGCCCATGCCCAATAAGCCGATCGCGCTGGTGGCGATCCTAACCACCTATCACAACCTGCAATACCATCGGCTGATTTGGTTTCACAATCAGAAATATGTGGATGCGTCGTCGAGGCGCAGCCTCGCCGAAGTTAAAAGCGCAGGGACGGAAAGGCAGAGCCTTTCCGCACTGGGGCGCGGCAGAGCCGCAAATGAAGTTGCCTCAGACTTAAGTGACAAATACGGCCCGGCGGCGCTCATCAGCCGCCGCCTGCTTTACTACATCGCGTTTGGAGTTTTCTTTGGTTTGCTTTATCAGGGCCCGCGCCAGGTCCTCGGCTACTTCGGCTTGAAAGCTTCGCACGGAGACGTCACCGCGCAACTTCCGATACCAATTCAACTGGGTGTCGCGGTTCTCTGGGGAGTGGCTTTCATTCACTACTATCTCGACTCAAAGATCTGGCGCGTGCGCAGGGATCCTTCGGTGGGCAAGGCGCTCAACATGACTTAAGACTTCCGGATCGGATCGCGGACACCCTTGTCCGCCAGCGTGCGCAGCACGCTCCAGCTTTCGCTTAACACATACAAGGACTGTTCGCGCTTCGCGTTCAGGCGGACAAGACGTCCGCGATGCGGGCCTTCAACGCGCGGCCGCTTAAGCCTCACGTTCCGTGTCCGCGCTCCTGGCGGGGAACTGAAGAGTACGGGTCCTGTGCTTTCGTGCAGCTTCGGCTTTACAAAACTGGGCGATCACCTCGACAAATTGTCCCGGAGACTCAGTCGGCGGCAAATGTCCGCAGTGGCGAAAAACGATCAGGCGTGAGTTGGGAATTGCTTCACGCAGTTTGAATGCTTCGCTGACCGGGATGTGTGTATCTTCGTCTCCCCATACCAGCAGGGTCGGGCTCCGGATCAGGCTGGCCTCGCGCGAAATTCGCTCGGCGCTCCAACGACGGATTGTGCGGATCATGGCGCGGTGCGTGCTCGCGGTCGCGAGCAGGTGGTGGCGAGCGGCGAGTTTGCGTTCGTCCACCGGATAACCGAGACGTCGATAAACCTCTTCACTTCGTTTGCGCAGGATCCAACGCGAACCGAGGAAGAGCGGCGTCGCAACATCGCCGATCAGCGGTACGCTGGCCAATCTCAACAGCAATTTTTTGGTTGGCTCGTCATTGGTTACCGCACCGACCAGGACGAGATTCTCAACTCGTTCGGGATAATCCAAAGCCATGGTTGCAGCGACGGCGCCACCGTAAGAGGCGCCAATAATTGTGGCCTGATCGATCTCGAGTTGATTCATCAAGCCCAGGACCGCCTGCGCCTGGGACTCGATGGTATAAGTTCCATCAGAGGGCTTATCAGAGTAGCCATAGCCGGGCAGGTCGGGTGCGATGACACGAAAGCCCGCCCCTGCCAGCGGCAGCAGCACTTCATTCCAAACCAGGTTCGAAGAAATAAAACCGTGGATCAGAATTATGGGCGAGGCATTTTCGTCGCCGGCTTCATGGTAATGAATGCGCACACCGTCAACACTAGTGAACCAGGAATGTTCCGGGTGATAGATAAAGTTAATACTATCGGGCCAACTGACGTCTTTGGGGCGAGTGAGAAGTTTCGCCGCCACAGCTCCCGCAATGATGCCTGATGCTCCGGCGAGCAAATAACGTTTCTTCATGACGGCAGAATCTTAACGCGTCCCCTGCGCAGATGAAAGACGCCGGACTGGAGCGCGGACATCCTTGTCCGCACTGAGCGCGAAGCGCGAACAGCCCTTGCATGTGCAGGCGAGAGGCCGAGCGTGCTGCGCACGCTGGCGGCGGACAGGATGTCCGCGCTCCGACTAGTTAGAGATCACCACCTGGGGATGGACGATCTTCCGCTCCCCATCATAGATCCCCACCGCAACCAAATGACCGGAAGCATTGCGCATCCGCACCAGCTGACCGTTCAGCCAATTCGAACTGTTTTCCTCGACTTGAAGATCGATTCCCTGAGCGACCCGTCTCTCAGCCTCTGCCTCCAACTGCAAAGCAGGCAAAAATGAAAGCGCTGCATCGGGAGAGATAAGTAACTGATCGAGCGACCCGGTCTGCGCCTCCTCCTGCAATCGCTCGAGCGTGATCGCATCCTCGATCTTGAATTGTCCGGCTCGTGTCCGGCGCAGTTCAGCGACATGGGCCCCAACGCCGAGCTTCTTTCCGAAATCCTCCGCCAGCGTGCGAATGTAAGTTCCCGCAGAGCAGGTGACGCGCGCTCTTAGGTCTTTGGTGCCGTCGCTGTTTTCCGCCAGAAACGGTCCAACGTGCTGGACGGCAGTGAATTCACTGATGGTCACGGGAACGGGTTTGCGCTCGACCTCTTCGCCCCGCCGCGCCAGTTCATAAAGCTTTCGTCCGGCGATCTTCTTCGCGGAATACATCGGTGGAACTTGCTCGATCTCACCACGCAATGAAGCTAACGCAGCTTCTATTTCGTTCGGGCTGAAACTTTGCGAGCTTTGCGCCTTTGCGTGAGACTCCTCAATTGCGACGCCGGTGAGATCGCCTGTATCAGTCGCAAAGCCGAGACGGATAACTGCCTCGTATTTTTTCTCGGCGCCGCTCAGGAACTGAGCTAACCGCGTTGCGCGTCCGATTAGAATTACCAGCACGCCGGTTGCAAACGGGTCAAGCGTGCCCGTATGCCCGACGCGACGGTGATCCGTGAGCTTGCGGACGCGGGCGACTACGTCATGCGAAGTCATTCCGGCGGGCTTGTCGATAATCAGCACTCCATCCATGAGCTTATTGTAGATTTTTGAAGTGCGCTTGTCGTTGTAGCGCAAGTTGATAACTTGCGATTGCGACCTGCGCAAGTTATCAACTTGCGCTACATCTCCTCTGAGGGTAAATCTATTCACCACACAGCACACAGAGGTACACAGAGACGAGAAACAGGAAACCCAGAAAGCCTGAAGCCGAGGTGCAAGAGCCTCTCGATCCCGCGAAAGCCCGCGCGCGTGTCTTTCAGCGAGCGGGAAAATTGTTGGCTGCCAAAGCTCGCTCGGTCGAAGAATTGAGAGAGCGACTTCTCGAAGGGAGTGGAGCAACGGGGCCGATCGTCGACACAGTGATCGAACGTCTGCGCGAGTATGGTTATCTGAATGATGCGCGCTATGCCCAAACTTACGCGTCACTTCGCGTGCAGCAGAAACCGATCGGGCGGCAAAGGTTGGAGCGCGATCTCAGGATGAAGAAGATTGACAAGGCAACGGTCGATGCAGCCCTCGATTCAGTGTATGAAGAAAAGCCGGAAGCCGAGTTGATTGACATCGCGATCGCCAAACGCATTCGCCTGCGCGGCAAGCCGCAAACCCGCGCCGACGCCAAGAAGCTTTTCGACCATTTGCTGCGCCAGGGGTTCGCTTTTGAGTTGGTCGGCGAGAAAGTTCGGGCGGTGGCAAAGGACGATGTTGATGAGTGAAGCGATCCCGTAAGGCTTCCCTTGTTGCGGAGTGTTCGTAGGGGAGATGCTTCGCGGCTCTGCCGCTCCCCAGTGCGGTGAGGCTTGCCTCACCGGCCTGTCGTCACAAGAAGTTCGGGGCTATGCCCGGCGCGCGAAGGCCTATCACCCTGCTGAAAGCGGCGCCAGTGTAACCCCCGAGCGTCGAAAGGTTGTGTCGGAAGCCCGACCGTGAGGGAGGGCCGCCTCTCTAACGATCTTGATTCAAAAGACTGGCGAGGAGCGTTTGTGTTGATACCTATAGCCGACTCTTTCGATCGTTGCCCTTGCTTACGCGCGGGCTTCTGACACGCCCGCTAAAGCGGGCTAGGTAAATTGTGGTGCAACCTGCCCCCGGGCTCACGCCGGGGTTAAACTCTGCCGCATCTGCGATGGCTCGGTTGACGATCCAGCTAACCGATTCTGTGAACAGCCGCATACAACCCAAACTTCGCCTGCCTAAGCGCGCATGCTAAACTCAAACTGATCATGACAGGTAACGAAATTCGCGAAAAATTTCTCGAGTACTTCGAGCGGCACGGCCATACACGCGTGCGCTCCAGCCCCCTTTTGCCGGCGAACGATCCCACTCTGCTGTTCACCAACGCCGGCATGAATCAGTTCAAAGACGTCTTTCTCGGAATCGAAAAGCGCGAATACGTGCGTGCTTGTTCATCTCAAAAATGTCTGCGTGCGGGCGGCAAGCACAACGACCTTGACGAAGTGGGAAAGACCGCGCGGCATCAGACGTTTTTCGAGATGCTGGGTAATTTTTCGTTTGGCGATTACTTCAAAGAAGACGCGATCAAGTTTGCGTGGGCCTTTTTGGTGGATGAATTAAAGATGGATTCGAGCCGTCTCTGGTTCACGGTCTATGGCGGTGACGATGAAGTTGGGCCGGACGAAGACGCCGAAAAGCTTTGGGAGCAGGTTGGCGCGCCGCGCGACAGGATTTTGCGTTTTGGCCGCAAAGATAATTTCTGGCAGATGGGCGAGACGGGACCCTGCGGCCCATGCAGCGAGATTCACTACTATCTCGGAGATGATCCGGAAGACCCCACAAAGAATCGCGTCGATTTGGTCAACGGACCCGGCGACACCACGATGGAGATTTGGAATCTGGTCTTCATGCAGTACAACCGAACTGAGGCTGAGCCGGGCAAGTACCAGCTCGAGCCGTTACCCAAACCCTCAGTGGACACGGGGCTGGGATTGGAACGCACTGCGGTCATCATGCAGGGCGTGAAGTCGAACTATGAAACGGATCTGCTGAAGGACATCGTTGAGTTCACCGCCAAGCTGGCTGGTCGCAAGTACGAAGCAGAGACGCAGGAGGGTTTTGCCATGCGTGTGATTGCCGATCATGCGCGGGCAACGGCTTTCTCGATCACTGATGGAATTCTGCCGGGGAATGAAGGACGGAATTACGTTATCCGAAAGATTATGAGGCGCGCGATTTATCAGGGACGCCACACGCTCGGGCTTGAAGGTATGTTCTTCAATAAGGTGACCAACTTTGTCGTCGACCAGATGGGTGCGGCTTATCCGGAGCTCGAGGCTTCGCGTGAGTTCATTGAGAAGATGGTGAGGCTGGAGGAAGAGCGGTTTGGATCGACGATGACGGTGGGATTCCAAAGACTAGACGAACTGTTTACAAAGAAGGGAGGGAAGCTTCCGTCCTACAAAGAACTCGCATCGCTTTATGATACGTTCGGAGTCCCGCGCGATTTGATTCGAGTAAGTCTTGAAGAGAGAGGGTACGCAATTCCGGAGGACGAATTCTACCGAAAGTTCGATGAGGCAATGCGTGGCATTCATAATGTTGGAGCAACCTTTACCAGCAGTGTTGAAGCGACAGCCGGGATTAATGCAAAAGCTGCGCTGAATGTGGAAGTGACTGCGACGGGAACGCCCACAATAGATATTAAGATAAGCAGAGGGCCATACACGCTGGCGGCCCAAGAATTCGGAACGACGGAGTTTATTGGATATGGAACTACCCGACTTAGCGACAGTCGGGTGCTTAGAATTCTCAAGGGGCAAGTACCAGACATCCAGGCCGTGCAGTCGCTGAACGAAGGGGATGAAGGGGAAGTCGTCCTTGATCGCACCCCGTTCTATGCCGAGAGTGGTGGACAGGTTGGTGATGTGGGTCGCCTCTTGAATCCACCCGCTGACGCGGGTGGTACTGACCTCGTTGCGGCGGTTCCGGGTGGAAGTGGCATGGGCGTCCCGCCCGTGAATCACGCGCAGGATGCGCGTTCAACTTTAAGCGCCGTTGTGCTCGATACTTTCTCGCCGGCGCAGGGGCTAATCGTTCACAAGGTCAAGGTCGAAAAAGGGACTCTGAAAGTCGGCGATGTTGTCAGGGCGGAGGTCGACGTGGAAAAGCGTGATGCGACGCGACGCAATCACACGGCTACGCACCTGATGCATGCAGCCCTGCGCGAGGTTCTGGGGACGCACGTAAAGCAAGCCGGCTCAATCGTCGCGCCGAACTATCTGCGCTTTGACTTCAGTCATTATCAACCATTGACCCAAAGCGAGATTGAAGAGATCGAACGCCTGGTTAACTATCACATCCTGCGCAACGAACCGGTGCAGACTGACGAGATGGCGGTTGAAGACGCAATGCGTTCAGGCGCCATGGCTCTGTTCGGCGAGAAGTACGGTGAAAAGGTCCGAGTGCTTTCGATCAAAGGCGCGGAAGAAATCTTCTCGAAAGAGTTGTGCGGCGGCACGCACGTGCGCGCCACCGGAGACATCGGCGTCTTTAAGATCACGAGCGATGAATCGATTGCTTCCGGCGTGCGGCGGATACGCGCGGTAACCGGCGTCGATGCCTACGAGCGCTTTCGCGAAGACGAAGAGATTATCGGGCAGGTCACCAGCAACCTCAGAACGTCTCGCGCTGAATTGCCCGCAATGATTGGCCGGCTGCAGGACGACTTGAAGAAAGCTCGGCGCGAAGCCGACGAGTTGCGTTTGAAGATTGCTACTGGCGCTGCCGGGTCCTCCTCATCAAATGGCGACGACGCTCGCGAAGTGAGAGGCGTGCGAGTGCTGGCGCGCGAAGCCAGCGGTCTGGATTCTGCCGGCGTGCGCCAACTTTCCGATACGCTGCTCGCGCGAATCAAGTCAGGCGTGGTCGTGATCGGACGGAGCAACGACGGCAAAGCTTCACTGATCGTGCGCACCTCCGACGACCTGACCAAGAAGATTCCGGCGGGACAAGTCATCAAAGAACTTGCTCCGATTATCGGAGGCAAAGGTGGCGGCAAAGCGGACATGGCCGAAGGCGGCGGCAACCAGCCAGAAAAACTTACCGAAGCCCTCGAAGCAAGCTATGGCGTGATTGAGCGGATGCTCGCATCGTAGCTAGAGAACTCGGAAAAAGGCAATGCCGCCTGAGGTGAGGCTTTGTTTCGGATGATTTGAAGAGTGTGTCAGAAGCCCGCGCGTGAGCAAGGGCGAGGCTCTAGACGGTCGCCCCTCGGCATCAACTTAATAGTTCCTCGCCCGTTTTCTTTGAATCGAGAGTGTTCGCGATGTGGGCCTCCCTCACGGTCGGGCTTCTGACAGGACCTCTTTATCGACATCGCGAGCTCCTTTCCAAAACAAATCGTTGACATCCGCAATAATCAGTACTAAGCTCCGCAAGTCCTATGATAGTAGTGGTCTTGAATGCTCACCAGTCTCGGACACCTGACAGGCCGCGCATAGCTGATAGCGCCCGACGCCCACTGGCCGCGAGTCAACAACCTGTCTCTGAGTCAAAACTGAAGATTCCTTTCGTCTCCACGTTTAGCTCACGGCGCAATCATGAGGTTCCTCGGAGCCTGACAACTGAAAACTGAACGCAATTGCATTGGCTTTGTTCTCAATTACTGTCGCTTTGCCCCAAATTACTACCGACGTTCGTTGTTGAGATCGACCGCTCATGCAGTTCTCTAATCAACTGGAGGATAAGAAATGAAGGTCGCGAGATTAGTTATAGCACTCGCAGCAGCTCTGCTGGCAATCACCGTAATCGTCCTGCCTCAAATTATTGAGGCCAAACATTTCACATGGTTAGGGGGCGGCAGTAATGTTTCTGCTGCTTCAATGGTAAACGCCAAAGCCGGCCAGAACCAACAGGGTAATGTCCAGGTCGGCACCTCTGATCGGAACGATACTTCAAAGCCTTTGCGCGACATGAAGCAGTTGCCCCTGGTGCAGAGGGTAGAGCATGAGGCTAATGAAAATCCGAAGCTTCCGAATAACCACAAGGATAGCGCTGACCCGTCCGTTCAGGGAGCCAACGCAGTGAGGGCCTTCGCGGGAATCAGTATGCCGAGCCCGCTGCTGAACTTTGACGGCGTCGCTTTTCCGGGTGTGGCGTGCAACTGCGCTCCGCCCGACACGAACGGCGAAGTAGGCGCGACGCAGTACGTGCAAATAGTCAACGAAGGCTACCAGGTTTTTAACAAGACTACTGGCGCGTCGTTGTTAGGTCCTTCAGGCATCGCAACGATCTGGAGCGGCTTTGGCGGCGTTTGCCAAACCAATGGCAGCGGCGATCCCGTCGTGCTCTACGACCAAATCGCCAATCGCTGGGTCATCACTCAGTTCGCCGGCGTAAGCGTGCCAACAGACGAGTGCATTGCCGTGTCAACCACCAGCGACGCGACGGGCAGCTATAACCGCTATGCGTTTCACCTGGGTTCGAACTTTTTCGACTATCCACACTTGAGCGTGTGGCCTGATGCTTATTACATGAGCATGAACGTGTTCAATTCGGGTGGCACGGCTTTTCTCGGCCCGCAACCTTTTGCCTTCGATCGCGCGAAGATGCTCGCCGGACTTCCGGCCACCTTCATCACGACCGGACTTACCGGAGGGGCGAGCGAGGATGTTTACTTGCCCGCCGACCTGGACGGCTCGATACTGCCACCTTCGGGCGCCCCGGCAACGTTCGTGGAATTCCCGGGCACGAACGTCTACAAGCTCTGGCACTTCCATGTCGATTTCACCACACCGGCGAACTCGACATTTACCCTCTTCGCTAGTCCGTCGGCGGCAGGCTTTACAGTACTGTGCGGCGCGACTCGCGACTGCGTGCCTCAGGGCGGAACCACCCAGAGGCTGGACGGCATTGGCGACCGTTTGATGTTTCGTCTGGCATACCGCAATTTCGGCGACCACGAATCAGTGGTGGGGAATTACACGGTGAGTTCGGGCGGCGTGTCTGGCGTCCGCTGGTTCGAATTGCGTGGCGTGACCGCGGGACCTGTAACGAAGTTCCAGGAGAGCACTTACCAACCGGACACGACCTGGCGCTGGATGGGTAGTGCGGCAATGGACCAACAGGGAAATCTCGCCGTCGGTTACAGCGCATCGAGTGCATCGATCAACCCGCAGATCCGTTATGCGGGGCGACTCTTTACCGACCCGGTAAATACGCTGACCCAGGCTGAGTCAACGCTCTTTGCCGGGACCGGCAGCCAAACCGGCGGCCTGAATCGTTGGGGTGATTACAGCGATCTGACGGTAGATCCAGTCGACGACTGCACCTTCTGGTACACGCAGGAATATATAGCCACGAGCGGCAGTTTCAATTGGCGCACACGCATCGGTTCGTTCAAGTTCCCCGGTTGTGGCGGAACGCCAACACCGACGCCAACGCCGACACCGACGCCGTCACCAACGCCAACACCGTCGCCAACACCGACACCGACACCAACTCCGACGCCCATTCCAAATGCGCCAAGCAATTTGACGGCGACAACCGTTTCCACAAGTCAAATCAACTTGTCGTGGACGGACAACTCAAACAACGAGAGCGGTTTTAAGGTTGAACGTTGTCAGGGCAACGGCTGCACAAACTTTGCGCAGATTGCCCAAGTCGGTGCGAATGTAACCACCTTCAACAACACCGGCCTTGCTCGCAACACGAGGTATAGCTATCGTGTGCGGGCCTTCAATACGAGTGGGAACTCTGCTTATTCGAACACTGCTACAGCCAGGACGCTGAGGTAGCGAGCAGAGTTAGTTGACGAGAAAATCTACTGACCGAACGGCGTTGCTGATTCGGTCCGGGTTATCTCAAAAAATGGTGGGCCCCTTTCATAAGGAGGGGGGCCCACTTTACTTTTCGCTGAGTCGGACGGTGTGCTCGAGTCTCGCTTGCAAGACTGAACAAGACGAACTTATCGCGAAGGCGGCAATATCACAGGAATGGCGGGCGGTAGCTCGCCTCTAAACGTAAACTCGCTGCTCACACTTCCGGCGTCCGCACATGCTCTGGCCGCACGCCTATGCCGATCAAGCGCGCCGGGACTCTGCGCAGCATCGGGCACTTCTTGAAGAGCCTGACAACACCAGGCACGGCCACTCGCCGGGTGTTACCAAGCACTCGGCCCAGCACACGTTTCTGCACCTGGACCTGCGCCCACTGCGTCAGGCGCGTTGGCAGTTCACGCCGCCACTGCACCTTTTGCAGATGGCTCAGCGAAACACAATTCTGAGACAGCGGTCGCGCCAGAATATTCGCCGTCGCCACTGCATCCTGGATCGCCAGATTAATTCCAACGCCGCCCACTGGAGACATTGCATGCGCTGAGTCGCCTATGCACAAGAGCCCCGAGCGATACCACTGGCGCAGGCGATCGACTGCCACAGTCAAGAGTTTCACCGGCTCCCAGTCCTGAATCTCATCAGCTCGGTCAGCCAGAAAAGGGGCGATGCTGACAATGTCCTGGCGAAAAGCATCGAGACCCCGGCGCTTGATCTCGTCAAACGCCAATTTCGGAATCACGAAACCACATTGCCAGTACGTTTCACGATTGAGCATGACCATGATCTTGCCGGCAGCGAACCTGCCCAGCACCTGACCCGGATCACTCGGCAGGCGCGACAGCCGAAACCATAAGACATCGATCGGCGCTCCCAACACTTCAACCTTCAAACCGGCGCGCTCGCGGACGATCGAGTGACGGCCGTCAGCGCCGATGACCAAATCCGCGCGAACTTCCAACTCGCCTGCAGGCGTTTTGCATCGCACACCGACGATGCTGTTGCCGGCTTCGATCAGATCGGTGACTTCGGCTTCCATCTTCAGCGTGAAGGTCAGATAGCGCTTCGCTTGCTCGACTATGAAATTTAGAAAATCCCACTGCGGCATGAACGCGATAAACTTGCATTTGGTCGGCAGGTGAGAGAAGTCAGCCAACGGAATTGTTTCATCGCCAACCTGTCCGGCGATTTCCGAGATCTCCTGATGCGGCCGTTTGAGAAATTCTTCGAGGATGCCGAGTTCGTGCATCACCTCGAGCGTGGAAGGATGAATCGTGTCGCCGCGAAAGTCGCGCAGAAAATCCGCGTGCTTCTCGAGTACGACAACGTCTACACCCGCGCGTGCCAGCAGGAACCCGAGCATCATTCCCGCTGGTCCACCGCCTGCAATGCAGCAACGCGTCGTAATTGTGGTCGGGTAATTTTCGAGCACGGAAGTTGACAAGGTATAGAGCGCGGGCGTGAGCGTCAAGAGTTATGGGGAAGAGTGCCCGACCAGAAGGTTACCCTGGAATAGACGAAGACAAAGCTGTGATGAACGAGGCTGCGCAGCAGCCGGCAGAGTGCTAGCCCCTGGCGAGGCTTGGCGAGCCTGGGGGTCGGAATCGAAAAACTATTCGAGCCTGCGGAGCTGGCGACAGACATAAGCTCCGCCATTTTCTCTGTCGCCAGCTTCACAGGCTCCTTAACAAATTGTTCAAGAAACCCCAGGCTCGCCAAGCCTCGCCAGGGGCTTAACTCTGTCGCCTGCCTGCGGGCAGGCTGGTCGAGCCTCATAGCTGTGGACTATCCATTTCAAGTTCGGGGCGAGCGTCAATCGAATACTTCACTTGAATTGACATCAACCAATCTCTTTAAGCAGTCGTAATAAGCTGCCCCATAGTGCATCATTGGTTCGAATCATGATTATCCCTACTAGATTGTTTTCTCCGGGCTTAAATGAAACTCAAAACCGAAGGGCTCGAACCATACTGCTCACACTGTTGCTTTTAATTATGGGCGTACTGTCCGGTTCGTGTGCTCATCCCACGCCAAAGCCTCAAATCGACCCAGCGGCCTATGCCACAGAAATCGATCAATGGCGCGCGGAGCGTTGGGCCTCTTTGAAGAGCGAGGACGGCTGGCTGACTTTGGTCGGGCTGTTCTGGCTCAAGGATGGCGACAACAAATTCGGCAGCGACGCGGCTAATGAAATCGTCTTACCGCAAAATAAAGTTCCCGCGCAGGCCGGCGTGTTTGTTTTGAAGGATGGCGTGGTTCGAATTGAGACCCCGCTCAAGACAGGTTTCACGGTCGATGGTAAACCGGTGGCCAGCCTCGCGCTTAGATCGGATGCGGACGGATCGCCGACGGTCCTCCATCTCGGTTCGCTGACTTTTCAAATCATCCAACGCAATGAAAAGATCGGCGTCCGCGTTAAGGACAAAGACAACCCCGACCGGCTCAATTTCCAGGGCACACAGTTTTATCCGGTCGCTCTGAAATGGCGGATCGATGCGCGGTTCCTTCCGTACAACCCGCCCAAGCCGGTATCGATTACAAACGTCCTAGGCATGCAGAGCGCGGAAACCTCGCCCGGCGCGGTGAAATTTGAAGTAGACGGGAACTCGTATCAGCTCGACGCGATCACCGAAAAGGGCGAGACCAAGTACTTCATGATCATCGCGGACAAAACGAGCGGGAAAGAAAGCTATCCCGCCGGGCGCTATCTTTACGTCGACCCACCGGATTCCGCTGGCCGAATCGTAATCGACTTTAACAAAGCCTACAGCCCGCCCTGCGCCTTCACGAAATTCGCCACCTGCCCGCTGCCGCCAAGACAGAATCGTCTGCCGTTTGCGATTGAGGCGGGTGAGAAGTACAGTCCGCATCCTCGGTAGCGTTCATCGGACTTGCTCGCGTGGGGCTTTCCGACTGAGACAAGAACGATCCACGAAACACACGAAACCGGACTAAGACCATTTCTGCTTCGTGTGGTTTCGTGGATCTAGTCCTCGCGAACTGCAATCCGTCCAAGACAAACGGCCAGCTCAGAGCCCCTGCAGTGAAGCCAGAACTCGGACCGTGCCAACTTGCCGGCAATGGTTTATTCTTAGCATGCCATGATTGCTCTCATCGAAAAGAGAATGCCCGAACTCTTAGAACTCTGCCGTAGGTTCCAGGTGGAGCGACTCGATCTTTTCGGATCCGCCGCGACGGCGTTATTTGAACCTACCTCGAGCGACCTGGATTTCGTCGTTGAATTTACTGATCGCACGCCCGGCACTTATCTCGATCGCTATCTTGATTTCGCGGAGGCGCTAGAAGGGCTGTTTCAACGTCCCGTTGATTTGATCACGGAAAGAGCAATCCAGAATCCTTATTTTCGCCATAGCGTTGAGCGAACCCGGCAGATTATCTATGAACGTCGAAACCAAGAGGCGGCTGCTTGACGCGCTCGAAGCCTGTCAGGCGATTCAACAATTCAGTGCCGGAATTGATTTCAACGCCTTTCTCGCCGATGAAATGCGTCAGGCTGCTCTTGAACGCAAGTTCGAGATATTAGGAGAAGCCCTAAACCGAGCCGAACAGTCTGACCCCGAACTTGGGGATCGGTTGCCAGAACTGCGGCGTATCATCGGCATGCGCAACCGAATCATTCACGGTTACGACGCAGTGGATGAGGAGATCCTTTGGGATGCAGTTCAATTCAAAATACCGCTTCTGACCGAGCAAGTATTAGTTGCCTTGCGAGAAGCGGGTGAAGACGTCTGATCCAACCGTCCTAAGGCTCGATCGAGCCTTGATCCACTTCGCGATAGCAGTAGCCAAGCCATCGCGGTTAGCTCGTTGTTAACTCTGATTCTCCGACCGACGCGGTAACTGCGCCTGCAGGATGCACGCGAACCGCCCGCGGGATGCGGGCGCTCCCGCTCCTTGCCGTCGCACCGTACCGCGTTACATAATGCGCGAAATTCTTCGACTAGGAGTGCCACAATGATTTCCCTGAAACGACTTTCACTTTTCACTTTCGCAATTCTGTTTACTCTCACGGGTGCCGTGCCATATGCGATGGCTCAACAGCAACCGCAGATTCGTCTGCCCCGGCCCAGCCAGAAGGCCAGCGTCATGCAAACCGTTGGTGTCACCGACATCACGATCACATACAGCCGTCCCGGCGTGAAGGGGCGAACGATTTGGGGCGACCCGCCGGCCGCGATGGCGGCGCGAGCCAAGGGCGAAGCGACCCTAGACGATCAAAACGCGCGGCAAAAAGGCGATCCGATCGTTCCGTACGGTCATGTGTGGCGCGCCGGCGCGAATGAAGCAACGCAGTTTGTCGTCAGCGACGATGTCTTGATCGATGGTCAGAAACTGGCGGCGGGGAGCTATAGCCTGCACGCCATTCCCGGCAAAGACGAATGGTCGATAGTCTTCAATGGCACGGCGAACCAGTGGGGCAGCTTCAATTATGATCCGGCCAAGGACACTCTGCGCGTCAAAGCCAAACCACAGTGGGTAAAGGACAGTCAGGAGTGGCTGGAATATAGTATTCCGACCGTCACATCGAACAGCGCCACGGTGGAAATCCGCTGGGAGAAAATAGCGGTGCCGTTCACGGTGACAGTGCCTGATGTGGAAGCGCTTTGGAAATCAAAAGTGGACGCCGCCATCGCGGCCAATCCGACCAACGAAGTCATCCCGCTTCAGGTCGCGGGCGCCTATGCCGGCGACGACAAATGGGACGAGGCTTTGAAGTGGGTCGACCAGTCGATCAAAGTCAAAGAGACGTTCAGGAATCTTTCGACCAAAGCCAACTATTTGTATTTCGCCGGTCGCAAAGATGAAGCTTACAAGCTCGCGGACGTGGCGATCGCTAAAGGCAAGGCTGATAAAGTCGATACCGCTAACTTTGAAAAGCGCGTCGCGGGTTGGAAAGCCGCCAGGATGTAGTTAGTGATTATCAGCAGCGTCCTCACCGCTGCTGGGTTTTTCCTTTGCGCCTTTCGACTCCCTTTGCGCCTTTGCGTGAAACGCTCTAGTGACTCTAAATTTCACGCAAAGGCGCAGAGCGAAACCAAAGGCGCAAAGTTAACACCCTTCCCATCAGACCAAAATGAAAACTAAACAAGTTCGATGCGCAGTGTTCGTGCTCTGCGTACTGTCACTTCTGGCGCCGTTGGCTGCCGCGCAAAAGCCATCAACGCCGCCACCAAAACCTTTCCAACTCACCGTCGACAGCATCATGCGCGGCCCGCGCCTGGTTGGATATCCGCCGACCGGAGTCTACTGGTCGCAGGACAGCCAGCGCGTTTACTTCCGTTGGAAGCAGGCCGACGAGCCGCGTTTGAAGGAGGCGAGTCTTTATGTAGTCAATCGCGACGGCGCCGGCCTGCGGCGTTTGACCGAGGACGAAGCGAAGCTGGCGCCGCCGGCTAACGGTGAGTTGTCGAAGGATAAATCGATGACGGTCTATACGGACGAGGGCGACGTTTTCATCTACATGCACGTCAACGGAACCCGCCGGCAAATCACTCGCACTGTGGATGCCGAGACTAATCCGCACTTCACCTTCGATCAGAAACGCGTCTACTTCACGCGCCAGAGCAACCTCTACGTGATGTCGCTTGAGGGCGCGTCGCTCGATCAGCTGACAGATATTCGACCCGGAGGCGGCGCTGGTGGCGGAGCCGCACAGCCGAAAGGCACCGACAGTCAGGAGTATTTGAAGAAGGAAGAGCGGACGTTGCTTGATGCCGTGCGCGAACGCGCCGAGCAAAGAGAAGAGCAGGAGAAGAAACGCAAAGAACGCGAGCAGCGCAAGCCGCTCAATCTTCCGGCCGGACAGAACGCGGTTTCGCTGACCCTGTCGCCTGATGGCAAATACGTCATCGCAACGATTAGCGAACCCGCCAGCGGCGCGAAGAACGTAATCGTCCCGAACTACGTGACTGAATCCGGTTATACGGAAGACATCCCGGGACGCACAAAGGTTGGCGACACCCAGAACCGTACGCGGTTCGTGATCGTAGACGTGGAAACTGGTGACTCAAAGAACGTCGATCACGGACAGCGCCTCCCGGCCACGCCTCCGGTGCAGCGCACTGAATTGAATACGACTGAGCAGGGACAACAGGCTAAGAGCGGTAACGAGCCGCAACGCACAGCCGCAACCCAACCAAAAGATCGCGACGTGCAGTTGTCTTTGCTTCGTTGGTCTGACGACGGGAAGAACGCGGTGTTGATGGCGCGCTCGGCGGACAATAAAGATCGCTGGGTGATGCTGTTGGATGCAGCCACCGCCAAAACCAAAGTATTGGCGAGCATGCACGACGATGCCTGGATCGACGGACCGGGCGCGCCCACGCTCGGCTGGTTGCCGGACAACGCGCACGTCTATTTCGAATCAGAGCGCGACGGCTTTGCTCATCTTTACACCGTGTCGATTGATGGCGGCGAACCGGCGCAGCTCACTTTCGGTCAGTTCGAGGTTTCAGATGTACAGCTGTCGCCGGACAAAACGAAGTTCTATTTCAACTCCAGCGAAGGCAGTCCCTTCGAACGCCATTCTTATTCGATGTCCCTGAACGGCGGAGCACGAACGCGCCTCACGTCGGCCGCTGGCAATCATGCTGTGGATGTCGCGCCCGACGAGACGATGCTTGCCGACGTTTACTCGTACAGCAATAAACCGCCGGAGTTGTTTCTGCGTCCGTTGAAGTCTGATAATTCCACGGCGACGATTGCGGGCGAACAAGTCACGCATTCTCCCATCCCTGAATTCTTTACTCACAGTTGGATCGACCCGCCCATCGCTAGTTTCAAAGCGCGCGACGGCGCGACGGTGTACGGGCGGATCTATGTGCCTGCAAATTACAAAGGCGGCGGTCCAGCCGTGCTGTTTGTCCACGGCGCCGGTTACTTGCAGAACGTTCATCGCTGGTGGAGTTCGTATTATCGCGAGTACATGTTCAATCACCTGCTGATGGAAATGGGTCTTGTCGTGTTCGATATCGACTATCGCGGATCGGCCGGTTATGGTCGCGATTGGCGGACTGGAATTTATCGTCACATGGGCAGTAAGGACCTGACCGATCACGTCGATGCCGTGAATTATCTGGTCAAAGAGCACGGAGTGGATCCGAAACGCGTCGGTTTGTATGGCGGAAGCTATGGCGGCTTCATTACTCTGATGGCGATGTTCACCCAAGCTGATGTCTTTGCCGCGGGCGCCGCGCTGCGGCCGGTTACTGACTGGGCCCATTACAACAATCCGTACACCGCGAACATTCTCAATCTGCCGCAGAGCGACGCCGAAGCGTACAAGCGCAGCTCACCGATTTATTTTGCGAATGGGCTGAAGGGTGCGCTGCTGATTTGTCATGGGATGGTGGACGTGAACGTGAATTTTCAGGACACGGTACGCCTGATTGAAAAGTTGATCGAACTGCGAAAAGAGAATTGGGAAGTCGCGCCATATCCGGTCGAGGACCACGGGTTTGAACGCGAAGAGAGTTGGGCGGATGAATACAAGCGTATCCTGAAACTGTTCGCGACGAACCTAAGACCAGACCTGCGCGTGCCCGCGACTGGCCGCAGTCGTTCGAAGTAAAGAACCCCTTCTTGCTCCCAGCATTAGGACGACCCTTTGCGATTAGGACGACCCTTTGCGCCGAGTTGAAACCACGCAACGAGCCTGCGCAGCAGGCGGCAGAATTTAGCCCCGGGTGAAGCGAGCGCAGCGAGTGGAACCCCGGGGATCACATCCCCAAAAAGATCAGAGCCCGCGAAGCGGGCGACAGAATCACTTTCTATGTCGCCAGCTTCGCAGGCTCGATTTCAATTCCCACCTATTCTCCAGGCTCGGCTGCGCCTCACCAGGAGCTACACTCTGCCGGCTGCTTCGCAGCCTCCTTTTGGGGCAGGCCCGGTCCCTACACACGCCCTCTATAGATCACCCCATTCTTCATCACGAACACTACCTTCTCCATGTTGTGAATGTCGTTGAGCGGATCGCCTGACACGGCGACGATGTCGGCCCATTTTCCCGGGGTCAAAGAGCCGAGGTTCTTGTCCCACCCCAGCAACTTCGCACCGTTCATTGTACCGGCGATGATCGATTCCATCGGCGTGAGGCCGCCCCATTCGCACATCAGAAAAAACTCGCGGGCGTTGGCGCCGTGCGGAACGACTCCCGCATCAGTGCCCAGCGCAATCTGCACCTTGTTGGCGACGGCGAGTTTGATTCCGTGGCGCATTGCCGACGCGGCCGCCAGGGCCTTCTCTGCGCGCAGGCCTTTCAGCACGCCGGTCTTAGCAGCTTTTTCTACGGCCTCGCCGGCTGACAAGGTCGGCACCAGAAAGGTTCCGCGCTCGGCCATCATCTTCGCGCCCTCTTCATCCAGAAACGATCCGTGCTCGATGGAAGCGACGCCGGCGCGCACGGCCAGCTTGATTCCTTCTGTGCCATGCGCGTGCGCCGCGACTTTCCTTTCAAGTTTGTTTGCTTCGTCGACCAGCGCTTTCAATTCTTCAAAGCTGTATTGAGTCGCGCCAACCGCGTCGCCTTCCGACAACACGCCGCCGGTGGCGCAGGTCTTGATCACGTCGGCGCCGTATTTGATTTGATAACGCACGGCGGCGCGAATCTCTTCGGGGCCATTGGCGACGCCGTCTATTGGACCAAGCTGCAGCAGGCCGGGTCGAAACCCATTTTCGTCACAGTGTCCCCCGGTGATTCCAATCGCGTGGCCCGCCGTCTCAATGCGCGGCCCCGGCGTCCAGCCTTCGTTGATCGCTTTGCGCAAAGACATATCATCAAACTGTCCAGAGGCGCCGACATTGCGCACGCTGGTAAATCCAGCCATCAAAGTATCGCGCGCGTGCAGCACGCCGAGGATCGCTCCGAACGATTCGTAGTCTCTGACCGCGGCCATTTCGCCTTCGGGATCGCCGAGCACTCGGCCGATGAGATGCGTGTGCGCGTCGATGAAACCGGGCAGCAGAGTGACGTCGCCGAGATCGATCACCTTGACACCGGAAGGTATGCGCACCGAAGTCGCATCGCCGACAATCGAAATCCGGTTGTTGGTGACGATGACGATGGCGTTCTTAAGCGGTGGTGCGCCAGTGCCGTCAATCAGACGCGCCGCGCGCAGGGCGACCACGCCCTTACCTTCGGGCGGTTCGGGCCGGATGCCGATGGGCGCCGGATTTTGCGGTAACGCAGTAACGCAAAAACAAGACAGTAGTAGTAGGCCGGTTAGAAAGAGTTTGTAGCTTTTCATGAAGTCCTCGGCATTGTTTTTGAAGAGCAGAGCGCTGACGCATTCTAGTTGAGAATGGGCGGGGCTGAAAGCCTGAGAGTGTCAGAAGCCCGCGCGTAAGCAAGGCCCGCCTTCGGATTCGGGCCCTCCTCACGGCCGGGAGCGCAGACATCCTGTCTGCCTAAGCTCGTACAGCGATTGCTGATGGGCCAATCGCTGTTGAGCAACGAACAACTGCTCCAGCGGCCCGTGAAGAAGGATCACCTAATCCTTATCCTCACCTTATTGCTCTTCATTTCATGCCAGGTAATGCTCACCAGAATAGTTTGGTTGGCGGGCAGGTTGTCGGGCAGCTTAACAACCACCTCGGTAACTGAATCAAAGCCGGGAATCTGGCCCACAAATTCAACGCTCAGGGGATAGGTCGTATGCTCGGCGTCTTCCGCTTCGGCTGTAACTGTCGAGCGATCTTCACAAAGAGACAAGTCGAGATTGTCCGCGAAGAGAATCACGCCGGTACGATTGTCTGGACCCAGGTTGAATCGACTGGTGAGGGGAAACGGATCGCGAAATAGTGTCATCGACTCTAAAGCTATCGCGCTGTCCGTGTTCTCTTCAGTTTGCAGAATGAGAGGCGCTGTCTGGGCCGAGAAGTTACGGGTTTTGGCGGAAGCGGATGAGCTGCTGCAACCCTGATATTGAATCTTGAAAACTGCGGCTGAACCTCTCGACAGATAATAGAGGCTGCCATCGCTGCCAACTTTTAGATCGAGGGGGAAGACGATTCCCGTCGCAAAATCCGACGCGGTGTGATTAGTAAGTTCGAGAGTGCGAATCCATCCGCTGCAATAGTCGGCGAAGAAATACTGACCGACATAGCCAGCGGGGAATTGGTTGGTAGTCGGATTATAAAAAGTCCCGCCCACAATTGCGCATCCGGTCGTGCTGT
This sequence comes from Blastocatellia bacterium, assembly GCA_033857635.1. Lineage (GTDB taxonomy): Bacteria > Acidobacteriota > Blastocatellia > Pyrinomonadales > Pyrinomonadaceae > UBA11740. The sequence continues at coordinate 50,711 of JAWVDF010000012.1, forward strand.
TTGAGCCATGTCGGTACGAAAAGATTGGCTCGCGAAATCTGGGATCGGACGTAGGTCCTTCATTGATGGGCCATCCGTAATTCGATCCAGCGATGCCTTCGTTGATCTCTTCCCAGGTGAAATCGCCGACGTCATTGATGAGCATCAGATTCGTGCCTGGCTGGAACGCGATTGCGAAAGGGTTGCGGAGCCCCAGCGACCAGATCGCGCGGTTGACGCCTTTAGCCGTGCCATAGAAAGGATTATCCGTGGGGATCGAACCATCGGCGTTGAGGCGCAGGATTTTGCCCAGGAGATTGTCCAGGGTCTGTGAGTTCGACGGCTCCTCGTTAAAGCCGACGCCGACATACAGCTTGCCGTCCGGACCAAAATGAATTGGGCCTCCGTTGTGACCCGCCGAGATATTCAGATCATCGAGATCGAGTAGCACGACTTCACTGTTCGCCAGTGCTACGTCGCCATTGGCGGTGAAGCGACTGAGTCGATTGTGAACCGGGTCCGATGGCGCCGTGTAATAGATGTAGACGAAGTTGTTGCTCGAAAAATTTGGATCGAAGGCTACGCCAAGCAGTCCGCGGTCACCTGATGACTCGACCCTGACCGCCAGAAAAGGTTCTGTTAACAGCGCGCCGTTCTTGATCACTCGCAGTTGTCCGTCCTGAAGACAAACAAACAGACGGCCATCCGGGGCAAACTCCATCGCCGAAGCCCTCACGAGTCCGCCGGCAACCTGCACTTCCGAAAAACCCAACGGTAAGGTGGCGGCCGAGGCGGCCGTGAAAGAATCGCAAACGAGAAGACAGAACGTGATAGCTAACCATTTGAGACTGAGTAGCAGGTCACAGCCTGCGAGTCTCGAGGAGAGAGGGGACGATAGAGAGACGTAGATCATGGGAATCCACGGGGACGTTCAATTTTAAGAGATCAATTCTATTAGCTCGTGAATGACTCCGTTCCGTATCGGCAGCTAAGGCGAACAAGTTATCTAGACTGCTTCACTACGAGTGCGAGAGAAATCATTTGAGTAAAATAATGCTGTCGGCTTGGGCTGGCGGGATTATACATCCAGAGGAGCGGCATTCCAATAAAAATCTCGACCAATCACCGGCACGACTCAGCGCGAACTGTAGCAAGCTACAGAACCGCGAGCGGTAGCGAGCGGGACCAAGAGGCTACTTTGCGATCACGAATGTAATTCAGCGGAATGGCCAGCGCGTTCCTTATCCCGCTCGCTACCGCTCCCGGTTCTGTAACTCTTCTAATCATCAATCGACTCTCTGTGAAGAGCCAGTCTTACCTAATCCTTATCCGCGCCTTGTTACTGGTTCTTCCGTGCCACGTTACATTCACGAACACGTCCTGACCATGAGGCAGGTTGCCCGGCAGAACCACTATCACTTCCGTGAACGACGGCAAGCCCGGAACCGCATGGGCATATTCGACGGTCAGCGGATAAGCATTCAACAGCGCGTCTTCGGCAGACGCGGTCACCGCGGAGCTATCTTCGTTTGGCATCAAATCCAGGTTGACGGCGAACAGCATGACTCGGGTACGGTTGTCTGAGCTGAAGTTAATGAGGTTAGTGAGCGGAAAGGGATCGCGCAGCATCGTGACTGAGTCGAAAGCAATCGCGTGATCGGTATTCTCCTCAGTCTGGAGGACAGGAAGAGGTGCAAGGACAGTCAGATTAGCTTCATTGCTGTTCGCGTTGCCGAAGGCATTCGTTACGACGCACCGAAACTTTGCGCCGTTGTCGGCTGAGGCCGTTACCGAAATTGAGTAGCTGGACGAAGTTGCGCCAGAGATGTTCGCCATGTTTCGCTGCCACTGGTAAGTGAATGGAGTACTCCCTCCAGCGCTAACGCTGAATGTCACCGGCTGTCCCTGAGTCACCGTCTGATCGGATGGATTGCCGATGATGTTCGGCGGGGCGTTGACGGTCAGAGTAGCTTCGTTGCTCGTCGCGGTGCTGACGGAATTTGTAACGACACAGCGAAACTTGGCGCCGTTGTCGGCGAAGACCGTGGCCGGCGTGGTGTAGCTGGATGAATTCGCGCCCGGGATATTCACCATATTTCTCTGCCACTGATAGCTGAGCGGGGCTGTGCCGGTGGCACTAACATTGAAAGTGGCCGTCTGTCCCTGCAGTACTGTCTGGTTAGCAGGATGCGTGGTAATCGCCGGGCTCGCCGGTGAATACTGGATTCTAAAAACTCCGTTTGTTGCTGGATCCGATCCTCCTCGCGCCAGGTAATAGAGACTGCCGTCTGCTCCGACTTTCAAGTCTACGGGGCTCGAGATGCCGCTGGCGAAATCCGCAGCGCTGTTGTTTGCCGGATCGAGCACGCGAATCCAGCCGGTGCATAAGTCAGCAAAGAAATACTTACCGACATAGCCGGCGGGGAATTGCGCCGTCGCGGGATTGTAAAAAGCGCCGCCGGTAATTGCGCAGCCCGTGGTGCTGCCGTTACCGTGCGCGTACGAAAACAGTGGGGTCCGAAATCTTGGGTCCGTCGTCGCTCCCTCAGTTATCGGCCAGCCGTAGTTCGAGCCGGCGATTCCGTCGTTAATCTCTTCCCAGGTCGTCTCACCGACGTCGTTGATGAACATGCGGGTGGTGCCGGGTTGAAACGCGAAGGTAAACGGATTGCGCAGACCCAGCGCCCAAAGCTCTTTCCGCGCGCCAGAGGTGTTAAAGAATGGGTTATCGGTCGGGATCGTTCCATCTGCATTGATGCGCAAAACCTTGCCCAGCAGATTTGCCAGGGTCTGCGAATTCGCTCGATTGGCATTCTCGCCGACGGCTATATACAACTTGCCGTCCGGACCAAAATGAATTGCGCCGCCGTTGTGATTGCCCGCGCCGCTGAGATCGTCGAGGTTAAGCAGGACTGTCTCACTGCCGGCAACGGCGACGTCGCCATTAGCCGTGAAGCGACTGACGCGATTGTGCGCCGGCGAACCCGGCACCGTGTAATAAACGTAGACAAACTTATTCGTGGCGAAGTTAGGGTCGAAAGAGATGCCGAGCAGGCCACGCTCACCCGCTGAATCAACTGTCAAAGACACGAACGGCGTTGGCAGCAAAGCGCCGTTCTTGATCACGCGCAGACTTCCTCCTTGCAGACAGACGAACAAGCGGCCGTCGGGAGCAAGTTCCATAGCAGTCGGAGAAGACAGTCCGTTGGCGTAAGTCGTCTCGACAAATCCGGCCGGGAGAGTTGCGGCAGCGGCAGATAATAGAAAACCTGAAATCAGTAAGAGTGAGACGGATATGCTGAGCATTAACCAGCCGCCAGGAGAGTTAATCGACTTGCTATCCCGATTCATCGGCGTTTCGTATCGCACGTTCACTTGACGGTTAGTCATTGAACTATGATGAAAGCATCTCCGAAACATAAATGTTCCTCCGCAGCTTGATATCGCTAAAAGGATCCATCGTTGCTTAAAAAATCCGGGGCGGTTCTGACTCCGACGGCCAACGCCGATTTAACCGCGCCCGACTTATCAGCAGGGGGACAAGCGGGGCAATTGAGACTGAGGTTGTTTGGAAAGTAACTCCGGGGCTTTAAGAGTGGGTTGCACTTTCCGATTCCCGGGGCAGGCTGGATTATACTACTTTGGCTGCGTTGCATTCCAGATCGTTGCGAGGAGGGCAGTGTGCCAATAATGTGTTGCGGTTCGGGGCGCTAACCCGACCGTCAGGGAGGGCTCGGAAGCGTACCATGGGGAGCCCTCCCTGACGGTCGGGCTAATGCCCCGCACTGAGGCTCGCCCTCGCTCATCGTCATTGCTCTATAACCGTGAAGTAATAAAGCATCAGGCGATGGGCCGAATTGGACGATTGAATTTATGACTACAGAAAAGCGTATCCCCTGGTTGCTCGTTACGGTGATCGGTTCGGTCGTGCTGTTCGCCTCGCTGCTGTTACCAGGTCTGGCTGACAACGACTATGCGCGATCGGTCGTTCCGGCTACCGCGCCGACGCCGCCAACGAGTCGGCCGCGAACAGTAACCACGGGACGCGCGGCGGTTCCGGATCTCGGGCCGGGCGCGAGTCTTCATGGCAAGCGGCCTTTCCCGCCGGACAATCCCTGGAACCAGGACATTTCTAACTCGCCGGTTGATCCGAACTCGGCGAACCTGATCAGGAGCATTGGCATCGACGACCGGCTGCATCCGGACTTTGGCACCGTGTACAACGGAGCGCCGAATGGAATTCCCTATGTAGTTGTGGCCGGTTCCCAGCCGCGGGTGCCGATCAGTTTTAGATCTTATGGCGGCGAGAGCGATCCCGGTCCTTACCCCGTGCCGCGCAACGCGCCGATCGAAGGCGGGCCCGACTCTAAAGGCGATCGGCATGTGCTGGTAGTCGATCGCGACGGCTGGAAGTTGTATGAGATGTTTGGCGCTTCACCGGTGAATAACGGAGCGAGTTGGATCGCCGGCAGCGGCGCCGTTTTTGATTTGAACTCGAACGCTGTGCGATCTGAGGGCTGGACGTCGGCGGACGCTGCAGGCTTGCCGATTTTTCCGGGACTGGTTCGTTATGATGAAGTTTTTGAGCAGCGCGAGATCAAACATGCCCTGCGTTTCACGGTAGGCCGTTCGCGCCGCGGTTATGTTTTTCCCGCGCGGCACTTTGCCAGCGGCGATCCGGATCCGAACCTGCCGCCCATGGGCATGCGCGTGCGGCTGAAGACGTCGTTTGATATCTCCAGTTATTCACCCGCGAATCAAGTGATTCTCAGGGCGCTGAAGAAGTATGGAATGTTCGTAGCGGACAACGGCCCCGGCTGGTTTTTAAGCGGCGCGCCCGATCCCCGCTGGAGCGACGACGACCTGAGTCTGCTGAAAAACATCAAAGGCTTTAACTTTGAAGTAGTGCGGATGGGCCCGGTCATGACCAGGTGATCGAGCCCATGTAGGACAAGCTTCAGCTTGTCCCTCTCGCATTGCCTGAGGGCAAACTGAAGTTTGCCCTACATGTACAACAAGCTTCAGCTCGTCGCAGGCCAATCTATTTCAACTTGTCACCAAGACCCTTGATCATGTCCTCGAGGAACTTGTCGAGAGCAATCTTCCATTCTCCATTTTCCTTGACGAAGGGCAGCGTGTCCCACTTGCTCGTCTTTTCGTTCTTCACTTCGAGCGTGGCCGTATCGCCGGTTATCTTTTCGTTTCGCGTTTCCGGGATCTTCTCGCCTTTGTCGTCCTTGTGCAGGTCCTTCAGCATGTCGTCGGTCGACTTGTTCTGTTCCTTCGCCAGCTTGTCAAACATGTCGATGGTTCCCTTTGACAGGGCTTTCTTCATGCCCGCGACGTCGTTTTTCTGTGACGCTTCAAAGAACGCTTTGAAGGTAGCGGTGGGAGTTGAACGATTGAGCAGGCTACACGCCGACACGGCAAAAATCACGACGAGCGCGCCGCACCAGGCGCCACTTCTACGGGTTTTCATCTGGGGTTTCCTCTTTTCATCGACAGGTTTACATCATTCGGGCCGCGCTAATATATAACGATATGTGCTTTCGCGTCGCGTGTAACGGAGGAAAGCTCAGAAGCGGGGCGCTGATAGAGCGCGAACAGCGGCTGAACGAAGACCCGATGCGGCGGATGAGCGTGCTGCGCGCGGTGGCGGACAGGATGTCCGCGCTCTATCAGCGCTCTCCGTCCGGACTTCATGCTTTGTCGTTTCAGGAGTTGCTCGGCTAAAGTAACGCGGAGCTGAATCATGGGTGTCGCAAAGTTAACCGACCTGAACACGATTGTCCCGGCCAGCAAGTACGCGCGACTCGAGCGCGAGCGGCGTTATCTTCTTCAGGACTTGCCGGAAGGTTTGACCCGCGCGGATCATCATCTGCAGATTACTGACAACTACATTACCGGCACCCGGTTGCGCCTGCGGAAGGTGCGCGATCCGCGAACCAATAAATGGGTGGTGAAGTTCACCCAGAAGTTTGCGCCCGACCCGAATGATCTTTCGCGGACATTGATCACGAACACTTATCTCAACGCGATCGAGGCCGATACGTTTGCGATTTTTGAAGCCAACGAGATTCGCAAAAACCGTTATCCATTTGAGTTTGACGGGCGAAAGTTTTCCGTCGATATGTTCCTCGGCGATCTGTTCGGCCTGGTACTGGCAGAGGTGAGTTTTGAAACCGACGACGAACTCGAGAGTCTTTTGAAGCCTCCGTTTGCGCTTGCGGATGTCACCAACAATGAGATATTCAGTGGCGGCCGGTTGAGCCAACTGACATTTGCAGACATTCGAAAAGAGATTGAGCGAAGCGGATTAGTGAATGTATCAGAAGCCCGACCGTAAGGGAGGGCCGCGTATCGATATTCGATTCGTGGCGACTGGAGTTGCCCTCCCTCACGGTCGGGCTTCTGACACTAATTAACCAAAAGGACCCAACTCAGAATGCGAATTCGCAAAAACTTCATACTTCTTGTTTTAGTCGTTGCCCTAATTACTTTGGGCGCCTGTCGAAAACAGACCAGCAACCAAACTGCCAACAACAATCCGGCGACCGCGCAGGAAGCGCCCGTCGGCGGCAAGGCCGTGGCAGGTGACAAGTTTTATTTTCGCGGAACAATCGCCAACAATCTCTCGATCGAAATGACCCTGGTGCGCGATAGCGAGCGTCTGACTGGAACCTATTTCTATCCAAGAGTCGGCAAGAACATCAACCTCGCCGGCACGATTGATAAAGACGGAAACGTCGACTTGAAAGAGTCTGACGAGAGCGGAAAGGAAACCGGCGCATTCAAGGGAAGGTGGAAGCCTGCCACCGATTCACCGGATTCCAGTCTGAGCGAGATCGCGGGCAAGTGGTCGAAACCTGACGGCTCGAAGGAAACCGAGTTCCAGGTTTCCCAGCAGCCCATCGCGTTCACTGCTGCCGTGCGAGTGACTCCTAAAGTGATCAAGGAAGCGAACAAGGAAAAGCATTACACGATCGACGCTGAGTATCCGCAGATAGAAGGCGATGCTCGGTTTGATGGGTTCAATCGCGAGGCCCGTAGCCTGGTCACCAAAGACGTCGCCGCGTTCAAGGCGGGTCAAACTCCGGACGAAGGTAATGCAGGCACCGACGTGCCGGCCGAGTCGCAGGATTCGTCGCTGAACATGGGATACGAAATTCGGCTTGCGACCGACGGTTTGATCAGTGTCGAATTCACCGAAGCGACCTACGAAGCCGGTGCGGCGCACGGCAACAGCGCGACCACCGTGCTGAACTATGACGTCAAGAATGGAAAGAAGCTGGCGCTGGCCGATCTCTTCAATCCGAAAGTAAACTACCTCAGCGTGATCTCGACGTACTGCATATCGAACTTGAGGGACCGGGCCAAGAGAGATCAGGACGCGATGATCGATGAGGACATGATGAAAACTGGAGCGGCCCCGCAGGCGAGTAATTATCAGGCCTGCGCGATTACGAAGAAGGGCTTGTGGGTTACCTTTGATCCCTACCAGGTAGCGGCGTACGCGGCCGGCCCGCAGCACGTGCTGGTCCCATATTCCGCGCTGAAAGACATCATCAAACAGGACGGACCGCTGGCCGCGCTCGCGAGGTGATTGTCGTGGCACCGACTTCAGTGTGTGATCTCAATTCGAAGTAGAAGTCTTGAGGAACGACAAGTAGGAGTTTGGGTAGTCCGAACCGCGAAGCGGTTAAGTAATACAGCCCAGGGTTGACGCGCTTCGCGTCTACCCTGGGATCGAGTATCGAAAGCGGCCCAACCCCAACGGGTTGCGGAACCCCCCGCGCAATACGATGGGGGGCAGCGTTGGCATTGGCTGCCGATCGGTCGCTTCGCGGAACAAGTTTACGCAACCCCTTTGGGGTTGGGATATTTTTATTGCTGATCCCAGGGTAGCCGCGAAGCGCGGCAACCCCGGGCTGTGTTACACAACCGCTTCGCGGTTGTATGCGCTCGCTCATCAGAGCTTGCGAGATTGATCCAACAGTCGATGTTTCTTTCTATTTATTGCTCCGGTTCTTCTGCGCGACCACCAGGCGATACGCTTCATCACGCTTCATCCCCAGTTCACGGGCTGCCTTCTTAAGCGCCAACTTCGCCTCCAGTCCTTCGCTTTCCAACTGACTAACGCGTTCGATTAATCTGCTTGACGCAGGCCCTGCTTCGCCGGCAGACGACGTTTCATCGACGGCCTCGCCGCTTATAACCAGGACGATTTCACCGCGCACGGCTGGGCCGACCTCGAATCGTTGAGCCAACTCGCGCAAACTTCCGCGCGCAAACTCTTCATGCATCTTGGTCATTTCGCGCGCCACAGTGGCCTGGCGATTGCCCAACACTTCAAGCGCGTCCTTTAGCGCGGCAGAGATTCGATGCGGCGCTTCGTAAAAGACCAATGTTGCCGAAATCGCGCCGAGTTCTGCGAGCTTCTCGCGGCGAGCATTTGCGCGCGACGGCAGAAAGCCGGCAAAGAAAAACTGATCCGACGGCAGCCCTGAGGCGACCAGCGCGCTGATCAGTGCCGTCGGGCCCGGAATGGGAACCACCGTCAGGTTCAGTTCGATAGCGGCGTTTGTCAGACGAAAGCCGGGGTCGTTAATCAGCGGCGTGCCCGCATCCGAGACCAGAGCCACATGCTTGCCCGACAAAAGTAGTTGGCAAATCTCTTCAGCCCGTTCGCGTTCGTTGTGCTCGTGGTAACTGAGGGTCTTGGTCTTGATGCCGAAGCGATTCAGCAGCACCCGGGTTCGCCGCGTGTCTTCGCAGGCAACGATGTCCACTTCACCCAGGACTCGAAGCGCTCGCTGGGTAATGTCTTCGAGATTTCCGATGGGCGTTGCGACTATGTAGAGTGTGCCGCTCATTCCTGGCGGGCATTGTGGCATTGCGAGCATGAGGAACAGAAGCCCGGGCGTGCGCTTCGCATTAAAAGTCGATCAATGAATTACCGAAGTTACGGAACCGCGAGCGGTAGCGAGCGGGATAAGAAATCACGTTGGACTATTTCTCTGAATGAGTTCGGCAAGAAAAGAATTCATGCTTGAAAAGTAGTGTCCTGATCCCGCTCGCTACCGCTCGCGGTTCTGTACCATGTCTGGCTACGCCAAACTCAAGCTAAAGCTTGAACTCTAAACGAAAAGCCCCGCGCGCTCGCAGTGAACGGCGGGGCCATGTTTCGCCAACCAGTCAGCTGCTCTTAGCGCAGTCTGGCTTGATAGGGCATTGTCAGCCCGTATGCCTCAGCCAGAATGTGGAGATCCGATCGAAGATCGCTGAGGTCGGCATCCACTCGAGTGCTGCCGGTGCGCAACCGCAGATACCGATCAAGCTGAACGCCTTGATCCAAAACACGCTGGGCCTCGTCTATGCTGCCGTTGTTTCTGAGTTGTCGCACCGCCCGCCGAAAGTCTCGGACCTGCGCGACGCTGCTGCTGTCGACATTCTTGAGTTGAAAGATTCCGAGTACTCTGCGTCCCGGCGTGACGTTCAAATCACTTTCCAATCTGGCACTCGAGTTTTCGAGTCGCGCGATTGCATCTCGCGCGTCACGTCGGTTCATCCGGTCGTACTGCCCCCGATTGTTATAACGATCGGAAGACCGCTCACGATAGGTTTGGGCAGACACTGCTACGGGCACCGCTAAAATCAAAAGAGCCACTACAATCAAAAATCTGTTCAGTATGTTATGTGTCATTCGACACCTCCTCGGTGAATGCGATGATCGCGGGGTCGAGAAGGTGCGCACGAAAGCGGAAAAGCAGGAGGCTTACAAACAAGACGTAAGCTTAAAAGAAGAAAGAAGCCGAACCTTACAATTCGCTTAACAAAATGGCCAGGTGCTGGCGAAGATGGAGGTCACTAAGCGGTGTCTTTGCGTGGGTCTTTTCGATGATGAGCCATTGCGGCGGGCCTTTGCTTGCGCGTGTCAGGATGAGTTCCGCATTCGCTCGAGAGCGGCCGAAGTGTTTGATGTTGGCGCAGGCCAGACCGTCTCCGCTCACGAATCCATCGACTGGCTTTCGCGGCCAGCCTGTTTCGAGCGAGAGCGTTCTGACTCCGCGGCGTAGAGTTAGTTGACTGCCGACCATGGTTGATGAACCGCGGCGAAAACTGTGCGCCTCTTGTGTCTCGATCTGAATGCCTGCGCCGCGGCGATTGGCTTCGCCGGCCATAGCTGTAATTGCCGCGGTTAACCAGTCGACGGCGGTGCGCCGCAATAGATCATTCTTCGCGCGCAGATCGAGATAGGTCCCGAGGTCATGACGACCAGCGGCCCGCGCGCGTTGCTTTGCTTCGGCCAGCGCGATCTCCCAGGCTTCTTCCAGTTCGCTCATTTGGTTGGGTGGCACAGACTTTAGTCTGTGATCGACTTTCGCCCTCTCCCTCTGGGAGAGGGTTGGGGAGAGGGCTTGTTCACGTCAAGCTTCGCACCCTCCCCTAACCCCTCCCAAAGGGAGGGGAATAGACAGCGCAGTTCACAGACTGAAGTCTGTGCCACTTTTCGTTTCGCTGTCGGATCGATGTTATCATGCCCGCCCGAATAGTCTCTCCATAAACTTATGTTGGTTTTACTCTCTTCAGCGGTGACGATTGTCTAATGAAGAACCCCCGTATTCTAAAGCTCACCACGCTGCTGTTACTGGTTTTCTTTCTCTCTTCGGTCGTCATCGTACCGGCCCAGCAACCGCGCTCGGTGCGGCGTGCAGGAAGCTCAACCCCGGTTAATAGCTCTCGTCCGCGACTCGTCCTGCTGATCGTTGTCGATCAGTTTCGCTATGACTACCTGGATCGTTTCGGTGATCTGTTCGGCTCGCACGGCATCGGCCGGCTGATGCGCGAGGGCGCTTCGTGGACTGATGCAAACTTCGATCACATGCCGACTTATACGGCGCCGGGCCATGCGACCTTTATGACCGGGGCCTGGCCTTCCCAGACCGGCATTGTCGCCAACGAGTGGTACGAGCGCGAGACCGGAAAAAAAGTTAAGTCGGTAACTGACGACAGTACGAACAAGCTCGGCGGCAAACCCGGAGAGAAGGGAAACAGTCCGCGTCGTCTGCTCTGTTCGACCGTGGGCGACGAGTTAAGACAAGCCGCCGGCGATCGTCCGAAGGTCATCGGTATTTCGGCCAAGGATCGTTCGGCGATCCTTCCGGTTGGCCGGCACGCGAATGCCGCCTACTGGTTCGGCCTCGACAACGGCAACATGGTTTCCAGCACTTACTATTTCAACCAGGAACCGGAATGGGTCAACCGCTTCAACGGTCGTCACCTGTCTGACAGTTGGTTTGGCGCGCATTGGGACCGCCTGCTGCCGGAGGCCGAATATCTGAAGCGTGCGGGTAAGGACGACGTGCCCTGGGAAAATCTGGACAAGACTTCTAACGACACCAACTACTTTCCGCACGTGATCACCGGTGGCGCGGCCAGGCCGGAGCGGGCGTTCTATAAAGCGCTTGACTACACGCCTTATTCAAACGATTTGCTGGTCTCGTTTGCCGAAGAAGCAATCGCCAATGAGAAGCTGGGCGAGGACGCGGACACGGATCTGCTGACGATCAGTTTCTCGGCCAACGATTATGTCGGACACCGGTTTGGGCCTTACAGTCAGGAAGTAATGGACATGTCTCTGCGCGTCGACCGGCAAATCGGGACGCTGCTGGATTTTGTCGACGCCCATGTTGGTTTGCAAAATACGGTGGTCATCTTCAGCGCCGATCACGGCGCCTCGCCGGTGCCGGAGCAGGCGGCGTTGATTAATCTTCCCGGTCGTCGCTATCAGAAGGCCGACTTGCGCACGGTCGTCGAGGATGGATTGAAAGCGAGATACGGTCGCAAGGATCGTCCGGCTAACGACTACATTCAAACCTTTAGCAATAAAGCGGAGACTGAGGCAGGTTTGATCAACGGCAACTTCTATCTCAATCGCTCGGCCTTGTTGCGCGACGGGATCAGTCTGGAAGAGTGTGAGCGCGTCGTGGGCGAGTTGTCCCTGCGCATGCCTGGCGTCGCGCGCTATTTTACTCGGGCCCAGCTTCAAAACAACTTGATCGGAAGCGCCGATCCGGTTGCCCGGCGCGTGCTGAACGGCTTTTATGTACAGCGCAGCGGCGACGTCATAGTTGTTTTCGAACCCTACAACATTCTGTTCGATCCTCCGGACGATCCGACCGATCCGCGTTCGACCGCCACGCACGGCTCGCCTTACAGCTATGACACGCACGTGCCTTTGATTATCATGGGGCGAGACTTTGCCAAAGGCGCCTATACCAAACCGGCAACGCCTGCCGACATCGCCCCGACGCTGTCGAGTTTGCTCCACGTCCAACCGCCGAGCTGTTCCGTGGGTCGGGTTTTGTCGGAAGCTTTAATTAATCCGAGCCAAAAACCTTAACTGGGAGTCAGTTCGAATTTTAAGCGAACTATTCAATGAAAGTGGGCTTGCCCAAAGTAGAAATGATTATGGTCCGGGAAACTAACTTTGTGGGAGAAGGCCCGACGGGCCGTCATGAAATAGCCACGTCCGTAAGGGCGTGGTTGGGACGGCATCCAAAAATCCTGAAGGCCCTGAGGGCCGACACCTCCCTTTGCCACATTAAACTAATTAGTGCCGCACCTCCGGTGCTCAATTAAGTTTAAATTGTTATCGATCCACGACCTCACGGTCGTGGCTATTGTCTCCCGGCCCTTCGGGCCTCACGTCATGGGAAACATGAAGGAATAGTCTTTGAGCAAATTCAAATGAAACCACCTCTTATAAATCAGCGCGCCATCGTTCTATTACTCATTCTGTCAATCGCCGCTCTATTTTGGATTGGCGCGGGCAGCGGCGTTTCAGCCCAGGGTAAATTGCCCAAACCGAACGGACACGTCAACGACTTTGCCGACGTGCTGGATGCTGCCACCAGGACTCGCCTGGAAAAGATTCTGGAGAATTTGAAGGAACGAACGGGCATCGACTTTGTGATTGCGACCGTCAAGAGTAGTGGATCCGAAGATCTCTACGATTATTCATTGAAGATAGCTAACGATTGGAACCACGGCGCTCCGGCTGGTCCGAGCAAAAGCGTTCTGCTGGTCGTCGCAGTGGACAACGGAAAATTCTTTACGCAGGCAACCAGGTCAGCCCGGATCGCTCTTCCCGATGGCCTAATCGGAAACATGGGGTTGCGTATGCGGCCAAAGATCGAGACTGCCGGCTATAGCGAAGCTCTCCTAACCGGCATAAAAACATTTGTTAACGGTGTGGGCGAGCTACACAACTTCACGTTCGATGATCTCGAACAACGGCCGACCGAGAATTTAGTAGCCGTGCAGCAACGGCCGCGAACAATTGCGAGCCCGGCGCCGCAACCTACTGAAACTCCAGCGGCGCAACCCACTGAAACACCGGTGCCGCAACCGACCGAAACACCTAAGCCGCAGCCGGCTGAAACACCGACGCCCGCGCCAAGCCCCACGCCTGCGCCCACGACCCAGCCAACACCTGCGGCCGCGACTCCGGAACCGTTAGTGTCGCCTCAGCCCACGGAAACGCCGGTTCCGTCGCCAAAAGAATCAGCTACCCCGACACCAATCGCTTCACCGCAGCCAACTGAGAGCCCGGCCGCACAAGCTTTGCCCACCGCCGCTCCAACAGAAGTCGTCGTCAATACGACCCGTCCGGCGCGGACCGAGACTACTGATCGGAAGAGCACAACTCCGGCTAACCCTGAAGACGAAAAGGAAGCAGTGGAAGTCGCTTTGGCGCAGCCGCCTGACCGCAGAATCGAAACTTTGAAAGCATTCATCGCTGCTCATCCTCAGTCAGTGGCGGTGCCGCGAGCGCGCGAATTGATCGTGGTGGCGCATGCGCTGCTGGGCGATCAAAGACTGCAGGCCGGCAACGTCACAGGTGGGTTGGATCAATTTCGCCTGGCGATTTCTGAGGCGCCCGCCGATATGCCGGATCGCTTGTTCACCGAAGTCATCGCGCGCATTCCCGCCAATCTGTTTTTCCGCGGCCAGCATGACGCCGCGATTGAATTCGCACATCAGGCAGAGGCTTTGGCCAAGCTGAATCCGAAGCGCCTGGCCGCGGTCGCCGGATTCTATCTGGCAACTGAGGATGCAAAGGAAGCCGCTCGCCTGGCTGAGTTGGCAATACAGGCGGGGCCGGACTCGGCCGCAGCGCATCAGGCACTGGGCGAAGCCCGTCACATAGCGCTCCGTCTTGATGAAGCCGAGATTGAATTCGCGCGCGCCCTGGAATTGGATCCCAAATCAAGCGGCGCCAGAATCGCGTTGGCCGATCTGAAACGTGGCGCGGGAAAGTTTGATGCGGCGCTGGCTTTGTACCGGGAGCAGTCCCAAGTCGATCCGAAAAGCAATGCCGCGCGCGCCGGAGTGGTTGTCTCGCTGCTGGAGCTTGGTAAGAAGACTGAAGCCGATCAGGAACTCACCGCCGCGCTTGCCGATAAAGATCAGGCCCGTAATCTTCCGTTGCTGGTGGGTACGGCCTACTGGTTTTTGGCCCATGACGATGCGACTCGTGGGCTCGAGTTGGCAGAAAAGGCCGTGGCACTCGAGCCGAGATATGTCTGGGCGCAGATTGCTCTGGCGCGCGCAATGATCGCCAACCGGCGCCCGCAGGACGGTGAGCGATCGCTGCGGTTCGTGCGCCAGTTCGGTCGCTTTCCGACGGTCGATTACGAGTTGGCAACCCTGCTCGCTGAGTTGGGATTGTTTGACGAGGCGGCGCTTGAACTGGCCCACTCGTTTTCTTTGAAGGGCGGACAAATCGAGACGATGCTCGCCGGCCGACAGGCGGCGCGGGCCGCCACCTTCACCGAGCTTATCGCGCCTGAGCGTCGCGCCGTGATCTTTCAATCAAAGCCCGCGGACACCGATGCGAACGCGAAGATGCTCAAGGCCCTGCTCGCTTTGAACACCGCATTGAACCAACCCGAGGGCAGCGTGCCGAATGAGGACGAGTTGGCTGCGATTGCAAAGGACTTCACCGACGGCAAGGACGCGATGCGCACCTTCCGGCAAATCTATGTCGCGGAAAAGTTCCTGGCAAAAGGTGTCGCGCTTTCGACTGTGATCGATTTAATGGATCAGGCCACGAGTGGAGTTGAAGCTGCGCTGAGCGCGCCGAACGCGACCCTGGCCGTGCAGCCAGACGAATACAGCGACATTCGCGCGCGCGCTTTGACCCAGGGTGGCACACCCAAGATTCCCGAAGCGCCGCGCTCTGCTCTGTCCGGGCTCTTGCGCGGACGCATCGAAGACCTCGCGGGGGTCGCGTTCTTCAAAATGGACAAAGCGAATGATGCGGTGGCCCGCCTGCGTCGCGCGGTAAACGCCGCGCCTGAAGGCACGCCTTTGTCGCGAGCAGCGATGTGGCATCTGGGTGGCGCGCTGGAAGCCACCGGCAAAAACGATCAGGCGCTGCTCTATTACATCAAGAGTTATGTCGCCGGTCCTCCCGATGCGGCGCGTCGATCGGTGATCGAAAATGTTTATAAGAAGGTGAATGGATCGCTGGACGGGCTTGATGACAAGATTGGACCCGGTGCTGCTTCTACTGCAAAACCGTAATGACAATGGAGCGCGGACATCCTGTCCGCCAGCGGGCAAAGCCCGCTCAAAATCTTAACAAACTATCGCGTAACACTGTTCGCGCTGGCGCGCTCAGGCGGACAGGATGTCCGCGCTCCAGTCTGAAGATCAAAACACCCGCAAGCTTGTAAGCGCCTGCGGGTGTTTCGTCTAAAGGAGCTCCCCTGACGGTCGTGCGTCCCGGTTACTGCTTCGCGGCTGCGTTTCGCACCGGCTTACCGTCTGAATCGTATTCTTCGACTGTGCCGAACTTGGCCAGGACTGCGCGGGTTTTGGTCGCGTCGCCGACGGCCACGATCTGTAGGTGGTCCAGGTCGATGTATTTTTGCGCCACGCGCTGGATGTCCTCGACCGTCAGGGCCTGGACCTTCTGCGGGTAAGTGTCCCAATAGTTGGCCGGCAGATTATAGAGTTTCTGCGTGATGATATTCGCCAGACGTCCCTGCGGATTTTCGAGTGACAAAGCGAAGTTGCCGATGATAGCGCGCTTGGCGTTTTCAAGTTCCGTGGCTGAGACCTTCTCGTCACGAATCCGTTTGAACTCATTCATGAATTCACGAATCGTGCCTTCGGTAACTTCCGTGCGCACCGGCGAGCTGGCCACGAACGTGCCCCGGTACTTGCTGGCTGAAAAACTGCTGCCGACTGAGTAGGTGTAGCCTTTGTCCTCGCGGATGTTCAGGAACAAACGTGATGATGGACCACTGCCGAGGATACGGTTCATCACCGTGAGCGCGACATAGTCAGGATCGGTGCGCTCGATTGCCAGGCTACCGATATTAAAAACAGTCTGGACGGAACCCGGCCGGTTGATCAGGTAAATTCTTGTTCCGGTCTGGGCAGGCACAGCCGGCAATGTCAAAGAAGTTACTGTTCCCGGTTTCCAGTCGCCAAACGCCTTCTCGAGTTTCGGCATCATCTGCGCCAGGGTTACATCGCCGGTGATGAACAGCGTCGCGTTGTTCGGCACGTACTTCTCATCATGGAAACGGATCAGATCAGCCGAAGTGATCTTTTTCAGTGAATCCGCCGGCGCGAGTATCAAAGACGCCGGATGCGTTCCATAGATCGCCTGATTAAGACGCTCAGCCGCAAGGAACTGTGGCTGTCCGCGCAGCAGAGGCATTTGAGATATCGCGCGCGATTTGTAGCGCTCGACTTCCTCTGTGGGAAACTTCGGCGTGCGGATGACTTCGGTAAAAAGATCGAGTATCTGATCCAGATTCTCGACCAAACCGGACGCGCTCACGCTGGAAGTCGGCGAAGACACGCCCGAGTTCGCGTTGAGCGTGGCCCCAATCGTGTCCAGTTGCTCAGAAAACTCGCGGCTGTTGTGTTTGGCCGTGCCTTCGCGCAGCAGCAGGGCCGTGGCGTTGGCCAAGCCGTGCATGTCCGAAGGATCAGAAAGCCCGCCGCTCATCACCACCATTTCCATCGAGAAGATGGGCAGCTTGTTTTTGCTCTCGAGCACTACCACGTGCAGGCCGTTCTTCAACGTCGCTTCCTGCGCCTTCGGCAGTTTTACCTTAAGCAGATTTTTGTTGACGGGCGCTTTGCCTTTGATCACGGCGCCCTTGGTGCTGCTGGGAGTTTGTGAAGCCATGCCGCCCTGTTGGGCGTAAGTCCCGGAAGTAAGGGCGGCGATGGAGATGGCCGCTGCTAACAGTCTTGATTTCATGATCGTGGTTCCTTTCATAGATCGATCCTCCTACTGCATTCCGGGATTCATGCCGCGGCCGGCGCCCGCTTTGGGAACGGTGATGACCACGGTGCGGTTCGTTGCCACCAGATATTTATTGGCCACGCGCCGCACGTCTTCCTTGGTCACTGCGTTGACCTTGTCGATGCGAGTGTTGATTACGTTTGGATCGTTGTAATAGACGGCGTACTGGCCGATTGAATTGGCGCGGCCCATCGAGCTTTGCAGGCCGTTGATAAAATTTCGCCGCGCACCGATTTTCGCTTTCTGCAATTCCCAATCGGCGATGGGCTCTTTCTGCAGCCGGGCGATCTCTTCATAGACTGATGCTTCGACCTCCGTGGTTTTCTTGCCCGGTCGCGGAGTAGCCGTTACATAAAAGCCACCGACGCCGCGACTCTCCTGGGCAAAGCTGTTGGCGTTGGTCACCATTTCTTTCTCGCGCACCAGCTTCTGATTGAGTCGCGAACTACTGCCGCTGCCGAGGACGTTGGCCAGCACCTGCAAGGCGTAGAAGTCCGCGGTGTTGCCGGGGACGGTCTTGTAACCAATGTCGACCCGTGGCAGGCGAGCGAGTTGATCGTCGACCGATGTGCGGCGTTCGGCCTTCTGTTCGGGCTCGGTCGCATCAACCGGAGGAGGATCGGCCTGGCGCGGAATGCTTTCGAAATATTTTTTGATGATCGCCAGAGCCTCTGCCGTTTTGAAATCTCCCACCAGAGTTAGCACCGCGTTGTTGGGCGCGTAGTACGTTTTGAAGAACGCCTGCACGTCCGCCACCGACGCGGCATTCAAGTCGGCCATCGAACCGATCGTCGAATGTTTATAGGCGAAGTTGTCGTACATCAGCTCCTGTTGAATCTCGCCGGTCTTGCCATAGGCGGCATTGTCGAGTCCGATGCGCCGCTCTTCCTGTACCGCATTGCGCTGGTTGTCGAGGTTCTCCTGGGTGACGGCCAAACTGCGCATGCGGTCGGCCTCGAGGTAGAGAGCCAGCGCGATTTGATTTGCGGGCAGGGCCTCGAAATAGTTGGTGCGGTCTTCGTTGGTCGTGCCGTTCATGGTGCCGCCATTGTTGTAGACCAGGATAAAATGCTCGGACTTGCCCACGTTCTCTGAGCCCTGAAACATCATGTGCTCGAACAGGTGCGCAAACCCGGTGCGGCCTTCGCGTTCGTTGCGCGAGCCGACGTTGTAGGTAACGTTGACGGCAATGACCGGGGCGTTGTGATCCTCGACCGTAATCACGCGCAGGCCGTTGGCCAGGCGCGTCTCTTTGAGATCGACGTGAACGCCGCGGGCCGTCTGGCCCAGCGCGGTGCCGGCCAAAGCGCAGAGAAACATAGCGGTCAGAAACTTTTGGTGCAGTCTCATACAAGAAAACTCCTGATTAGAATCGAGCAGTAGTTACTGCGGATTGTTTGGTTGCCAGGAAGGCGTCTTACCGGGGCCGTCCCTCGATGGTTTGGAAAGCGAAACTGAATTTATGCGTCCCTGTGATCCCTGTCAAGCAGAGGTGTGATTCTCCGTCGTAAGACCTAATAACGCTGATCGGAGCGAAGCGGTTACGGCAATTTGCGGCGGATGGTCCCCAAAACGGAAGATGTAGCACAGGCTGCTAGCCCGTGTTAACTGCGCAAGCTGGCAGCTTGCGCTACAAAGTACCCCCGGGGCGGTTTTCCTCTGGCACGCGGCAACCGCCTAACGGCTCTGACCATCCAAGCCGACGCCCAAGGTTGCCAAACGGGGATAATGAGTCCACTTGAATAAGCGGCGTTTAGAGTACCGACTTTAGTCGGGCTTTTTTACCAGCAGACAACTCAACTGAAGTTGGTACTCTAAACACCCGGAAATCAAGACACGTTGAGCGGCCCGCCGCTGGCGGGTGAGTGATACGCCGAACTATAATGCTTCTCATCGAACAGATCGTCGCTATGCTTAGACCAACTCATCTCTCCTGTCGCATCTTCAAGAGCTCAATTTTGAGATCTCAAATCGCCGCGCTGGCAATGGTTCTGGGCTTTGTCGGACTGACAACCGCCCAGACACAACCCGCTCCGGGCTCTCGTTATGATGTGACCAACTATCGCATTGAGGTCCAACTGAATCCCAACGAGCACACGCTGCGCGCCGGCGCCGACGTTACGTTTGTGCCGCTGGATGCGACGCGTTCGGTTGTTTTCGAATTGAACGGGTCGCTGCATGTTGACGGCGTTGAGCGTGACGGCAAGGCCCTGACCGGAGTTGTGCAGGACGCGGTAGGCGCAGGCGCGCTCGGTCCAAACGTGCGAATCGATCTGGGCCAAGTTGTCCCCGCGGGTCAGCCGGTGACAATTCGAATTCGTTGGAGCGGCGCCCTGACTTCCCCTGAAGGCGGGCCGCTGGCAAGTAAGAGATTGGCATACGTGGGCCCGGAAGGTTCCTATCTGATGTATGCCTCGCGTTGGTTTCCCTTCCATGACTATGCCGCGGACCGGGCCACGTCGGACATCACCGTAATCGTCCCCACCGGCATGCAGGTCGGCGGTATCAGCGACGAAGCCGTCACGCCGCAGGTTGATAAGACCGGCACCACGCGCTTTCGTTTCGTTTCAAAGCAGCCGGTGCTGATCGGAAACTTCGTCGCCGGGCAGTACGTCGTCAAGTCTCTGCGCATGGGCCAGTACGAGCTGCAGTTCTTTGTTAAGCCGGGCAGCGAAAACCGGATCAGCAACTATGGCGAGCTGATGGGACACGCGCTGGAGTTTTATACCAGCGAGTATGGCGCGCCGGCGTTCGGTTCGCGCTTTATCATCGCGCAAACCGACGACGAGACGATGGATGCATACTCGGGCCCCGGGGTTCTTTTCCTGGCTTCCAAGTTTTTCGATACGGCCAGACCCGCCGAAGATCGTCTGACGCGCGAGGTAGCGTATCAATGGTGGGGGCAGACGGTGGGGCTTAAGTCTTTTGACGATTCCTGGATCTCGCAGGGCCTGGCTGAGTGGAGCGCGTTTGCCCTCCGCGAAAAATCACTGAATGGCGCCCAGTTGGATGCGGCGCAACGCGAAGAACAGGAACGCGCGCTGACCTTTGAACAGACGGCTTCGATCGTGCGCGCCCCGTCGGCCCTGGACGATCAGTCCGCGGCTTACCAGTCGATTGTGTTCTACAAAGGCGCGATGGTGTTTCGCATGTTGCGCGAAACGCTCGGCAAGGACCAGTTTCATCAGCTGATGCAAAAATTTCTCGAGCAGTTCCGCAATAAGAGCGCATCGGTTGATGACTTCGAACGGCTGACTTCGAAGGTGGCCGGCAAGAACATGCGCTACTTTTTTGCGCAATGGGTCGAAGGAACAGGCGTGCCTGAGTTCAATGTCGACTACCAAATCATTCGCACGCGGGCAGGAAAGTTTCGCACCCGGGGAACTGTGCGCCAGAACTTCGAGAACCTGCACCTGCCGGTCGAGTTGACCCTCCACTCGGAAGGTGACTCGCAAATGAAAATTCTTTATCTCGAGGGCCGCAGCGAAGATTTTGATTTTGAGTCGAACGGCCAACCGATTAATGCCGAAGTCGATCCTAACAATAAAATCCTGCGCATGTCCGACGACTTGAAGGTCGCGATTGTGGCGCGTCGCGGGATCGAGCTATTCAAGGAAGGTCAGTACGCCGAAGCGCAGCAGCAACTGGAGTCGGCGCTGAAGCTCGATCGCAATAACGCCTGGGTTTATTACAATCTGGGACTGGTTTATTTTGAACAGAAGAACTGGCAGATGGCGCTCGACAACTTCCAGGCGGCCATCGACGGCGTCAGCAGCAAGGCCGCGTGGATTGAAACGTGGGCGCACATCAAACGCGGCAACGCCTACGATGCCAAGGGTGACCGGCCCAAAGCTATCTATGAATACAACAAAGCCATCCAGTCGGGCAGCGACTATGACAACGCGCAGGCCATAGCGAAGAAGTTCATCAACATTCCGTTCGATCCCAAAGCTGCCAGCGAGCAGGCCCAGAACGCGCCAGGCGGGTTTTAGAGTTAGCCGCGTTCAGCCGGCTTTCCCGAAGGGTTTTTAGACCAGCCGTTTTGAGTGTGTGTCAGAAGCCCGACCGTGAGGGAGGGCCACACGCGGGGATTCTGTTGGATTCAAGAAAATTAACGGCGAACTTTTGTTTTGATGCAATAGACGACTGTGGCGAGTGTTGGCCGCCCACACGGGCGGGCTTCTGAAACACCCCCTTTTACGGCCCAGGTTGTAAAGCTTAAGTAGATTGAGCCCGCTTTAGCGGGCGACAGAGAACTAAGGATTCTGTCGCCCGCTAAATCGGGCTTTAGAGTCTATTTGTCCGCCAAACCGGGGTTCCGCTCCCTTTGCTCGCTGCACCCCGGGCTAAATTCTGCCGCCTGCTTCGCAGGCTCGTTGAGCGCTTGACTCTCAACATGCGTTACGCAAAGGTAGGTTTTCACACCAAAGTCAAACGCCGATATGAAGCCGGAAACAAACCCAAAACCGCGCGAGCTCAAGCCTGAGCAAGCCGTGGCCGCGCACACCCTCGATCGTCATCTCTCTGTCACTGCCGGCCCCGGATCGGGCAAGACCTTCGTCCTGGTCGAGCGCTATCTGGAGATTCTGCGAACCAAAAAAGCTTCCGTAGACAACATCGTAGCCATCACCTTTACCAACCGGGCCGCGAACGAAATGCGCCAGCGCGTTCGGGGAAAGATCGACGCCTTGTTGCGCGAGACCTCCGGCAGCGAACGCCAGACGTGGCTGCGTCATAAGCGCGCCCTCGAAGGAGCGCTGATCACGACGATTCACGGTTTCTGTTCGCGGCTGCTGCACGAGTTTCCCGTCGAAGCCAATATCGATCCGCAGTTCATGCTGCTCGACGAACATCAGGCTGCGATGCTGCTCGACACCGTCGTTGAAGAAACAGTGTCCGACGCCATCCATCACGGGGACGAAAAAATAATTCAGTTGGCGCAGGGAACGGGCCGCGCCGCCCTGGCGTCGGCGCTGGCGGATCTTCATCGCAAGTACCGCGGTGAAGGACTGTCGCTGTCAGCGGCTGAGGCACTGACTGCAGCCAATCATGCTTCGGCGGCAGATTACGATTCAGCGCTTCAGGAACTTGATGCGCACATGACGTCCCTGTTGTCTGCGCGGAAACTTTCGAAAGGTGCTGAAGAAAAGCGCAGCCGGGCGGCGCGGGAGTGGCCTTCGCTGCGTGCAATCCTGGCGCATCCACCCACCGAAAAGAACATCGCCGTCTATTGTCAGGCGATTGAAGATTTCCGCGAGACGAGACTGAACAAGAACATCCATCCGGCGGTCGAGCGCCTGGACGAAGCGCTCTGGGGAAGCGATTCGTCGACCAGTGAACGGTTGAAAGGGCGTGTGCCGACGACGGGATTCGACCTGCTGGCGAAAGAATATTCGCTGGCTTTGCTCAAGCTGCTGCGCGATATCGATCGCCGTCTCGATAATGAAAAGCAAAGGCTTTCAGTTCTAGATTTCGATGACTTGCAGCTGCGCGCTCTGCAGCTTTTGGGACGACCGGAAGTGATAAGCCGCGGCACAGAGCGTTACCGATTTTTTCTAATCGACGAATTTCAGGACACCAATAGTTTGCAGCGCGACCTGCTGACCCGCCTGGCGCTGCTGCGCGGTGCCAATCTTTTTGTCGTCGGCGATCGCAAACAATCCATCTACGGTTTTCGCGGGGCCGATGTCGATGTCTTCAGCGAGATGACCACGGCCATCGAAAAAGCCGGCGGCACGCAGCAGCCACTGCACCTGAATTTTCGCAGCCAACGACCGTTGATCGATTATTTCAATTTCCTGTTTGCCAGGATCTTTCGGGCGCGCAGCGAAGTGCCGGAAGCAGCCCTCGGGCAGCTCGGCTATGTCGAACATGAGCCCGGGGAAGCCGATCGTGGCGTCGAACACGAACCGCCTCTGGTTGAACTTCTGGTCAGCGCCCTGCCTGATAGCAGGAGCGATACGAGGGAAGGTGCAGGGGAAGCTGAAGACGCGGGGACTCTAGAGCGCGATCCCCTCGGCGCGCAGGAACGCGACGCGGAGCAAATCGCCGCGCGCATCAGCGCGCTCGTCCCCGGCGGGAGCGCAGGCATCCTGCCTGCCGCCACTCAAGGAAGCAGGCAAGATGCCTGCGCTCCCGGCTTCAAATACGGCGACATCGCTATTCTCTTGCGCGCTTTCACCGGCGTCTGGACATACGAGAGTGCTCTGCGTCGCGCCGGCATTCCTTACCTGACCGTACAGGGCAAGGGGTTCTATCAGCGAGAAGAGATTACCGACCTAATCCAACTGCTGCGCTTTCTTGATAACACGACCGACGAGCTGGCGCTGGCTGCCGTGCTGCGATCGCCTTTGGGTGGAATCTCAGACAACGCTCTGCTGGCGCTGCGCTGCGCGCCACGGGTAGGGAAGAGCGAAGCTTCAAGTCGATTGCAGCGGCGAAATCTGCTGAAGGCGCTGCGACATCGCCGCGAGATTCAGTTCATCGATGAAGATGATCAAGTCGCGCTCGATCGGATCGCGGCTCTGCTGGAAGCGCTGATCGCGCGTCGGAACCGTTACGGCATTGCCGAGCTCCTGCGCTACGCCGTTACGGCTTCGGAGTTTATGACGGTCATCGCGGCCAACTTCGACGGCTCGCAGCGGATCGCGAACGTCGAGAAACTTTTTCGCCTGGCGGAGCAGTTTGAGAAATCCGGCCATCTGATTCGCGACTTTGTCCGTTTCGTCGAAGAGTTCGAGGCGATCGGCGGCCGCGAAGGCGAAGGCCAAATGGACGAGTCGGCCAACGTGGTTCGCTTGATGACGATTCACCAGGCCAAGGGTCTGGAGTTCCCCGTGGTGATCATTCCCGATCTGCATCGCGAACCAATCCGGCGCGAGTCTTCGTTTATTCTCGATCGGCATAAAGGCCTGACGGTGCGCATTCCTGACGGCCGCGGCCAAACGGTACGCGGCGCGCTGTTCAATGAATTGCGGCAGCGGAACCGCTGGCGTGAAGAGTTCGAAAGCATGCGCCTGCTTTACGTTGCTGCAACGCGGGCCGAAGATCGCTTGATTTTTTCCGGCGCGGTGACTCAGAAAGATTTGAAAAACCTTTCGACGACAGATCGCGAGCACTGGCTGGCGTGGGTCTGGCAGTCGCTCGAGTTGGACGAGCACGCACAAAGCGGCCTGGTGGAATTTGGTGACGACGTGAAGGTTCAGTTGACGGTCGATCGTGAGCCGCAGGGTCTGTGGCCGGCGACTTTGCCGGCTCTGGACGACGAAGCCGAACAGGACCCCATCGATCTCGACCGGCCATTCAGCGAGCTGTTTCCGCTACTGGCCAAGGTCGCCCCTCAGCAGGGCCAGGCGCTGCGCCGTTTCAGCGTGACGCAACTGATCAATTTTCAACGTTGCGCGCGGCAATACTATTTTGACCGCATGTTGAAAACGCCGGGCACCGAGGAGCGGCGAGTTTGGAATGACGCCGAAGCGCCAGAGCCGCCCGCTAATCTCACCGCCACGCTGAAAGGCGCGGTGATTCACCGCTTCTGCGAAACTTTTCGTGAAGGTGATGATGCCGAATCGCGCTTGCGAACAAGCTTCAACGACGTCGTCTCGCAAAGGCTGGCGGAATTTGCCGGTCGCCCTTTCGAGATCAACCCTGATCAGGCTGTCGCAGACCTGCTGCCTTTGGCTCAAAATTATCTGAAGAGTGAAGTCTTCCAACGTGTGTCGCACGCCAGCCGAGTCAATGCCGCGGATGACGAGTCGGCGATCCGCCATCCTCAGTCGGAACCCGGTCTGTGGAGCGAACTGCGTTTTCGCCTGCGCCGCCCGCTGGGAATTTTGACCGGCACAATCGACAAGCTGCTGATAACTCCGAGCGTAAATGGTGAAGGCGTCGACGTTGAGATTATCGATTTCAAGACCAACAGGTTTCGCTCACCTTCGGCCACGAACGCGAAGCAGGTGCAAGCTGCGGCTGTGGCCGCTGCACCTGTGCCGGCCCGTGGTTCCGCCAAGCTCAATGCCGAACTGAAGTCGCAACCCGGGCAAGCTCTTTTTGACTTTGACGCTGTCGAACAGAGAGCATCCGCGGGTGCGGTTACCACTGCTGAGATCGTTCCGCTTCAGCCTGAATCTTCAATCATGGATCAGGCCGAAACGATCGCGCACGACTACCAACTGCAAATGCAATCCTATGCCCTGGCCCTGCGCGAGCTGCTCCGGTACAGAACCGGGAGCGGTAGCGACCGGGACAAAGATGCCCCATTGGATGAAGCACTAAGGATCAACTCCCTCCGCGCCACCCTGCACTTCATCGATCCCAACATCGAGATTAGTTTGCCCGCTGCGTTATTGGATCAAGAGCGCTGCACGCAAGCAATTGACGATGCCATGCTTTCGATCTCAAACCTGGATGGCACGCTTGAAGCGGATCTCTTTCCGCCAATGCCGGCGACGCACTGTCGCATCTGTAACTTCCTTGAGTTGTGCCCGGCCGGGCGCGACTGGCTCAACCACCGAGAGCGATAGCTGTGGAGTGCGGTGTCAGAGTGAAGCGGCGACACCGTTTTGGATGGGTCCACTGCCGATAAGCTTTGAGCTGGCTTAAGAAAGCGGTGACAAGTCACCGTACTCCACAAGTAGCCCTTCAGCGTTTCGAACTCAAATGATGAGTAGTGCCTTCGGTTACCGAAGTTCCAGTGGGTTGGGCGAGATTCGAAGTAGTCTGTGATCGAAAGGTTGGCGGCACCGCCGCTGGTTTCAACTGCGGCGCTGCGTAGCCGTCGTCGAGCAAGTTTTGAGAGAGGGCTTCAGACGATAAGTCTTCCAGGCCCTTGCGCGGCCGGGTAAAGGCCGCGCCGTTGAGCACCAGACCGAAACCGATGGCGAAAGCGACGGCGCCAAGCCCGACGAGCATCAATGCCGACTCGGCATCCGCACCATGCAGGGCCAGAGCCAGTACCATGCCGAGCAGACCTGTTCCCATGCCGCACGCAGCCACGATAACGCCGGCTCGAATCCGTCGCAGCCGTTTCTCTTCATATGACTCGAGGAACTTTTCGATCTGCGGGAGCACATCTTCCGCAACGTGCTTGAGATCGCGGACATCGTCCACTTCACGGATCTTGTCGGCCATCGCTCGGCCGATTTCCTCGCGCGCCGACACTGCCGAAGCCGTGATCGAATCCGGCTGTTCCAGGCTCAGGCGCACGGGCCGCAGGTCAGTGCCGCAGGCACGGCAAAACTGGGTTGCCTGACGTTCTTCGGATCCGCAGCTTGGACAAAACATAGTCGGTGCGTTATACGGCCGAGCTTCGTTGGTAGTTCCGCATCATCTCTGTCGAGTGGCCCGAGTTTAGGGTTGCGATAACAGCGGGGCATTAGCCCGACCGTAAGGAAGGGCTCATGTGAGCGACCCTTCGACAAGCTCAAGCTTGTCGTACCTCTGAACATCCGCCGCTGACTGCGGGCATTATGCAGACTTCAGCATCGCCCACGATCTCAGTCTGCAAGACCTTATCGCGCGAAACGACCTGGCTGTTCACGAAGACATTGACGTGCGGGCGCACTTCGCCCAACTCGTTCAGCACGCGGTCGCGCAAGCCGGCGTGTTCCTGCCATAGCCGATCGAGCGCCTGGCCCACGCTCGCGGGCGAGCCGTCCAGCGTCATTTCAGCCCGCCCACCCGTGTATTCGGTTAAGTAACCTGAGATCTGAAAAGTAATCATCTGATTCATGTGCATCGTAACTGAGCCGCCACTGGGAAGTCCACATGCTGCCCAAAAGAGCGCTCAACCGCGAAGCGGTTGTATAATACAGCCCAATGTTGCCGCTTTGCGGCTACGTTGGGTTATCAGGATGACAGATTGGCTGCAACCCTGTCAGGGTTGCTCAAAGCGAATTGTCGAATTTCCCAGGGTAGCCGAAGCGGCAACCCTGGGCTTTGTTAATCAACCGCTTCGCGGTTCTCACGGATGTGAAATGACCGTTGGCTCCGAATGGCGCAACCGACTCAAACCACAATCGACTCGAATACCGATTTAAAAGAGCGCGTCCGCGCGTTTTGGCAAGCGCATCCCTGCGGTACTAAATTCAGCGAGGCGGAAATGGGGACGCCCGAATTTTTCGAGCGCGTCGAAGCGCACCGTTACGACAAAGAGTGGCACATTCCCCGGGCCGCCGACTTTGCCGGAATGCGCGGGTTACGCGTTCTGGAGATTGGGTGCGGACTTGGCACAGACGGCGCTCAGTTCGCCAAAGCCGGCGCGGACTACACCGGGATTGATCTTACCGAAGCGGCGATAGAGCTCGCGCGCACTCGCTTTGAAGTCTCCGGACTTAAGGGAGAGTTTCGGGTTGCCGATGCTGAGAATCTCGACTTTGCCGACGCCTCATTCGATCGCGTCTATTCCCACGGAGTGTTGCACCACACGCCGGACACCGCGCGCGCAGTCGCAGAGATCCATCGCGTTCTTAAACCCGGCGGGCGCGCCGTGGTGATGTTGTATCATCGCGGTAGTTACAATTATCGCGTCGGTATTCGCATCCTGCGGCGGGCCGGCGCGCGGCTGTTGAAAAGCGAGAGCGGCATACGGATCATTCATAGTCTGACGGGAGAGCCGATTGAGTCTCTGCGTGAACACGCCGGCCTGTTGAGATCGAGCAGCAATGGCTACCTGGGATCAGACGACTTTCTCAGTCAGAGCACCGACGGGGCCGGCAATCCGCTGGCGCGCGTATATTCGCGGCGAGAGGCGCGTGAGCTATTCAAGGATTTTCGCGAAGTTACTTTGCGCGCCTACTTTCTCAACAAGCGGTTCATCCCTTTGATTGGAAGGCTGCTGCCGCGAGCGTTTGAATCGGCCTTGGCGTCGCGTTGGGGTTGGCATCTGTGGATCTATGCGACGAAATAGTAGCCGCAAAAAGGCACAAGAGGCACAAGAGATACAAGAGACACAAGAGAGTGCATTTTCAGGACTGACTTGATTTGTTTCGTTTTCCCTGGCCGAGGTAGAAGCGATCCACGAAGTCACACGAAACAGAACGGAAGAAAGCATCTCTCCGCTTCGTGTATTTCGTGGATCGCTTTAACTGCCAGAGCGGGCTCTCGCAGGAATACCCGTGATGCGTTAGTACCCTCAGTATCGCTTTGTTACTCTTGTGCTTCTTGTGCCTTGTTGTGGCTAACTTGTTATCGAAATGAAGAACATCCTAATCACCGGCGGCGCTGGTTTCATCGGGTCGCACCTGGTCGATCGTCTATTAGCCGAAGGTGGCTGGCGGATCACGGTTGTTGACGACTTTAACGATTTTTACGATCCAGCGATCAAGCGCGAGAACGTGCGCGCGCGGCTATCAAATCCGGACTACCATCTGGTCGAAGCTGACATTCGCAATCAAGCCGCCCTCGAACAAGCCTTCGCCGGTACAGCTTTCGACTGCATTGTGCATCTGGCTGCGCGCGCCGGCGTGCGACCGTCTTTGAAAGAACCGCGCCTTTACGTCGAGACAAATATCAATGGCACTTTGAATCTGCTTGAGCTGGCCCGCGCACACGGCGTGAAGCAATTCGTCTTTGGTTCGTCGTCGTCCGTTTACGGCATGAACGCGAAAATCCCGTTCAGCGAAACTGATCCGATCTTTAATCCGATTTCACCTTACGCGGCGACCAAAGCGGCGGGCGAGTTGATCTGTCATTCTTACGCCCATCTTTACGACATTCGGATTGTGTGTCTGCGCTTCTTTACGGTTTACGGTGCGCGCCAGCGGCCCGATTTGGCTATTCATAAATTCGCGAAATTAATCAGCGCCGGGAAACCGATACCCGTCTTTGGCGACGGCGCCACCCGCCGTGATTACACTTACATCGATGACATCATCGCCGGGGTCCGCGCTGCAATGGACTACGATCAGAGCAACTATGAGGTGTTTAATTTGGGTGAGTCGCGCACCGTCGAACTGCGCGAATTGATTTCATTGCTCGAGCAGGCGCTGGGCCGGAAGGCGGAAATCGACCGGCAGCCTTTGCAACCGGGAGACGTACCACAAACCTTCGCCGACATCTCGAAAGCGCGGGCATTGCTCGGCTATGACCCGCAGACCCAGATTGAGAAGGGAATCCTTAATTTTGTTGAATGGTGGAAAGAAAATTCTAACCAGGCATAGAGTCTTTGTCCTGGCGCTCGGGCTGGCGATCCTAACGTCCTCGACCGCCGGGCGAACCCGGATGCGTCGCACGATCTCGGGAACCACTTATTACACGAACAATACCCCGTCTAATCGACGAAAGTTTCCAGTAGAACTCTTCAGCGTCAATAAGCACCGACGGATCGCTACAGCAGATCGCAGCGACCCGGACCTGTTCAGTTTCACCGGCATCAAACCTGGTAAGTATCTGCTAAAGTTCACCTGGCCGAATCGGTGCGTGCTATGGTACCGGATAGATCTTACGAAAGACTCGGAGACTGATATTCGCGTTATCATGGACGCGGCCTGCGCGCATGCCAACGGTTCGATCCAGGACTTGCCGCGCCGTTAGGAGTTGAGGAGGATTGGTTTTGTTTAGAGTTCAAGCTTTAGCTTGTCCTGATTGGTGGCAACCTAAAGGTTGAACTCTGAACTAAGAGCGACCGCCGAATTGAGGGATTAGATCCTTGTCCGTGGATGTAAACCAGCGTAACGATCCGCTCCCCCGCGAGATGCAGCAGCATACCTACTCGATCATGTACGAGGTCGAGGGGAAACACTGGTGGTTCGCCGGTCGTCGTCGCATCATTGCGGAATTTGTCGGCAGGGTTTGCCGCGAGATGAAAGAGCCGCGGCCGAGGATTCTCGACGTTGGTTGCGGCACCGGCGCAAATCTGCAAATGCTCTCGCAGTTTGGCGCGGCCGAAGGAGTCGACGTTTCTTCGGACGCCCTCGACTTTTGCCGCTCGCGTGGCCTGACCAGGGTAAAGCAAGGCGCTGCCGAGCACTTACCTTTCGCGGACGCGGCATTCGATTTGGTCACCGGGCTTGATGTCGTAGAGCATCTCGATGATGATATTGCGGGCCTGCGAGAAATGCGGCGGGTGCTTGGACCGGACGGGCGCGTGGTTCTGTTCGTGCCTGCTTTCATGTTTCTTTGGGGAGTGCAGGACGATATCAGCCATCATCGTCGCCGTTACACTTTACCCGAATTGAAGCAAAAGCTTAGAGATTCGGGTTTGAAAGTTGAACGAGCGAGTTACGCCAACATCACTTTCTTTGTTCCCATTCTGATCGGGCGAACGTTGATGCGTTTGACAGGCTTCCGTCCGTCTTCAGAGAACAATCTTACGATTGGCGCTTTGAATGGTTTGCTGGGACGCGTGCTGGGCGCGGAGAACTGGTGGCTGCGGCGATTGAAATTTCCTTTTGGCGTGTCGATAGTTTGTGTGGCGCGAAAGGCGTGAAGTTTCAGAAGCCCGACCGTCAGGGAGGGCCGGATCCGGAAGCACTCCGTTACTAGGACAGTCGAGGAATGCGAATGGTGCCCTTGCTTACGCGCGGGCTTCTGACACAAACAGATGAGCGTTTACGAAAAAGAGATTTTGCAGACTCAAACAGCGCCTGGCATACCTCAAGGTGACCGACCGGACATTTCCGTTTTTCTGCCAGTACTGAATGAAGAGCCCAACCTGCGCCCGCTTCATGAGAAGTTGGATCGCTCGCTGGCGCGGCTGGGCCGGACAGCCGAGATCATTTATGTCGACGACGGCTCGACTGACGGCAGCCTGGCGGTATTGCGTGAAATCGCTGCCCGCGACGAACGCGTTCGTGTGATCGCTTTGCGACGGAACTATGGCCAGACGCCGGCGATGGCGGCCGGCATCGATGCCGCGCGTGGTGAAGTCCTGATTCCGATGGATGCTGATATGCAGAACGATCCGGCCGACATTGGTCGGCTGCTCGAGAAGATCGACGAAGGCTACGACGTAGTCTCCGGATGGCGAAAGAACCGGCAGGACAAACTCTTTACCCGAAAGATTCCATCCATGATCGCGAATAGAATTATTTCGTGGATTGGCGGCGTGCCTTTGCACGACTATGGATGCTCGCTGAAAGCTTACCGACGAGAGTCGCTCGCCGACGTGCATCTCTACGGAGAGATGCATCGCTTCATTCCGATCTACGCGTCATGGTCGGGCGCGCGCGTTACCGAAATTCCGGTCGAGCATCATGCGCGCACGATGGGCACGTCGAAATACGGACTGGGGCGCACGGTCAAAGTGATTTTTGATTTGATGACCATTAAGTTCATGGCGTCATATCAAACCAAGCCGCTTTACGTATTCGGATGGGCCGGCTTGTTGACGTTCCTGGTTTCGATCTTATGCGCAATCCTCGCCTTTCTGATGAAATATGCGAGCTGGCCGCATCATGCTGACTTCGTGCAAACGCCCTTGCCGGTGCTGACGACGGTGATGCTGGTGCTCGGCGTTCAGTTTTTCCTGATGGGGTTGCTGGCTGAAATGCAGGTGCGCACTTATCACGAATCGCAACAGAAGTCGGTCTATGCGGTGCGCGAGAGGATTGGATTTAAAGAATGATTGTAGGGGCAGGGCTTGTCCCTGCCCGCATACGCTGCATGAGCGATTCCCAAGATAAGGTCTACTCTCGTAGAGATAGCGTTAGGCTCAAAGGATTCGATTACTCATGGCCGCGCGTTTACTTTGTAACGATCGTCGCCCAAGACAGAGATGCGAGGTTCCTGGATGAGCGCGTAGCAATCGCAACGATTGAGTCCTTAAGGAAGCTAAGAGAAGACCTTCGCTTCAACGTATATATTTATTGCCTTATGCCGGATCATTTTCACGGGTTAATCGGACCCGGCGAGTCAGGCCGAACGCTTGGCGGCATTTGCGGTGCGTTTAAGAGTCTTTCAACCCGCGAGTACTGGCGTTGGTATGATGGCAAACTCTGGCAGCGACAGTTTTTCGATCACATTATTCGCAATCATCAGGACTTTGAAGAAACGTTGGAATACATTCGAATGAATCCGGTGCGGCGAGGTCTGGTGAAAAATCCAGAGGACTGGCCGTATACGGAGCGACTTGATTACTTGCGATAGGAAAGCCGGGCAGGGACGAGCCCTGCCCCTACAGTATAAATATTCTATGTGCGGCATTACCGGTTGGGCCAATCTTAATCCTCGTACGCCGCCGCCTGAGGGCGGCGAAGAGTTGCTGCGTCTGATGTGCGACCGCATGATTCATCGCGGTCCTGACTCCGAGGGGTACCTGCTCGACGATGGCGTCGCGCTCGGGATGCGGCGCCTTGCAGTTATCGATCTGCTGACTGGAGAGCAGCCGACCTTTAACGAAGATCGCAGTATCGCCGTCATTCTCAACGGCGAACTCTACAACTATCGCGAGTTGCGCGCCGACCTTGAAAGTCGCGGCCACACTTTCCGCAGCGCTTCGGACACTGAAATCCTGCCGCATCTTTACGAAGAGTACGGCCGTGAAATGGTCCAGCATCTCAACGGCATGTTTGCCTTCGCGCTTTGGGACGAGCGCCGTCGCCGGCTGTTTATCGCGCGCGATCGCTTTGGCGAAAAGCCTCTCTATTGGGGTGTCTTCGACGATACCCTGCTGTTCGCGTCAGAGCCAAAGGTTCTGCTGGCGCATCCGTCGGTGCGCCCCAATCTGAATCTGAACGCCCTGCGCCAATACCTTTCGTACGATTATGTGCCGGCGCCGCTTTCGATCTACGAAGGCATTAGCAAACTGCCCGCGGCCCACACGCTGACGCTCGAGGATGGTCAGATCGAAGTCGAGCGTTATTGGAAGTTGAGCTACCAGACGCGTCAGCCGGTCCCGAGCGTTACCGAGGCCGCCGACCAACTTCGCGAACTGTTGGCTGACGCGGTGCGCATGCGCCTGGTTTCCGACGTGCCGCTGGGCATCCTGCTTTCCGGAGGCATCGATTCTTCGGTGGTCGCGGCGCTGGCCGTGCGCGCGTCGTCTGAAACCGTCAAGACCTTTTCGATCTCGTTTGCGGAAAGTTCGTTCGACGAATCTCAATACGCAAGGGCGGTGGCAAAATTCCTCGGCACCGATCACCATGAAGAGCGATTCAGCGCCAGCCTGGCCGCGAATCTGGTCAGCGAAATCGGCTCCTGGATGGACGAGCCGATTAGCGATCCATCGGTGGTGCCGACATTTCTGCTGTCGCGTTTTACCCGCAAGCACGTGACTGTCGCGCTGGGCGGAGATGGCGGTGACGAGATCTTCGCCGGCTATCCAATGTACTTTGGTCATCAGATGGCGCGCGCTTACAACCGCGTTCCCCGGTTCCTGCGCCGCGGCCTGATTGAGCCGGTGGTAAACCATCTGCCGGTCAAGACCAGCAACCTTTCGTTCGACTATCGCGCCAAGAGATTTATCACTGCTTCGCATTACGACGAAGTCGCTCGACATCACGTTTGGTTTGGGTCATTCACGCCCAGCGATCAGGAATTACTCCTTTCAGAAGACGTGAGACGATCGAGCGAGCCCGATATTTATCGTGATGCACGTCGTTTGTTTGCTGAATGCGACTCGAACAATTTAACGGAATGCATGCAGAGTCTGGACACGCAGCTTTACCTGGCTGAAGACATCCTGACGAAAGTCGATCGCGCCAGCATGGCTGTCAGTTTAGAGGTGCGCGCGCCCTATCTCGATCCACGCGTGGCCGAGTTCGCCGCCGCTCTGCCCTCGCATTACAAGCTGCACGGTTACACTTCGAAGTACATACTCAAGCGCGCCGCCAAAGGTTTGGTGCCGCCATTTGTCTGGCGCCGCGGCAAGAAGGGCTTCGGTGTTCCTTTCGCCAAATGGTTGAAGAGCGAGTTGCGGCCGTTGGCCCACGACCTGCTGTCGCCCGAGCGACTGCGCCGCGGCGGACTGTTCAATCCGGAATACGTGGCCCGCTTGCAGGATGAACACGAGCGTGGCGTCGCCAATCATCGCAAGCTGCTCTGGACCCTTCTGTCGTTTGAGTTGTGGCGCGAAAGCTTTGTCGAGACACCGCGGCGGATCGAGAGTTCGGTCGCAGCAAGACAATGAATACTTCGGCGCGGCCGGTAAGGGTGAGCGACGCCTTATGCTGGGAGCGCGGACGTCCCGTCCGCCTCGTTGGAAAGGGCCCTCCTACAGAGAAACTGAGCGCCTGCGGCGCTGGGCGGACGGGACGTCCGCGCTCCCAGCCTTAAGGCCTCGCTTCCCACCATGAACCAAAATGGCTATTACTCTTACACGCGCGCACCAGGACCTTTGGCGATGGTGCCGCCAGCAGGGTTTTGCCGGATATGATCCTTACGATGCGCTGAACAGCCGCCTGTTCGCAGCGACTCCTCTCAGCCATTCCCGACTGGCGCGACTGGCCTGGACGCAGCTTCACAAACGCTCGCCCGTTAACCTTCGGTCTCTGGTTGGAATCCCGCGTGAAAGAAACGCAAAAGGCATCGCGCTGTTCGCATTGGCCGCGCTGGCTGAATACCGACGCACCCAGACCAGGGAAGCTGAGATCGAAGCGCGCGAGCTGCTTGACGATCTGATGTGGATGCGTCTGAAGGGTTTCAAGGGCGCGGCCTGGGGCTACAACTTTGATTGGCAATCGCGATCCTTCTTTGTCCCGCGTGGCACGCCGACGGTTGTGCCCACGGCGTTTGCGGCGCGGGCCCTTTGTGAAGCGGCAGAGATTTTCAGCCCCGAGGAATACCTGCCCTTTGCACGCACCATCGCCGACTTTATTCTCAACGACCTGAACCAATCCGGCGACGCTGATGACGAAGTCTGCTTCAGTTATTCGCCGCTTGATCAGACTCGGGTTTTCAATGCGAGCCTGCTGGCGGGTGAAACTTTAGCCACGCTGGGCAGGCTAAGCGATGAACCAAGCTTGTGCGATTGGGCGCTGCGCGCCGCGCGTTATGTGGTTCGACGTCAAAGAGCGGACGGTTCGTGGGCCTATGGCGGCAATGACTATCAATCATGGGCCGACAATTTTCATACGGCGTTTATCCTGTGCAGTCTCTCTCGCATTATCGACACCGTTAATGCAGCCGGCGGCCCGTTGGATGAGTTGGATAACTCGTTGCGGCGCGGTTATGAATTTTGGCGGGAACGCTTTTTTCTCGACAACGGCTGGCCCAAATATTATCCAGATCAACTCTATCCGGCTGACGTGCATTCGGCTGCATCGGCAATTGTGACGCTGGTCGAGTTGCGCGGCCGCGTCCCTGGTACTTTGCCGCTGGCTGAACAAATCGCGGAGTGGGCAATCAAAAACCTTGGCGACGAGCAAGGGGCTTTCCATTATCAACGCCGGCGGTTTTATACCATTCGCATTCCGTATATGCGTTGGTCGGAAGCCTGGATGACCTATGGGCTGGCGCGGCTGTTGGAAGTTAGAAAGATTTGAATCAAGAGATTGCGTGGGGCTGGGAGCGCGGACATCCTGTCCGCACTGAGCGCGAAGCGCGAACAATTCTGGGATACGTGAGTGCGACACTTAAGCGTGCTGCGCACGCTGTGCGAACGGGACGTCCGCGCTCCCAGCAGCAAGAAGCTCGTTAAAACCGTGAGGGTTTTTCGTGGCGTTTAGATGGCGGACTTGTCCGCCAATCCATCCGCGGGACAAGTCCCGCATCTAAACGAACACAAGATTTAAGATGCGCATTTGGATCGACTTAGCCAACTCGCCGCACGTGCCTTTCTTTCGCGCGTTGATTCCGGAGTTTGTCACGCGCGGTCATCAGATCGAGATCACGGCCCGCGATTTTGCCCAGACCGTAGAGTTGGCGATCGGCGCTGGGATGACGCCCCACGTTATCGGCGGTCATGGCGGCGGAACGATAACGGGTAAAGCGGGGAACTTGATCGGACGGGCCGGAGCGTTGCGCAAGTGGGCACGCGATCGCGGATTTGATCTGGCGCTGAGTCATAACTCTTATGCACAGATCGCAGCCGCGGCCGCGTTGCGAATCAAAGCTGTGACCTTAATGGATTACGAACACCAGCCGGCGAACCATCTGGCTTTCAGGCTGGCTTGGCGAGTGATCGTGCCACGAGCGTTTCCCGCAGCCGAGCTACGGAAGTACGGCGCCTCGACGCGCAAAGTAAAACGATATCAAGGCACCAAGGAAGACGTCTACCTCGCAGACTTTATGCCTGATCCTGAGTTTGCGGGAACATTGCTCGATCTTGGGGTCGCGAATAAAGTTGTGCTGGTCGTGGTTCGCCCACCGGCGCGCGAAGCCCTCTATCATCGCTTTGAAAACGAACTATTCGATAAGCTGCTGGAGAACCTGAGCGCGCGCAACGAGGTAAGAATCATTCTGTTGCCACGCTCCCCCGCGCAGCGCGCCGAATACGAAGCGCGTAAGTTGGCCGGACTGATCATGCCGCGGGCAGCTCTCGACGGGGCGAACCTAATCGCGGCCGCTGATCTTGTAGTCAGCGCCGGGGGTACGATGAATCGCGAAGCGGCCGCTTTGGGCGTGCCGGCCGTCAGTATCTACGCCGGCAAGTGGGCCGCGATCGATCAGGAGTTGGTGGAAGAAGGACGGCTGCGAAGTATTGGTTCGGTTGCGGAGATTGAAGGTTTAGTAGTTGAGAAGAAGCATGCGGCGAATCCTCGCGCCGCGAGAGGCGTACGCGCGGAGATTGTTAAGTTGATTTTGGAATGATCGGTAGTAGGGCACAGAACCGCGAGCGGTAGCGAGCGGGACCAAGAGGCTCCTTTCAAGCACAGATTCATCTATTGCCTAATCGATTTAATGTCCTAGCCAACGGTGATTCCTTATCCCGCTCGCTACCGCTCGCGGTTCTGTACCGTGCTACAGCTCGCGCTGACCTCCTGACGGTGTCTCTGTGTGCAAAGCGGCCCTGCTTTCGCGCGGGCTTCGGACACACACACACGCCGTGGGCTACGATCGTTCGCCGCTCCGTGGCTGATTGACTATGCCGCGATGTAGGATAAGCTTCAGCTTGTCCCCAAAAGGCCGACAAACTGAAGTTTGTCGTCCATTCCTGATGACAGCTGAACCCGTAAAAGAATTCCAACCCGACGCCCGCGCCGTGCGCGTCCCTGCACGTGCGCCACGCTGGGTCGTGCCGCTGGTCAAGACGTTGCTGGCGATGACGGACATCGTGCTGACGATCTCGTCGTTCATGCTGGCTTTCTATCTGCGTCATTACGATTCAATTCTGCACCGGACCTCGCAGGGCGACTTCACCTGGAGCAGAGACTTTGCTCCCTACGCCTTACTGCTGCCGTTGATTGTGCCGATCCGTTTGCTCCTGCTTCGTTATTACGATTTATATCGCATCCGCGGCGAGTTTTCGTTCGTAGAGGACATGGCCCGCGTTTTTCGGGCGACCGCCATTGGCTCGCTGCTGATCGTGGCCGCGACTTTTATGTATCGCGGCGGCGTGACTTACCGTGCCTTCTCGTATTCGCGCGCCGTATTTCTTTTTGACTTCCTGCTGGCCCTGGTCAGTTTGGGTGTCGTGCGAATGCTTCTGCGGGGCGGCCAGGTCCTGGTTCGTCGTCGCGGCGTCAATTTGATTCCGACCTTGATCGTCGGCCGCGGGCCAGAAGCAGTGCTCTGCATACATGAGATGCGGGCGCGTCCCGAGCTCGGTTATCGAGTAATTGGTATCGTCGACAATGCCAGTGTCGCTGCCGCCGCGGGCTCGAGCTTCGAAGGCGTTCCGGTCATTGGCAACCTCAGCAACCTGCCTGAAGTAATTCGCGAATCGGGAGCCAACGAAGTGATCATTTCTGACCCGAATGTTCCGGGAGAGGCGCTGTTTGACGTCATGATTCAAACCGGGCGGCGCCGCGGCGTTGAGTTTCGGATTGCTCCGACACTCTTGAATTGTCTGCCGAGCAAAACGGAAATCGATCAGGTTGGATCGCTGCCGATGGTCACGCTGTTCCGCTCGCCTTTGTCGAGTTCGGCGCGAGTGATGAAGCGAGGTTCGGATCTGATAGTTGCTTCGCTGGCTCTGGCTGTCCTGTCGCCCGTGTGGTTGCTGATTGCGCTGCTGATCAAATTGGATTCTCGCGGCCCGGTCTTTTACAAGCAGGAACGGGTGGGAATGGATGGCCGGGTGTTTCTGTTCTACAAATTTCGGACGATGCGCGCAGGTACCGATGACGCCGAGCACCGGGAGTTTCAGCGCCGTTATATCAAAGGCCAGCCGGATTCAAACCAAGGCGACAAAGATCGTCCGGCTTACAAGCTGCGCGCCGACGATCGCGTGACGCGCCTGGGGAGGCTGCTGCGACGGACCAGCATCGATGAGCTGCCGCAGCTCTTCAACGTCCTCCGCGGTGACATGAGCGTCGTCGGTCCCAGGCCCCCGATTCCTTACGAAGTTGAAAGTTACGAGCTGTGGCATCGCAAGCGGCTCGACATGAAGCCGGGCATCACCGGTTTGTGGCAGGTGTCTGGGCGCAACCGTCTGCCGTTTGACGAGATGGTGCGAATGGATTTGTACTACATCGAAAACTGGTCTTTACTGCTGGATGTAAAAATCATTCTGCAGACCTTGCCGGTGATGTGGCGCGGTGAGGACGTTTATTGAAACGAATAACTCTTCGTGTGATTTCGTGGGTCGATAATGTAGCGCAAGTTGTCAACTTGCGTTCCGGTTCGCAACTTAACAAATTGCGCTACATCAGAAATCGATCCACGAATCACACGAAATAAATTTGTGAGGCGGTAAATAATCCATGAACACACAAGACACAAAACGCGAGATGCTGCGACACACTGTGGCGACGCTTGCTTATCGCGGCGCGAAGGCCGTGCGCGGGGCTTCAGATTCATTCGGGTCATTCGGATCACCGGACACTGCGCGGACGCCGGCAAAAATCCTGGCACACATCGGTGACCTGCTCGACTGGGGCTTGTCGATCGCGAAAGGGGCCGAGGCCTGGAATGATTCAGAACCGCTGGCATGGCAGCAGGAGGTCGCGCGCTTTCATAGCGCGCTCGAGAGCTTTGATAGTTATCTCGCTTCGGATGCCGAACTATCGGCCACTTGTGAGCGCCTGTTTCAGGGGCCGGTTGCGGATGCGCTGACTCACGTTGGTCAGATCGCGATGCTGCGCCGGATGGCCGAAGAGCCAATCAAAGGTGAGAATTATTCGCGAGCAGAAATCGAAGCCGGCCGAGTGGGAGCAGAACAGCAAGCGGCCAAGCGCGAGTTTTGAGTGAAGAGGAACGGGGGCGGTAGCCCGACCGTGAGGGAGGGCGTTGCGATCTTTTTGGCAATACCCGTCAACCCATCGTTTCAGGCGTCTAAACCAGTTTCTGCTATAATCCGCCGCATGAGCACTCAATTCGACGAGATCGAAAGACAAGCCCGATTGCTTCCATTTAGCGAGAAGGCAACTCTCGCCCGAGTCCTTATTGAGGAATTGGACGCGTCGATCGACACTGACGCGGAGCAGTTATGGCTCGTTGAGGCGCAGCGCCGTTACCATGCCTATCTAAAGGGCGAACTTCCAGCGCTCCCCGGCGAGGAAGTGATGGCTCGGGCTCGCGACCGAATCAAATGATCGGCTATCGCTTTCTTCTTCCCGCCGAAGAAGAGATGACGGAGGCTTCAGTTTTTTATGAAGCTGCGACATCTGACCTGGGCGCCGGCTTTCTTGATGAGGTGCAACGGCTCGTCAACGTGTTGTGCGAGCATCCGGAGTTAGGTCAATCCGTCGATCGCGAACTTAGACGAGTACTACTTCACCGCTTTCCATTCAGCCTTATCTATTCAGTCGAATCCGACGCGGTGCTAATCGTTGCTGTTGCTCATCAACGTCGCCGGCCGGACTATTGGAGAGAGAGTCTAACCCGGCGGAACTGTCGATAGCTTGCGGCACATGTCCTATTAAGCAGATCAGATGAAGCTTATACCTATTGCGTGCGCTGGGATAACGGTGCTGCGCCGAATCCTTACTGAGGTATCCGTAGTCTTATGACAAAAGAAGCAGGTGTGCTGGACACGACTTGGAAGACAATGATGACGAAATTGTTAGCGGGTCCGAAAATTTCAATAGCTGGCAGCCGCGTAGCGGCGAAATATTTATAGAACGCGAATCAAAGGAGCCCCTCAGCTCCTTTAGGAGCGAAATATTCTGTCGCCCATGAATGGGCTCAGGTGATTAAGAGCGAACGTACTATAAATATTTCGTCCCTACGGGACCTTAATTAGCTAATCCACCCCCGCAAGCGCCACTTCCAACAACAGAATCTTCTTAATCCCTTTATACAGCGGCTCAATTTCGCAGTTCTCGGTGAGACCGTGTGAACCTTCGCACGGCCCGGCGCCGGTTGAGATTGAAGAGATGCCGGCATGCAGCGCAGCGCTCGAGTTGTTCGAGCCGGCATTTCCAATCGGCGGGTCGAATCCCATCACTCGATGCACGGCTTCCGAGATGCGCACCAGATAAGATTCGCGGTGGCCGGGTATAAAGGCGGCAGGTGAAGCGCCGATCACCTCGGTCTTAACTTTCATGCCGACGCGGGTCGCTTCTTCATTCAAGATGATTTGAATCTGCTTTTCCAAACTGGCGATCACTTCGTTACTGGTCGATCGCAAATCGACCGTGAACCAGGCATCGGCAGCTTTGGCATTCACTACTTCCGAACCACCGAGCATGCCAATGTTCAAATTCGAAGAAGGATTGGTGGGGACCTTGAGCAGATAGATGCGTTCGATGGCGCGCGCCAGCGGCAGAGAAGCGGAGTAAGGCGGCGTGCGCGAGCGAGTGTGGCCGCCCGGTCCAATGAAGTGGTGACGGTACCAGTTAATACCGATGCCTGCGTAAGTGAAACCTTCGTACCCGCCATCAAGCGCGATGTATTGATCGATCTTTCCTTTGTTCTCGGTGACATAGGCGCGGGCGCCGTTCATCGTGGTTTCTTCCTGAACGGTGAATACGAAAACCAGGTCGCCTTTGGTCTTAACCTTCGCCTCGTTCAGGGCGCGAATCGTCGCCAAAAGCGCTTCGATGTTGCGGGTGTCGTCGCCGATACCGGGGGCATAAATCTTACCGTCGCGAATAGTTGCCTTGATCTGCAATCCGGGTTGGAAGACCGTGTCCAGGTGCGCGTCAAAGACTATCCTGGGACCGCCGCCGGTGCCCTTGCGGATGGCGATCAGATTGCCGGTTGAGTCATAACGAATTTCATCCAAATGGTATTTGCGAAGCAGCGTCTCGATGTATTTCGCGCGTGGTTGTTCCTGACCGGAAGGCGCGTTGATTTCAGTAATCGCGATCCATTCGCGCAGAATGCTTTCGTGATTGCGATCGATATAGTCGTTCGCGGCTCTTATCTGGGTACGGTTAGAGAGCGCCTGGACCTGCTCGATATATTGGGCCACGCTCTTAACTTGAGCGGGCGAAAGAGTCGCGGCGATCACGAGAAAAGAGATAAGAAGAATCGTTCTGCGCATGTGGTTTCCATTAGAGTCGAATATAATCCGAGCTCGGTGATAATAAGCACTTAGTAGCGATTGTGAAAGGTGTCTCGTGTACCTGGAATGATTCGGCCTGAGGCGGAAGCCGTCAACG
Organism: Blastocatellia bacterium; assembly: GCA_033857635.1. Lineage (GTDB taxonomy): Bacteria > Acidobacteriota > Blastocatellia > Pyrinomonadales > Pyrinomonadaceae > UBA11740. Next base: position 92,609 of record JAWVDF010000012.1, read on the forward strand.
AGCCGCGAAGCGGCGGCAGAGTGTAGCCCCGGGCGTAAGCCCGGGGATCTTATTTCGCTTTTGACCAGAGCCTGCGAAGCAGGCGAAAGATGATTCGAAAAAAGAGGTCGCCATTAATCATGATAGCTCTGTCGCCCCGCGGGCTTTAGCCTTCTTTGGTGCCCAGGACCCGGGGCTTACGCCCGAGGCCACTCCGCTTCGCGGCCCGTCGACCACCCATTGAAAATCGTGACCCCGAAAATAAAAGCATCCCCAACCAACATTGAGCCACTCGCGCTTTGGTTTGAGCGCGCCACGCTGGCAACGCTATTTCTGTTCGTGATGGCCGCGCCGCATTCGATTGCCGCGGCGCAGACTGCCTGGATGCTCGGACTGCTGTTCTGGGTCTTGCGGTTCACGAGTTGGCCGCGTCCCAGGCTCGAGCGCACACCGCTCGACTATCCCATGTTCGGATTTTTTGTCCTTACCGGGCTTTCTTCCTTTCTGTCTTACGAACCGACGGTCTCAATCGGTAAGCTGCGCGCGGCGTCTCTATTCACTATCGTCTACTTGTTTGCGGAAAACGTTCGTTCGCCCCGAGTCCTGCGCGCGCTGGTCCTCGTGCTTTTGGCGTCTTGCATGGTCAACGTCTTTTACACCTTTGGCCAGTACGCATTGGGTCGCGGGGTGAAAGTTTACGGCGTAAGCCCCAACAGCCCTTTGAGCGACGCCAAGCGAGTTTCGCGCGCGAAGATCGAGCCGATCCCAATAATAAGTGGTGACACCCTGGAAGAGGTTGATGGCCGGCCACTGAACAACCTGCAGGAGCTGGTGTCGGCCTTGAACACTCCGCAGGCAGGGCCAGCGAAGATCAAGGTCTATCGTTTTGAATGGTACGCCGTGCTTGATGTCCCCAGAGGACAGTTGCATGAGGGTGCTACGCCTGAAGAACAGCTGGGGATTGAGCGTTGGAGCACGGGGCGCGATCGGCGCGCGACCGGCTTTTACAACCACTGGACCACTTATGCAGAGATGCTGCAGCTCATCACTTCTCTGGCGATCGGTCTGTTTTTCGCTCTGCCACGAAAACGAAATCGTAACGGCGCGGTGCTCGCGTTGGTGATTGGCGGGATGGGCATAGCGCTGTTGTTGAGTGTCACTCGAGCGTCATGGCTTTCACTCCTGATCTCCGCAACTTTGATCACCGCGCTCAGTGTCAGTCGCAAGGTGCTGCTTGTGCTGGGTCTGTGCGCAGTGCCCTTGATTCTCGGCGGACTATTTGTGCTGCAGAAGAAGCGTAACGTCGGATTCTTTGATACGAAAGACGATTCGATCGTTTGGCGAGAGCGGACCTGGCATGACGGGTTCCAATTACTGACCAGCAATCCGCGTCACTTGTTGGTGGGCGTCGGCATGGATTCAATCAAGGCCCACTGGCGCGAATGGGGCTTGTTCGATAACGGGCGCATGCCGATGGGCCACATGCATTCCGACTATCTGCAAATCGCGCTCGAGCGCGGCGTGCCCACGCTGATCGTCTGGTTGATTCTCTTGGGAACTTATGCGCGCATGCTCTGGCGTTTGCGGCGTCGCGTTCCGGTTGAGAATTGGATCGAACGGGGAGTTGTGCTCGGGGCGCTGGGAGGACTGATCGGTTTCATGTCGAGCGGTTTGGTGCATTACAACTGGGGCGATTCCGAAGTGGTCATGATCTTTTATCTGATCATGGGCTTGAGTTTGGCGGTCGAGGGGCTGACCCGCAGTGACATGAAGTCAGTACTACCTGCGTGAGCAGGTGGATCATAGAGTCGATCCGAGCAGTAATCCTTGACCCACCGGCTCACGCGGGTGGTACTGACCTCGTGGATTGCTCCACGAGTTTTCGAGAGTTCAAGCCACCTCGCGCGGCACTTCGCTCATCAGCGCCAGCAGGTTATTTTCGGAATCGCGAAAGTCCGCCAGCCACAAATCATGGTCCGGCATCGGAGCCACCAGGTGCGGCTTGGTTTCGAAATGCACCCCGCGCGCTTTGAAGGTTTCGTAGACTCGCTCAATATCGGCCACTTTGTAATAGATGATCGACGCAGGATGATCCAGGTCGGGCCGGTCGGGCACGCCTAACATCAGGCGGATACCGTCACAGTCAAAGAACGCCATGCTGGGCGGCGCTTCGAAAAGAAAAACCATGCCGAGGATGTCGCGATAGAAACCGATCGCGCGGTCTATGTCTTTTACGTTGATGAATATCTGGCCGATGCGTGACAGGCTCGGACCGATTGGTATTGGCGTGGGCACGGTTTTGCTCCTCTCGATTTTAAGCGGCTTCCGTATAGCACGGCAGTTGACGTATTATCAACATTCTTACGGAAACGAGACAATTTTCATGAAAAGATTTGTGCGGGCTGCCGCCTTTACGATCACTCTTCTTACTGTGTCCGGCTTCACCGAATGCTATAAGCCGGTGACCAAAAGCCAGATGCCCGCGCACATCAAGACGGTGGCCGTGCCTGCCTTTCAGAACAACGCGCTGCGCTTTAAGATCGAGCACCGGTTTACCGAAGCCGTGATGAACGAGCTGATTCGCCGCGGTCATGGCTTGCGGGTGCAGAGCGAGCGCGAAGGCGCCGACGCGGTGATTGACGGTACCGTAAAGAGCTTTGGATTCTCGGGTGTGTTGTTGGACGACAAAGGCCGGGCCCGGATTTTTGAAGTGACGATTACCGCCGCGGTGACTGTGCGTGATCAGCATGAGAATCGCGTGCTCTACGACAATCAGAATTTTGTGTTTCGCGGCGAGTTTGAATTCGCCAATGACCCGCGGAATTTTTTCAACGAAGAAGATCCGGCAGTGCAACGAATGGCGCGCAGCTTTGCCGAGTCGATCGTCTCGACGTTGGTTAACGGATTCGGGGTCAAGGACGATAAGTGAGTGGCACAGACTTTAGTCTGTGTCCCAGTCCCGCTGTGATGCTCAGCAATCACAGACTAATAGTCTCTGCTACCTCCAAAAACACCATGCCTGTTCGCACGCCAAAAGACCTGGCTCAATCACTCAAGCAGGGGCAGATCGAACCGGTCTATTACCTTTCCGGGCCCGAAGCCTATCTTCGGGACGAAGCCGCGCGTCGTATCGCCGATGACGCTTTGCGGAACACCCTGCTGCGCGAGTTCAACGAATCGTCGTTCAACCTGGCGACCGACGACGTGCGTTCGGCCGTGGCGATTGCGGAACAGCTCCCGATGATGTCGGATCGTCGCGTCGTACGAATCAGGAATTTCGGCAAGCTCAGGGAAGCCGATGAAGAGGTGCTGCTGAAATATCTTGAACGGCCGGTGGAGAGTTCGGTCGTGATTTTCACCGCCGACGATCTGGACAAGCGAAAGCGCTTGGCCAAGTCGCTGACGGCGGCTGCGGCCTTCGACTTTCAGCCGCTGAAAACCAACGAACTGCAAACGTGGGTCAAGGCCCATTTGAAAAAGTTGAAGGTTGAGATTGAACCGCAGGCCGGGCACCGCCTCCTCGAAATGGTCCGTAGCGATCTGCACACGCTGACGAACGAACTGAACAAGCTGGCTGCGGCTTCTTTGCCCGCCGGCCGCATCACCATCGCGCTGGTTGACGAATTGATTAGTCGTTCGCGTGAACATTTGAACTGGGAGTTGAGCGATCACATCATCGCGGGCAATCGCAAAGCCGCACTGAAGACGCTGCGGGATTTGTTGGACGACGGCGTCGAGCCGCTGCTGCTGATTGGTTTGATTGCCGGCACCTACCGGCGAATGGCGCTGGCGAAATCCCTCCTGGCGCAGGGGGCTGCACCGGCCAAAATCTTCAGCGAAGTCCGCATGCCCTCGTTCAAACAGGGCGCTTACCTCTCAATGCTTAAACGGATCGGCTCGGGTGGCATGACGCATAAGATGCAGCGCATCGCCGAGGCTGACCTGGCGATCAAGACTTCCAAAGGCACACCCCGAATGCAAGTCGAAATGCTTGTTTGTGAGTTGATGAGTTAACGGCGGAAGCGGGGGATTGCTTTTCCAGTTTTGAAGAGAGTTAGGGTGGTGCACAACGCGAGCGGACGTTACCGAAGCGGAGCGGTAGAGTCTGTGTCAAAAGTCGATTTCTTAACGCCGAAGGCGTTTCATAACTCAGCCCAGGGTAACACCCTGGGACTTGGGCGAGATTTGAGCCTACGCTGAAGGCGTTGAATAATGACCGGATGCATAACCCGCAAGTGAATGAAATTTTAAACCCTTGCAGGGTAATAGATCCTTTCGGGATCTTTGATCCCAGGGTGTTACCCTGGGCTGAGTTTGGGGAACGCCTTCGGCGTATGGAGGTCGCACCTTCACGTGTCATCGACTTTTGACACAACCTCGGTAGCGAGCGGGACGAACACTCACCTTCGCTTGCCGCAAAAATACTTCATCCGAAATTAACTCTATGATCCGGTCGCTACCGCTCCCGGTTCTGTAACGACTCGTTCCGGTTCGTTCTTCAAACAGAGACAAACTTCGATCGCGGGTCAAAACATAGGTTGGCTAAAAAAAAGAGGCGAGCCGATTATGGCCCACCTCACATCTTTGAAAATTCTAGTCCTTGATCCAGGGCGCAAGCTAACGCTTGAACTCTGAACTGATCCCAAACTACTTCGCGCTGGCTTGAGTTACGTGCAGGGTCAAGCGTGACTTGTGCCGCGCGGCGGCGTTGCGGTGCAGCGCACCCTTCTTTACAGCTTTATCGATTTCCGAGACGGTTGTCGGCAGTAGCGCACCCGCCGATTTGGCGTCGCCCTCTTCGAGGGCGCTGCGGAGTTTCTTGATCGAGGTGCGCAACTTTGTGCGATTGTTGCGATTAATAAGGCGACGGCGCTCACTTTGGCGCACGCGCTTTTCTGCTGACTTGTGATTAGGCATTCAAAATCTCCGTTATTTTCCGTAACTCCAGCCGGTAATTGCTTCGGCGCGAAGTTAGAAACTATAGGGAGCAGAGTCAGCAGTGTCAAGCCGGGCTCTGCGCGGGTAGTGTCATCATTCGCCGGCGTTTGGAGTACCACCTTCAGTTCGGCTCTTTCAGTTTAGGACTTTCTGCTGAGTAAAAGCCCGACTGAAGTCGGTACTCTGAACACCCCTTATCTGATGCCGTTTAGAGTTCAAACTTTAGTTTGCGATGTAAGGGGTAGCGAAATCCGCAGCTAAGGTTCGGCTTTGAACTGCCGGCTCAGACTGCACCCGTTTTTGAGTCTAATCCGAGGCTACCAGTGGTGCACCGGAACTCTCGATTAGGTTCGTTTGTTGGGCGTCGGGCTGATCCTTTGCGTCAAATGGGGATGGTGAGTTAAGCGAGGATGCTTCCTCGTTTTGGAGTTCGCGCCGAGCTGTCTCGTTCGCTTCCATCAAATTCTGCAGCGCACTCATGGGGCAGACTATGCCCTCCCGGTTTAGTGGGCGTCTGTGCGTTTTTACACATATAACCGTCCGGATGCCTCTGCGCGATTCGTACTGGAGCTACCAGCCAGCGGCTTTTGTCTGGTAAACGAAAGCACCAGCGAGGTCATTAGCACCTGGCTGGAACCAAGTGCTAATGACACTGACCTTCTTCAATCATTCAACTGCAGTGAACGCAGAATATTCTGGAAAGTGCTCTGGTAGTTATTGTAGTCACTCTGCGGCGCAACCATGATGACGTAAAGCAATTGGCCGTTGCGAAGTTGTGTAGTGACCACATTGATTACTTCCGGTTGCCCGGTAGCTTCGTTGGTGTTGGATAAACTAATCGACAAACCATTGCGGCCGGCAACGTAGGCCCTTTGATACGCACTCCGCGCGCGCAAGTTCCCATTGCCCTGCTGCAAGCTGTTCAGAAGCTCGTCGGTCGCCTGCTGCAGGTTTCGGCTGTTGGTTTGAGCGATGCCGACATTGGTTCCGTGGGTAAAGACTGCCTGGCCATTATTCGATCCATAGCCGCCATTAGGCGCAAACCAGACCGAACCCTGATCTGAAATCTGACGCCAATTGTCCGGCACGGTCAGGTCGACAATGCCCAGCGCCGTGTAATTACGAAAGCGCGTTGAAGGATATTCAACCCGGCCTCGCGGTGCGGATGGATAGTTAGCGCGATCGCCGTTTGGATAGCTGTTCCCTTGATCGGGATAACGTCCCTGATCGGGATAGCGCTGGCCGCTTTGGGCAATCTCGGCCATTGAGGCAGCGCGTGGATAACCGCGCAGACGCTCTTTGACGGCAAGGAATTGCCGGGTGTCCCGAACCGGATTATTAACCCGGAGAGACTGTGCTTCCTGGTTGATGCGCGCATATCTGTTTGCGGGACTGGGATGATCGCTCAAGAAACCGCCGCCGCCGCCGCCCTGTGCTTCGATCGTGCGAAACATGTTCGCCAGATCCCGCGGATCATAACCCGCATCCGCCATGATGCGCGCACCGAGCAGATCGGCTTCGGTTTCGTACTCGCGACTGTATTTCAGAAAGGCCATGGCGAACGGCGCTTGAGCTACTTGTCCAACTCCGGGGCCGCCAAGAATCGTCCCCAGGATGCCGGCTATTCCTGCTCCCAGTTGATACTTCCCGGCCTTGGTTGCCTGCGCTGTGCCATGACGCAGAGCGACGTGACTCAACTCGTGCGCCATAACGCCGGCCATCTCGCCTTCGGTGCGAGCCGCTTCGATCATTCCGCGGTTCACGTACATCGGCCCACCGGGCAAGGCAAATGCGTTGATGTCGCGGGCATTTACAACTTTGAAGTAATAATGAAACTCGGGGTGTTGGAACTCCCTGGGAATCGAGGCCACCAGACGCTGCCCGATTCTTTCGACATAGGCGTTGACTTCCGCGTCGCGCAGCAGTGGAAACTGTTGTTCCGCTTCGGCGGCCGCCTGTCGGCCCAGCTTGACGTCATCTGTAACCTGGTACTTATTCGAATGTAAGACAATCTGCGTTTGGGTGAACACGGCCACCGGCATTAACAAAATAGCCAGGGCCATTAATCCGGCCAGCCACTTATCCGTGTGTCGATGAACAGGTCGATTCATTTGGTTACTCCTCTTAGAAAACTTGCGGGCGGCGTTCCACATTTTCAGTCCGTCGGGGAACGCTCTTTCCCGCAGCTTTCGAATCAAACTCAGTGCCACGACGTCGGAAAGGCGTGGCAGGTCGTATGTTGTATTTTGAAGACTATCGTTCCGTCCCTGACCTATCGTAACTTTCGCCCCAATCGAGCGGGTCGTTAGCTAGCAGATGGCCCTGGGAAATCCTCACGCTCCCGAGCCGCCTTTGCTCCAATTTCGTTCATGAGGACACTGATATGGTTCAAATTCCGCTCACTTGCGCGGCTTGATTTTTTCATTCAGCCACTTGGCGGGTTCCTCCAGCGGAGGAATGTGAAGAGGCTTTCCCTTCCACACGCGGATCATCGAGATAACCAAAAACACCGTGCTCACCGCCGAGAACAGACCCGCTCCGGTAAACCTGCCCGAGAAAGTTCCGGCGAAATATAACATCGTGCTGATCGCGGTGATTCCGATCTGCAGGGCCATACCCTGGGCCGCGTGATAGCGAACGCGCGTTTCGGTCCGGGGCACCAGCAAGAGTTCCAGGACCGCCGCGACGATCGCCAGATAGAAAGGCAGGTAAGGAAGGATCACTGCCCACTTTTCCGGAATGCCCAAGCCGGCAACAGTGCGTGATGGTGGCTTGAAGGTAACCGGCGCCGGCGGTGCTTGATAGACACTGGGCGGCGCCGACGGTGGCGCTTGATAAGCCTGCACATCCGGTGAGGGCGGCGGTCGATACGCAGTCGTGGGTCGGGGCGTTGGCGGAATGAAGACGGACGGATAAGAGGTGACGGCCTCGCCCTCAATGCGGCGCGTGGGCGCTTCGCTCCTGGCGTCGGCGCGGGCCGCTTCGTTTTCGGTGCGACCGATGTCCTGCGTAGGCCCGCCCCGCATTGTCTCAGTCACCGGATCCGGGCGCGAATCAAACTCCTTGTCCGCACGGTCAGCGACTTTTCCGTCGAGCGGGTTCGTGTCGTACTTGGTTCGTTTTGGCTCCATCTGGAATCTCTACGAGAGCCTTGCCGATGCAGTTTCAGCCATTCGCATCAATTTACAACTTCGTACTTAGCCGGTTCCCATCGGCCTTCGCTTTCCGATATGCGAAAGGCCCGAAGAAGGGGCTCGTCACCGCCGAGCCCGACAATAAAGTAAACCGCTGTTGGATAGTAGGCAAGCCTCACGTCGGTGTTGGACGGTTCAGGATCGTCTGAGCGTGGATGAGAATGATAAATGGCCAGTAGTTGTTCATCGAGCTCGCGCATTGCGCGCTGGGCCGCAAACAAATCTTCCGGGGCCGCTTCGTAAGTTACTAATGGGTCGGCGGCAATGTTTCGCAGGGGATAAATCGTCGTCGTTTTTCTCGCGGAGCCGCCGATCAAGCCGCAGCATTCGTTGGGTGCACATTCACGCGCATGGTAGAGGATTTCGTCGACGTGTGCTTGCTGGAGTGAGATGAACGCCATTAGAAGAGGATGTTTGTGTGGCTTGCCACCTGATGTGCGGAAAGGCGATCCGCGTGCCCAATTCAGAGAGAGGCTGTGCCTCGAAATGGGGCGAAGCCCCGAATTCTAAATAGTCGGAAAGTCCCAATTGCGTTCGCTCCGTTAGGAGCGAGATGTTTATAGAACCCGCCCAACAAAAATCAATTAAGCTCCTTTAGGAGCGGAATGTTGCACTCCTAAATGTTGCGCTCCTAAAGGAGCTTGAGGAGGTGTTACCGCGTAGCGCTATAAATATTTCGCGCCTAACGGCGCTCAGAAACTCCCGCCGGTTCGCAGGTGTCACTAGTCCCTGACAATCTTCAAGTGCAGCTCCGCCAACTGTTTTTCGTCGACTTCACCGGGCGCATCGATCATCAAGTCCTGAGCTGAAGCAGTCTTGGGAAAGGCCATCACATCGCGAATATTTTCAGTTGGCACAAGCACCATCAAAGTGCGTTCGATTCCTGAAGCGATGCCACCATGCGGCGGCGTTCCGTACGCCAGGGCATCCAGGAAAAAACCAAAGCGGGCCCGCGCAGTCTCTTCACTCATGCCGAGTGCTTTGAAAACGATCGCCTGCACATCTCGTCGGTGAATTCTGATCGATCCGCCGGCTACCTCGACGCCATTGATTACCGCGTCGTAAGCCTTTGCGCGCAACCCGGCGAATAGTTCGGTCTCCCCATTCACGGCCCGTTCAAGCAGCGCCACATCTTCATCCAGAGGCGAAGTGAACGGATGATGCATGGAATAGTACCGGCCGTCATTTTCATTGAACTCAAACATCGGGAATTCGGTTACCCATAAAGGTGCAAACACGCCTTCCGGAATAAGCTTTTCGCGACGCGCGACTTCGTTGCGCAGCGCGCCCAGGCTCGCAGCCACTACACTCGGTTTGCCTGCTACGATCAAGACCGCGTCGCCGCTGTTTGCTCCCGCTAATTCAGCCAGACCGGTTACCGTGTCAGGGCCGAGAACTTTCATTAGTGACGACGAAATCTCTTCGCCCAATTTGATCCAAGCCAGCGCACCCGCGCCATAACGTTTGGCGAACTCCTGCAACTCATCCAGAACCTTGCGCGACATTGACGCGCCGCCTCGAACCGCGATGCCTTTGATCTGGCCACCGCCACTGAGCGTCGAGGCAAACGGCGCGAACGTCGTGTCAGTCAGCGCAGACGAAAGGTCCTTCAGTTCCATTCCCTCGATGCGCAGGTCCGGCTTGTCTGAACCAAAGCGTTCCATCACTTCAGCGAAGGTCAATCGCGGAAAGGGAATCGGCAGCTCAACTCCAATCAGTTGGAAGATCCGCGCAAAGAGACCTTCGACCAGTTTGTAAATCTGATCGGGAGTAGCAAAGCTCAACTCGACGTCGAGCTGCGAAAACTCAGGCTGTCGGTCGGCGCGCAAATCTTCGTCACGAAAACAGCGCGCGATCTGGTAGTACTTATCCAGTCCGGCAATCATGCAAATCTGTTTGAAGATCTGCGGCGACTGAGGCAGGGCAAAGAACTTGCCGGGCTGAACTCGCGAGGGCACGACATAATCGCGCGCGCCTTCCGGGGTCGACTTAATCAGGTTCGGAGTCTCGATCTGAGTAAAGCCCTGCTCGTCCATGTAGCGATTGATTTCCAGCAGCAGGCGGTGACGCAGCCGCAGGTTTGCCTGCAACTGTGGCCGCCTCAGATCCAAATAGCGATACTTCAACCGCAGATCTTCGCTAGCCAAAGCCTCGGACGAGGGAGCGTCGAGTTGGAACGGGAGCGTCCGCGCGTCATTTAAGATCACGACCTCGGTTGCTTGCACCTCGACATCTCCGGTGGATAGTTTTGGGTTGCGGGCATTCTCATCGCGCAGGACCACTTCTCCGGTGACCGCCAGCACATATTCGCCGCGTACTTCCTTGGCTTTGGCGTGAGCTTCCGGCGCCTTCTCTTCGTTGCAGACGATCTGGGTGAGGCCGTCACGGTCTCGCAAATCGATAAAGGTAAGCGGACCAAAATCGCGCCGGCGCGCGCACCAGCCCATTAACGTGACCCGTTTGCCGACGTCTTCCTTTCGCAAAGCACCGCATGAGTGCGTGCGTTCAAGATTGCCTAAGTTTTCAATCATTTTAATTTGGAGTGCGCCGGCAGAGCGAAGCGGCGACGGCGCTTTGTATTGTATTCGAAATGGAGGAAAAGCGGCGTCGCGCTGCGCTTGCCGCCGCACTCCAAATCAGAACAGCACTGTCCCCCCGTCAATATTTATTCCCTGACCATTAATCCCACGACCGTCATCTGAAGCCAGCAACAAAGCGAGCGACGCAACTTCCTCGGCGGTGACCAGGCGATTCTGCGGGCTGGCCCGCGTTAGCACTGCCAAGGCATCGTCAGCTGACTTTCCTGTCTTGGCCACAATGTTTTCGATGCCCCGCGAAGTCATTTCAGTGTCGACATAACCCGGACAAATCGCGTTGACGGTTATGCCGCTGGCGCCGATTTCCAAAGCCAGCGATCGCGTTAAGCCGAGCACGCCGTGCTTTGACGCGGAGTATGCGGCGATGTAGGGCGCGCCCGTCTTACCCGCTATCGAAGCGATATTGATGATGCGGCCCCAGCCTCGTGCGACCATTCCGGGCAGCGCGGCGCGCGTGCAGCGAAACGTTCCGGTCAGGTTCACCTCGAGGTGGCGTTGCCACATCGCTTCATCGGTCTTCAGAAAGGGTGACGTCTCAGCGATGCCGGCGTTGTTGACCAGGATGTCTGGGCCGCGTCCAAACTTTTCGTTCACCTGAGCAAACGCGCGGGTAACACTCTCGGCATTCGCGACGTCGCATTCGATGGCCAGCGTCTCAACGCCGAACCCGGCCGCCACTTCATCAGCCACGCTATCTACTTGAGCGCGAGTGCGCGCCGCCAAAGCGACCGCTGCGCCCTCACTGGCGAAAGCGAGTGCGATGGCCCGGCCGATGCCGCGTCCACCACCGGTGATAAATGCAACTCGATTTTGAAGGCGCATAAATGTAGGGGCAGGGCTCGTCCCTGCCCGCTCTTTTGTTCATCGCACACGGGCTGGGACGAGCCCTGCCCCTACAATCATCTTCCCGTAAATCTTGGCGGTCGCTTCTCTAAGAAAGCCTGCACGCCTTCGCGTCCGTCGTCGGATTGAAAACAACGCACCTGGGCTTCGACTTCGTACTGCAGCATCTTCTCCAGCGTGTCGTGTTCGCTGGCGTAGACCGCGTGTTTGGCCGCAGCGATTGAAACAGCCGGACCTGAACGCAGACGGTCGGCGAGCTTTTGCGTTTCAGGTTCCAGCTCTTCCGGCTCGACGACGCGATTGAGCAAGCCCAGACGAAAAGCTTCGTTCGCGTCAATCGTGTCGCCCAGAAAGAAAAGTTCGCAGGCGATATTCGAAGTGACCATGCGCGGCAGAAAGTATGTACCGCCCCAATCAGGGTGAAAACCGATCTTCACGAACGACTGGCTGAACGTAGCGGTTCGTGAAGCGATGCGCAGATCACACGCCAACGCGAGATTGAAACCGGCGCCCGCCGCGGGGCCTTCGATCGAAGCAATTACCGGCTTAGTCATATGTCGGATCGCCAGGATCACCCGACGCGCCGAGCCGAGAATGCGTGAGAACTCCTCGGCGTCGTGACGCTCAAGCAGTTCGGCCATAAACTGCACGTCACCGCCGGAGCAGAACGCGCGCCCCTGGCCTTTGAGGACGACGACGCGCACATGCGGATCGCTGCCCGCTTCTTCCAAAGCTTCGGCGAGATCTCGTCGCATGTGACCAACAAAGGCGTTCAGACGATCGGGCCGGTTAAGCGTGATCGTCGCAACACCATCCGCTTCGCTGATTTGTATGTGTTCGTCGTCCATAAGAGTTAGTCAGTACCACCTGCGTGAGCGGGTGGGTTCAAGGTGCGTCTTTGGCCCACCCGCTCACGCAGGTGGTACTGACCTCACTTTCCTTTAAATTGCGCCTTGCGTTTGTTGACGTACGCCTCCAGACCTTCTTTGGCGTCTTCTGACTGGAACAGTTGCTGTTGTAATTCACGCTCGAGGGCCAGGGCTGACTCGAAAGGAATCTCGGCTCCGGTTTGCACGGCGCGCTTGATTCGCCCGACTGCGCGCGTGGCTTTATTCGGCGTCGTGAACTGCCGGGCGTAATTCATCGCCTGCTCCATGAAATGCTCGCCGGTTTCGCTGTCGAATATTTGGTTGACTAGTCCCAGCTCCTGCCCTCTTTCGAAGCTAAACAATTCGCCGGTGGCCATCAACTCGATCGCGCGTGACTTGCCGACCGCACGAGCCAGACGTTGCGTGCCGCCGGTGCCAGGCAGCACGCCGAGCGAAACCTCCGGCAAACCCATCTTGCCGGCGTTGCGACGGGCGATGCGAATGTCCGCGGCCATCGCAACTTCCAATCCCCCGCCGACACAGTGACCATTTATTGCGGCGATGACCAGCTTGGGCGTCTGTTCCAAACGGTTCAGCGTTTCGTTCGCATGCAGACAGAAATAATACTTGAATTCAGGAGTGACACTGCTGAGCATGCTGATGTTCGCGCCGGCGCAGAAGAACTTCTCGCCACTGCCGGTGATGACAATGAGTTGCACGGCTTCGTCCATGCGAGCCTTAAGCACGCAAGCATCGATCTGCTGCATCATGTCATACGAATAAGTGTTTGCCGGCGGATCGTTGAGCGATAACAGGGCGATCCCGTCGATTACACGATAATTAACGAGATCCGTTTTTGGATCAGTCATAAGATATTGAGTTGCCACCGAGTTAGTAAGACCGTTTAAGCCGTCCGCCAGATGTTAACTTTTTCGGCGCCTTCAGAATTTCCCTGAGTCAGGCCCTGCCCCTCGGTTGAAAGAAAACCTGACAGGAACAGCCGGGTAATATTATCGACCAGTTGACTGACAGACAACTTGCCTCGCGGATCGTACCAGTTATAGATCCAATTCATCATGCCGAACAAAGCATACGTGGCGACCGTGGTGTCGACCGGCTTGGCGCTTTGTTTCGACCGGCCATTGCGGCGCGGCGTGCGCTCAGGACTGGCGGCGGCTTGCTGCACTTCCGAGATGATCTTGCGGGCCATGCGCGTGTACTGACGCTTGCGGCTTGAGACATGCTCATGCAAATCACCGCCGAGCGACTCAGCCTCGTGCGACAAAACTTTCATCTCGGCCATATTCGCCGCAAAGAACGAAAGGTGATTGTCTATGAAGATGCGCAGCTTCGCCGTTGGATCAGACTCGCCCGAGAGGCGCTCTTCAAGCCGTTGCAGCACCCGGCCGAAACAATGATCCTGGATCAGAAAGAGCAGCTCTTCCTTTGATTTGCAGTAATGATAAAGGCCGGCGAGGCTGACTCCGGTCGAGCGCGCGATGTCGCGCATCGAAGTCGAGTGATAACTTTTTTCAGCAAAGATGCGCGCCGAGGATCGCAGGATCAATTCCAGCTTTTGATCGTAACGCGAAACGTCGTTTGAACTATTTGCGAGCATATTTGTAGGGGCAGGGCTTGTCCCTGCCCGCTCTTTTGTTCATCGCACACGGGCAGGGACGAGCCCTGCCCCTACAGCCTCACGTATTCAAAATCGAACGGCTTGCCCTTGATGCCCGAGGCCGGCGGCGCGATCCAGTTGGCGATCTTACCCGGGTCAGTCACAGGACGCATCAGGCTGCGAACGTACTCTCGATCCTCGAGCGTCGGTAGCCACTCACTCTTGCGTGCTTCAAATTCGTCTCGGGTTATCAGGTTGCCTTCCAAATCGAAATGATGACCCGAGTACTCGCCGACGTGACGATGAAAGCGGATGTTGGGCAGGTAGACAAGTGGCACAGACTTTAGTCTGTGATCGCCTTCACCGGCTGAAGTCGGCGCCACTATACCTTCATCCTTCAAAGCTTTGTTCCAGCGCGCCAGACCCTTCTCACAATCTTTCACGTACTCAGTGCGCAGCACTTCGTTGAGAGCGTTCCGCAGCGGCACCTCGCGCGGCACGAGCTTGCCCCCTTCCACAACCTGCATTACCAACGAGCCTTCGGCGGCGATGTGATCCGTGTATTGTTCCTGCTCTTTGAAGCGTCCTTTCAGGCCGGCGGCAAAAAAGTCGGCGGAGTTCGAACTGATCTCGCCGCCGAACAAATCAAGGGAATAGCTGAACCAGAAGTTGATGTACTTCTGAATAATCTCGAGTGGGATGCCGCCGGATTCGCGCACGTCTTCGTTTGCACTCTGCTTCATCAACTGCGCTGTGCGGCGCACGACCCGGCTCAAGCCGGTATCGCCGACGAACATGTGATGAGCTTCTTCAGTCAACATGAATTTGCAGGTACGCGCCAGCGGCTCAAACCCGGATTCAGCCAGGGCCGAAAGCTGATACTTGCCGTCACGATCGGTGAACATCGTGAACGAATAAAAGTTGAGCCAGTCGTCGCAGGGTTGATTGAAGGCTTCGAGGATGCGCGGCTTGTCTGGATTGCCGCTGCGCCGCTCCAACAAAGCATCAGCTTCGTCGCGGCCGTCGCGGCCGAAGTACGCTTGCAGCAGATACACCATCGCCCAGAGGTGACGGCCTTCTTCGACGTTCACCTGAAAAAGATTGCGCAGGTCGTAGAGAGAAGGGCAGGTGTGGCCGAGCTGTCTTTGTTGTTCGACTGAAGCCGGTTCAGTGTCGCCCTGCGTGACTATGATGCGACGCAGAGAGTTGCGAAACTCACCCGGCACTTCCTGATAAGCAGGCGCGCCGTAGTTATCACCGAAGCCAACCTTCGCGTTTGGCTGAGCCGGCTCGAGAAAAATGCCCCAGCGATAGTCAGGCATTTTCACATAATCGAAATGGGCCCAGCCCTCCGAGCCGACATCGATGGCGGTGCGCAGCCAAACGTCTTTGTCCTGAAAACCTTCCGGCCCCATGTCGCGCCACCAGTCGAGATAGTTCGGCAGCCATTTTTCCAAAGCGCGTTGCAGCCGCTTGTCCCCGGAAAGATTTACGTTGTTAGGAATGCGTTCGTAAAGATTCATGGTTCTTGTCACCGAAAATTGGCCACCAAAAGGCACAAAAAGCGCAAAAGGATTTTAAGACTGGAAACGCTCGATTACCCTGCAGGGAACTGGTAGTGCTTTTCCCTTTGTGCATTTTGTGCCTCTTTGCGGCTAAGTCCTCTTGTAATCAAACTGCGACTGAGTTGGCTTGCCGTAATTCGTCAAAGCGCCCTGCGGCCCGACGGCATTCGGTCTTTGAAAGATCCAATTTTGCCACGCCGTCAAACGGCCAAAGATTTTCGTGTCCATCGACTCCGGGCCGGCAAAACGCAGAGAAGCCTCCATTCCCGTCAACGCGTCAGGCGAAAGCGATGTCCGCTCTTCGATCGCAACTCGAATCTCGTCTTCCCAATCGAGATCGTCCGGCGCGAATGTAACCAGTCCCGCCTCGTCAGCCGCTTCGGTATCGAACGCGCCTTCGTGAGCGAGCACCTCATCGACTTTGTCGGGTTCAGCCAGGAACCGCGTTTGTATTCGGGCCAGGCCATTGCTCATCAGAAACGCGCCCGCGTTGAGTTCGCTGGTGGCGACCTCAACCTTCTCATCCGGATTGTTAAGCATGTAAGTCCGATCAGATGAGAGCGCCAGCTCAATCAGATTTCCGGCAAAGCAACTGCCGGGCTCGATAATCGAAAAGAAACTCTTCGCAGTTAGATCCAGCCTTCGCAGCACGCGCGCCATGTGCAGAAGAATCTCGCGCACCAGCCATTGGTTGCGATTCGCCGAGAGTGCCCGATCGACGGCCAGCACGTTTTCAGTTTCTCCCTGGGTGCGCAGGCAAACTAAACCAATCTCGGGTTCGTTCACGCGCAGGTGCAAGAGCACATCGTCTAATTCGCGGTACGCTCGCAGCGGCCAGTAGCCGTCGCCGAGTTGTTGCATTTCGTCCGGAGTTGTCGGCAGGTCTCCTTCGGGCCCGCGCATGGTTAGATCGGCATAACGCTTCTCGCGATGGAGCTTCAGGCTCACGTACTTGTAGTCGCGACTGTCTTCGGTTGAATCGAATTCGAGAGGGTTCAACTTGATGCCGCTGTTGTAGCGCAAGTTGTTAATTTGCGCTGGCTCTTCGGAACGCAAATTAACAATTTGCGCTACCCGCGTATCGATTCCTTCCTGAAACTTGCTGGTAGGGAACGAGCCGTCGATCAGTCCCCAGTCCGTCGCCCGCTTGCCTTTCAACCCTTCGGCCAAAGTTGAAAATACATCGGCGCGGTCCCGCCGCACCTGACGCTTATCGACCAGGCGCGTCAAGCCACCGGTCCCCGGCAGCACGCCCAGCAAGGGCACCTCAGGCAGCGAAACGGCGGAGTTGCCGTCATCGACTAAATATATTTCGTCGCAGGCAATCGCCAGTTCATAGCCGCCACCCGACGCCGTGCCGTTAAGTGCCGCGATGTAACGCCGGCCCGTGTGACGCGAGTCGTCTTCCATGGAACAGCGCGTCTCGTTAGTGAACTTACAAAAATTAACCTTGAACGCGTGCGACGATGTGCCGAGCATGTAGATGTTTGCCCCGGCGCAAAAGATCCGCGGCTTGAGACTGGTCACAACCACCGCGCGCACTTCGGGATGCTCGAAGCGGATCCGCTGAATCGCATCGGCCAGTTCAATGTCTACGCCCAGGTCATAAGAGTTGAGCTTAAGCTTGTAGCCGTCGGCTAGCGTCTGGTCTTCCTGCACGTCCATCGAAAGCCGGGCAACCGAGCCTTCGATTGAAAGCTTCCAGTGTTTGTATTGTTCGGGCGAAGTTTGAAAGTTGATCATTTGATTCAGCCTGGCCACCTGGCCGTTCGAACGTTCGTTCGAATCATATTCTATTTTGGAGAAGCATCGTTGGTCAAGGACAGACGTGATTATGTGACGGGCGCGATTATGCTGGGAGCGCGGACGTCCCGTCCGCCCCCTTGTCTAAGATGCGTGTGTGATATTTATTTTGCCACCAATACAAAACGTTCGCGTCCGTGCTCCCAGCAGTAGGTGCTTGACAGCCGACGCGGAGGACGCGTAGCGTCTGCATCTGCTGCAAGCCCTGGGTGACGAGCGAACTGGCAGACCACAAGGAGGCGCATCTGTTCTGGTGAACGGCGCGGTCTTCAAAACCGTTAGTGAGCCTGCGAGAGCAGGCTTAGGTAGGTTCGATTCCTACACGCCTCCGCCAATCCTGCCAGTGGGCAGTGGGCAGTAAGCAGTGAGCAGAAAACGCTTCGACGGTTCTGCCAGAATATTGCTTGTCTACCCTCCATCCTTGATAAAAAATCTGCTACGAAGACTTGCTTGACGCTTCTTGGTCAAAGTGGTATTTCCTCGTCCTCTCTGCGGGCTGGCAGCCCGCAGTACGCTCATTATGAAGGATTGGATCGCCCTCAACATGACTCCCGGCGTAGGGCCCAGGGTAACGGCGCGCCTGTTGGAACATTTTGGATCGGCGGAAGCGATCTTTGACGCGCCGCGACGTGAGCTCGCTCTTCTGCGGCTGACACCGGAAGCGATCGAGAGCATCGCCTCGCGCGAATTGCACGCGCGCGCCGAAGCCGAGATCGAGCAGGTGCGGAAACTCGGTGGCGACATACTGGTGCTGGATGACGGAGTCTACCCGTCACTGTTGCGCGAAACTTACGATCCCCCGGTTGTCCTATATGTAAAGGGTGCCTGGAATGAATGTCTGGAACGGCCGTGCGTCGCCGTCGTCGGTTCGCGGCGTTGTTCTACTTATGGGCAGAACGCTGCGCTGATGATGTCGCGCGAGTTGGCGCAGCGTGGTGTGACGATTGTTTCCGGGCTGGCTCGTGGCATCGATGCTTCCGCGCATCGCGGCGCGTTGGAGTCCGGCGGACGCACGGTGGCGGTGATGGGAACCGGGCTCGACCGGGTCTACCCGCGCGATCACCAGAAACTCACGGACGAGATTCTGAATCACGGCGGCGCGGTGGTGACTCAGTTTCCTCTCGGGACTCCCCCGGTCTCAGAAAACTTTCCCTATCGCAACCGAGTGATCAGCGGCTTGAGCCTGGGGGTGCTGGTTATTGAAGCGGCAGAAAATTCCGGCTCTCTGATTACTGCGCGGCTGGCGATGGAACAGAACCGGGAGGTCTTTGCCGTACCCGGCAATATCACTTCGCGCAACTCATTCGGCACGAACTATCTAATAAAGGGTGCCGGCGCCAAGCTGGTGCAGCAGTGGCAGGACGTTGCCAGCGAGTTGCCCACCGAGGTGGCCGCGCAACTACTGCCGCCGCCCAGCGGGAAATCCAGGAAGAAAGGAGAGTTGCTGGATCAACTGAAACTGTCGCCGCCGGATTTATCAGAACCGGAGTCGGCGGTCTTCAAACTGCTTTCCACTGACACGCCGCTGCAGATCGATACTTTGGCCGACGGAACCAAGCTGTCGATCACTCAACTAACCAGCGCGCTGCTTTCCTTGGAAATGCGTGAGTTGATTCGCGCGCTGCCGGGAATGTGCTTTGTGCGGAGGTTGTAAAGGGACGATCCGATCTGATGGTTTAGAAGACGATCCAAACTGAATGTTTAGAAGTGGGCTACCGCCCGCCTGGTCGGGCAGTAGCCCGACTCTAAACGGGCCGGGAGCTGAAAAGGCTTTTGCTCGGCCAACTACTGCTTCTGCAAGCTGGCCAGCGCCGCCAGGACTTCGGCGCTATGCCCGCTGGGACCCACTTTCATAAAGACCTTCGCAATTTTGCCTTTGGGGTCGATGATGAAGGTGTTCCGGGCTGAGAGCTTCATGCCGTTATAGTCCATGACCGAGCCGTAGGCATCCGAGACTTTTGCGTCTGTGTCGGACAACAGTTTGAAAGCCAGCCCTTCCTTGGCGCAGAAACTCTTGTGCGATTCGGCCGTGTCGACACTGACGCCGAGAATTACCGCATTCAACGCCTGGTACTTCGGCAGATCGGTTTGGAAATTGTGCGCTTCCAAAGTACAGCCGCTGGTGAAGTCTTTAGGATAGAAATAAAGGACGACCCATTTGCCGCGGAAGTCTTTTAGTGCGGCCTGATGCCCTTCGTTGGTGACCAGCGCGAATTCCGGTGCAGCGGAGCCGACGGCCGGAGCTTCGGCAACGACGAAGGCGACCGTGGCCGTTGCGAAAATGACCAGGATAGCGAGAAGGAGAACGAGCTTTGACATAATGTTTTCACCCCTGAAAAGTAATTTTTGAGATTTTGATAATACACGTCCGGCGACCTGCGCTCCAGGCGTCGAACGGGGCGTGTTTGGCGTTTAGGGCATAGTTAGTGTTATTTTCAAACCCGCTCCTAAAAACCTCTGGCAACTGGTTGGGAAGCAACCCTCGATCATCGAATAGTCATCTGTGCGTGACCGAACAGTGGATAGTACAGGCATTTACGGAGCGGCCTGGTATTAGGCGCGGGTGACGCCTGAGTGAGTGATCTTGGATCAATGGGAATAATCCTTGTGGACAAACCGATTTCGCGGAGTGAACTTAAAGCTGCGGCGCAGCCACACTTTGAAGAGGTCGTGAAGGCGGTTGTTGATGTGGAGGAAAAGATTTTGGCGATTGGCGGTGAGCTGCACTCCGATGAAGAGGCTCTCCTGTTGGCGCAAGGTTCAAAGCAAGAGAACCTTTGGGGAATCAATCTCTTCACCGAGTTGGACCTGCCCGATATGGTTGAGTTTGATTCAATGATCAATATCCGTCCGCGACGGGACAATCGTTCGCGCGGTGTGGAGAATGACATACTCCGTGCCAGGATTGTTGAGATTGTGAAGGACCTGGTCAAGTAATTAGACGACGATGGACGCGCTGCACCCAGACCTTGCCGCCGGACGCTGGCACACAATGAGTCTTGCCGAACAACTCGGGAACGTCGGCAGCGAATACGAACGCGCACTGCGCTGGAAAGAGAAAGGTAATGCGAAATATTTCGAAGGAGCTTTGGGGCGGCTTCTGGAACTACTCGATTTGACGATTACGGATCCGCGGTGGCGTAATCATCGCCTAAAAGAACTTTGCCGCCTGAGAGAATTCATTTGTGATGAGCTGTGCAGCGAGGTGCGAGAGTTTCCCGATCCGCGTGATTTGCGTAAATACTTTTTCCTGTTTGCCCGCGCAGCTCGTGCTGAGAAATAAGTGAACTACCAGCAGAATTGAATAAGCAATGCCAAAGAATCTCGTAATAGTTGAATCGCCCGCCAAGGCGAAAACGATCAATAAATATCTCGGCAAGGACTTCATCGTGATGGCCTCGATCGGGCATATCAAAGATCTGCCTTCAAAGGGCCTGGGCGTGGACGTGCAGAATAACTTCCAGCCCGAGTATGAGGTCATACCCGATTCGAAGAAGCGTAACAACAAGAAGATCGTTGCCGATCTGAAGAAGACCGCTAAGACCGCCACCGCGATTTATCTTGCCGCTGATCCGGACCGTGAAGGCGAAGCCATCTGCCAGCATCTGGCTGAAGAGATCGTTCCCAAGAAACCCATCATCCCCACCTTCCGCGTGATGTTCAATGAGATCACCAAGCGTGCCGTGCAAGCGGCGTTCGATCATCCGAAACAAATTGACGGGAACCTGGTGGACGCACAACAAGCGCGCCGCGTACTCGATCGGCTCGTTGGTTACAAGGTCTCACCCTTGCTCTGTCGCACGATTGGCGGCCGTCTCAGCGCGGGCCGCGTGCAATCCGTTGCGCTGCGCATGGTGGTTGAACGCGAACGCGAGATTGAAGCTTTTGTTAAGACTGAGTACTGGACGATTGGCGCGAACCTCACCGGCCAACAACCGCCCGCATTCGATGCGCGCTTGCTCAAGGTCGGCGAGCAAACGGTAAAGACCGGCGGCTTTGATAACGATCTTAAGCCCAGTGAAATTCTGATCGGCAAGGAAGCGCAAGCCAAAGAACTGGTAGCGGAAGCCGAGCAGCAATCGTTTGTGGTCAACGAAGTCACGACCAAAGAGCGCAAACGGAATCCCGTGCCGCCCTTCATCACTTCAAAGTTGCAGCAGGAGGCCGCACGCAAGCTCAGTTTTCCAGTGAAGCGCACGATGATGATCGCCCAACACCTTTATGAAGGTGTCGAGATCGGCGCGGAAGGTTCGGTCGGACTGATTACATATATGCGAACTGACTCGACCCGCGTGGGCGAGGCAGCGCTGGGCGAAGTTCGCGACTTTATCAATGGTCAGTACGGCACGAACTATCTGCCCGAGACCGCCGTTCACTATCGTTCGAAGAAAGGCGCGCAGGACGCGCACGAAGCAATTCGCCCGACCGATGTAACGCGCACGCCGGATTCTCTGGCGCAATATCTCAAACCCGAAGAGTTGAAACTGTACCGGTTGATCTGGCAGCGTTTCGTTGCGTCACAGATGATGCCGGCGCTCTTTGATCAGACCACGATCGATATTCAGGCGGGCCGGCTGGTCTTCCGCGCCACCGGCTCGGTGCAGAAGTTCGACGGCTTTCTCAAGGTTTACCAGGAAGGGCGCGATGAGAAACTCGCGGACGACGAAGATGAGCGCAACCTGCCGCTGGTCACCAAGGGTGAGACGCTGCAGCTTAATAAGATCGATCCGGAACAGCATTTCACCGAACCGCCACCGCGTTTTACTGAAGCTACTTTGGTGAAGGTCCTGGAAGAGAAGGGCATCGGCCGGCCTTCGACGTATGCCGCGATCATGACGACCATTCAGGATCGCGAATACGTGGAAAAGAAGGAGAGTCGCTTCCATCCTACGGCCCTGGGCAAGACCGTTAACGACGTTTTGATCGACGGCGGCTTTGATGATCTCTTTAATGAGACCTACACCGCCAGGATGGAGCATGAGCTGGATGAAATTGAAGAGGGCAAGCTCAAGTGGACCGATGCTTTGACCGAGTTCTATGGGAAATTCAAAAAAGACTTAGATCACTTCACTGAATATGCAAAGAATGTAAAAGACAAGGAAACTCCCACCGATGAAGTTTGTTTGAAGTGCAATACGCCGGGCATGGTGCAAAAGCTCGGCCGCTTTGGCAAATATCTCAAGTGTCTTGAATGTGGCGCCACCCGCGATGCCGAGCCAGTCGCTCTGGCGGACGGAGCAACTTCAGCTGAAGGCTCTGCTAATGGCGAAGCAGAAGAGCCCGAAGCTTGTGAGTTATGCGGCAAGCAGATGCAGTTAAAGCGTGGCCGGTTCGGTCCGTTCTATGGCTGTTCTGGTTATCCGGACTGTCGCAACATCCGCAAGATTTCCAAGAGCGGGCAGGTCTCAGCGCCGCCGGAAGTGCTGGACGAAAAATGCCCGGTCGATAACGCGCAGTTGGTAAAGCGCCAAGGACGGTTTGGCGAATTTATCTCGTGCTCGAATTATCCGAAGTGCAAATACATCAAACGTGAGACCACTGGCGTCGCTTGTCCGCGGCCCGGTTGTAAAGGCGAGATCATCGTCAAGCGATCGAAGCGCGGTAAAATTTTCTATGGCTGCGCTGAGTATCCGAAGTGTGAAATCGTTTATTGGGACAAGCCGGTGATCGAGAAGTGTCCGCAGTGTGGCGCGCCTTTCCTGTTGGAGAAGACTACGAAAAAAGGCACGACGCGACGTTGTGCAAATGAAGACTGCGGCTATAAGAGCGACGTGTTGCCGATCCCCACCCCTGAGCCGGCCGCCCAAGAGAAGCACGCCTGATCCCTTCATTTTCCATTTGTGATTTCTCATTGCCATCAAATCTAGTTTTGATGGCGAGTGTCGGAGGTGAGAGGCTACTTCCTGCTGGGAGCGCGGACGTCCCCTCCGCAGAGCGTGCGCTGCGCGCTCGTTTCTTTTTAAACAAAGACTTTTCGCGCTGCGCGCTCAGGTGCGGACGGGCCGGCCGCGCTCCCAGCATTCTCTGGCCTCTTACTCTGAGTGGGCAAGGCCTACCAAGGTTAATGAAAAATGGTAAATGAGAAATGGAAAATGATTAGGCTGGCTCGTTAAGGTAATGCGCCGAGTACTCGACATAGTTCTGCCAGTAGCGACTCAAACCGGCAACTTCTTCATCGGTTAAGGGCCGTTTCACCCGTGCCGGCATACCCATCACCAGCGAGCGCGGCGGAATGATTGTTCCCGGAGAGACCAGCGACCCCGCGGCGATCAGTGAGTGCGCCCCGATTCGCACCTCATCAAGCAGGATCGATCCAATTCCGATTAACGAGCCACGCTCGACATGGCAGCCGTGCAAAGTCACGCTGTGTCCGACAGTGACCTCATCTTCAAGAATGGTTGGCATCTCGCCGGTGCGGGTATGCAGCACGCAATTGTCCTGCACGTTGGTGCGATCACCGATGCGGATGAAGTGCATATCCCCGCGCGCCACCGTGCCAAACCAGATTGAAGCCTGCTCGCCAACGTGCACGTCGCCCATTACCTGCGCGCTGTCGGCGATGAATGCTGTCGGGTGGATTTGTGGGTGAACTCCGCGGAATGGTCTGATCATGATAGGACGAGAGTTAAGGCACTTTCGCAAGAATGCTATCGTGCACGACTGTTGCGGCTGTGCCGCCCGATATGCGGAAAGGCTCTGCCTTTCCGGCTGAATCAGTTGAACATTCAGGAGGCTCTGCCTCCGAACGATTGTGAGGCATAGCCTGGCTCAAAAAAACGACGCGACGGTAAGGCAAAGCCTTACCGCACATCCGGCGGCAAAGCCGCAGCCGGACGCCTTAGAACGCGAAGCTACCGTAGAAGGCGCTGTTCTCTCCCGCTCTTTCCCAGTTGTCGCCGACCGCGTGTCCGGAATACAAAGCTCTAACGGTGTATCCGACTTTGCGTTGTCCCAAGGGCACCAGCGGCGAATACCAGATCAGGTTCGGCATCCGGCAACAAAGATCGTTCGGCATTGCTTCGACCTCAATTGCGGCTTCGGCGGAATTCACTTCGTAAGTTTTTCCTTCGTGCTTGAAGGTGATGGGTGCGGTCCGCACGGAAATGATTTGGCCAAGCGAATCTGCGTACCGGCTTTTGATTGCTTCCAGCATCGCGACTGCCTGATCATGTGAAGCAGACTTGTCCATGATTAATTCAGAGCGACGAGGGCTTTCGGCATTAGTAAGATTGTCGTTGGCAGAAACGACTGCGATTGCCCGCACGCCGGTCAGGTCGACTCCGTTCCACTTGCCCGAAGCGACGTTCCAGGCCATCAAAGCATCGCGGCCGGTAGTAGTTACCTCGCCGTTGTAATGGCACGCGCCGGCAAAAACGCTGGCCGTGCGGACTTCGACATAGTCGCCTTTGACATTCGTATTGTCAGCCTGTGAGCTCATGGCGACCGCGCCCACGCAAACGACTCCAACCAGCATGATCATCCAAAGTCTTTTCATCTTGGTATCTCCAAAAACCTACTCCGTGCAACTACGTAATTCTCTATGATTCGTTTCGTGTTGATTCGTGGATCGTCTCCTGGCGCGGCAAAAGTACGATCCACGAAATCACACCAAACAAACCATCCGCTCATGCCTAACAGTTTACACCTCTCAGGCCTCAAACGCTGAGCTGTAACAATCGCGACCGGCCACGCAAGCTTCGGGTCTGACTGACCCCCCGTCGGGTCCGGTGACCTGTTGCGTCTCCCGGCACCAACAGTGATTGCTGGCATCCAGATACTGCGAAGCTTCGGTCGGCAGGGCGTCGATCAAAAAGAACTTCTTCGAGCGTAGCGAGCTGCAAAAGGCACTCTCCGGAACAACGCTGGGGATGATGCCTTTGGAATCTTCCTGAGTAACAGTTTCATTCGCCATCGTTATCACCTCGCCTTCAAGCGGTTGCTCCGCCGGCCCGGGCCAGCGCGCGACGCACAAGTGTCTGGGTCAGAGGAATTTTGTAAGCGTTCTTTTCCAGCGGCTTCGCGCCATCCAGGGCGATGCGCGCAGCGGTTGCCAGGACGTCGCTTGTAAGAGTCTGGCCGACCAAAGCAGCTTCGGCTTTGGGCACGCGCCAGGGAATCGGCGCCACGCCGCCCAGCACCAGACGCGCTTCGGTCACAGTTTTGTTGGGTCCGAGCGCCACCGCCGCAGCCACCGCCGAAAGTGCAAAGTCCAGCGAGTCGCGCTCCTTGAACTTCAGGTACGTCGAGTGTGCCGCGAATCTCGATGACGGCACATTCACTTCAGTGATCAGCTCGTCGTTCTTTAAAACGTTCTCGCGGCGCAGGTTTCCTTCCGCCGGCAGCGTGAAAAAGTTTTCGAGAGGTATGGTGCGTTTGCCTTCTGGGCCCGACACGGAAACGCCGCCGCCCAGGGCCAACAGCATAGGCGCCAGGTCAGATGGATGGACTATATACGACGGCCCGCCGCCGAGAATGGCGTTGTATTTATTCTCGCCCGTGGCCGCGAAACATTCCGAGCCACCCTTCTTCAAACAGACAGCTTCTTCCAGACGGAAGTACCAGCAGCGTGGCCGCTGGCAAAGGTTGCCACCAACCGTACCGAGATTACGAATCTGAGGCGTGGCAATGGAATGCGCCGCCTCCGACAGACCCGGAAAGTCGCGACGCACCACTGAATGCTCTTCCAGTTGAGTGAGCGTTACCAGCGCCCCGATCCGCAATCCGCCTTTGCCATCGGGCGTAATTTCATCCAGGCCGCGAATAGCTTTGAGGTTAACCACGCGCGCCGGCCGCGTGATGTAGTCCTTCATCGTCGTCAAAAGATCCTGCCCGCCGGCGATGGGCCGCGCAGCCTCATCCGGATCGACGGTGCCGGGAACTGGCTTGAGCGCGGCAACAGCCTCGGCAATGGTGCCGGGACTAATCCATTCAAAAGCGTTCATGCGCTCCTCCTATTGTTCATCAAACCCATTAGTACTTTGTCCGGAGTGATGGGCAGTTCGCGCACGCGCACGCCGCACGCATTGAAGACCGCGTTAGCCAGGGCGCCCAGAGATGGAATGATGCAGGCTTCGGCGATGCCTATGACGACTTCACGTTTGTCATCGTCGTCGATGATCGGGACAAATTCGGGCATCTCCAGACAGCCCGGCAATTTGTAATCACCGAATCCAGGATTGAGCTGCAGGCCGAGCTTGGCATCCATCACTCGTCCTTCCCAGAAAGCCATGCCCAGCGATTGGATCATCCCGCCGTTGAGTTGGCTTTCCATCGTCAGGCGATTGAGCGGCAATCCGCCGTCCTGCACCTGGACCATTTTGATCGGCCGGACTTTGCCGGTCTCGACGTCGACTTCAACTTCAGCAAAGCAGACGCCGTGGACGCCGCGGCCTTGCAGGTCCTGCCGCCAAACACCGTGAGCCGTGACACCGGCCGAGGGCAAGGCCGCGCAAGCCTGTTTCCACGAGAGCGATTTGCCACCGGCTGTTACGTTGCCGCCCGTGAAAACGATCTCTTCAGGCTTCGCGTTTCCGAGTAATGGGCTTAACTTTTCCGAGAGTGCCAGACGCGTCTTGATGGCTGCGTCCTTAACAGAAGGAGATAGAGACGCAGCCGTGGTTGATCCACCAGATGGGTTTGCGCCGCCGAGTTTTGAACTACCAATCTGCTCGACTACATCCTTTATTTGCAGGCCCAACTCTTCGGCGACGATCGCGCGCATGTAAGTGCGCGTGCCGGTTCCCAGGTCCTGAGTCCCGACTGCCACCAGCACCGAACCATCGCGACCGACAGTGACATCAACTTTGCACTGGTCGTTGCCACCGCCTCCCCAGGTGCCGGCGCCACAACCCATTCCTCGCTTCAGGGTCCCCGCCCCGCCGCCGGCCTTTGGATTTCGTTTAGTCCAAACGATCTCGCGAGCCCCTCGATCCAGTTGCCGGTGATAGACCTCGTCACGCATGTTCTTTTTGCGAAATGCCACCGGATCCATACCGATCTTATCGGCCAGCTCATCCAGCAACGACTCCATCGCGAACGACGCCTGCGGGTGACCGGGTGCGCGCATGGCCACCGACGAATCTTCGTTAGTCTGTAAGGCGTACACCTCGCGATAGAATTCAGCGGCGCTGTAAACGGGATAAGGTTGGCCCGCCTGCGAGCCCTGGCCCACCCCGCCAAGACGATACTGTGTGGCCTGCACAGCGGTGAGCGTGCCGTCCTTCTTTGCGCCGGCCTTGAGTTTTTGCCACGAGCCGGAACGATTGCCCGCCATCACGAACTCGTCATGCCGGTTCATCATTAGCTTGACCGGCGTCTTCGTCTGCTTCGAAAGTTTGCAGGCGAGCATGCCCTCGATCCCGATTCCGAATTTCGAGCCGAAGCCGCCGCCCATGTGTTGCACGGTGGCGGTCACAGCACTTTCCGCCAAGCCGAGCGCGTCAGCGGCGTCCTTTGGAATTGTAAAAGTTCCCTGAGTCGTGGCGTAGATGGTTGCCGTGTCGCCGCCGGAATAGTCGACCACCATTCCGTGTGTCTCGAGGCAAGAGTGGTGAATTCGCGGAGTGTAGTACTCAGCTTCGACGATGGCGTCTGAACCGGCCAGGGCGGCTTCTACCTTTTGTTGGTCCCCGGCCTTGTTCGCGAAGCGCAGGTTTTTTTCGTCGGGCTTGTTCGGATCTCTTGCCAGAACTTCCGGCGATTCAGGTTTGATTGCGTCCTGAGCGCGGACGACATGCGGCAGGACTTCGTACTCTACAATGATGGCGCGGGCGGCGTCCTGCGCGAGTTCCGGAGTCGTGGCCGCGACGGCAGCGACAGGTGATCCGGCGAAGCGAAACTCAGTCAAAGGAGTTTGAATTATCGCCTTCACGCCGGGCATCGACGAAGCCCGGCTGGAATCAAATCTCTTCACTCGCGCGTGCGCATGTGGACAGCGGAGTATTCGCCCATAAAGCATGCCGGGTAAGCGCACGTCGTAGGTGTAGTGCGCAGCGCCTGACACTTTCAGCGGGCCGTCGACTCGGGTCATCCGATGATTGAGCAGGGTGTGCTTGTCATTTGGTCCCCATCCGGGGCCGGCGACGTCGTCGACTTCGATCTCGACCATCGTGTCGATGCCGTTGACTACGCGGGGCACGCGAATCTTTTTCTTTTTGGGCGGCGCCGGCGTGGGCTGTGGTTGTTGCTGTGACATTGCGTGTCTCCTACCGGGTACTTAAAACCTTCCCGTACGACAAACTTCAGTTTGTCGTTTTCTTGAACACCTGCAAAAGGTGAATCGACAAACTAAAGGAACCTCTGATTAAGTGTCTTCGACGCGTAGCGTCGGGATGAATTTAGCCCGGCGTTTCAACGCCGGGTAAAGGTGCACGAAGTCTTCGCGTCGCATAGCGACGCCTGAACCAAGGTGAATTCAA
>JAWVDF010000013.1:0-7165 GCA_033857635.1 Blastocatellia bacterium
TTACACGGCGAGTGTCATCGCTTACGAAACCTGGTATCCGAATCGTTACAACTACCGGGACGGACTGCAAAGCGGAACTATCTCCATCGGCACGAATGCGCTGGCCAATCTTTTCAGGGAGTTTATCCTTAAATAGGGTGAGTATCTGTCCGGAAAAGAACAGGAGGAATTTTTTATTTACGCATCGCCGCCGGTGGTCTTCTTCTTCGATGTGGACAACACGTTACTCGACAATGATCGAGTCATACGCGATCTGCGCCGGCACCTGGTGCGCGAAGTCGGAGAACAAGCGAGCATTATTGGGTGATATTCGAGCGGTTGCGAGCAGAACTCGGCTACGCGGATTATCTGGGCGCGCTGCAACGCTACCGTGTCGAACATCCGAGCGACCCGAAGCTGCTGACGGTCTCAAACTTTCTAATGAATTATCCCTTCGCGAACCGGCAGTATCCGAACTCACTTGACGCAATCGAACACTGTCGCCAGTGGGGGCAGGCCGTTATCCTTACTGACGGCGACGTGGTGTTCCAGCCGCGCAAGGTCGAACGCTCAGGAATCTTCGAGGCGGTTGAGGGCAACGTCCTTATCTACATTCACAAAGAGCTGGAGCTGGATGATGTCGTGCGCCGGTATCCCGCGGAGCATTACGCCCTGGTGGACGACAAATTGCGCATCCTTGAAGAGATCAAGAAGACATGGGGCGCGCGTGTAACGACTGTTTTCACGCGACAAGGACACTACGCGCACGATCCTGAAATAACGCGGAAGTATCCCATTGCTGACATCAGCCTCGAGCGCATCGGCAACCTTGTCGAATACGACCTACGGTCGCTACTTCATGCCGGACGCGAGAATACAAAGCCCGGCGTCGCGTTGCATCCAATTCGAAAGCCGGGAAGTGGGGCGAGGGCGGCAAAAGTGAAGTCCGAAGGGTGAAACTTATGCGCATCGCCATCGGAGCCGATCACGGAGGGTTCCCGCTCAATGAGCGAATCATCAGGGAATTGAAAGGCGCTGGCCATGACGTGCTGGACTTCGGCACGCACGACTGCGCGCCAGTCGATGATTACCCGGACTATGCGCGACTCGTCGGGCATAGCATTCAAAGCGGCGAGACGGAACGCGGCATCATCGTCTGCGGTTCGGGCGTCGGCGCGTGCGTCGCGGCGAACAAGTTGAAGGGTATCCGCGCGTGCCTTTGTCACGACACATATTCGGCGCATCAGGGCGTCGAACACGACGACATCAACGTGCTCTGTCTTGGCGCGCGCATCATCGGCAGCGAACTCGCTCTCGAACTCGTCCGCGCGTTTCTGGCGGCCCGGTTTACGGGTGAAGAGCGTTACCTCAGAAGGTTGGCGAAAATCGCAGAGATGGAAAACGAAACTTAGAATGACGACACTCAGAAGGAAATCTTTATGAACCCGCTAACTCAGTTACACAAACACGGTCAGAGCCTTTGGTTCGATCAGATGCGACGGTCCATGCTTACCAGCGGCGAATTGGGGCGCATGATGGAAGCAGATGATTTGCGCGGCGTGACATCGAACCCGACGATCTTCGAAAAGGCAATCGGCGGCTCGACCAACTACGACGAGGCGTTGGGGAAGTTGGCGAAATCGGGCGCGAGCGCCGAGGAGATATACGAATCACTCGTAGCCGAAGACATCGGCAGTGCCGCCGATGTGCTGCTTCCTGTTTACGAAAAGACGAACGGCGTCGACGGTTACGTGAGTGTCGAAGTAAGCCCCACCCTCGCGCATGACACGGCGGGCACGATTGAGAGCGCTAAAAGTTTGTTCGCTCTCTTACATCGTCCGAACGTAATGATAAAGATTCCGGCGACACCCGAAGGCTTGCCCGCAATTGAAGAAGTGATTGCTTCAGGCATCAACGTCAACGTCACGCTAATCTTTTCGCAAGACGTTTACGTGAAAGTCGCTGAGAGTTATATACGCGGACTGGAACGGCGCGTCGAAAGTGGCGAACCGGTTGATCGCATCGCTTCAGTCGCCAGTTTCTTTGTCTCGCGCATTGATGTGGCGGTGGATAGTCAACTCGAAAAGCTCATCGCTACATCGTCGAACGACGAGGAGCGGCGTCATCTCGAATCTTTATTGGGAAAAGCGGCGATTGCGAACGCTAAGCTCGCTTATCAGAAATACAAACCGATTTTCGGGAGCGAAAGGTTTGCAAGGCTAAAGGCGCAGGGCGCACAGGTGCAGCGGCAACTTTGGGCTTCGACGGGGACGAAGAACCCGAAGTACAAAGATGTGATCTATGTCGAGTCGCTCATTGGCCCAGACACGGTAAACACCGTCCCGCCGGAAACCTTAAAGGCCTTCCGCGATTATGGGCAAGTCGCGCCGACACTCGAAAAAGATGTCGAAGCTGCGCGGGAAACATTCGAGCAACTCGCCGCCGCCGGCATCAGTCTCGACGATGTGACGACGCAGCTGACCGCCGATGGTGTTAAGTCGTTTGCGGATTCGTTTACTAAACTCCTCGCCCTGATTGAAGGCCGCCGCGATTCGGCGACGCGCAATAAAGCGACGAAAGAGAAGGGAGCGAGCCCCATGTCGGCATCGCGAGCCGTTGAGGGACAAGCGCAGTTCGGGGTAATCGGCCTGGCGGTCATGGGCGCGAACCTCGCCTTAAACATCGCCGATCACGATTTCACCGTTGCCGTCTGGACCCGTCAGTCCGCAGTAACGGACAAGTTCATCGACGATCATAACGGCCCGGGACGCTTCACGCCGGCGAAGACGCTCGAAGAGTTTGTGGGAGCGCTTGAGCGTCCGCGCCGCATCATGATGATGATTAAAGCCGGCGCACCTGTTGATGAAATGATCAGTCGGTTACAACCGCTTCTTGAGGCGGGCGACATCATCATTGATGGTGGCAACAGTTGGTTCAAAGACACGCAAGCGCGGGAAGCGGCGTTGCAAGCGACTGGCATCAATTTCATCGGTTCGGGGGTCTCAGGCGGCGAAGAGGGCGCTCGCTTCGGACCTTCATTGATGCCGGGCGGCAATCTCGAAGCGTACAACCGTGTGCGTCCGGTCTTTGAGGCTATCGCCGCTAAGACCGATTCCGGCGCGTGCGTAACCTACATCGGAGCGGATGGCGCTGGGCACTTCGTCAAGATGGTGCATAACGGCATCGAGTATGGCGATATGCAGCTTATCGCCGAAGCTTATGACGTTCTCCGTCGTGCGGTCGGAATGAGGGCGGATGAACTAGCCGATACGTTCGCCGAGTGGAATCGCGGCCCACTCGAATCGTTTCTGATTGAAATTACCGCGAAGATTTTCACTGTCAAAGATGAAGCGTCAGGCGAGCCCTTAGTTGACCTTGTACTCGACAAAGCCGGACAAAAGGGCACTGGCAAGTGGACAGCGCAAGTCGCGTTGGACCTCGGTGTGTCGATCCCGACCATTGCCGCGGCGATTGACGCGCGTGTGATGTCGAGTATTAAGGACGAACGCGTTGTGGCGAGCCGCGAACTCGGAGATCCAGCCGCGGCTCCCGGGGGTATCGAGAAGAGTGACCGACAGAAGTTAATCGCGGCGGTGCATGACGCCTTGTATGCGTCGAAGATTTGTTCTTACGCTCAAGGCATGAACCTGATCCGCGCGGGTTCAGACGAGTACGGATGGAACATCAACTTGAAAGAGATGGCGCGCATTTGGACAGGGGGCTGCATCATCCGCGCGCGCTTCCTGAACGACATTATGGCGGCGTACGAGCGTCAGCCAGCGCTCCCCAACCTGTTGCTCGATGACAAGTTCAAGCGCGACGTGCGCGCCGCGCAAGAGTCGTGGCGCTTTGCGGTCACGACCGCTCAAAGTTTAGGCATTGCGGTTCCCGCGATGGCAGCGTCGCTCGCTTACTTCGACGCTTATCGAACCGCGAAGCTGCCGCAGAACTTGACGCAGGCGCAACGCGACCTCTTCGGCGCGCACACTTACGAACGCACGGACCAGCCCACCCTGGGCTCTATCCACACCGACTGGGCGCATGTTTCGACGAACAAGGGCTGAACAAAGGAAGAGTATCCAACATGTCAACTACGATTGACGTCGAATCGCAATCTCCCCCGCAACTCGCACGCGCTCCGCTGCCAAACGTCGCACCGTGTACCGTCGTGATCTTCGGCGCAAGTGGCGACCTCGCCCGAAGCAAGCTGATACCCGCGTTCTTTAACCTTGCGTGCGAAGGCTGCCCCAGCGGCGAGTTCAACGTCCTCGGCGTTGGTCGCACCGAGATGACGGACGAGAAGTTTCAGGTGCAGATGCGCGATGCGGTTTCGAGCGCAAAAGACGCACGCGGCTTCACCGACGAACGTTGGGCGGAGTTCGCCAAACGATTGCGGTATCTTACGGGCGACCCGAGCGACGACGGCGTGCATAAAGAGATTGCGGCACGGCTCGAGGAGATGTACACAAACAAAGCCGATGACGTTGCGCGCAACTATCTGTTTTACCTTTCAACTCCATCTTCCGTGGCCAAGCAGATCATCGTCGGCTTAGGCGCGGCGGGATTGGCGAGCGAGGAACGCGGTTGGTCGCGCATCATTATCGAGAAACCGTTCGGACGGGATTTGGATTCGGCGCGCGAGTTGAACGAAACGGTGGAACGCGTCTTCACCGAGCAGCAGGTTTATCGCATAGATCATTTTCTTGGAAAAGAGACGTTGCAGAACCTCCTCGTCTTCCGTTTCGGCAATGGTCTGTTCGAGCCGTTATGGAACCGCAATTATGTTGATTACGTCGAAATCACTGCGGCTGAAAACTTGGGCGTCGGCTCTCGCGCCGCTTTCTACGAAGAGACCGGCGCCCTCCGCGATGTGATCGCCAACCACCTCTTGCAAGTGCTGACTTTGACGGCGATGGAACCGCCCGTCGCGTTTGACGCCGACGCGGTGCGCGAAAAGAAACTTGAAGTGTTGCGCTCCATTCAACCAATGAGACCGAAAGAAGTGCGGGAAAGAACGGTGCGCGGCCAGTACATCAGGGGCGACGTGGAGGGCGAAAGTGTACCCGGCTACCGCGAAGAGAAGAAGGTCGCCAAAGATTCTCGAATGGAGACGTTCGCGGCGATTCAGTTTCAAATAGACAACTGGCGCTGGGCGGGCGTACCGTTCTATCTCCGCAGCGGCAAACATCTCACCGGCAAGTTGACGGAGATCGCCGTCCACCTCAAACGCACGCCGCAGGCGCTATTCGCGCACACCCACGAAGGCGAAGGAAAGGTTCACGATATCGAACCGAACGTGATCGTCGTTCAAATCCAACCCCAGGAGGCGATTAGGATCTCGTTCGGCGCAAAGCTGCCCGGCGTCAAAATGGAGACGGGCACTGTCGAACTCGCCTTCAATTATGAATCGACGTTTCACCGTCGTTCGCCCGATGCATATGAAACGCTGCTGCTCGACGCCATCCAAGGCGATCCGACGTTATTTACCCGCCGCGATGAAGTGGAAGAGCAGTGGCGTTTGATTACGCCGATTGAAGAAGCGTGGGCGAGCGGGGAATCCGCGCCTCCGATCGCGTTCTACGAGGCGGGCACGAACGGACCGGCGGAAGCCGACGCATTGCTCGCACGTAACGGGCACACTTGGCGCCACATCGACGGCAAACATTAGAAGACACGCAGGGCTATTGTTCATCACCGCGATCTTTTCACCGGTGCGCGCGATCTGAGACAAAGGTATTCTCTGCCAGTCGAAGTCTTTACGGCGAGTTCCATTTAATTTTTCATCTGATTTTTGTTAGATCGCCTTTTTGATGAGGATTCGTTGGCAGAAGATTTGCGGCTGCCCACTCTCTCGTCGGGCGAGACCGGGCTCTGGTTCGTCGGCTTCGCTACGGGGAGAATCAAAGCCACGAATAAGAGGTTCGAGGACCACTGGGTCTTCGACATTACCGTTCGGAATGGCAAATTGACGAACATCCAGGAGTATGTCGACACGCAAGCACTGGCGCGGGCCTCCGAGATGGACGCGAGCCCCAGGCCCTGACTCATCGCGCTCTTTCTTGCTTCAGACTGAGCGAGCTACGTAAATGGGGTGGAATTGTCACTCGACGACGGCTTCTCGGCAATCTGAATCGGCCTAAATCGCTGGATCTCGGTGAGTGCATTATCGGAATGCACTCACTGGGACACGATAGGTACCCTGAAGTCGTTAGCGCAACTGTAATCAGGGTTTCACTGTCCGTCATGCGACTCCATGTCCTCAGCGCGTTTATCGGTATTGATCGACAGGCTCGTATGAAAACCGAAAGGGCGCGGACAGGTGATGATTGTGCCGCGCTTCCAGCTAGCTCAGGGCGCTTCTGTTTGCGAGGATGAACTCCTCGAGAGTCATGAGTGGCTGACCGATGATCTCAGTGCCTGTGCTATCGGTTCCAGCCAAAAGACCTTCCTGCTGATCGATCCGGACTGCTTCAAAGTGCGCCCGTTTCGCTTTATCGCCTTCCATACCTAGCAGCTTGAGGAACCCCGGTACCGTCACCTGTTCGAAGTAGATCGGCTTGTTGAGCGTCTTTGACAGCACAATGGCAATTTCCTGATGGCTGTACTCGACGGGGCCGTGGAGCTGGTACGTGGCACCAGCATGCTTCTCAGGACGTTCGAGTATCCCAACGATTACGCGCGCAATGTCGCTTGCAGGGATCGGGGCGAACCGGCTCTCCGCGTCGAACGGCGTTGCGTAGCGGCCTTGACGAATGAGATGGGCAATATAGAGCAGCCACTCCGCAAAGAAAGTGACTCGCAGATGAACAGTGGGAACGTCGGACCAACTAAAAACCTGCTCAGTGAGCCAATGCTTTGTGGTCGCGGGGCTGTGAGCAACGGGCCGAGATTGCTTCTGTGACATGTTGACGATGAGATCGAGTTTCTCTTCCTTCGCCGCCTGAGCAAAGACCACGGATGCTTCAACAAGACCATCAGTCAGAGGAAAGACGAAGTAGGCGCCCGTGACTCCTTTGATGGCTTTTCTCATGTCGTTGAGAGTCAGCATGTCGCCAATCACAACTTCCGCGCCCAGCTCGCGCAGATCCTGTGCGCGTTGATCCTCCCTCCTGGCTAGCGCTCGAACCCGGTAGCCCTTCTCGCGCAACAGTTTGACTGTAGGTCTGCCCGTATCCCCGGTCGCTCC
>JAWVDF010000014.1:0-17289 GCA_033857635.1 Blastocatellia bacterium
ATTATTTTGTTAAGGAGGTCAAAGTGTTGCTAACTGTCGCCCTTGGGACGGCAAGGCGCAACTCGCGAACCTCTGTGAACAGTTGCTTCAGGGTTTGATCGCCAAACAGACACCAAAAGTCTCTGATAATCCTTGCGATGGGTGGACTTGAAGGTGAACCGTCGCTGATCGAGAAAAGATGATCATAGGAGAGAGAGAAAATCGATTCGTTCATAGCGACGTCAGGTTTTGATCAGAATACACGTGACCGAAATACATCATTTCCCAGATTCCCGGATCGCTGACATCTTCAACCCGCTCGCCGTTGACAAAGCGCTCGAGTTGCACGTTGCCGGTGAAGCGCAAGTACGCGCCATCGAACCCCGTAAGCTTGGCAAGGAGATGCTTGAATCCGCTGACTCTTGTGATGAGCTTTTCGTCGACAATCGTTTCCGAGCGGCGGTAGCTCACCCGATACCGGTCCGGCCCATCCTCATGCTCGTAGACAACGACGTTCGCGACCGGTTTGTCGCTTTTCGGGTCCATATGCTTGTCTTCAAGGTGGAACCTGACCTTGCGGCCATCATCGGCAATGATCTTGCCCCCCTTGGCCAACATGAAGATTGGCAATTCCGCATTGCCATATGCCTTCTCGGCAAAGATGTAGCTGGCTACGATCGAATAGTCGCCGGCCTGTGCCCGTCCCCAGTACCAGTGGTTGATAAGCTTCGCCATCGACACATCACCCCAGTTGTGGTCGTGATAGCCGACGCCTTGGAGATGCTCTTTTTTCCCGCGAATGTTCAGGTCCACCGAAACTTCGCCCTGGGGCACCGCGGGTAACCATGCAAAGAAGTGCTCGTCGTGCTCACCAAAGTACATGTGGCCCGATGTTGGCCGCCATGAAGGGACCTGGCCCGTCAATTTTACGTCGACGGCCACGCCATCATGAGAGAAGTGGATTTCGTATTCGTGCAGGTTGCCGCGGAAGGTATTCTCGCCGATCCGAACATCGCACCGATCTCGGCGGGCCGAGAACGCATTGGGCGAAACGTGCGCTTCGACACTAATCGGTGGTTGTTCGGGCCGATCGAGTTCCAATGAGGCAAACGGTGCCAGCTCGCCGTCCGGGTTCAGCTGTGGCTTGGTGTAGAAAACAATTACCAAAGACGATCCGTCTTGCAGGTGGGAATCGAAATACCACCACTCGTAGCCACCCGGTCCGCCTTCGGTTCGCATACCGTCTTCGAAGGTTTCGCAAAGTCTTCGGGCCTGTCGGCAAACCGGGCGCTCGCTGGACGATGTGACCTGAACATTGGGGAACCTCTTTCTACATTGAAGTTCATTGATCGATCGGGCCAGTATGCGGCATTCTTTTGGCGATGCAGCCTACAGACTGGGCGGGCCGGGCAGCCGTGATTGTTTGCTCAGCCAGGCGCGGCGCTTCGGACGTACAGCTGTCCCGGTCAGGGCGGTCCGAGAAAGGCGTCGGCGTCGCGGGCGGTCGCCTCGGGGAGCTCTTCCATCGGGACGTGGCCGGCGCCCGGGTAGACGCGCAGCTCCGCGCCTGCGATGCCGCGTTGAAACCCCTGCGCGTCCGACAGCGGGATCCATCCATCCAGCTCGCCCCACTGGATGAGGACCGGCAACTTCAGCTCGCCCAGGCGATCGGCCAGCACCGGATCGGGCGGACCCGTGATCCGCGCCACCATCGCGCCGCGATTGCCGGCGCGCAACGTCATGTCCCAATAGCGATTCACGACCGCGTCGGTGAGCCGCGACGGATCGCCGTAGACCGTCTCGAGGTTGCGGCGGACAGCGAAGCGGGGCGTGACATGGACCACCAGCCAGCGGCCCACGATCGGCGTGTTCGCCAACTTGAACAGCATCGGCTCCGGCCACGGGGCGAAGCCGCCGGCGTCGACCAGGATCAGCTTGCGGACCCGCTCCGGGTGCTGGAGCGCGAACATCAGCGCGGTGCGCCCGCCCATTGAATTGCCGGCGATATCGGCGCGCTCGACGCCGAGACGATCGAGCAGCTCCGTGACGACGCGTACATATCGATCGGCCGTGTAGTTGCCGTCGAGTGCCGGCCCAGTCAAGCCGAACCCGGGCAGGTCGAGGCGGATCAGCCGCCGTTTGCCGGCGAGCTGCCGCACCCAGCCATCCCAGGTGTACAGCGACGACCCAAACCCATGCAGCATCACCAGCGGCTGTCCCGCCCCCTCGTCGCGATAGTGGATCCGCATCCCCTCGATCTCGACGAACTTCGACGGCGGCGCTCCATATTCCGGCATCAGCTTCGCGAGCGGAATGTCGGGCCGCACCATCGCCGCGATCGCGATCGCCGTCACTAGCAACAGCAACCCGACCGCGATCCCCGCGCCACGCAGCACGTGCCGCACCAGCGACCGCTGGCGCGGAGGAGAAGCCGGCAAACCCCGCTCGGAAGCCATGATGCCGGTAACCTTCATTGTTTGCTCCTATCTCTATTAAGTTGGTGAACGGAAGAGCTGTGATTCGGCTAAGAGCAAACCGCTTGCCACTCATCGGGAAGGTGTTAAGGATTAGTCGAATCTTTGTGTAGAGGCAGAAAGGTGACGAATGAGTGACGAGACCGACGTGAAGCTAGCGTTCACATTTCAACACTTGGCAACTTATGCTCGTCCATCCTCAATATCTTACCCCGGATCATCGATAAGGTTGCGGCGGAAGATGCAATTTGTTCCTGCGATGTGGGCACACCGACCATCTGGGCGGCGCGTTACCTGAATGCCATCGGTGCTCCCCTCACACCGGGCGAGCTGAACGATTATCGGTTACGCTGGAAACCACATCTGACGGTGCGGGAGTAAAACTTAAACGAAGCATTGCCCCCCCAGACTTTAGGATTCCTTCGCAGGCAGCGCAGCTCAGAACCAGCGCTGCCCAACCCGGCGGCGATGCCAACAACTAGGCGAACACTCAGTCGATGAAGTGACTATGCTCGAGTTGGTTTTCGAACGGATTTCGGAAACCGAGTGGTCGCTCAACACGGTAGTAATCCTCCAGCAACCTCCTCAGAAGGTCACAGTCTGGCCGGTTTAGGTTCCATGGTTCCCCACTCCGGGAATCTATTTGGGATCCAGGTCCTTACCTTAAACTCGCCTGACCATCCAGTGGACTTGTCCACATGATTAGACGAGTTCGTCCTGGGTGCCCAACTCTGGACTTTCGACTCACCGAGGAACTGATCAGCGAAAAGATGCTTGACGAAAGCGATCGTTGGGC
Source organism: Blastocatellia bacterium (assembly GCA_033857635.1). GTDB lineage: Bacteria > Acidobacteriota > Blastocatellia > Pyrinomonadales > Pyrinomonadaceae > UBA11740. Next base: position 3,250 of record JAWVDF010000014.1, read on the forward strand.
TTATTCTTTGCGCCATCGCAAGCCAGTTTGCTAGCAAACGTAATATCAACGCAAACGATATCCTTCGGAACGTCGCGACTGCCAGTAGCAGCAGCTGTTAGATTCTTAAGTTAACAAAACCGACCCTGACGCGCTCCATAATCGATGGCGACTGAACATGGCTTTCAAGATTGAGGGTGTTTTAATCAGCTTTCTGCGCACAAAACTTAGCAGGGTCACGTTAGTTTCTATTTGAGTGCAATTAGCTAGACGCGTCTTTTGCTAGCCAACATCTTGGGTACACAGCATTGGAGGGAAGGAAATTATGAGTGACTGGTCAATAAAGATCATTCCCGCGAAATCAGGCGGCGGGGCCGCCTTTCAGCCCGATCTTCAAGGTTATGCACCTGGTGATCCGCTTCCGGCTCAGCAGGACGATTTGGTGTCGTGGAACAACACCACGACGCAGACGCATCAGCCCTGGCAGACTGATGCAACCTACAAACCGATTTCTCCGGACCCGGCCAGAGGATCTAAGGATTATCTTTCTGATCCGATTCCGGCAAAACAATCGTCGCGGCCCAGCTATGACGCGGCGCCGCCCGCGGGCAACCCGGCTAGCTGGACGGTCTATTACTACTGCAAGCTCCACCCAACTGTCGTCAGCGAGCGTGGGACGATCACGGTAACGGCTGTGCCAACAAGCTGACACCGGATTTGAGGTCACGAACAGTGTCCTACTGATCGGACGAGCACGTTGTCGTCCAGCGTCGCCGGTTACCTACGGTATGAAGTGCAACCACAAAGGAGACATTGTAATGAGCATCCATCAGTTGACGTCCTCGGGTTCCAGGAATGTTTCGCCGGCGCGGATACCAAAAAGCCAACGTTGGCTGATCGCCGTCCTGGTCGCCTTCATTGTTATATTGATCCCTGCTCTTCCGGCGCGCGGCCAGGCGTCTCCTACTCCCACGCCGACGCCTAACCCAAGGCCGTGTCCGGCTGCTTTGACTCCCGGCCAGAATTTCATACCAGTGCCGGAGCTGTCTGCCACATCCCGAGGCACGATCATTTTAAGCGACGAGCAAGAGTGGATTCCGACGAGGATACCCGTGTCGGCGCCAACCGATGCGAGCCGGTCCGAGTGCTCGCCCCAATACGTGCGCATTTTGCGCGAAGCCGGCGCCAAACCAACCTTGGTAGCCGCGCCACAGGGCACGATCTTTCCGGGAAAGTATGCTGTTCCGCGGCCGGGACCCACGCTGCGGGCGAAAGTTGGCGGCCTCGTGCAACTGACATTCATAAATCAGATCGATACCGGCAACTTCGGGGATTCGATTGACCGGGCCGAGCGCGGTCGGGGAAACGGTTGCGACGAATCCAATGCCGGCTATCCGGGCAAGGATACCTTTCCTGATTGTTTTCACGGATCGAGTACCGGCAACATCCATTTCCACGGTACACACACCAACCCGGGCACCACCGGCGACAATGTCTTCATCGAGGTTCGCCCTTCATTGCGGACTAACAACAAGCCAACCGTCACACCTCAAAGTGTCGCGGGTAATTTCAACGCCTTCTTTGATCGCTGCGAAGCAGAGTTAAAGAACAACGTCCTGAAGGAATGGCCAAGGAGCTGGAGCGATCTGCCAAATTATTGGACTGCGGATCAGCGAAGACTGCTGAATCTATATGACAGGCAGATGCGAAAGGACTATGGCAACGGTATTCGCAAGCTTTGGCCGGTTGACGCAGCCCAGCTCAAGATGGGCGCCTGGCCGCAATACTACATTGGCGCTGTTCCGTATTGCTATCGCATTCCTGAATACACGCAGAGCGTCTGGCCTCCTCCGCCGCCCACCGCCATGCATGCTGGGGGAGCGGGGATTGCCGAAATGAACGCCAACATGGGCGTTGACGATGAAGCGATGCGTCCTTTGATGATGGGTCAGGCGCCGGGAACACATTGGTATCACGCCCACAAGCATGGTTCGACGGCAATCAATGTCGCCAACGGCATGACCGGCGCGTTTATTATTGAAGGTCAATACGATGAAGATTTGAATAAGTGGTACGGCACAGATTGGACGCGCGGCGCGAAGGTGATGGTAATTAACCAGCTCGGGGTTTCTCCGAACAAGATGCGGGGTCGTGCCGGTCGGCAAGACAAAGGACCTGATTTTTCTGTCAACGGACAACTGAGACCGGTGGTATCCATGCATCCGGGCGAAGTTCAGATGTGGAGGATCGTCAACACCTCCGGGCGTGCCGGTGCATATTTCCTGGGCCCGCCGGGAAGTCCGGCGCCCCAGGTTACGGGTTGTCCAACGGTTCCGGTCAGCAAGACCGCGGACTTTCAGTGGAAGCAGCTGGCCCAGGACGGTGTCCAGTTCAATAACACAAACTATCAAATGTCGGTGCCGCCGTTTCTTATGGCCGCCGGCAATCGAGTGGATCTTTTGGTAAAGGCGCCGTCGACACCTTGTACCGACGCGGCCGGCTGCATCTACCCGGTGACGGTCCAGAACCAGGTTGATCCTCAGGATCTCTCAAGTGCTTGCCCCATCACTTTGATGTCGGTGAGTGTTTCGGGCACGCCCGTCGATCCTAATTCGAAGAACGCTAAGTTCATCCCTGAAGCGCCAAAATTTCCACTCTTTCTGACGGACATTAAGGATGGAGAAGTTACCGGGACGAAGGTGATGTTCTTTAACGCCAGTGGTCCAGGCGCGAGTAATGAGCAGACGATTGACGGAAAGAAGTTCGACGGCGAAGTCGGCCAGGTCGTGCTGCTGAACAAGGTTGAGGAGTGGAAAGTAATGAATGGCTCCTACGCCTCCACCATCTCCCATCCTTTCCATATTCATATCAACCCGTTCCAGATTGTCGACGTCTTTAATCCCAACGATCCACTGATCGATCCAGCGACCGGCAAGGCGCCAATCAATCCGTCGACCGGTCAGCCCTACATCGATCCTCAAACCAATCAACCGGCGGTTAAGTACACTTTTCACTCAGACAACCTGGCGCCGGGACAATGCTATCTGGATCCGAATAATCCGGACACTTGGAACCCTGTAGGCGCTAATTCGCAAAAGCCGTGCACCGCGGCGCCGCCAAAGTCGAACTTACTCTGGTGGGACGTTTTCCCCATCCCGTCCGGATATGCGCCGACGCTGGCGACGACAGTCAACGGCAAGACGACCAACACACCGGTGCTGAACAGCAAGAACCAGCCTATTCAGGTGCCCGGATATTTCAAGATGCGTAGTCGCTTCGTTGATTACCCAGGGCAATACGTCATTCACTGCCACATCCTCGCGCACGAAGATCGGGGCATGATGACAATTGTGGAAGTAGCTCCGATGCGGACGCCATACTCGCATCATTGAGATCTGAAAACGCGGCAAAGGGCGCGTGGTGGCGTGGACTATGTCCAGTGACTTCGTTGATTCAACAAGTCGGAGACGCGGCGCCGGGCGATGGGCAAGACATCGACGCACGACGTTGCTAACCATCAGCTCCATGCTGGTCGCCGTCGCGCCCAAATGCCCGATCTGTTTTCTTGCCTACTTCGGAATCTTTGGAGTAGCAACTGCATCGGCTTCCGCATACCGCGTCTGGTTACCACCCATCACTGCATTCTGGCTCGCACTGACGGTGGCGCTGTTGGCATTCCAGCGACGAGGCAAACGTCGATACGGCCCCGCCGCTCTCGGCTTCGTCGCGGCGCTAATGCTGATGACAGGCAAGTTCGTCTTGGACAATCACGCGCTGATCTACGCCGGCATTGTCGCGCTGTTGGGAGCCGCGGTATGGCGCTCTCTGATGCAGGAACCGATCTCGACCGAGGCCTGCTCTCGTTGTGAAGAACTCCCGCTTGTTCAGGATGAGTAGACGCACAATTCGACACCTGAGGAACACAAGTAACGCGAAGGAAGGAACAAGGCTCATGCTCGACACTGCACAGATCACCCGCCATGAAAAGGTCAAACAGATTCTTGACCGGGGTGCTGCCGGTAGTTCGGTTGACTACGACGGCCTGGGCGCCTTTTGGCATTTGCCGTTGCCGCAGTTCCTTGAGGTTGAGCTTCACGGCATCCGCGTGATCGCACCCGCTGAAGAGCCCGTTGCTTCGTGTTGTCATAGCGGCGATGCGACAGCAGAAAGCCGCAGCAGCAGATCGGGTCTGATTCGCGGTTTGCGCGGCCTGGCCCCTTTTGACGGAACCCAGTATCCGCCCCTGCCCTGGGGTGGCAAACCCGTCCCGGGAGCAGAGATTGATTTCATCGCTGAGTGGATCGACGACGGTTGTCCGGCCAAAGATCATCAGACCTCATTCGACGTATCCGGCGCGAGCGCTACGGTGGCAATCGAAGAGATCGATCCCAGCAACATCGAGGAAGCCGCTCGTACTTTCCAGGTCTACGAAGGTTCGCCGAACGAATACAGCTACAAGTACGGCGAGCTGAAACAGCGCCAGAATCTCGACTGCATGTCCGAGTCGCAGATTGAGAAGCTACGCTGGGCCTTTCGCGAACTCTACCGCTTCAACAAGTGGCCCGAGGATCGACGCAGCTATAACAACATGGCGCTGATTCACCAGAATCATTGCCAGCACGGATGGGAGCGCTTCCTTCCCTGGCACCGCGTCTATCTTTATGAATTTGAGCAGGCGCTGCAGGACGTCTGCCCGGGCGTGACGATGCCCTATTGGGATTGGACCATGCCGCGGTATTGTCCCGAACATCCGGAGAAGGGTGACATCATCCCGCGCACTTTCCAGGCGTACCTGACCAACGAATCGATAGATTACCTTGAAAAAGCGCATCCGGAGTTACGCGCTGACGCCGGTAAAAAGCTGCGCGAGGGAATGGTGAAGGCCAACAAGCGCTACACCTCGCCGACGAGTTTTTTTGCCAAGGTCGCGGAGCTGACGAACAAGAAATACACGGAAGGGGACTATCGCAAGAATTTTCTTACGGCTCTGCTAGCGGGAAATTCACTCTGGTATCCGCTGCGTTATCCGGCCGAGTACCATGACCCAAGAACCAACGAGCAGAAAAAAATCAACACCTCGATCTTTCACTATCACTACCCGACCCGCGAAGACATGGATCAGGTTCTGGCGCTCCGCACGTTTCGGGATTTTGGCGGCGGCAGCTTCTATGACGACTCCTTTGGCTTCCTCGATCAGAATCCCCACAACACCATGCACATCTGGACGGGCGGCCAGAATCCCGATTACAAGCCGCCCGATCCAAGCGGCGCTCAGGCGAAACTTTTGGCCGCCGGCAAAGACCGCAACCGCGGCGTGCAGGTGGTGGGACGACGCCCGCACACCATGGAAGACCTCGTCTCCGAACCGGAATTCGGCGACATGTTAAGCAACCTGACGGCGTCCTTTGATCCGATCTTCTGGCCGATTCACGCCAACATCGATCGTACCTGGCACGAGTGGCAGCAACGAAACCCACACTCTCTGCCGCAGGACCTCGATGCCGTGCTCACGCCCTGGAGCTACACGATCGCCGACACCCTCGACATGTCGCGCTTCGGCTACGAATACGTAAAATGCGCCTTCGTCATACCGGTCGGGTTGGGTACGCCCGTCGGGCGTTTTGTTTCCCAACCAATTGCGATTCCTGACACCGTGCGGGCGTCGTTCCAACAGGCAGAGGTTCGCTTGCATCGCGTGCCGCAGTTACCGCGGTCCTGCTTCATCCGGGTTTTCCTGAATCTGCCCGATGCGAACGGTTCCACTTCGATCGATGATCCGCACTATGCCGGATACCTGGCGATCTTTGGTCATGCAGACTGCATTGGTGGACCCGGCCATTGCGATCTGCCTCCCAGCCGTCCCCGTCAATACGACCAACGGCCAAGGCACCACAACACCCCGCGCAATCATCGTGTGAACGTGACGAAGACCGCGAAGCGCCTGCTCGATGAAGGCGACACGTCATTGCAGATTACGCTGGTCGTGATTGGCGCGGACTACTGCGAAGACAATGAACTGCTGCGGCTCGACGGTGTTTCTCTCGATTTTCTCGACTGATTGTAAGGAGTTGGAACAAGATCATGCCTACGACTTATCGCATCCATCCCGGCATCGGCATCGCCCGGCTCGGCAACAGTCCCGACGCTTTCTGCATAACGCCGGAGCAGCCGGCCGCTCTGCCCATAGATTGCGACGCACGAGGTAACCCATTAGTCACGCCCGACGGCATGACCGAGCTGACCGTTTCAGCTTTCAAAGATGAACAAGGACGAATGAAACGGCAAGCCGCGCGGTTTCAGATCTGGGCTTATGACGACGAGAGTCCCAACGGCCGACCGCTGAAGCTTGGGGATCACATCGAAGGCGGTGGAAATGCCGGCGCCTTGATCGATATTCAATGGCGCGTGTACCTGGGGAATAAGAAGGCAGCCTGGTACGATTTCCTCCAACTTCAGGGCGAGCACGGATACGATCCGAATCATCCGCTGCGCAACTCTGCCATAACTGATCAAGGCGCGCGCCAGCGCCTGATTATCGATCCGGGTCCACGAACAGTTGATCATCGAACCAGCCGAACTGCGCATTTCACCCGCGACAGCGACGCTTATGCAGCGACGTTTCCGCCGCCGCTCAAACCTAATTCGATCGATACGCTCGGCGATTTGCTGACTGATGACACGGGCCGGCTGCTGGTTCTCGGTGGTCACGGCAACTCGGGCTCGTACTTATTCGATGATGAGTTCGGTCAGCCTCGCATAACCGACTATGCAAACAACGACGGGTGGTTTGACGACACTTCCGACGGACCGGTGATGGCGCGTCTGGTTATGTTCTCGCCATTGGTGCAGAAGGTCCGCTATGTCGACGTTGAGTTTCCAGCGTGGGTCGTCTGTGCTTATCCAGCCTATGTTCCGGAAATTCTCGACGTGGTCACCATGGATGACGTGATCGAGGACATGGCGATTCGGCAGTTCGCCGCGCGCACCGATCTCTACGGCAGTTCGGGGACGTTCGACGATCCGCAGCGTATCTCGCCGACCGACGAACCTGCATTGATTCACTGGCGCGCGGGCCGTCTCCGCTGGAATGCGAATTACAAGCCCTGGTTCTATCGCGACATCTGGAACATCCTGTACCGCCCCGATCAGTACAACTACCTTTGCGATACGCTCGGCCAATCGAACTATCCGCACAACCAATCAACGCGCGGCTCTTTCGATTACGAGAAGCTTTCCTTGCCACCCGTGATCGACAAAGAGGCTGTTGCGGAATGCGTAAAGAAGTGCATCGAAGCCCACCACTCGGGCGATCTGTTCGTCGAAGAACTCACGGCCGAACTATTCCCCCTCGAGGCCACTGTCGCCGGCGCACCGAGTGGGGCCGCAAAGGCGCAACCCCGTCTGTTGACTGAGAAGCGCGCGGACAAGTTACGCGATGTCGTGGCGAAGTTTGCCAGGAAGACGATAGGTAAGAACGCCGGGACCGATGCGGACGGTTACCTTCAACAGTGGCAGGCTGCCTCCGAATCAGTGGAGACGAAAGAGAAACTCAAGCGCGACATCGATCAGATCATTGGCGCCGATTCGTCTTATCCCGACGATGTAGCCAGTCTTTTCTCCCGACGCGTGCATGAGCACTTGCAGAAATATCTTTCCGGTCAATTGCTGCGGGAATGCCGGCGCAAGTGCGTCAAGGCCAATACCTATGATCCATACGGGCCGATGCGCCAATATCTGTTCGACTTGCTGCGCGGGCCGGGTGAAGAGAACCAGTTCATGATCACTGGCCGACCCGACAGCCGAGTCCATGGCCTTCCGCGCATGCCGCTGCTTTGTGGAGACAACCCCATCTCGAATGTTTTGCCGTCGAAGTTTTTCCGCCTGACGGATTATCAGTACTACATGCTGCGCCAGTGGGCGATGGGTCTCTTCTATAACGAGGAGATTGAAGGTTGGGCCAAACCCGACCCTTTGCATCCGTATGCGGGGTGGGTGAACCGCTCGGGACGCGATCTCGATCGCGGCGTTATCACTAACATCCTGGGCGGATCGTTCTGTCCCGGCGGTGAAATTGGTTGGGTGATGCGCAATCCTTTTATTTGGGTTGAACCGTACCGCATCAAAGCCGATCGCGATTTCTCGAATTTTGGCGAGACAGCGGCGCAGGCCAGCGCTTCCGGTTCGGTGCCGGACAGCAATTACGCATTCTATGCGGGTGATGATCTCAGTCAGGCAAACAACTTCGTGACCGGCCTGCAACCGGGCGACCTGACCAAGTACATGTCGGTTCCCTGGCAAGCGGACTTCAACGAGTGTTCCACCCAGCCGGTCGACATTACTTACGAAAGATTCAATCAGATTTATCCGGACAGCGACAATGACAAGTTGATGGAACGTCAACAAAAAGTTTGGGAGACGCTTTGGTGGCCGGCCCACAGGCCTATGCAGACTTTCGAACAGGTCGTAGCAGGGGACGGAAGCAACTCGATCAAGTGGCTCGACTGGACGCCCGGCGTGCCGCAAACTAACGCCGGCGATCTCAAGATGGTGACGGAGTGGTGGCGGTTAAGCGTTGTTCGCAGTAACCCCGGCGGCGATATCACGCCGACGACAGTACCCCCGCCAAACAACCCTCCATACATCAGCGTGGAGCGTACCCGACGCAACGGGAAAGAGGAGGAGAAGGCATGAACGACAATCCATTTGTTGGTAGCTGGACTTACCGCAGTTTTCTTAACGACCCGAATCTCGCAGCCGATTCGGACGTGAACAAGCTGCTGTTCGGCGACGGCACGATTGAGATTACCGCGCCCTCTTCAACTACCCTGGGTGGAACGATCGGCGGAAGCCTCGGTCCTGGCGCGGGCAATTGGTTACTCAACCTCCACGGATCGATTGGTTACGGCTCGCCCGGACAGGTTCGATTCCAGGGCGTGGGTGTCGTGAACGGAGAAGAATGGATCTATGACTACATCGGCTGGCTGGTGCCGGTCTGGCCCAACAGCAATGACTTGCTGCAGCGCGCGGCGATCGTCGGTTCCGTGGTGCGCACCATTCCGCATTCGGGAAGTGACGGCACCGTTCATCCCGCAGGCGTCGTCGCTTCGTTCTACGCGGTGCGAGTTGGGTAGAGCCGCGAGATGATGCCATCGTACTTTGACGTCGCGATTGCCGGCGGCGGACCCGGCGGCGCTGCGACGGCTCTTTCACTCTTAAATCACGCTCCGTTCCTTTCCGTAGTTCTGATCGAAGCAACGCGATACGACAGTCATCGCGTTGGCGAAACTCTACCGCCGCCCGCCCGCGCCGTTCTCGAACACCTTGGCGTGTGGGACACCTTCCATAGTCAGGGCCATCACGAAGTGCACGGCACGAGCGCAGCATGGGGCGGCGCTAACCCCCTCGACAACGATTTCTTTTACATGCCGGCCAACGTCGGGTGGCATCTCGACCGCACGGCATTCGATGCGATGCTCGCCGGCGAAGCGCAACGCCGCGGCGCCACTCTGATCCTCGATACGCGCGTTCGCGATGCTCGGCGCACAGGCGAAGGATGGCGGCTTCAACTCTCAACCGGTGATGCGATCACGGCCCGCTTTATCGTAGACGCCACCGGAGGCGCCGGTTTGGCCCGTCGCTACGGCGCTCGTTTTGTCGAAGCCGATCGGCTTGTCGGCATTGCCGGATTCTTCGATTCTCGTGACGGCGATCCGCAGACTCTGGTTGAGGCTTTCGAGCAGGGTTGGTGGTACACCGCAGGTCTGCCAAAGAGCCGCCGCATTGTCGTCTGCATGACTGACGCGGATGTTGCTCGGGGCATGCGAATGCATGAACCGAAAGAATGGCGCCGGACGCTAGCCGCGATGCCGCATGTAGGAGCAATGGTTGGCAAACGCGAAGTGGCCAATACAGTTATGATCCGTTCAGCCTCATCACGCCGGCTGGAGCCGGTAATGGGTAACGATTGGCTGGCCGTCGGCGACGCAGCTTCGCGGTTTGACCCGCTGTCTTCTCAGGGAATCTTTAAGGCGTTGCGGTCAGGAGTCTTTGCCTCGTATGCGATCGGTGATTTGTTGGGGCGAGGCGATCGCGACGGCTTGAAAAGATTTAGCCGCTACGTGGTCGAGGAATTCAAAAGTTATACCGAGATTCGCCGGAAGTACTACTGCGCAGAGCAGCGCTGGCCGGCGAGCGAATTCTGGCGCAGGCGGCAGGGAATTGGGCTCGTGGACGTTCCGTCCGCTCTAAGCGCGCTGCGCGAATAGAATTCATTTTTTAGGGAGTGGGCGTGTTGCCGAGCCGCTTGCGGACGGGACGTCCGCGCTCCCAGGATTAAGACTCGTGGGCACGGTCGCCTGCTGCGGATAAAAGATTGGCTCTTGTGGGTTACGATGCCAATCGTATTCGGCTTGTTTCGCAGCGGCTTCGGCGACAGCGCGTCCCGCCAGCCGAGACACCAAATGAAATGCCATGTCAGTTCCGGCTGAAACTCCCGCTGACGTCACATAATCACCGGCATCGATCCAGCGCGAAACGTTGTCCCATAACACGCGAGGCCCGAACTGCGTCACCCATGCGAAAGCCTCGTGATTAGTCGCCGCAGGTTTGCCGTCGAGAACGCCGGCATAAGCGAGGACCGCTGCGCCCGTGCAAACCGAAGTTGTGATCTTGACTCGCTTATCCATCGCCTTTACCCAGTCCACCAGGGCCTCTACGGCTTTCGGTTTTTTCTTATCAAGCAACGGGGCTGTGCTTCCACCGGGGATCATAAACAGATCAAATGACTCTTTCAGAGCATCCTCGCGAAACATGTCCGGCGCTACGCGCGGACCGTTTTGGCTCTTGACCGGCGCTGGGACCGCGGATGATTTTCCTGCCGGCCTCACTTCATTCGAGATGAACAGAATTTCAAACGGATATGGCGTCGGACTCTGATAATCAGTGCCGAGGAACCGCGAGATAGCGAAAGCTTCGGTAAAGCCCCAAACGTCGATGGGCTCGAATCCTTCATAGACGAGTATGCCAATGCGAATGGTCGGCGGGAAATCAACTTGGGATGTCATAGATTTCTCCTGCGAGATACGTATTGAAGACGGTAACGAACGGGTCTAACGTGAGTAATTGAGGCGGCCTAGCGCTCGCACTGCCGGCCTTGCTATAGAAATAGTCGCCCAAATTCGCAGTCTCGACACGTTCAATCAAACACTCCCATTCTAACCTTTAAGCCCGAGTTCTTGTGAGTAAAAAAAGGGCGGCAAGGGAGATTCATCGCCGGCGGAATGTCCCGGACGTAGAGAATCCGCGAGTTGTCGTCCTGGGCAGCTGTAGCTTTAAGAATTAAGTTTCGGCCTACTGGGCGCGGCACGTTGACGATTTATTTATGGCGACAGCGAATTCAATGGTAACCTAGGGCCCGACTTGGTAAAACCCCTTCCCACCTCCGGAGTGACGACAGACGTTTAGACCGTAGGTCGGAAGTTAGAGGAGAGGACTCGTTCCGCGGATTTCCCGCGTTCGCGAACAGTAAGTATGTACGCTAGAAGCTCACCCAGCCAGCCTTACCACTTGCTCGGCGAAGACGAAGCAGACACACTCTGCGGCCTCCGTGTGACGCCCATCGTGATTGATCGGCCCGCCACAACTTCAGCACTTCATTTAACATCCCATGAGCCAACCGACCGCCCTCTGTGTCAGGATTGCGCCAGGATGAGTAAAGAGACGGACGAGCCGTAACGCGATCCTTGGAATAATTTGCCCCTGGGTAGGGGTTTGTTGTCGGTCTCGACTCTGGGCATAATTTGCAGGTGAGGAAGGCGGCTTGCCCCCGCATTCTTCATCTGCGTAACAACATTAGCGGGGGCGAGCCTCCTCCCAACCTGAGAGGTATTCAAGATTGCGCTTCAGCCTTCAGAACATAACCAGTTCCCGGCACTGATGTGTTTAGAGTTCAACCTTTGGCTTGCCGACGGCCGTGAGGTCAGTACCACCCGCGTCAGCGGGTGGGCCAGAAGGCAAGTCAACAAGGTGAGGGTCTGGCCCACCCGCTCACGCGGGTGGTACTGACCTCATGGCCGTCGGCAACCTAAAGATTGAACTAACAGCACTCGCTCCCGATTTCTGCACAATTCTGTTACTCTGATTCGCGCTGCAAGCTCGAATCGCTGAGTACCAAATAACGCTGGCTGGCTGGTCAAATTCAATTGCCGACCATCGATGCAGCTTGCCACTTTCAGTTCTGCCTCTGATGATCGTGCGGTTCCACAAACACTTATTTATCGGACTCCTGCTGCCATGCCTGCTGTGCGCGATTGTTTCCCAGGCGTTCGGCCAGTCGTCTGATCAGAGTCTCCCTACCCCAGTACTCGCAAACGAAATTAACGGCTCGATTGCGCCGCTTGATCTGGGTGATCCCCGTTCGACGCGGCATTACTATGCATTCGAAGGCAACCCGGGCGATCTTCTTATCACGATAGACAGTAAGAACCTGAATGGCGACCTGGATGTCTTTACGGCAGTCACCTTCAGACCTTTAATGAAGACAGCGCTGTACGCTAGTTCGCAATCAGGTGAAGTGACCAAGGGCATCTACTTGCGCGCCCATCAGATTTTTGTGCTGCGGGTAGAGGCGCGCACACCGAACGACGAAGCGGGCTCGTATCACATTCGTTTTGCCGGCACGTTCGCGCCCTTCACTGGCGGAATCCCAGTCGCCGAGAGCTCGGCGACGCAGAAAGAGTCGACAGCCGCCGGTCGTGACAACAATCGATTGTCTTCGGTGGGCGCGACGATTCCCAGGCCGGCCCTCGAAGCGCCCGCGACGCCCGCACCCAAAGTCGCTGAGAACGAGAAACCCGCCGAGGAAAAAGCAGTTACCAATAAAACGAGCCCGGCCGCTGCTGAGAAGCCGAAGCCTACCCGGCCTGCAGGGCGGAATGCCCGCGGACGTCCCCGTCCAGTTAAGCCGAAGCCCACTCCTTCAGAGAGCGCACCGGCCAGGACCGAAGCAGCTAAGAACGAAGAGGGGACGAAAGAGACTCCGGCCCCGAAGGAAGCCAAGACCGACGCCACCGCTGCCGAAAAGTCAGCAGTGATAACCAGTACTCAGGAATTACCGCTGGGGGGCGCTCATCTGATCATAGAGTCCAAGGACGGAACCAAAATCGATCGTCCGATGGCGACTGTCCGACGCGTAGTCGTCGAGGGCGGGATGATTGTTATCGTGCTCAAGACAGGGCGGGTCGAGCGTATTCCCATGGCCAGCGTAAACAGAATGGCAATCGAGCCATAGTTCAACCTATGCGCAAGGTGCTGGTACAGAACCGCGAGCAGTAGCGAGCGGACCAGAGAGATAACTTTCAATAATTTTGTAACTACCGGCTAACGCGGGCGGTCAATCCCGTAAATCAAAACTTCCTTTCCCAAAAGCTCTGTCTGGCCCTCGACCTTTTCCCCCAAACGTTCAGCCACGCGAATCGAAGCGACGTTCTCGGGAGCGATCAGACTAATCAAATGATCGCGGTCGAGCTCGGTAAAGGCGTAGGCCAGTACTCGTTGAGCGGCCTCGGTCGCATAACCCCTGCCCCAACTATCGCGCGCGAGGGTCCAGCCTACTTCGAATGCGGGCCAGCCAATCGGGTACAGACATCCAACTCGTCCGACCAGCTTGCCCGTGCCTTTTTCCTCCACGGCCCAAATCCCATAGCCACGAAAATACCAGTGGCCCATGATGGTGGCCATCTGACGCCAGACTTCGATATCAGTAAGCAGGACCCCGCCAAGAAAACGCATGACCTCGGGGTCACGGCACATCTTTGCGTACTCATCAAAGTCGTCTTCCCGCAGCCAACGCAGCCGCAGACGTTCAGTCTCCAGAGTGACTTCGTTCATTTCCATTTGCTTAACCATCGAACATCCAGGAAGGTGGCACAGACTTCAGGAACCTCTGATTAAGTGTCTTCGACGCGTAGCGTCGGGATGAATTTAGCCCGGCGTTTCAACGCCGGGTAAAGGTGCACGAAGTCTTCGCGTCGCATAGCGACGCCTGAACCAAGGTGAATTCAA
>JAWVDF010000015.1:0-38146 GCA_033857635.1 Blastocatellia bacterium
CTATTCAAGCCAGCTCCGGCGTGGACCTCACGCCGAGGCGTCCCGACCTGATCAACGAGTACCTGCTTGGGGCGACGCAAGCGCAAAGCCGCGGCCGCGTTGTTCGTAAGGCAATCGATTATCCGGAGGAGGTTGCGGCGGAGTTCAACTCGGCCTTTGTCCTAATGCAATACTTCGGCTACCTGCGTCGCGATCCGGACACGTCGGGATTCAACTTCTGGCTGGCCAAGCTGAACGCTTTCAACGGCAACTTCGTCAACGCCGAAATGGTTAAGGCGTTCATCACGTCGGGTGAGTACCGGCAGAGGTTCGGACCGAATTAAGACCGGCAAGGCCTTAAACTATTAGAGGGATGAGAGGCACCGATGCTTCTCATCCCTTTTCTTCGGATACTGGTTCACCGTCAAGGCACTGATCAATTGGTGCCCCCGCAGGGATTCGAACCCCGAACCAACAGATTATGAGTCTGCTGCTCTAACCGTTGAGCTACAGGGGCACACCAGGAAAGAAAAAAGAAGCAAGGCGTGACAGGCTCAGTATTGTACTGACGACGTAGCGTAAGGTGAAGTCGGCCGAGCTAAGGCATAGTCGGCTCCTTCGATTTCATTTGGCCTGCTTAGGCTGGGAGCGCGGACGTCCGTCCGCACAGCGCCGAAGGCGCGAAGCTTTCGCTTACAAGAGACAACCCAGTTGATTCGTTCGCGCTTCGCGCTCGATGAAGATGAAAAGGAGCGGACGGGACGTCCACGCTGCCAGCATTAACGGATGCTCTCAGAGTGAAACGCTCATGTGCCGAGATTAGCAATACATCTTACCATTACAGATCGCAGACATTCGTCCGTCAGCGGGCGCAGTTGGCTCGGATCTCTCGCGCTGTACGCCCAAGCGGACGGGACGTCCACGCTCCCAGCATCAACCGAATGTTGTTTTCAAAACTACCCAGTGCCCGAGATGAAAAACTCGTTGACGCAAAATCGGAAGACCCCTAAGATGAGCTGTCTTAGAAAATGTCGAATGAGCTCTAGAGCTTGCCCAACGTTCGTTCGTCCGAAAAAACCTTCCAAAGCATCCGAAAGCTGAGCCGTATGAAAATCTTAAAGGCCCGCCGTCTTCTGTATGTATCTGTTCTAACTATTGCCGGGTTGGCCGGTTTCCTCGGCTATTCGGAAAGCCGTTTTGTTCCGCCGGCTTCGGCGGCGCCCACAACTTACATTGTCTTCAATACTAACGATGGCGGGGCAGGTTCGCTGCGACAGGCCATCCTCAACGCGAATGGCACCCCCGGTATCGATACGATCAACTTCATTTTGCCACAGGGAGTAGTTAATACCATCGCGCCGTTCTCTCCGCTGCCGCCAATAACCGATCCCCTGATCATCGACGGCTATTCACAGATTGGGTCCAGTCAGAACACGGACGCGAATGCGACTAATGCGCATCTCTTAGTCGAGATTAGCGGCGTCAACTCCCCGACCGGTCCCTGCATGTCCATTGATACCGGGGGTGGGGGCAGCACGATCCGCGGTTTGATTATCAATCGATGTCGCACCGCGGGCCTGCTTCTGCAGAACGCGGGTGGAAATACTATTACAGGCAACTTTATCGGTACTGATTCGAACGGCACCGTCGCCCGCTCCAACATAGGGAGCGGCCTGTCAATTAACTCTTCAGCGTCCAACGTCATCGGCGGAACTACCCCGGCGGCGCGCAACCTGATCTCAGGTAACTCCTCCGGCATCTCAATTTCGGGCGGGTCAACCAGCAATGTTGTCAGCGGTAACTTGATTGGCACTGACGCCGCTGGAACTGGATCGTTGCCCAACTCTACCGGTGTGGCTGTCAGCGCCCCCGGCAACACAATTGGCGGACTGACAGCGTCGGCTCGCAATATCATCTCGGGTAACAGTACCGGCGTAAGTCTGTCGGCCGGAGCAACGCTGACTGTGGTGCAGGGAAACTATATCGGCATAGACGCAACAGGAGCAGCACGATTAGGAAACAGCCGTGGCATTGTGACCCAAAACTCAGCGGCGGACAATTTGATCGGCGGAACAGTGGCCGGGGCGCGGAATGTGATCTCCGGAAATGGTATAGGCGTGTTCTTGTCCAGCAACGCCGCCGGCCTTAACACGCGGGTCGAAGGCAATCTTATCGGCACTAATCCCGCAGGAACTGCGGGAAATCAAAATGGTAATGGCGTAGTGATCACGAGCACGTCTACCGGGAATGTGATTGGCGGAACCGCGGCCGGGGCCGGCAATATGATTGCCTACAACTTCGGCGGAGTGACAGTGGACACGCAGGCTACCGGGAATAGCATTCTGGCGAACTCGATGTTCTCTGATCAGTTCGGGATCGATCTGAATGGTGATGGTATCACCTCAAACGATCCCGGCGACGGAGATACAGGCGGCAACAACCTGCAAAATTATCCCTTCCTGACTTCCGCCAGCAGTGCCGGCGCCAACACAACCATCGGAGGCACTCTCAACAGTACACCGAGCACCGCGTTCAGAATTGAGTTTTTCTCGAACACCACTCTTGACGGCTCCGGCTATGGCCCGGGTGAGACCTTCCTCGGCTCGACCACGGTGACCACCGATGGCAGCGGCAACGCCCCCTTTACCGTAAACACAGGCAGTGCAACTGCGTCCGGCAAATTCATCACGGCCACGGCCACCAACAATGTGACCGGCGACACTTCGGAATTCTGCTCCGGCGTCCAGGTCAACGGTCCTGAAACATTCCAGTTTTCCCAACCTCTGTACAGGGTAAGCGAAAACGCCGGTGTCGCGACCATCTCCGTGACGCGCGTGAACGGCAGCGGCAGCGGCTCTTCCGTCGGCTACCGGGTTAATACCGGGACAGCCTGGGAGGGACTTGATTTCGCCACCACCTCCGGCACTTTGACCTTCGGGGCAGGTGAGACAGTCAAAACATTTAATGTGCCAATCATTGACGACGTGCTGTTCGAAAACGACGAGTTTGCTATTCCGACTTTGTCTAACCCTTCCATGGGTGCGGTCATCGGTAGCCTTAGCGACGTAAGACTCTATATTGCTGACCGCGAGCAGACGATGTACGGCGTCACGAGATTCAATAAGCTGATTTCGTTTGAAGCAGCGGCCCCCACTACCCTTTATAGCCAGGCGCCCATCACCGGCCTCCAGTCTGGAGAGCAGATTTTAGGGATCGACTTCAGGCCGTCTAACGGATTGCTCTACGGGCTCGGCAGCACCAGCCGTCTCTATACCATTAATACGACGACGGCCGTCGCCACTCAAGTGGGTGCGGGGCCGTTTAGTCCGGGGCTGACAGCAACGTTTCTTGGTTTCGACTTCGATCCGGTGGCCGATCGCATCCGCGTAGTCAGCTTCGATCAGAACTTCCGGCTGAATCCCGACACAGGGATCGTTGAAGGTACAGACACGAAACCCGCCTATGCCAGCGGTGATCCAAACTTCGGCGCCACTCCCAATGTGGTGGCCCTCGGTTATACCAACCACACTGCCGGCGCGACCTCGACGACGGCTTATGGGATAGACGTGAGTACCGGCGCTTTGGCACGGATTGGTTCGCCGGGCGGTACGCCCACCTCACCGAATTCAGGCCAACTGACCACAGTGGGCCCGTTGGGCGTTTCGAGCGGGCCGACCTTTAACAGTCTCGATATTCTGCCTGGGAACAAGGCCGTCGCGGCGCTAAGTCCAGTGTCGTCGTTTTCATTTTTCTACCGAATCAACCTGCTTACGGGTTCGGCTACACAGGTAGTCAACGACTTTTCCCTGCCCAACATTGGTGGAACTACGCTTTTCGAAGCAGTCCGAGCCATATCCGCAGCCTCGAATGGCAACATCGGGTTTGCCTCAGCCACCACCACCGTGTCAGAGGGAGCGGGCAAGGTTCAGATTACCGTAAACCGGACCGGAGACATCTCAGGCGCGGCGGCAGTTGAACTGACTACCAGCGACGGCACCGCGGTGCAGACCTCAGATTACAATATTTCCTTTGCCACGGTTTTCTTTGCGCCGGGCGAAGCCAGCAAGACTGTCGACATTTTCATTACCGACGATGGTTATTCAGAGGGCAGCGAAACCTTCACGGTCGGCCTGACCAATCCCCAGGGCGGTTTCCAGATCGGAGGCATCAACACCAACACCGTTACGATCACCGACAACGACACTGCTCCCGCGGTGGTCAATCCGATCGAAGGCGCATCTTTCTTCGTGAATCAGCACTATGTTGACTTCCTTAACCGCGCTCCCGACACTTCGGGTTTCAACTTCTGGACCAACGAAATCACTTCTTGCGGAACCAACGCGCAGTGCCTCCAGCTCAAACGCATCAACGTCAGCGCAGCGTTTTTCCTCTCGATCGAATTCCAGAAGACCGGGTCCCTCGTATACCTGACACATAAGGCAACGGTGGGATCCAACTTCCCCGGGGCCGCGCCCGTACCCGTCCTCTACAGCCAGTTCGTACACGATGCGCAGGCGCTGCAGCAGGGTCTAATCTTTGGTCAACTAGACTTTGAGTTTAAGCTCGAGGGTAAGAAGCAGGCGTTCTTTGCAGACTTCGTATCGCGGCCACAGTTCGAGGTGTTCTTCCCCGTCACGCTGACGCCGACACAATTCGTCGATGCTCTGATCGCCAATTCAGGAGCCACGATCCCAGCAGCAACCAGAGCGCAGGCGATTGGCCGATTTTTCAGCACCGCAAACAGCTCGGACCTGGCGGCACGCGCGTTTGCCCTCCGCCTCGTGGTGGAAAATCCTGCCTTTGCCACGGCAGAGTTCAATCGCACCTTCGTCCTGATGGAATACTTCGGTTATCTCCGTCGCGATCCCGATGCGTCCGGCTTTAATTTCTGGCTGAACAAACTCAACAGCTTCAATGGCAACTTTGTGAACTCCGATATGGTCAAAGCCTTCATTACTTCAGGTGAATACAGGGGCAGGTTCGGCGCAAACTAACGGAGCGACCACGCTGACAAAGATGCAGGAAAATGGGGAGGCTGACGGCCTCCTCATTTTTCCGGCTTCAGTTTTCTCGCGTGAAGCGAGACTCAAGAATTTCCTTGACAGCTGTTCAGCACCCAGAATAAAGTTCCCGGGCTGTTCCCCAAAAAATTTTCTCTTATTGGGTGAGTTTGCCCAGACGGTCTCACTCCAGCTTGATGACTGCTCAAAGTTTCTATTTAACAATCAGGAGGATTTGAAATGTTTAAGGACTGCCTCAGCGCAAACCGTGCGCGGATTTTTGCCGGCCTCGCTTTAGCCGGATTATTAACGGCGTCTTTTGCGCCGCCGCGATTCATTGCACCGGCCACGGCTCAACAGGGCAATGAGATTGTGCCCGCGATTCCGGTAATCGCGCCCGGTTCGGCTTACCGTCAGACGAATCTTGTTTCAGATCTGGCGGGTTTCTCTGCGTTTCAGGATCCGCTGATGGTAAACCCCTGGGGTATTAGCTTGACCTCGAGCAGCCCTTTCTGGATAGCTAACAACGGGAGCAGCACGACTCAGCTTATTAAGGGCGACGTATCCGGCGCTCCAGTTGTGCTGAATCCGAGTCCGCAAACCGTTAATATTCCGGGTGGCTTGCCTACGGGGACAGTTGCCAACCCGTCAAACACGGATTTTGTTTTGCCTGGGGCGTGCGCTTCCGCGCCGTGCGTTGCGCGCTTCCTTTTCGCTTCGATTACCGGAAACATTACGGGTTGGAGTCCAAACGCCCCGGCTGCGGGTTCGACTAACGCAGTGATTGCTGCCAGTCATCCGGGCCACGTTTACACCGGCCTTGCCTTTGGCGCCGCTACTGGTGGAAATCGCCTCTACGCGGCCGACTTTGCCAATGGCGTGATCGACGTGTACGACCCGTCCTTCGCCTTAACGACCGTCACCGGTGGGTTCGTTGATCCCAGCATCCCACATACGGGGGGTAACATCTATAACCCTTTCAACATTCAGAACCTCGGCGGCGCCTTCCCGCTCTACGTCACCTACGCGAAAGTCGGCATCGGTGGCAAGGACGAAGCAGGCATCGGCAACGGTTACGTGCGCAGGTTTGACACCAACGGCGTCCGCGATCTGACCTTTGGAATCAATAATGGGCCGCTTAATTCACCTTGGGGCGCTACGATCGCTCCAGCCAGCTTCGGTATCTTCGGCGGCGCGTTGCTGGTTGGAAATTTTGGCGAAGGAAATCCCAGCATTCACGCTTTCAACCCGACCACGGGCGCCTTCCTCGGCACGCTTCAGAATGAAGCAGGCGACGGGATCGTGATTGACGAGCTTTGGGCCCTGCAGTTCGGTAACGGAGGCAGCGGCGGCGATCCCGCTACGCTCTACTTTACAGCGGGCACTGCGGCAGAGGAGCACGGGCTGTTCGGCAAGCTGAACCCAACAACTGCTTCCGCGACATCGCTGGTCCAGTTCGCCACTGACCAGTTCGTTATCAGCGAGGGCAACGGACACATCGATGTCACGGTCACCCGGGCAGGTGACGCTTCCGGCACGGCCACTGTGAATGTTTCAACCTATGATGAATCAGCAGCTGGCCACGCTTCGCAGAAGAGCGACTATGAGATTGCGCTCGCCAAGGTGACTTTCAATCCCGGCGAAACCAGCAAGACGGTGCGCATTCTAATCGTCAACGACAATTTCGTTGAAGGCGATGAAACCGTCAACCTGGCACTTTCCAACCCAACCGGCGCCGGATTGGGAATGGGCAGTCCGACGTACGCAACTCTGAAGATCACGGATAACGATGCAGTGGCGCCGACGACCAATCCAATCGACGACGCGCAGTTCTTTGTCCGCCAGCAATATCTTGATTTTCTCAATCGTGAGCCGGATCTGTCGGGCTTCAACTTTTGGACGAACCAGATAACGTCGTGTGGCTCAGACAATAACTGCATTGCGGTGAAACGCATCAACGTCAGTGCTGCCTTCTTCCTGTCCATCGAGTTTCAGAACACCGGCATGCTGGCTTACCTGTCCCACAAGGCCTCGTTCGGCAATCTGCCGCAGCCCCTGCAAGGAGCGCCCGTACCTGTCTTGTATGGCCAGTTTGAGAAGGACATTCAAGCCCTGCAGAAGGACTTTGTGTTTGGAGCGGTGGGCGCGGACGCGCAGCTTGAAGCCAACAAGCAGGCCTACTTCAACGAGTTCGTCACGCGGCCACAATTCCTCAGCACGTACCCGTCGACCTTAACTAACGCGCAATACGTCGATGCTTTGTTGACTAACGCCGGCATCGATCCTACCAACCAGAGGTTGTTCGTCGTAAGCTTGACCAATAGCCAGGAAGTTCCGCCCACGACACCAACATTGTCGGGAGGCGGCGCCCGCCCGGCATCATCGGGTACAGCCAGGTTTCAATTCAACGCGGCGCAAACGGCGATGACGTTCACCGCTACAATTAACAACATTGACGTCACCGGCTCGCAGACCGCCGACACGAACGACAACTTGCTCAACGCACACGTTCACGCCGGTTCATCCGTAGCGCCGGGAGTGAACGGACCGGTTGTGTGGGGCTTCTTTGGCGCTCCATTCAATGACAACAACCCCAACGACGCGTCGAACACGCCTTTCACTAGCGGAGTTGGTGGAACCTTCAGCGGAAAGTGGGACGCGCCTGAAGGTAACGGCACAACGCTGGCCGCGCAGTTGTCTAACCTCCGTCAGGGTCGTGCTTACATCAACTTTCACACGACGCAGTTCGGTGGTGGTGAAATCCGCGGCAACTTCCCTGCGGAAACAGCCTTTCGTGATTCTCTGGTGGCCGGCCTGAACGGCGCAACCGAGACTCGCGCTACAGTGCTGCGCAAGATCGCTGAATCGGAAGAATTCTCGGCCAATGAAACTAATCGGGCATTCGTGTTGATGCAATACTTCGGTTACCTGCGACGCGACCCGGACGTGGCCGGATACAACTTCTGGCTTAACAAGCTGAATGCCTTCAACGGCAGCTTTGTAAATGCCGAGATGGTTAAGGCTTTCATCAATTCGTCCGAGTATCGTCAGAGATTCGGACCCAGCTAAACCGGATTACATAGTTGAGTTAAGAATGAGAGGTCGCAGGACCTCTCATTTTTTTGTAATGACATTTGTAATGACAATGGGGGAGCTTCTTTGGTTTAAGGTCGAACTGATCGCTTCATTTTTCGACTCCCGATGTGGCCGGCTGGAATTTCCTGGCCGCAGCTCCTCGTTTCGTTTTTAAGAATCTTCTTGACAGCATTACGTCATAGTCATAGAGTTGGCCGCCCAAGCCAGCGAAGATCCGAAAATCAGCCTGGTCTCCGACTGGCCATAATGCACTTCACATCTGGCCGCCCACAACAGAGGAGAACGCTCATGCATAAGTTTTACCCCGAGACTCAGCTCAGAAAACTCGCTTGCTTAATGTTAGTTGGATTGGTGGGACTTTTGGTACTGGCGGGTTTACCCGCATCGGCTACCAACCCCTCGCGCGGTGTGCCTCAGAGGCTCGCCGACGAACCAAATCAACAGCCCGACTTTGTCACCAACAACTACCGGCAGGTGAATCTTGTCTCAGATCTTCCGGGCTTTGCTCAGATTCAGGACCCGCTACTGGTGAATCCCTGGGGGATCGCGAGCAGTGCAACCAGCCCTTTCTGGGTCGCGAACGCGGGCACGGCATCGGCCACGCTGTATGGCGGTGACGTGAGCGGCAGTCCTTTTGTCAAAAATTCCTTGAACGTCTCGATCCCGCCTGTCCCTCCGCCCCCGCCGGGTTCCCTTCCAACGGGAGTCGTGTTCAGCGGTTCGTCCACGGACTTTTCCTTCACTGGAGGCGGAACCACGGGACCGGCTCGATTTATATTCGCGGCGATCAACGGCACCCTTAACGCCTGGAAGGGTGGGCTGACCAGCACGGTTACGGTGGCGACCCCCAGCGGACGCGTCTATACGGGACTTGCCATCGGTAATAACGGCGTGGCGAACTTTCTGTATGCAGCAGACTTTGCCAACAGGAAGATTGACACCTTCGATAAGAATTTCGCGCTCGTTACCCTCGCGGGGTCTTTCACCGATCCTGGATTGCCGGTGGACTATACTCCGCACAATATTCAGAATCTGGGGGGCAAACTTTACGTTGAATACGCGAAGATCGATCCGGTCACGCACAGAGACCTGCCGGGCCCGGGCAACGGATACGTCAGCGTCTTTGATACCAATGGTAATTTTCTCGGCCGACTGATTTCGAACGGTCCGCTCAATTCGCCCTGGGGAGTAGCCATCGCACCTTCTGGTTTTGGGGCCTTTCCCGGAGCACTCCTGGTTGGCAATTTCGGCGACGGCAGGATCAACGCATTCAATCCGACGACTGGCGCCTTCGTTGGCACTCTTAATGACGAGGCGGCCAATCCCATTTCGATCGATCACCTGTGGGCCTTAACTTTTGGCAATGGCGTAGGCGCCGGCGACACCAGTGCGCTCTACTTCAGCGCCGGCTACGATAGCGAAAGGCACGGGTTGTTCGGCTCACTCAGACCTGCCTCTCCGGCGACGACGATCGTGCAGTTTAGTTCCCCGACCTACAGCTTTTCAGAGACTACTGCCAGTAACTCACTTAGCACGGCGCCTACGACCGAGATTACCGTTACGCGGGCGGGCGATCTAACCGTCCCCTCCAAGGTTAACTATGCAACTTTCGATGGTACGGCCACGCAGGGAAAGGATTACTTACTTGCCGCGGGCACGCTCAGTTTCGCCGCGGGACAGGCAAGCAGCACCTTTCAAGTTCTGATTCCGGATGATTCATTTTCGGAATCAAGCGAGACAGTCAGACTCGTTCTCAGTAATCCCACGGGGGCTGCTCTGGGCGATCCCAACACCGCAACCTTAACTATCACAGACAACGATACGCCTACCATCACGCCGGCGCAGCGAACTTTTAGAGCCGTTCTGGCCGGCGCTAATGAAGTACCTCCGACTGCGAGTACCGGCCGCGGCGTCGGTATTGTGAAACTCGCGGCGGATGAACTTTCGGCGAAGGTTACGCTGTTCTTTACCGGACTCACCGGGCCGCCAACTGCCGGGCACATTCATGGTCCCGCACCGGAAGGCTCGAACGCCGCTGTTATCTTTCCGTTTCCGGCTCTACCGGCGGCAACCTCGGGCTCGATGGATGAGTTCACAATCAACCCCAGTCCTACCCAGGTCCAACAGTTGAAGACTGGCCAGCTCTACATGAACATTCACACGGCCGCCTTCCCCGGGGGTGAGATTCGGGGTCAGCTGTTCTACAACGCAATTGACGAGTCGTCGATTTTCGTCCGCGAGCATTATTACGACTTCCTCAATCGCGCTCCCGATTCCTCTGGTCTGGCTTTCTGGATCAATGAGATTGATTCCTGCGGAGCCGTCATGCAATGCATTGAGGCCAAGCGCATCAACGTCTCGGCGGCGTTCTTTCTTTCCACCGAGTTCCAGCAAACGGGCTTCTTTGTCTATCGCGTGCGCCGCGCTACTCTCGGCCTGCAGCCCACCTATGGCGAATACAACATTGATAAGTCACTCCTGGGCACGCCCACGGAGGCCAACAGAACGGCGTTCGTGGAGGGGTTTGTTCAGCGATCGGATTTCCTGGCCAAATACCCGGCCACGCAAAACGGATCAGACTTTATTGATGCTTTGATTGCCACGATCCAAGCCAACTCCGGCGTGAATCTCACGCCGAAGCGGCCCGAGCTGGTAAATGAATACCTGTTGGGGGCGACGCAGGTGCAAAGTCGCGCCCGCGTCATTCGTAAGGCCATCGAGTATTCCGAATATACGACGGCGGAGTTCAACCCCGCGTTCGTCCTGGCTGAATACTTCGGCTATCTGCGGCGTGATCCGGACACCGCGGGCTACAACTTCTGGCTGACCAAGTTGAATAATTTCACTCAACCTGGCGACGATCCTCTGGTGCGAGTACAGAAGTCCGAGATGGTCAAAGCTTTCCTGGATTCAGCCGAGTACAGGCAACGGTTCGGCGCGAACTAGGAGACAATCCAACGAGCCAGACTGGTATGAGCAGGCTATCCTGCTCATACCTTTTTTTGCCTGGTCAAAGCGCCAAAAATGAGAAGGTTTTAGTTAGGCGTATTGGTAGGACATTGCGACCGGGTCGATCTCAATTGCGAGCTTTTGTGCCTCGCTTTCAATGCGGGGAAACATATCGATCACTTCCTTATAGGTAGTCTTAAGGCCGTCGCCCAAAGCAAGGGCAATGATCCGAAGTAGCCGCTCGCTTTGCTCGCCAATCGGATCGTCGTCGTTTTCCCACTTAGATACTGTGGACTTATTAACGTGTAGCAGTTGGGCCAATTCGGCTCCTGTTTTGTGCAGGAACTTACGCAGGAAGCGGATTTCATCACCTCGCAGCCTATACGGCTTACAGATGACGGCAACCGCCAGCAGTCGCATCAATCCATTAACCTGCGGAATAATCGGATCTTCGTTGCCGCATGCTTTGCAGCGGATAATCTCGATTCCTTGCAACACTACGCCATCTAGGCCGCTCTCAATGAAATGATAGCTACCACGAATAATCTTGGCCTTCTTGCCGCACTCGCTACAGAGAATCTCGCTCATCGTTTTCGCCTCGCTTTGTCCGAAAAAATAGTGATGAGATTCACCCTCGTTGTACTCTTAAAACAATAGATCACTGCAATCCATTTTCCGCCTGGTTCGTGCCCTTCGACTCGATACATCCACTCGCCGGATCGTGTGTCCTCTTCCGGTGGGCTATAGATGCGACCGTATCGAAGAATCGACCACGCATCTTCAAATGCAATGCACTCGTTACTCAGCTCTCTCTTAAAATGACTGGTTAGAATTATATCGCCAGATTCAAGACACTTGCGTAATCGCTCTAAGGCTTGGGTATTTGTGCATCGCTCAATTATCACCATGCTACCCTAACCAAGTTTGAGGTTACCCCGCAGGTTGTCTCAGCAAGCTTGGAAGGAACCAACTTTCTACAGTTGGTATATTACCAACTCTAAGCTTAATGTCAAGCAGCGATAGTCTATTGAGTCAAGAGAAGCGTTCGCCGAACGTTAACGCTTAGGTTTACGCCAACGAGCATTAGCCGCCGCTTTCGCGATAGCCTTAGGCTTTCGCGCTGAAAGGCTCTTGGCGCGTTCGGTGCCACCCTACGCTCCGAAGTTTGGATAGTGCTTGTGCGTGAGGATTCGTCTTAGGTGGTTCGATCTTCTCAGCGGCCCGGTAGTGACGTCCACAATATACTTCGCTACTTGGTTAGTCTCTTTGGGTGGCCGCTTGGGGCATGAGGGAATCATAACATGCGGTCGATCAGGGTTCTAAATCAGTTTGACCGTACGACATTGAAAATGCATCAGTATCAGATACTTGCTTCTCTGGCTTCCCTCTCCTGACATCTGCTACATTCCTCCGCATGACTACGGTCCTCCGCGTAGAGAACGTATCCAAGCAATACCGGACCTACACGCGTCCATCCGATCGCTTGAAAGAGTCGCTGACACGCGGCCGTCTGCGCAGGCACAAAGAGTTCTGGGCCTTGCGCGAAGTGAGCTTCGAGATTGAAAAGGGCGTGACGGTCGGCATCGTCGGTCCCAACGGTTGCGGCAAGTCAACTCTCTTGCAGATTATCTCAGGCACTTTGGAGCCGACCCATGGCGATGTTTGGCACCAGGGCCGGATCGCCGCGCTGTTGGAATTGGGGGCCGGCTTTGATCCGGAGTTCACCGGCACAGAGAACGTCTACATGAACGCTTCGCTGCTGGGACTCTCGCGGCGCGCCACTGATGCGCTGTTTCCACAGATCGAACGGTTCGCCGAGATTGGCCCGTTTCTTTATCAGCCGGTTAAAACTTATTCGAGCGGAATGTACGTGCGTTTGGCGTTTGCGATTGCCGCCAGCGTGGAACCGGAAATCCTGGTGGTCGACGAAGCGCTCGCCGTCGGCGACGCAGTCTTTCAGCATCGCTGTCTGCGCCGCATCAAAGACTTGCAGGAAGCAGGCACCACCGTGCTGTTTGTTTCGCATGACCTGGCGGCGGTGCGCGCTCTGTGCTCGCGTGCGATTTTACTGAACGGCGGAAGAGTCGTATCGGATGGCCGGCCGGTTGACGTGCTCAATCACTATCAGAAGATCATTATGGAACGCGAACGAGCTTTTGAGGTGGACTCAGCCACGGTCGCCGGCGAACCCACGACAGTCGACGCCAAAAGTTTAGCCCCGTTGAGTTACACTTACCGGCATGGCGATGGCAGCGCCGAAATCCTGGCCGCGGATTTGACGGACATAGCTCAACGCCCGGTCGAGACCGTTGAGACCGGCGAGTCTTTGACGATGCGCTTGCTGGTCCGCCTGAAAAACGATCTAGACGATCCGATCGTAGGTTTCCTAATTCGCAATCGTCACGGCATCAGTGCCTATGGCACCAACACCAAAGAGCAGCAGATAGAATTTGGCGCGGTCCGCCGAGGCGAATTGCTCGAGGTAATTTTTTCGTTCGACTGCTGGCTGGGTGTCGATGACTATTCGCTCACCTGCTCAGTGCACAACCGGAACGGCGAAGCTTTCGACTGGATCGACGGAGCACGTTTTTTTCGAGTCACCAGCCAGAACGTGACCGAAGGCCTCGCCAATCTAAATGCGAGCGCCAGCGCCCGGCGGCTGGAAAGCGAGGCAGCTTTGAACGCGCCGCGTGAGTTACATGAAACAGTCAAAGCGTGAATTATGGTCAATGACGTAGAAGACATTCTGAATGAAATCCGTGAGCGCGTGCACAGAGATCACCAGCACGAGGCCGCTCCGACATCTCGGTTGATGACGACCCGCGACACGCCGCCGTCCATGGACTTGAGCGCCAACACGAACGGAGAAACTGAACGCGTTAACAGCGAATCGCTTAACCGCTTATCCGCTCATCTGACTACGACTGCGCGAGCATGGGATCGGCTGCCACCGCTTTACAGCAATCGCACAGGCGGGTCAGCCCGCCTCGAACTGTGGATCAAAGCCCGACTCAAGGCGATGAGCCGCTGGTTCATCTGGGAACAGGTTAACTTCAACTCGGCCGTGCACCACGCGCTGGCTGAGACCTTGCACGCCTTGGCCGCATACCAACAGGAACTGGCCGCACTGCGAGTTGAGTTGGCCCGACAGGCGGAAGTGTCGCGCGCCGGATTTGAGCGCGGAAGCCAGGAGCTGACAACAGTGCGAGCCGGCCTCGATGCCCAGACGGCTGAGCTTAAGAAAGAAAACGCGAACCTGACTGCGCGCAACGCCGCTCTCGAAGCACGCAGCGCCGGCATCGACGCGCGCAGCACAGCCATCGAAACGCGCGTAACCGAGATCGCTGCTGAGTTGACCAGGAAGATCGATGAGGCGCGCGCAGACTTAACTCCCCGGCTGGCGGAACTTGCCGGCGAGCTTCGCGAGAGCGATCAACAGCTGCGCGAAGAGCAGAGGGTTTGTTTCAAGCAGCTGTCGCTGGAAGAGAGCGAAACCGCCGTCAACGAAGATCGTGGCCGTCGCCTGATCGAGACCAGGCTGGATAAGTTGGAAAAGGTATTATCTAACGGCGACAAGTGAGAAGTTCCCTGGGCACTGGCCCGACCGCATACGAGGTCAGTACCACCCGCGTGAGCGGGTGGGTCCAGGACTCAGGCCGGCCGGAGTGAGTGTCCGGCCCACCCGCTCACGCGGGTGGTACTGACTGACTTATGCCAAATTCGCCGAAAAGCGATCTCTACACGCGCGCCGGCATCAACGACCTGGCTGAGTTCTACAGCACCAAGTTTGTTTCCGATGAAGTGCTGGATGAGCGCTATTTCAAACCGCTCGATCGTTTTGACATGCGCTTCGCACGCACCATGTGGGTCTACGACAACGTGCGCGCCGGATCGACCGTGCTCGATCTCGGTTGCGGTGCCGGCATGCTGGCGCTCTTGAAGCGCAAGCATGTCATTCTCACGGGAGTGGATGTCTCAAACGAATGTGCTTTAGCCGCGCGGCGCAATGGCTATGACATTACCGTGACGGCGAAACTTACAAACCTGCCCTTTGCTGACCAAAGCTTTGATTACGTAGTTAGTCTCGATGTGTTGGGCCATGTTGGGTTTGAAGAAAAAGATGAAGTGCTCGGCGAGGTAAGACGTGTCCTGCGTCCCGGCGGCGTGACCATGCATGGGATCGAGTGTACGGATCGAAGTTCGCAAAAAGACTATGACGAGATGGATCCAGCGGAGCTGCGCCGCTTTATCGAGATTGACGGGCATGTAGGTCTGGAGGAAGAACAGGAACATGCCGCGCGTTTCCAGCGCTTCTTTCAGCATGTCGCCTGGGAGCCGCGCTATACGCTCTGCCTCAGCAGCGAAGAATTCCTCAAGCAGGCCGACCAGTACGGCTTAGATTTTGAGCAGGATTTTCTGGATTACCTGCGCGGTTTGTCTTTCAAGGAACGCCGCGCCTTCGACATGGCGATGGGTTATGTTTTCGGCAAAGTATCGGACCTCGGCATTTCGCTGCCAAAGGCCGGGCTCTACGTTTTTCTGAAAGCTTCCAACGCACCCCTGGGTCCTTTCTATAACGAGCATCGTGACCGCCGCGCTTTGTTTGCGGGCCCTGAGCCCAACGATTCGCTGGTGTGTCTGGATCGAAATAGCGATGTTACTTTCGACGATGGTTGGTACGAACCCAACCTCTTGCCGCCGGTCGCGCGTTGGATGGGCGAACGGGGTCGCGTCAGATTTCAAGCAAATGGTATTTCAGAGATCGCTTTTGACCTGACCACGCATGTGCCCGACATTCGCGAGCGCCCGCTTACAATCGAGGTGCTGCTGAATGGCGATCGGCTGTCGTACTTTTCACTCTGCCGCCACTCATGGCTAAATCTGCGGGTGCCTGTGCCGCCGTCTCTGGCGAAAGCAGGTCAAGGTTCTTTTGAACTTGAGATTCGATCCGATCGCACCTGGCAACCACGCCCGACCAACGACGCGACGCGCGACGATCGGGAGTTGTCGATCGCGGTGTGCAATATTGAAATTCGGCGATAGCATAAAGCCCGGGGTGGAAGCGCGCGCGTCAAGCTGAGAGCGCGGACGGCGCGTCCGCCCTGCGCGCGAAGCGCGAAGAATCGTGGTTCAATTCGAGGGCTCGACGCTGAGAGGGTGCGGACGGGACGTCCGCGCTCCCAGCTTAAAGACGACCTTTCCACCCTAGTCGTTATGCTGACACCTGCTGCGCGGCTTTTGATCCACTTTGATGATCCGCAACATTCTCATTTGCACTACCCAAGTCCCCTTCACCACCGGCGGCGCTGAGTCGCACGTCGAGGGTTTGCGCCGCGCACTGATCGCGGCCGGCTACAAAGCCGAGATCGTGGCCCTGCCTTTCAAATGGTATCCGCCGACGGAAATCATGCGCGGCGCCATGGCCTGGCGGATGCTCGATCTGTCAGAGGCCAACGGACAATCGGTCGACCTGGTAATCGGGATGAAGTTTCCGGCTTACCTGGTCGCGCATGAACGGAAAGTTCTGTGGATCCTGCACCAGTACCGGGCCGCTTATAATCTCTGGGGCACGTCGTTCGACGATCTTTCGACCTACCCGGAGGGCGTACGCGTTCGTGAATGGATCAAGCATTGCGACGAACGCTTCATACCCGAAGCCAGGAAAGTTTTCGCGAACTCAAAGGTGGTCGCAGAGAGACTCAAGCGCTACAACAACATCGACAGCGAGCCGCTGTATCATCCGCCGCCGCTGGCGAATCGTTTACGTCCGGGCGAGCAGGGCGATTACATTTTCTATCCCAGCCGTCTCGAACCGCAGAAGCGTCAGGAACTTTTGATTGCAGCGATGAGTCTGGTACGCACGCCGGTCAAGCTGGCCCTTGCCGGCAGTTCCGCGGACGTAGCGCGCTACGAGACTTTGATCAAGACACATGGGGTGGGCGATCGAGTGACCCTGCGTGGATTTGTCACTGACGATGAACTCCTTGAGCTGTACGCGAACTGTTTGGGTGTTTGCTATCTGCCGTTTGACGAAGACTATGGGTATGTGAGCCTGGAAGGAATGCTCGCCGGCAAGCCCATTGTGGTAGCGAAGGATGCCGGCGGCGCAACCGAACTGATCGAGCACGACTCCGAAGGCCTTGTCGTTGAGCCCGACCCTGAAGCGATCGCTGCGGCTCTGGACGATTTGTATGCTCATCGCGCCCGGGCGCAGGCGATGGGTGGGCGGGGACGGGACAAGATGAGAGCTATGAATCTGACCTGGGAATATGTAGTGGAAAGACTAATCACCGCTGCGGGTTGATTGAGCATAGTTCATGCGCGGGACGTGCGCGGCACCTTTCTATGTCGAGAGAAATAAGGTCAGTACCACCTGCGTGAGCAGGTGGGGCAAACACTCAACTGTGGGTTGAATCTTCGATCCACCCCCTCACGTGGGTGGTACTGACTTCATGGCTCGCATCGATCAGGGTTTCTTTTCGAATTGATGATACTCACCTGTCACCTTGAACGCGTTGGCTAACTTAACTGGATCGCGGTGACGCTCGAGGTCTTGCAGCCAGAACTCAAACCCGCGCAGGTCTCCGTCGGGCGGATCGGCGGGGTTGCGGCGCAGGTAACCGAAATAATGTAGCGCCAGGAGAGAGCGATACTGCTCCCTCTCGACAAACTGCGGCTGATCCAGAATCTTGGTGAGCACGCTGGCTTGCGTCTCTTTACCTTCTGACAATCCAACAATAAGAGTTGTGCGGTCCGCGGGGCTGATGCTGACGCCGGCGTTCGAGACCAGACGATTCAGATACTGTGTCGGATCGAGATTGGCGAACGACCGCAGGAAAAGTCCGCTCCGGGTCCAATCGTTCAGAAATTCGTTAAAGTTTTTTGCGAACTGCTGGTCGTGGTTCGGAGTTCCAGCAATCACGCCCCGCCCAATCAGTTCGATATCGCTCATGAACTCACGATAACGCGGCATCGCACCGGTGGTAGCCAGGTGAACGCGATAGAGTCTTTGGGCCCAGGGCAACGGTTGGCTCAGGAGGCTGATCGGATCTTCCTGAATCTTACTGCCCCAATCGCGGACGGAAGAATCGAAGGGCAACGACGCTTCGCTCCGCGCTTGAGGTTCATTTTTTACTACTGCATACAGATCGTCACCTGGCTCAAAGCGATTAATGAATCGCAGCCGGCCGGTCGTTATTGCCTGGACCAGAAAGGCCTCGTAATCAGTTTTGCGTTCGGGCGGGATCGACCGGTTTACAATTACTAGAAACGAGGTCGGAACCGCCTCGAGCATGTCCATAAATCCGGGTGAGAATGGCCCGTTGCCCGTCTGGGCCTCGATCTTGTCTTCAATCGGAGAGTTGAAACCAGAGGTGCCTACGATGAGCGGCTTCTGATGATCGGCTGAACGCAGCATATAGCGATAATTAAAAAATCCGCCCGCCGGCAGTTCGACAATCCCACCGCGCATCTGTGTCTGTTTCAGTTTCAGCGTGACCGCGTCAGGATAAGGATCGCCACGCTCGATCTGTAACGGAGCTCCGTTCAACTCTGCCAGCAGCAAACCGCAGGCAAGTCCGGCAACCAGGCCGGGACGCAGCCACCGAAATCGAGCGGGCAGGATCTGCGCCAGATGCTTCACGCCGAGACCGGCTAACAGTGCAATCCCAAGATAGGCAATCATCGCCCCTCTGGTGACTACTCGAATACTCTTAAATGTTGGGATGAGGTCGTAGCACAAACGGTAAAAGAAAAAGTTCCACCCGAGTGAGTAACAGAACCCGATAGAAGTCAAAACCAAACCGATCCAAAAAGCGTCATCGCGCCGCTGGGAACGAATGGTCTCGACCAGGTTGGCCCTCGCCGTGGGCAGAAATCGAGGATATGAAAGACACAGCCGCGCCGCGCCGGCAACTGTCAGGATCCCCAGCATCGACTCTGAGGTCATATTCTTAAACCAGCCGTGAAGCGCGTCCGAGCGATCAAAACCAATCGCGGGAATAGAAAGGACAAAGGCTACGATAATTATTATGTCGAGTCGCGTGACCCAGTTCCGTCTGGTCGCGAGCTCTGCAGGAGATGCAGAGTTCGAGATTGGCCGGTCAGCTGGGCCAACGCCCAGCAAAGCTGCCAACGAGAAAAGTATTGGCAGCAACCCGGGAAAGAGCTTGAATTTCCAACCCTCCGCAATGCCCTCTCCCATTCGGAACCAAAGCCGGTTGCGAGGTTCAACGGAAAGCCAATGGCTGGGCCAGGCTGAATTCTCTTTGATCTCGGCGATGCTGCGCTTGAAACCATAGAGACGCGACGCGATAAAATAGGGCACGAAGAAAGGAAGCAATAGGACGGTGGCGGCGCCGATGGCAACTGCGCCGCGGCGCCAAAACTTGCGTTCACGCCACAGACCGTATCGCGTCAAAAGAATCGCCCCCGCCAGGACCAGGGGAATCAACGAAAAGTTCCACCACGAAATAGTCGTCAGGCCGTTCATGAAAAAGGCAAAGCCGAGCCAGACTGCGCGCGGCCGGCTGCGCTCACGCACGAACAGGACGAGGGCTTCAAAAACAAGTGGTATCCATGGCGAGAAAAGATATGCCACCTGAGACATTTGATTAAAGCGATAGGGGATAAACGCGAACACAATGCCGGCAACCCATCCAACCGCCACCGAGTCAGTGAGCGTCCGGCCCAGTCGGAAGGCACCATAACCACACAACGCAAAGCCGAGGAACATCGCGATGGCATGGACGGTGAGCGGCGCTAATCCCAGCGCGTAAAGTGGGAAGAACAGCACGGCTATTCCATAACTGTTCTCGCTGAACGCGAGCGAGTATTTCAGCGGGTAAAAAACATTTGCGTGGAAAAGGTTCAGCGGATCGGTAAACGTCTGGTGGTAGTCCCACCACATGATCCAGGTGATGAGGTACGGATCTCCCGTGTCGACTACCACGTCGCGCATGCGCGTCACGTACGGCCAGGTCAAAAGTGCAGTGAACAGACAGAAGACAAAGATCACTCCCAGCTCGCGCACCAGACTTGAACTCGCCAGGGTCGCGAGTTTGGATCTCATGCGTTTCGCGCTGTTATCGTGCTGGATATCTCGGGTTTCCGAAGCGACCGAAGTTGTCATCTTGGCATGCGCAATGTTAGCTTTGGGCTCTTTTTCACACCGGATTTTCTTCATACGAGGCTGGCGGTGTGAATCGAAAAGAGCTTAAGAAGCTGGATATTCAGCGCTGGCACTCGCTGCTTTTGAGTTGGGCATTGTGTTGGGCGGCATGCCCCAATGTCAAGACATTGTTAGCGATCCTTTGCCGGTTGATGTCCAACTCGCTATCGCTTGATTATGATTCCCGAAAACCCTGGCCCAACTCTGTTTCATCCTGGAGCACGTAAATCGACGCGCCGTGTTTTGTCGGACGCCATCCGATCCGGGTTAGAGTTCGGCGACGTCCTTCTGTTTCTCTACCTCGTGGCCTTCATCCGTCAATATTTCTGGATGATGCCCAATAACTCTCTGGCCTGGATTGTCAGTCTGTTGGTGACCGCGCCGGGTTGGTACCTATACCTCTCGAAAAAGCAATTCACCGGAAGCAAGTACGGACGCAGTTTCTGGATCGTCGTAGGGATACCTCTTCTGGCGGGGTACCTGCTGCATGCAGCGCTTCCCGATCGTTCTTACGACGTGCTCAACTATCACCTGCTCCACGCCGAACGCTCTCTGCGCGGCCCGCTCTTCATGCCGGGTGATTACTTTCCTTCGCCAATCACTTTCAATCCCATCGGCGACACACTCACCGGAATCAGCCGGCTGCTGCTCGGCTTCAGACTCGGCACGGTAATAAACCTGCTGGCGCTTATTTGGGCTGCCCAGGTGACCGATAAAATCCTGCGACTCCTCGTTCGCAATGCCTGGCTGCGTTCGTTTTGCGTGCTGCTTGTTGTCTCGTCTGAACAATTCATCTTCGAGATCAGCACCTACATGATCGATCTTCTCGCCCTGCCGCTAATGCTCGAAGCCACGCTGCTCACGCTGCGCTGGGACGAGGCTAAGAATAAGACGACGAATCTTGTTTACATTGCTTTGTTACTCGGCGCGAGCACCGCGTTCAAACTCACCAACCTGGCGGTAGCGCTGCCGCTGCTCGCTGTTTGCGCGTACAAAACGATGGCTGGCCCGGAACGAAGCAAGCCGCGAATTTTGATTGCCAGGACACTGGCAGGAGTCCTCGTATTTATAGCTCCGCTCTTGCCCTTTTGCATCTTCATCTTTCGTTTGACCGCCAATCCCCTCTTCCCGGTGGCCAATAGTTTCTTCAGGTCACCCTATTGGCCGACGCATGGCGGCTGGGACGATCGTTTTGGCCCCACCACGTTCTGGCAAACGATCGTCTGGCCCGTCCTCATGTGGTTCAGCCCAGAGCGCAGCTCAGAGTTGGCCGTCTATTCCGGCCGCCTCTGCCTGGGCTTCATCATAGCGATTGCCGGGCTGTTGCTGGCCTGGCGCATTCCCCTTGTGCGCACTCTTTGTTTTCTCATGCTCGCGAGTTCGCTGCTCTGGAGCACGGCGGCTATCGGCTACACTCGCTACGGCCTCTATCAGGAATTGGTCGCCGGAGTCACAGTGGTCGCGGTGGTCTCAGTTCTTTTCAAAAAAACCGACAAGCAATTCAAATGGAAAGCTGCGTTGGCGTGCTTCATTTGCCTGGTGCTGGCGGCGCAGACAATGCTGGCGGGCAAGTATTTTCTGCAAAAAGACTGGGGCGGCCGACTGAGTGTCATCGACGATCCGAGCGGCTATGCTGCCGAAGCAAGACTGGTTTTGCGCGATCACAGCCTGAAAGATTTTTTCACGGATGATCAGCGGACACTCTTTGATCCCATTCGCACCTGGGTTGAGACTTCTCCGGTGTCGACCGGCTTTGAAGTATTGCTCAATCCGCGCGCACCCGTCATCGCCGCGCGCCAGCCGGAATATTTTTTCACGCGCGAGGCCTGGCGAAAATTCATTGCCACCGTTGAATCTGCTCCCTCGCAAGAGATGTTCTCGCTTTGTCTTAACGGCGACCTGGCGAACGCGAGGCAAGTGATCGCCCAAAGAGGGCTCGAAGTCGCGGAGGTAACGCCCGTGGATCTTCCCTTCTTTTCAGCGCGCAACCGGATCGGTATGATGCTTATCGAAATTCGAATTCCGCTGGAAGCTGAGGCGCGCAGCCAGTTTGAATCGGCCTGGATGAAAGGGGCGTTCGCTTCATCCGTCTATCGTGAACAGATCGTGGCGCTCGATCCGCCGACGGTGATGCGTCCGGGCGAAAAGGCGGATCTTCGATTCAAAGTTAAGAACTTGGGTGATGCCACTTGGCCCGCGGTGGGCGCCAAAGATTTCAGGTATCAGGTCAACATAGGCAACCGATGGATTCTCTCAGGCGCGCCAGCCGAGGACAATCGCGCGGCTATGAAGGCCGACTTGCCGCCGGGTGGCGAAATAGAGATGACACTGACTGTGAACGCTCCCCGCAACCCCGGCGAGTACACCCTGGAAATCGACATGGTGCACGAAGGAGTGACATGGTTTAGGGAAAGAGGTGGACGCCCGCTGCAGCTGCCGGTGCGGGTCCAGCCATAATGTTGGTCTCGCACCCCTTCCTGACGATCAAATAGAATCGCTTGACTAAACTCGAATACGGATTTTTAAGACTTTAATGAGAGGAAATAATTGATATGAAATTGAGAATTGCGTTGTTGGCTGCGGGATGTCTGACTTTGACGATGGGCTGTAGCGCCAAAAAGCCCGCCAACCCGTCGGCGCCATCCGCGAGTGCCACTCCGCCGGCATCCAGAACGCCAGGCCCACTGCCGGACCGTGGTTTCAAAGCCCTGATCACTCTGCCCGACCCGGCGAAACAACTGCGAGCGGGCCAACAAGAGGTCATCATCCTCAAGGTCAAGAACGCGAGCGACATTATCTGGTATGCCGTCGGTGGCGAAAAGACCGACCGCTCTGATAATAAGTTCTATATCGCCGTCGGCAATCGCTGGTTCGACAAAGAAGGCAAGGTTACTTCAGACACGGAAGGGCACCACGGCATACCTAAAAATCTCCAGCCTGGCGAAGAGACTGAGACGACTCTGCAAATCACAGCCCCCAAGCAGCCCGGTGAGTACACCCTGAGCCTGGATATGGTCCAGGAAGGTGTAACATGGTTCGCTGATAAAGGCTCGCCCACCACGAAGGTCAAGGTCACGGTCGTTAAATGAGAAGAGGTCAGAGAGCAGAAGTCAGAGGTCGGATTAGTTGCCGGCTTTCTGATCTCTGAACTCTGACTTCTGACCTCTGACAGATGAAGCTTGCTTACTTTAGCCCGCTCGGTCCGCAACGTTCAGGGATCAGCGACTATAGCGAAGAACTGCTGCCTTACCTCGGCGGCGGGGCCGAGATCACTCTTTTCGTCGACGGCTTTCATCCGCTGAACCGCGAGCTGACATCGCGCTTTGCGGTCCGCGACTATCGCCGGCAGAGATCAAGTTTGCGCGACCTCGAACAGTTCGACGCGGTCGTTTACCACATGGGCAACGACCATCGCTATCACGCCGGCATTCTTGAAGCCATGCAACGGCGCAGCGGCATCGTCGTCTTTCACGACTTTGCTCTCCAGGAATTTTTCCTGGGGCTGGCGCGTGAACGCGATGACTTTCGTCTTTACCTCGACGAAGTTGAATTTTGCCACGGCAAAGTCGCGCGCGAAGAGGCAGCAGAAACTTTGGCCAGAGGCGCACAGCCTTCGATGCTTGCCAGGCCCGTCGATTTCCCACTCAACGCTCGTATAGCCAACTCAGCCGAAGGCATCATCGTCCATTCGGAGTGGAGCCGCGCACGCTTTGCCGCAATTGCCCCCAATGTTCCGGTTGCGCGCATCTCAATGCCAGTGAAGTTCTCTGACAGTACGACAAACAGTACGGCAAACTTAAGTTTGTCGAACGCGGCAGAAGTTAAGATCGCCAGCTTCGGTCTGATCACACCGGGCAAAGGGATCGAGCAGAGCCTGCGCGCACTGGCCGCGCTCAAACCAAACCACCGCTTCCGCTACTCACTGGTCGGCGAAACAAACCACTACTTCGACGTAAGCGAACTCGTGCGCCGGTACGGTCTGCAGGATCGCGTCGAGATTACCGGTCACGTCAATCTGGCAGAGTTTAAGCGGCGCATTGATGAAACTGACATCGCCTTGAATATTCGCGAACGAACTGTCGGCGAAACCAGTGCCAGCCTCTGCCGGCTGATGGCCGCGGGAGTATGCAGCATAGTTGCCCAAGCCGGATGGTATGCCGAACTTCCCAATGACTCTGTAGTAAAGGTCCCGCTCGATTCCATGGCTGATCAGTTGCTGCGGGCCTATCTCGAAAGGCTGATCGAAGACGAACCGCTGCGAACTGCGATCGGCGAGAATGCCCGGCGCTATGCGCTCACGGAATACGACGTCGAGAGTCGCGCCAACGACTATCTTAATTTCATTCGCGAAGTGATAGAACAACGGCCGCGGCGTAAACTCATCGAGGACGTTTCGCAGGAACTTTCGCTGCTTAGGATTAGTGCCGCGGACGGATCGGTGATGCGCGGAGTCGCGGAAGAAGTTGCGAACCTGCTTCCCGCCGTAACTTCAAAGTTTGAAAGTGCTTTCAGCCCGAACGGCAACTCTGAAGCGATGTCGCCCAACGGCAACGAACCGCGGGGTCGAATGGCGAAACCTGAAGGCGTTGATTACAAGCGCGCGGCCGTCGAATATCCAGCCCGGCTCGATGCCGAGCGCAATCATTACCTGCGAACCAAGCCCTTCTACAATCTGGCCAACAAACCTGATAAGCATCAGGGCGACGGCATGGATGCCGAGACGCACCGTCATTTTTGCGACTTTGCCAACATAGCCGTGACCCTCGGGCTCCCCGCGGGCAGCAGCATTTTGGATGTAGGGTGCGGCTCGGGTTGGCTGAGTGAATACTTCGCGCGCCTTGGTTACCAGGTGAAAGGCATCGACATCAGTCCTGATTTGATCGAGATGTCACGCGATCGGATAGCTCGGGTTCCTTTTGATGTCGATCACGAAACTACTCTGCGCTGTTCATTTGAAGTGCAAGATATTGAGGCCGCGCCGCTGCCGGAAAAGTTCGATGCGGTGCTTTGCTATGACTCACTCCATCACTTCGAAGACGAAAACGCGGTGATGCGTAACATCTCGGCCATGCTGCCCGTGGGAGGCGTGCTTTTCATTCTGGAAGGCGAGCGCCCGCCCGCGGGTTCAGCGACCGAAGCAGAGCTGACAGGTGTCATGACGGAATACGGCACGCTGGAATCGCCATTTGATTACGGACACCTGCGACAGGTTTTGGATGAGCATGGCTTCACGGTCATTGGCGATTACGCCAGTGTCAACGGATTGTTTGAGCGAGAGATTATCAAAGACGATCTGCTGCCGTTAAAGGACGTCCCACTCAACTATCATTATCTGGCCTGCAAGAAAGTGTCCGACGGCGCGCCGGCCTCGACTGTCCCGGACAGTCGCCGGCCCGGTTTGTTACGAGCGCGGATCGAGTTGATTGAGGGAGGATCGGATCGCCTGACGCCCGGCGAGGCGCTGGACCTCGAATTGGAAATTGAAAATACGGGCGACACGCTCTGGCTAGCCGGCCGTGAAACCCGGACCGGCATCGTGATGCCGGGTGTGCGAATCCTGGACGAAGCCGGAGCTCTGGTCAGCGAATTTCATGGCGAGCCTCCGCTGCCACGCGCGGTGGCGCCGGGCGAAACCGTTTCGCTGAAGATTGAACACGCGGCGCCGCATCGTCCCGGGCGCTACACCCTAAGATTCGATCTGGTCGACCAACATGTCTGTTGGTTTGAAGACGCAGGGTCTGAAGCGTTTACGTTTGGATTCGAAGTGGTTGAGTAAGGCGAGTATCAGTAGTCTCTCAACATTCTGCTCAGGTAATTCGTCCAACCGCGACGCGGTTGAGTAACAAAGCCCAGGGTTGACGCGCTTCGCGTCTACCCTGGGATAAGGTGCCGAAAAGGAAACAACCCCAACTGGGGTTGCGTCGTATGCCAACGTTCCGCAACCCCGTTGGGGTTGCGAGGTTTCGTCGCGGTTCCCAGGGTAGCCGAAGCGGCAACCCTGGGCTCTGTTACTCAACCGCTTCGCGGTTGCATTCCCACCACTAATCCCGCTTAGCCACGATCGTATGACGCGTCTCAAAACGCTCGCCATGATGATAGTAGTACTCCGCACGAGTGATCGACGAGATGCTGAACCCGAGCATCTTCAGGACCTCGCGATAGACCCCCTCAGAATAAATCCACCACGTGAAATCGTTCTCAGGATGATCCGCCAGAGCACCAAACCGCGCGATTCGATCTCCAGTCTCGAGCATCGGTGAGGTAATCACGATCGTTTCTTTGGTGAGCCGCGCGATTGAAGCCAGCGCCGTAATCTGATCGTTCAAGTGCTCGAGTACTGAGCCCACAATCGCGACGTCGAATTGGCCCAGCTCTTCCGGGAGTTTGTAAATATCTCCGTAAAAAACCTCGGCCTTTGAATCAAGCAGACGATGACACAGCCAGTAAGCATTCTTCCATTGTTCGATTTCGGCGCCATACTCTTTCGCCCAACGCGCCGGATCGCGCGAGTAGAGTTTGTCTTTGAAGGGCAAAAACGTTTGTTGCCGCGGGTCGGCGATGTCAAACGAGAGGACGCGCGATGCTCCGCTTCTTTCGGTTTCGAAACTAAGGAACCCAGTCGCCGACCCAACGTCGATGACCGACTTGCCCGCGAGATCCACGCCGCCAATGTATTCCTCGAACCGGCCGCGCAAATCCCAATGCCCGCGCACTTCGCCAAAGCCGGGCAGATCCATCGTGTGATAGAAAAAGCATCCGGCCGGGCTGTCGATATAACGTGGGGTAGCCAGCAGCGCGGACGGCGTTTCGTCAATGTGTCGCATAATAATCGATCGAGTACGTTACCAAACGGAGCGCGGACATCCTGTCCGCCAGCGGGCAAAGCCCGCTCAACCTTTCTCAAAGCTCCCGTATGACGGTTCGCGCTTCGCGCTCAGGCGGACAGGATGTCCGCGCTCCGATGGCGACCCGCCGCCTGCTCTGACTTTCGTCTCGCGAGCAAAATTAAACCGATCGCGGTGAAGAGCGAAACCAAAAACCCACCCATCACCGACCACGGCCTATACACAAAACTAACCTGATGATCGCCGCCGGGAACCAACACACCCCGCTGGGCATAGTTGACGCGCAACAGATCGGCCGACTGGCCATCGACATAGACACGCCAACCGGGATAATCATTCTCACTCAAGACCAGAAGTGAATTGCCGCTGGAGTGAGTTTGCAGATTCACTCGGTTGGGTTCGTATCGGGTAATTTCGGTGCGACCATCCGACGCGTTGCCGTTGAGAGTACCCGCCGGTTCGCCTTCTACCAAAGCCGTGCGCAGCGGGTCCCACTTCGATCCGTCCGGCAGTAAGCCGGTGCGAATCACTTGAAGCGTCGCGCCGTCGTCAAAGACGCGAGCCTCCGACGCCAGCCATGCTCGCGGCAGTGCCCGCGCATTCTCGAAAATGTCTACATAGCGCGCCTGCGCCAACAGCTTCCATCGATCGTCTTTCGCTTCCTGCGCCGGCTCCGTCTTAGGTGACGTGCTCTCGATCCGAAGCAAATCGCGGCTCAAAGGGTACGACTTTCCCTGACTGGCATCGACGAGCGAGATGCGAAATACAGTCAAACTCAAATTTTGCCAGGCAGTTTCCGGCTCGAGTTCGATTTCACCGCTCTCAATCACAGTCTTCTCAGGCAGCGCGAATGAAGTTACGTAGGTATGACCCTTGTACTTGTATTGCGCGTCGCTGACATCGTAGCTGGTTGCCAACGGAGCGCGCTGGTGCCGAATGCGCGCCCGAATATCCGGACGATCGTAAGCCCAATCGGCTGTATTCACGCCCGCGCGCAAACTGAATTCAAAACTGCGTCCATCTTTGGCGTGCAGAATCACCCGGCCCACGATTGCTTTATCCGGAACGTCCTCAGCCCAGGACAGGTTGGTTAAGAGCGCGATCTGATCTGCCTCAATCGCCGGGACCGTAAACCGCAGTCGCTTGTTCGCGTCAAGGTTCGGCAAAGCCAAATCGTCATGCGCAAACATATAGTCGCCATATTTTTCCGTGGCTGATGAATAAGACGGCGCCGTCGCGGGAGCGAGTTCACCGGCAGACGAATCAGTTCGGATCTCGTCGAGCCGTTTTCGGATCGACAGCAGATAGCGCGTGTTCAGCAAATCTAATTCACGACTGTTGCCACGAAGTGTGGCATTGGGATCGGTCAACTCACCCCACAACTTCATTTGTCCAGCGAGCTCGCTATAACGATCGAGTCCAAAGCCATCATAGCCGGCGGCGTTTTGAATGCCGTACATCATGTACACATCGGGCTCGATCCAAAGCACCCAGTCCTTCTCTCGGCGCGGGTCGGATGGGACCAGCGGATCAAATGTTTCTCTGGTCGTCAGAATTCTATAGCTGGTTGGATCGGCCGGGGCTTTTTCGCGGAGCAGCTTAACTGTCTCCGGCACGGTCCAGAATTCCTCGGGAATCCGGCGGCTCGACATGTACCAGCCGCTCGACTGCCCCCACATGACCAGGTCTATCGCCAGCAGCACCAGCAGGATTGCCGCGCTTCCGCGTCTACGGCGCGCGAACCACCAAAGGGCCCACGCGCTCAACGCCGCCAGCAAGATTGGAATAAACAACTCAGGAGCACGCAGTAGGCTGACCGGCGCTTGCCGTCCTAAGCGAAACTCAGCCGGCCGCCACCAGGTCACGACCAGCAATGTCAACAGCAACACCGAACCCGAAACGATCGCCACGCGTCGCAGCGCCGGCTTGCTTCCCCGCATTGCAGCCAGCGAAGTCAGCCCGCGACCGGCGAGCACCGCAAACGCAAAATTGACTTCCATCAAATGACGCGCGGGCACGCGAAATAGATTGAGCCCAGGCACGTAATAAATAATTCGGTAGAGGTACAACGGCGCGCCCCGGCCGAACGCCAGGACCAGGCCGCACAGTGCGGCGATGGCCCAGAACTTCGTGCGTGTATCCGGCTTGAGCAGCAGAGCCAGAAGCGCCAGCATGATCGCCAGCACGCCTGCATACGCAACGTACTCGGTGTAGTACGGCTGCCCAATATACGGCGCGCGAAACAAACGCCCATCGCCGCCGCCCATCACGTAGGGCGCAAGAAAGGTGGCCACAAAACTGCGCGGCATTGAGAAAGACGAAAAGAATTCATACGTCGCTGTCGCGCGCGGGCTGTTGCGCAGCAACTCGAACGTCGGTACGATTTGCACCGCGGCAAGCAATACTCCGGCCGCCATGAACCCGAGCGAGTACAAATAGCGTTTGCGATTTTCCAGATCGGTGAGTGCCGACACGATCGCATAGGCCGCGACCAGCATCAGTGAATAGGCAAGCGTTTGTTGATGACCGGCAAAAGCCTGAAGGGCTATGAGAGCCGCCAACATTGCGCCGCGCGCGCGACTGCCATTGCCGACATATCGTTCCAAAGACCAAAGCACCCATGGCAACATCGCGGCCGTGTGAACGATATTAATGTGGCTGACCTGGCCGATAAGAAAACCGCCCGACTGCCAGATCAAGCTGGTCACAATCGCCCCGGCGATCGACGCGCCGGTGCGACGCGCAAAAAGATAAGCGCCCAACGCAGCCAACATGTACGCCGTTATCACCATCAGGTCGGTGGCGACCGCCGGCGAGAACACGAGATAGAACCAGTTCAGAGGGAACAGCAAGCCTCCCTGAGCTGAACCAAGCAAGGGCATGCCGCTGAAAATGTATGGGTTCCAAAGCGGCAGATGTCCCGAGCGCACGATGTTGGCGGCAGCCACACGCAGCGGGACGTTGAAGAGCATCCCATCGTCAGGGCCCAGGACCAGATGGTTCATCAGCGCCGGCAGAAAATAGAAAACCGGCGCCAGCGTTACGGCGAACGCCGCGAGAGAGTCAGTCTTTAGCCTCAAGCGAGGGTTGAATGGAA
Source organism: Blastocatellia bacterium (assembly GCA_033857635.1). Classification (GTDB taxonomy): domain Bacteria; phylum Acidobacteriota; class Blastocatellia; order Pyrinomonadales; family Pyrinomonadaceae; genus UBA11740. Next base: position 30,136 of record JAWVDF010000015.1, read on the forward strand.
GAGTCATTGAGTCAGGCAGCCGACCCAGAGGTCCGGCCTGCTGTCGCGACGCCGCGACGATCATCTGCGTCGGTGCGTGGTTGGGCGCGCGCGCATCGCGCCGGACTGATTTGTGCCTTGCTGCTCGGGATCATGAGTGTCCAGATGTTGGCGGCGGCGGCGCGCAAGAGCATCACCACAGACGAAGTCGTACACATACCTGCCGGATATTATCACCTCGTCGTCGGCGACTTCCAATTCCTCAACCAACATCCGCCAGTGTCGATGATGATAGGCGCCGTGCCTGTACTCTTCATGAACCCGGGCGAGATGTCCCAGGCCGAACTCCACACGATCCCCCGCGATGACGCCTTTGTTTTCGTGGTCAGCCAGCGCTTTTGGATGCCGAACGATGACTTCTATCACGCGGCCGCGTTCTGGACGCGCGTTCCGATGATTGCGTTCACGGTGCTCTTTGGCGTCGTAATTTTCCTCTTCGCGCGGCGGCTGTTTGGTGAACGCGCGGCTATGATCGCCGTAGCTTTGTTCACGCTCGAGCCGACGGTGCTGGCGCATGGACCGCTGGTCCATACCGACATGACCTCGGCCTTCTCGCTTCTTCTGTTAGCTTATGCGGTCTACGCGTATGTCGCGGGTGCTTCACTTCGAAGGGCCGTGTGTCTGGGCGCGGCGGTTGGGCTGGCGCCATTGATGAAGTTTTCGATGGTCGCCCTCGCGCCTCTCGTATTACTGGGTGTTGCTGTGCTGCTGATCTTTCCAGCCAGACTCAGACTTATTCGCCGTGCCGCGTTCACGCACGTAGCCATGATCCTAATTATCTCGCTCTTAGTAATTAATGCCGGGTACTTTTTTGATCACCGAGCCTTTACTGATGCCGACAATCAGTGGATCGTCAGATCGTTTTCCACTCGGACCGGTCTGTTCCTGACGGGCGCGCACGCCCTGCGCTACCTTGTGCCGACTGACTTTCTGTTAGGCACCTACTGGCAGATTTGGCACAGCATGGTTGGTCACGATGCTTCGATCTTTGGCCAGCAAGGCAGATTCGGATGGTGGTATTACTTCCCCGCGGCTTTTGCTTTGAAGACCACCATTCCGTTCCTGCTTACATCGATCGCGGCGATCTGTTGGAGTGTCTGGCGCATCGTGAAGCAACGTGATCGGACCCCGCTCTTTGTGCTCGTACCGTTCCTTCTCTTCACCGCTCTGGTTATGATGAGCACGATTAATATCGGCGTGCGCTTCTATCTTCCGGCTTACCCATTCCTCTTCATCATGTCGGGCGCGGTGCTTGATCGTTTGACGCGCGCACGCAAATTGTTAGGCGCTGTAGTCATCGTGATCGTCATTGGTTGGTCCGCGGTGGAGATTGCGAGGAGTTATCCCAACTACATTCCTTACATGAACGAGCTGGCCTACTCGCATCCGCATTGGTGGTACCTGTCTGACTCGAATGTTGAATGGGGAGACAGCATGCCTGAACTCGCCGTCTACCTGCACGCGCGGGGCGAGACGAAAGTGCGCGCGACGATGTTGGGCGCGTGGCCGCTGGGTCGATACGGCATCGACTTTGTTGATGCGCTGAAGCCGCCCGGCGTGAACCAACCAGAAACGAAGTACACCGCGATCGGCGCCAGCTTTCTGAACGGCTCAACGGTACCACCGGGCCCGCCCGGCAGCGGCCGCGAAACCGAAGCACAGCGTGTAAATTATTTTGACGAGTACAGACATCGCACTCCCGAAGCGATTATCGGCAATTCCATTTACGTCTTTCGGATGCGATGATTCCGTATTAGTGGTCGGACTCAAAATCAACTATGGCTTCAGTCGCCCTTATCTGCACTGCCAATAGATGCCGGAGCGTGATGGCTCATCGGTTGTGGCCTTTAGTGTCGAGCAAAGATATCCACGAACTCACACGAAACAAGCACGAAGAAGATCTTCAATGCGCATTTTCGTGTGATTTCGTGGATCGTTCTACCGCCGTTCACCGAGGCCCAAACAGTTATTCAGCAGCCTGCTAAGGAGAAGGGCTTACTTCGGGACAACCGGACTACTGCTCCATCTCAGCCAAAACCCACTCGGTAATCGCCCGCTTCAACTCATCCAACTGATCGTCAAAGAAATGGCCCGCGCCCTGGATCACCTTCAACTCTGCTCTCGCGGGTATTTGGGCTACTAACTCTCGCAGCGGTTCGACTCGACCAAACTCGTCGCGATCGCCTTGGACGAAGAGGATTGGCTTGCGACATTCTGTCAGAAAACTGAAATCATATTTGTCCACGGGCGTGCCTAGGCTGACTAATCCCCGGACGCGGTCGTCCGAAATCCCAACCTCCAGTCCGACCCGCGCGCCAAAAGAGAAACCGCACAGAGTGATTTCATAATCGGGATATTTCTCGGCCAGATAATCCAATCCCGAGCGCGCGTCATCGCGTTCGCCGCGGCCTTCGTCATGTTCGCCGGTGCTTTGTCCCACGCCGCGAAAGTTGAGCCGCAAGGCCACCAGTCCCGCGTCGTTGAGCGCGGCCGCCGCGCGAAACACGACTTTGTTGTGCATCGTGCCGCCGAAGAGTGGATGCGGATGCAGCACCAAAGCAGCCCCTTTAATCGAACCGCGTGGCTCTTTCAGAATAGCTTCCAGTTGGCCATGCGGCGACGCGATGAAGAGATTTCCTGCTGGATACATAGAAGAGTTGACCCTGGCTCTCGACAACCATCTCGAATTGTCGAAAAAGCCGATGTTATTCTATTTGTAAGACGACAGCTACTTTCAAACTAAGTGAGATTGACTGTCGCTTCAAAAATTGGTTAGCCTTCGATCATCACGATGAGCGAACCAGCGACCGACAACCTCGAAGCTCCACGGAGCGACCTGTATCGTATTACGCGCGTCATCGCCGACACCGCCTCAGACGCGATCATTACTATCGACGAACACAGCACCATTCTTTTTGTTAATCGCGCTACCGAGCAAATCTTTGGATATGCTCAGGCCGATCTTCTGGGACAGTCGTTGACAATGTTAATGCCTGAATACCTCAGGCATCTTCACCGAGCCGGCCTCCAACGTTATGTCGAGACGGGCCAGAGGCACATCTCCTGGGACGCAATAGCCCTACCGGGTCTGCATCAGAATGGCAAAGAGATTTCGCTCGAGATTTCTTTTGGAGAGTTCACTGAAAACGGTCGCCGTTTCTTTACCGGCATCGCCCGCGACATTAGCGCGCGGCGCCGTCAGGAACGGCGCCTGGACGCGCAGCTACAGGTGGCCCGCATTCTGGCCGCATCGGATTCAATCGCCCAGGCCGCGCCGGCCTTGCTACAGGCGCTCGGGGAAAGCCTGGGTTGGGAGATGGGCCAACTGTGGGAAGTGGAGCGGGAGACCGACCTCTTGCGCTGGCATGCTGGTTGGCGCTTGCCGCAGGGCCCGGGTGCCGAGCTTGAAGCCGCGAGCCGTCACCGGACATTTGTTCGCGGCACAGGCTTGCCGGGTCGCACGTGGGTCGCCGGCACTTCTCAATGGATCGTCGATATTGCTACCGATTCGAATCTGCCGCGCGCAAAAGTCGCGATCGAGGCGGGCTTTCGGACCGCCTTTGGGTTGCCGATCATGGTTGACCATGAGGTCTCGGGCGTTATGGAGTTCTTTAGTACTGAGTCACGCGAAGCAGATGAATCCCTGTTGTCGATCATGGATATGATCGGGAGTCAGATGGGTCAGTTTGTCGATCGCAAGCGGGCCGACGAAGAACGGGCGCAGAATTACGGACGAGAACAGCGGGCCCGGCACGAAGTCGAGACGGCGATAGATCGGATGAAGCAGGTGCAAACCGTCACCGACGTGGCGCTCTCGCACCTGGCACTGGATGAATTGCTGGCCGAGTTGCTGGGCCGCGTCCAGGAAGCGATGCGGGTGGATACGGTCGCGATTCTTTTGCTTGAGCCTGAAGGAGATGAGTTGCGCGCCTGGGCCGCGAAAGGCCTGGAAAAGGAAGTCGAGATGGGTGTTCGCATCCCGGTGGGAGCTGGGTTCGCGGGCAAAATCGCGGCCACCAAGACTCCGGTGCGAATTGATGATATTGACACCGCAGACGTCCTGAATCCCATTCTGCGTGAGAAGGGCATCCGCTCTCTGTTGGGCGTGCCGTTATTGGTCGAGGGCCGCGTGATCGGAGTGATGCACACTGGCCGCTTCAACAGATATCAATTTACTGACGATGACACGCGGCTGTTGCAAATGGTCGCGGACCGCATCGCTCTGGCCATCGAGAATGCTCGGTTGTTTGAAGAGGAACGCGCGGCACGGCGCGAAGCCGAAGCGGCCAGCCGCGCTAAGGACGAATTTCTGACCACGATCTCCCACGAACTTCGTACGCCGCTGACTCCGATCATTGGTTGGATCCACATGATTCGCAACGGAATTCTACCGGACAAAGAAACTGTCCACGGTCTTTCGGTGATCGAGAAGAACTCGCACGCTTTAAAGCGACTAATCAACGACCTGTTGGATATGTCGGCAATTCTCAGCGGCAAGATGCGGATGGAAGAGTTGCCCGTGCCGCTGGAACCGGTGGTCCGCGAAGCTGTCGAGACAGTCCGGCCAATGGCTGCCCCGCGCGACATCGAGATCGTGGTGAACTTCCATGACTGGCAGAATGCAGTGGTGATCGGAGACCGCGCGCGCCTGGTGCAGGTCTTCTGGAACCTCTTGCATAACGCGGTAAAGTTTTCATCGCCGGGTGGACGGGTCGAAGTCGATGCGGAAGCTAATGAAAGCGAAACCACCGTGCGTATTCGGGATTCCGGTCAGGGGATTTCGCCCGATTTTATGCCGTTCGTGTTCGAGCGTTTTCGCCAGGCTGATGGTTCAAAGACTCGTCTGTACGGCGGGCTCGGTTTGGGGTTGGCTCTGGTTAAGAGTTTTGTGGAAAGCCATCATGGAAGTGTCTTGGTTGAAAGCAACGGCCTTAGCCAGGGCAGCACCTTTACGGTAAGACTCCCGCGGCAACGGGCGGAAGATGAACCTCACCGCCAACAGTCCGAAAGCGTCGCCCCTTCCGAGCCGGAGAATGTCCACCTTATGATTGTCGAAGACGATCCCGACACTTTGGAAATGTTGAGTGCGACGATGGAAGCTCGCGGGTTTCGCGTGACCTCTTGCGCGTCAGCCGCAGAGACCCTGGCAGCGGCGGCCCGGACGCGCGTCGATCTGATTATTTCAGACATTGGAATGCCTGAGATGGACGGGCTTTCAATGATCGAGCAGCTGCGCAACGTTACGGGTTATGAAGACGTTCCAGCGATTGCTTTGTCCGGTTACGCCTCGCAGAAAGATGCGAAGACCGCCCTGGCGGCGGGCTTTAACGCGCATGTGTCCAAGCCCGTGGATCCGGCGGAGCTGGTGATCATCGTGAACGGCTTGCTGGAAAAGACGGCCGGGGCCAAGAGCTGATCTGAATCCTGGCGATTTACCCGAATCGCACCAACACGAACTCATAACGAGAAGTGGATCGCGGACATCCTGTCCGCCAGCGGGCATGGCCAGCTCAGTTCTTCCGTAAGACGCACCTTGGCGAGGCTGCGCGCTTACGCGCGGGGCGGACAGGATGTCCGCGATCCGCTCGCTTGAGCTCTCGTTAACGCAGCAGAAGCGCCTTTGAGTGCAGGCATGGATCGGCCTTTGGGGTCTGATCCGTTTATTCAGACCAACCTCTAATTCACCCTTAATGTTCCGCGCCAGGTCTTCGATCCCTTCAAACCAAACCACGCAACTCCCTCCTGCAGCATATCAAGCTCCAGCACGTACTGCCCCGGTTGGCTGGGCACGTCGATGGTCCATCCCAGATCGGCCGTCTGCGATGGCGCTACATCCGCCGGCAGTGGAGTTCTTCCTTCTTCCTTCGAGATCGATTGCCCGGCAGGATTGAGCCAGCGGCCACCGAGAGATACCTGCATCGGTCCGGCGCTGCGCTCGCAGCCGGCCCAAACGACATCTCCACGGTTCATCACCCGGACTTTGATTCTCAACTTTTCGCCGGCGCGGGCCTCTGCCGGAAAGTCCATTACGCTGAGCTCGGCACGCATGGCGCTTTCAGGCAGAGGGAAGCGCGAGCGCGGTGCGCGGTCAACTATGTACAGCGTGTAAGGCTCTGTTTGCGCCAGAACCTTTGGGCGGTCGCAACCCATCTCGGTCGAGATCACCACCGCCCCTAAAGGTGGCGACTCATCAGTCTTGAGCAAAACAAAGTCAGACACTGCCGAACCATGCAGCACCGCGTACCAGTATGATTGTATGTAAGCAGTCGGCGCCGGATCAGCGACGTAAATCGGACGCGACGGTTGCGCCATTGCCGGAGGAAAGATCACCTGCGGGAAACTCGCGTCGAACAAACGCAAACGCCATGGCGAAGCGGCGCTGGCATGATAGCGCCACTGGAACGCGGCCCCCTGCGCCATAGTCATAACAACCAGCACACCCAAAATGAGTTTGCGCCAGCGCTGCTTCATGGAAAAAATCTTTTCGATAGCCGGGATGGTTAGCACGATGAGAAAGACGAGCAGAGGAACCAACCGCAGCATGTGGAAATAATCTACGGTCAGCGAAGCCGGCACGAGCGAGGCGGCCAGACCGAATAAGACGAAGCGCCACCACGCGTCACCCCTGTGATGGCGCACAATCAGCCAGACACCGATCAATACCAACACGAACGTTGCGAGCAAAAGAGCCGGTGTGTTCGCCACGTGAGCCACTTGATAGATATTAGGATCGCCGGTCACAAGCAGGTTCCAGGGATTCAGATTGGCGGCATAGTGCTTGAGAAACACCCGGACAACTTCGTCAGTGGAACTTTCCGGCTTCACATAACTAACCATCTTGAATCTGCCGGTCAGGGCATCGTCATGCTGACGCTGAAAAATAAATAGTGGGATCAGCGACAGCGCGTATAGAATCCAAACCTGCAAGATTCTTAACCACCTTGTGCGGGTGACGAACAACAACAGGCCAAGAGCGAACAGCGGAGCCAGCAAACGTCCAATCGAATACGTGTACGTCAACAGGACTAGCATCGCCGCCAGACCAAAGACATTTGTCCAGGTCCACTTCGCTTTCGTTGCGGCTCGCTGTACGGCCAGCAGAAACAGAACCAGCACGAATGGGTACAATGCTACTTCCATCGAGACTCGACTTATCTCGAACAGCCACGGCGTCAGCAGCGCAGAGATGACAACTATTATGCTCACGTCTCGTCGCCGTGAAATGCGCTTGGCGAGTATTCCGAGCAACGCTGCCGCCGCGAGGCCGGCTAGCGCGCACAACAGTCGGGCCGTAAGAATACTTGGGCCTGTCACCTTGAACAGGACTGCCAGCAGGTAGATGTAAACGGGATTCTTGTAGTCACCGAAGGCGCGAAAGTAGAGCGGCCACGAATTGCCAAACTCATCCTGACCGTTTTGTGAGATGGTGTACGCGTTATAGGCGATGGACGATTCGTCAACGAAAAAGCCGGCCGGGTTGCGAGTCACGCGATAGGTGTAAAGGGCCGCGCCGCAGATAAGCACCGCGAGGAACAACAGTGGCGGGCCGAAACGCCATGAGGGGCGAACTCTCTTCTGATGGGTCATTCCAGCGTTTCGTGGCTGAGGATTCCGATCCTTCATGCGTGCTATTTTCACCTTCGAATCGGAAGGATACTAACAGTGACGAGCAGCTCACGCGAGGCTTAGGGCTCGCTGAATCCATCCGGTTGCTGGGAGCCGGGTCGGCCTCTGCCGAAATTGAGTGCGCACGGGCTTTGCCCAAAAAGTCGCCTCCTCTGAGTCCGCGTTTAGCAGACGATTGAAAATAGCCCAGCGATTCAGAGTCTGTTCAAAACTTCGGACGTGCGCCTAAGGTAACCATTTCTTAAACGCAGAGGGCGCAGAGGTTTTCGCAGAGGTACGCAAAGTAAGGCACTTCTCTGCGCGCCTTTGCGAAAACCTCTGCGTCCTCTGCGTTAAGATCCTCTTT